>DDWS01000036.1 GCA_002347685.1 Syntrophaceae bacterium UBA2280
ATCTTTAATTACGGACATCGTTTTTCCTCCTTTATAGGCATACGGCAATAGATTGCCGTATGCCTACTTTCAAACGCCTTTTTTGTCAAATACAAATTTGTCTTTTACGAAGATATTCGGTTCAATTTTGTACGGATTGTTTATCGTGACGTTCACGCCCGGGAAGGATAAGCATAAATATTCATATGCAAATCAGATGCATACGATATAATGACGGGATTGCGGTGTTCAGGGATCATTTCATGAAATGGTTCTTAAGGCTTTTTTCGTTTTGCGACAAGATGCATCATTCACGGCGTTTCTTCACCCTCTTCATATGATACATTGCCCGATCGGCATCGGAAAGCAGATCGTCCAGAGAAAGGGACTGCGACCGGTCATACGAGGCATGCCCAATACTGATGGAGAGCTTGAATTTCTGCCCCTTACGGGCATTGAAATAGTTGATCAGCTTATACAGCCGCCTCAAGAGTGCCTCCACGACATCTTCATCTGCGTCCACTGCAAGAATGGCAAACTCGTCACCGCCGATGCGGGAAACGATGTCAGATGAACGGAACGTCTGGACCAGAATTCTGGCGGCGGCAATCAGCGCCCGATCTCCTTCTTCGTGGCCGAACTGATCGTTGATAGACTTCAGATCGTCCAGATCGGCAAAGAAAAGGAGCAGGTTTTTTTCAAATCGATCCGCACGGTTCAGCTCCCGTTTTGACAGTGTGAAAAATCCCCGCCGGTTGTACAACCCGGTTAGATGATCATCAAAAGCCAGCGCTTCGAGCTCTTTTTCCATCTCACGGCGCTGCGTGATGTCGGCGCCGAAAAAAGCCAGCCTGGCAACTTCTCCCGCGGGGTCCAAAACAGGATGGATCACCTGATCGATGTGGCGCCGGTTCCGAACATCTTCGAACCGCTCCCGCCGGCCGTTCTGGATGACGTTTTCCACCTGCTGCCGCCTCTGAACCGCCACGTCCGCAGGCAGCAGATCATAGAGGCTTGCCCCGAGAATCTTATCGAGACTCACACGCATCCGCTTGGCAAACGTCTCGTTGGCGGCAATCACCGTGCCGTGTCGATCCGTCAGAAAAAAGGATTCGGTGATCGCATTAAAAAGAGAAGAAAGATTGTCCGCGTACCCGTTCAAGTCCGGAACCGCGCTCTTCGGGGCGGAAAGGTCGCGCACCAGGAGCAAAACCCTGTCCATGGCCGGAGCCTTTTGCTGATACACCATTTCCACGGGGAAGATTTCACTGTTCTTTTTCCGATGAACCGCCCGAACAACGCGGGCGCTATAGGTATCTTCGCCACCCGCCAGCGGCTGTTCATCCGCCCGGGACGGATCAAGCAAATCATCCACGAACATTTCGCAAAACTCCTGAAGGGAGTACTGATAGGTTTGAAGCGCAGTTGCGTTGGCCTCCAGGATCATCCCGTCCCTGCTTCGGACAACAAAGACACTTTCATGCAAATGCTGCAAAAGAAAATTATATCGCGTTTTCCACTCTTGCAGCGTCGCACGGTCGACCGCACGACGCTCCGGCTGTTTTCTTTTTTCAGTCATTGGGTTGCTCTCCGGGTTCAAAAACATGCCTGTCTTTAAGAATCATTGATTCGGCGGCATGGTTTTCTATTATCGCAACGAACGCGATATTGCGCGCTGTTGAATAACGCGTATTCTATACAACAAACATCCGGCAATTACAAGAAGCTTGACTCCAGAAGGCTTTGCCGCCGCCGATAATTCGATTGCAAAAAAAAAGACATTCCATTACAAATTGAACACCATCTTGAAAGACAGGGGGCCCGCGTGAGAAATGAATCGGTCGTGTTCAGGTTTTGGACGGTTATAACTTTGCTGCTGACCGCCTGTGCGGTCTTTCTGCCCACCGTCGCCGCATGCAAAGATAACCTGTCGGCCGCTGCCCAACACCCATTACAAAACACAAGCCAGCTCCTTATCGTACGCGAAAAGAGCTTTCTTTTTATCACCTGGCATACACTCTACATGATGCAGAAAGACAAAGAAGTCTGGCGGCAGGCACTCCCTGCCATGACCGCGGTCGTCGGCAGAAACGGCATTGCACCGCCCGGGGAAAAAAGAGAGGGAGACGGACGAACGCCTTCCGGATTGTACCGCCTGAATCTGGCCTTCGGCTATCCAGAAAAAGCACAGACCGCCATGCCCTACCGCCAGGCTAAAGATGACGACTTGTGGGTGGACGACCCGGATGCCCCGGACTACAACCGATGGGTGAAGCAGGGCGAAACCTCCGCGCTGTCCTTTGAGAAGATGAAACGCGACGATGATCAATATCGATACGGCCTGGTCATCGAATACAATACCGATCCCGTGATCCCGGGTTTCGGCAGTGCGATTTTTCTGCACATCTGGAAGGAGCGAGGCTCACCGACCGCCGGCTGTGTCGCAGTCTCTGAGGAGGACATCTTGAAAATTCTGTCCTGGCTGGATCCTTCCGCCAATCCCGCCATTTTGATTCATGCCAAATCATCCGCCGAGGAGACATACCCCCCATGAACAAAAAAATGATCACCCCGTTTCTTTTTGCCGTCCTCATTTTTTTTGGCACATGGATTCCTTCCTCGCACAGTCAGGAAAAGATGCCCGACACCTTTGTGGACATCATGGAGGTCGTCGATGATATCCTGCTGGAAATCCGCTACGCAGGCGATCATAATTTTCTGGGCACGACGGTGGACGGATATCTGGCACCCAAATGCATTCTCACCAAACCCGCAGCACTGGCGCTTGCCGCAGCCCAGAAAGATTTGAGGCCCTTTTCGATGACCCTTAAGATATACGACTGCTACCGTCCTCAGCAGGCCGTTGATCATTTTGTCCGCTGGGCCAGAGACGTCAACGACACAAAAACCAAAAAAGAGTTTTACCCCGCTGTAGACAAACGGCATCTTTTCCGCGACGGCTATATCGACAGCCGTTCCGGCCACAGCCGGGGCAGCACGGTGGATCTGACCATTGTCCCTCTGCCCGCGCCTATCCAACCTTTGTATATCGCAGGCCAGCCGCTCAAAGAATGCACCCTGCCCGCAGGCGTGCGCTTTGCCGACAATTCTCTGGATATGGGTACAGGCTTCGATTGTTTCGACACGCTTTCGCATCCCGCCAACCCCGATATCGGTCCGTCCCAGCGAGCCCATCGCCTGCTTTTGAAGACGCTGATGGAAAAGCACGGGTTCCGTCACTATGACAAAGAATGGTGGCACTTTACGCTCGCAGGCGAACCGTATCCCGACACGTATTTTAATTTCCCGGTGAAGTAAGCAATGAAAATGCCTCCTTTTCTGAAGTCTTACGGTTTCTCGATGCTTTTAATTGCCTCATTGCTTGTCGGCGCGGGACTGGGACTTGTCTTCAAAAAAGATGCGTCGATGTTCAAACCATTGGGGGACGTCTTTCTTCATTTACTTTTTACGGTGATTGTTCCCCTGGTCTTTTTTTCCATTTCTTCCACCGTCGCGGGGATGAACAACCTCAAGCGCCTGGGAAGAATTTTATCCGTCATGATGATGATCTTTGTCATCACCGGCATCATCGCTTCTGCGGTAATGATGCTGGCTGTGATTTTTTTCCCACCCGCCTCCGGTGTGAACATCCCCATGCCCGCCATCGCGGACATTCAGTCGCTTACAGCAGCCGACCAGATTGTCCGCACCTTTACCGTGCCGGACTTCCATCTGCTCTTATCAAAAAACAACATGCTGGCGCTGATCGTCTTTTCCATTTTGGTGGGTCTGGCCACATCCGCCACCGGCGAAAAAGGAAAATCTTTCGCCGCATTTCTCGCCTCCGGCAACGCGGTCATGATGAAACTGATTTCACTGATCATGTATTACGCGCCGATCGGCCTTTGTGCCTATTTCGCCTATCTTGTCGGTGTTTTCGGCCCCGAATTGATGGGTTCTTACGCCCGCGCGATGGCCGTGTATTATCCGGTCGCCATTTTGTATTTCTTCCTCGCTTTTACCGGCTATGCGTATATTGCCGGACGCAGACGCGGCGTGAAAAATTTCTGGACGAATATCATTCCGCCGTCTCTCACGGCGCTGGCCACCGGCAGCTCAATGGCGGCCATGCCCGCCAACCTCCAGGCTGCCGAAAACATCGGCGTACCGAAAGACATCCGCGACGTGGTCATCCCCATCGGCGCAACCATGCACATGGAAGGCTCCTGCCTGGCGGCTGTTTTGAAAATCGCTTTTTTGTTCGGTGTTTTTCAAATGCCTTTTTCCGGCGCGGAAACCATCCTGACTGCCCTGGGAGTCGCCCTTCTGACCGGCGTGGTGGTCAGCGGCATCCCCGGCGGCGGCACCATCGGCGAGCTGCTGATTATATCGTTATACGGCTTTCCCCCGGAAGCGTTCCCGCTCGTCACGATGATCGGCACACTGGTGGACGCACCCGCCACTATGGTCAATGCTGTGGGCGATAATGTGTCAAGCATGCTGGTCGCACGGGTTCTGGGGAAGGATCCGTTCAACGTTCAAAGTTGAAAAATTATAGACACGAGACGGACATAAAAAAAGCGCTGCGGATCGTTGGATTGTTGCCGCTTCCGCAGCAAAAATACTTCTTGCAGAAACCTCACGTTTTTTTCTCACGGAGCACCAAACGGATCGCGATGTAGGGAAAGAGGAAGAAGACCAGTGCGGTGATTTTCAGCACTGCCATTCCGACATAGAAAATCAGATTCAGATCATACCACTCCAGGTCAAACCAGAGGGAATGCACATCATAAACAAATTCACCCGCCGCCGCGAAGACGGCAAACCAGACGAAAAGCAAGGCGATGGTCATGAAGAAGCAACGGATAAGAATTGCGGCCAGGCGCTCAAAAAACAAATTCTGTTCTTGCGTCATCATATAATCTCCCGGCCGAATTATTTTTTAGAATTGAAATCGATCTGAATTTCTGCCACTTCCTTTTTGACATTCTGATAACTGAAGAAACTGTGCCCAAACCATCCGATGCCGAAGCCGATGATGAGAAGAAAAAAGATCAGCAGCGCAAGCGAAAGAGACAGCTCCCAGAAGAACACGCTAACCGTAACCGCAGCCACGTTTTGGATAATAAGAACAACCGCCAGACAAGCCGCAATGAGCAACAAAATAATCTTGATGTTCACCGGATAACCTCCTCATGTTTCAATTATCAATGATGACCTGCATAACGACATGAGTAAAAAATACTCCCTATGCGGATGGAATGCAAGACGAATCTGGGAATGAAGTTCCAGGTCTTAAGTTCCCGTTTTATTGATATGTTGTGCTTGTTATAACGTAGCGGTTTGACGGAAGTGCCTGACAGATGGCTGCCTCCTGATCTTTACTCCCCGGCGCAGCAAGAAAAGACATCTCTTATTTTCCGCAAAGAACATAAAAAAAGCCCTCTTGCTTCAGAGGGCATATAAAAAATGGTGGGCCAGGGCAGAATTGAACTGCCGACACTCGGATTTTCAGTCCGATGCTCTACCGACTGAGCTACCGGCCCGCCTTGTGGATCATACCTGCGAAAGGCTGGAAACCTCTATAAAATCTGATTTCTTTTGTCAAGGTATTTTTTGTCCGCCCGCGCCTGTCGCCTCTTCATGGGTCTGAGTTTCCTGCGTTTGCGCCACCGGCCGGCCGGACATCCCGGCTGCACCTGCAAAAGGCATAGAGGATTTCGCCGGAGGGTCAGCGGAAGCGGAGTCGGGAATATAAACTCCGGCAGCACTCCCCTGCGGTTCGCGTATGATGACAACGGTCCCTGCGATTTTGTCATGCCATCCTTGTTTTCTTTTGTCAAAGCCGATCCAGATATACCCCAGACAGAAAACCGCACCGGAGATGATATAGCCGACAGATCTTAAAAACGCGACGCCGAAAGAAATCGGATGACCCTCGGCGGATACCACCTGCAATCCCAGCAGCATTTTCCCTGGGGTTCTCCCGGTCGCACCGTGAAAAAAGGTGAAATAGGCCATGTGCATCAGAAATGAGAAAATCCAGATCCCGAAACTCATGGCGCCTATCCGGCCGGGTTCGCCTATTGAGTAAAACCATTGATCTGCATTACCGGTCATCACCCCGGTAAAGAAGGCCATGCCGACCACGATCATGAGGATAAAAAAAATAATCCAGAGAATCGCCCCGTCGATCATATAAGCGACCAGCCGCCGCCAGAAACCCGCAAATCTGTATATTGTCATGTCCCTCCCTCCCCTGCCGATTGGCTGAAAATGCCCTTTTCATATTGAATGATGGATAGAATCGCCGCCGCCGCCGTTTCCACTTTTAAAATCTGTCTGCCGAGGGTAACGGAAATAAAACCGTTGCGTCCGGCCTGTTGGACTTCGTCGCGGGACAATCCCCCCTCCGGCCCGACAATGATAAAGATATCCGTAACCGTCGAATACTGAGGATCGGTCAACACATCCCTGATGCGTGTTTGGTTTTCCTCTTCCCAGAAAATCAGTTTCAGCGCGCCGGATGCCGCGCAAGACAGCATGGCATCAAACGACAAAACCTGCAATATTTTCGTCACGCCGGAGCTGCGCGAACAGCGCGCCGCTTCCTGGACGATCTTTTGCCAACGTGCGACTTTAGACTCGGCCCTGTCGCCTTCGATTCGGCTCACAGACCTGAGAGCAGTAAAAGGGATGATGTCATCCGTTCCCAACTCGGCGGCGATCTTGACAATCGAATCCATCTTTCCGGCTTTGGGGATTGCCTGCGCCAGAGAGATGCGGATTTTTTTCTTGACCTGCGGCATTTGGGCCCCCAGCGTGACATGGACGAAAGACGCGCCAAACCGGTCAATGCGCGCTTCAAACTCGTATCCATATCCGTCAAAGACAATCACCTCGTCACCGGGTTTCAGGCGCAAAACGGTTTTTAAATAACGGTAATTATCCTCGCCCAGCACACAAGCGGCTGCATGCCGAAGGGGTTCCGCACTGTATAATCGGGGAATCGTCAAATCTTAATCAATCCTTGATTTTTCTTTACCGGAAAGGCCTAGGACTTCACGCCCGCCGGCGCTTTTTTCAACACGTAACAGACCCATTCTTTTTCCGTGAGCACGTTGAGCTTGATGAGCGGCGCGACAATGAAGTGTGTCTCGATATCCGGCATATCCGGTTCAATGATGCCGGATATGATCATGTACCCTTCGGGCAGAAGCAGTTTGTTTAAATGCGAATGCAGTTTTAACAATAATTTGGATGTGAGATTGGCAATGATCAGATTGCGTGGCTCCGAGATGTGCACCGCGTCTTGATTGAAAATGCGCAGGCAATCGTTAACCGCATTGATCCCGGAATTTTCACCGGCAATCTGAGTCGCCTTCGGATCGTTGTCCACGCAGATCACATCGCGCGCGCCCATCTTCGCAGCGGTAATCCCCAGAATACCCGTGCCGCAGCCGACATCGAGAACCTTCCAGTCTTGAATGGAACGGTCCTTTAAAATTATATCTTCAATCGCTTCCATGCACATGCGCGTGGAAGCGTGCTGACCCGTGCCGAATGCCATGCCCGGGTCGATCTCCACGATAATGTCGCGGCTGTCCGGCGTGTAGCGCTCCCAGGTCGGTTTAACGACAATATTCTTACAGACGCGAATCGGTTTGAAGTACTTTTTCCATTGTTCGCCCCAATCCGGATCGGTGATGACTTCGGCGGAGAGCGCGGGCAAGGCAGACTCGGGGAAAATTTCCTCAAGGCTCTTCAAGTATTTACGTACGGCAAAGACTCTCTTTTCGCTGCGCACATCATCAGGAAAAAAGGCTGAAATGACCTCCACCCCGGCGGGTTCGGGAAATTCATTCGCACCGGGCGGAAGAAGCGATTCCGAAAAAACACCCTGCGCGCCTGTCTCTTCCAGAAAATTGCCGACGGCGTCCGCCAGTTCGGCAGCAACCGTGATCTCCAGTTTCAGCCATTTCCCCGGTTCTTGATCCGCCATAATAAGTCCTTAATTCCTTTGAGAATTGACCAGAATTTAGCAAAATGTCCCAACACTCTAAATATGCTTGATCCTATATCCTGTTTTCATAAATTATTCAAGCGCGCTGAGAAAGTGGATATTGACATGCCCGAAAAAGCCTTTAAATTATTGCAAAGAACCTTTGTCAATGTCCTGCTATTGGTGTCAAACTCAATTAAAGCTTTTTCTCCGAACAGCCGAAAGGATATGAACGATACAGTGAACTAACCTTTAGAAAACCACAAATGGGTGAAAAAATGTTAGCGAGCTTTATCATTTGCCAGGCATGCGGCTGCAAAGGACGCGCCGGAAACACTCTGTGCCAGAATCAATCCGAATCACCGGTATTCCGGTACCACGGACATGACCCGTTTGAGGGAATCATGCGTTATTCCTGCACAAATTGTAAAGCGATGTTGCTGGTTGACCCTATGGATATGTTAAGCAGTTCCTGCGCAAGGGGGGTTCCTCAATCCCCGCCGGAAATGACGGATCAAGATCCCAAAAGCAGGGCCATTCTCCAGACAGGCCGCATCATACGGGTCATCCCTAAACGAATCAGTGGCTTTAAATATCATTGAGGCCCCACGGGCCGTAAACCTTCCATATGTGTCATTATGGTTTGACCGATATCCTTTTGAGGCTGAATCAGAACAGGTCACCTTGTGGTCCCTTTCAAAGCGCCGGGGTCTGATGCCTTGTTGATTTCCTCTAAACAGTCCCATAGCTTCTTGACTTCAGGAAGCATCTGCCATTCTTCTGGTTTTGTTGAGTACCGTTCGCCTCCGTTTAGCAGCTTGTAGAAATGGACGGTGCAGGCTCTGTATTCATTTTGCCCCCCGCACCAGCGCGTGTAACTGCCCGGAAAAATCCCCGCGATCTTCCAACCCATTTGTTTGAACCAGATATATTGCGTAATATTCTGCCACGTTTCACAAAACACGGTGACATATTCCGCGCCGGATTCCTCAAGCCATAAATAGAATTCGTGAAGTTCCGCCCAGATGTTCAAATCCAGATTTCCCTTTCTGAAATCGGGATGAATCGCGAAAAAGCTTGCTTCGACATGAAGATTCACATCAAATTTGGTCAGCAGATTGGCAAACACAAGTTTGCGATTCTTCAGATCATCACACACGATGGTCGCGTATTGCTTATGAACGGCATCATGATCCCATGTTTCCTTGAATGCCATTTTCTGCTCATATTCTTCCGGGAACAACATCCATTCATGAATGGAACCATAAACCTCGGGATAAGACGCTCTCCAGAGCTCGGTAACCTCATCGACGTCTTTTCTGCCCATCGCCCTGATCACAAATTGATCAGCGATCACCTTTTCCCGATCAGGCCAGATGATCTTTTTTTCTTTAATTTTACGTGTTTCACAGGTTTTCGCCATGTTTCCATAGGGCCGATACCCATCCAAATTCAGATTTCGCATATTTTCCCCAGTTCAATCTGCATGATTTGACGCCATTCCCCGCCACAATGCAGGAAGACTCGCCAACCCGCATTTTTAAGCGAGCATTGACGGCACCCGCTGTCCTTTCAACGATAGCTTGATAATGACTGCTGCTTAAATAGTCAATGGCTTTTATTTTTCATTGCCAGATCATCCCATTTGGTAAAAACAGGACATTTCTAAATTGGCTGGACAAACCACCATTCAATCATTGACACTGTAGATGCTTTTTCCTATACTCCGCCGCCTGGACAGATCGGAATACCGTTCACCATTTCGAAAAATTCTGTCTACCAGAGCGCGAATGTCATGCAGACGACAGGGGAACCATCAGGACACGCTTTTTTCACTGTTGCCGCGTAAGGAATCGCTTGAAAGACTTCACGGAAGGTAATATCGCAAGGCAGGTCATTGATTTCAGCCTACCGATCATGCTCGGCAATGTGCTGATGTCCATCTACGGCATCATCAACATGATCTGGGTCGGCAGGCTTCTGGGGCATACCGCCGTCGCCGCCGTGGCTGCATCGCTGCCGATCATCCTGCTTATGCCCGCCTTTCTTATCGGCCTGGGTATGGCCACCAACGTGCTGATTGCCCAGGCATTCGGCCGCAAAGATACAGCGCTGCTTCGAAAAATCCTGGCCAATTCCTTTTTCACCTCGACACTGGTATGTCTTGCCGTTTCGCTTACGGCCCTGCTTCTGCGGCGTCAGTTGCTGGCCTTCGTCGAGACACCCAAAGAGATCGAGGCGATGGCTTTGTCCTATCTGACCATCATGATGGCGTCACTCATTTTTCAGTTCTTTATCAACTGGATGAATGGCATGCTGCGGGGCCTCGGCGACGCGAAAACCGTTCTGAAAATCCTGGTCATGCTCACCTTTTTCAATATCACTTTCGTCCCGCTTCTCATCATCGGCTTCGGGCCGATACCTCCCCTGGGCGTGGCCGGTGCGGCGTGGGGCTCTGCGCTTGCGGCGGTCGTCACCGGCATCATCGGCTATATTTATCTTCTGCAATACAATCCTTTCGTCAACCTGCGCACATGGGACTACAGCCTGGACTGGCACATTATCCGGCAGGTCTTCGTCATCGGCATACCCGCCTCGCTGCAAATGCTCGTGGTTTCTCTGGCAGGTGTGTTCATTCTGGTTTTGGTCAACCGCCACGGAGCAACGGTCACCGCGGCCTTCGGCATCGGCATGCAGATCGACATGTTGGCCTCCATCCCGTTTATGTCCATCGGTATGGCGGCCACCTCGATCGCCGGGCAGAATATGGGCGCACAAAGACTCGACCGGGTATTTGAGACCCTGCGGATATCGGTGTTTTTTGCCCTGGGCATTGCCCTTTTATGCACGACGGTGCTTTTCTTTTTTCCTCAGCAGGTCGGTGCCCTTTTCCTCAAGGCCTCCGCTGAAAACGCCGCTGTTTTGGATGTCGTGCGAGGATACTACCGCTGGATGGCCTTTATCTTCCCTTGTTTCGCCATTATCTTTGTGATCCAGGGGGTGTTGAGGAGCGCAGGCGACACCGTCGCCCTTTTAGTCCTGTCGTTTCTCGCCATGTTCGTCATCCGAATCCCCCTGGCCTACTTTCTTTCCGGCCCCATGGATTTGAGGGAGGACGGCATCTGGATCGCCATGCTGACCAGCAGCACCCTCGCCGTCGGACTCAACTGGCTTTACTACAAGGGCGGACGGTGGAAGAAAAAACGCATTCTGGGAGACCGGAAGCCCCAGACTTGATCAGGCAATACACGAAGACAGGATTTTTTTATGCCGACGGAAAACGCCCTATACAGACAGCTTCAGATTCAGCTCGATCAATATCCCATCGGTTATCCCGCCACGAAAAGCGGCGTTGAAATAGACCTTCTGAAATACTTTTTTACGCCGCTGCAGGCGAAGATCGCCATGTGCCTGACGCTGCGCTCCGTCTCTGTCGGCGCCGTCCGGAAAAGGCTCAAAGCGAGATTCCATGTCGAGTTATCCTCCGGTGACCTGTCTGCGATGCTCGAAGAAATGTTCATGAAAGGCGTCATCAGCCGAGCCGGAAAAGCCGGACCACCGCGCTACAGCGTGGCCATGCTGGCGATCGGCATCTTCGAATATCAGGTGGATGATCTGACAGTCGAGCTGGTTGAAATGATCCATCGATATTTTGACGAAGCCTTCGGCGCGGAATTTTTCCGCTCGTCTCTGCCCCAGCTGCGCGTAAGCCCGCACATGAAAGCGATTGTTCCCGACTATATTGTGGACACCTACGACAACATGCGGCATTTCATCGCGCATACTAAAGAAACCCTCCATGTGGCCAACTGTGTGTGCAAGCAGGGCGAAGCCCTGGTGGGAAAACCATGCAAACAGACGGACAACTATGAAGTCTGCCTGCTGATCGGATCCACGAGTTACCCGGCGCGCAGACGCGCCAGGAAGATCTCCAAAGAGGAGTGTCTGCGGATTCTGGACACAGCCGAAGAAAAAGGGATGGTGCTCCAACCCGGCAACTCGAAAAAACCCAACTGCATCTGTATCTGCTGCGGCTGCTGCTGCGGCGTTTTAACCACGGCAAAAAAACAACCCCGCCCCGCCCGTTTTTTTGCCACCAATTATTATGCGCAGATCGACAAGGCTCCATGCACCGGATGCGGCATCTGCGTGAAACGATGCCAGATGGACGCTCTGATCGCGGAAGATAAAATTTTCCGTGTCGATGCTGACCGTTGTATCGGATGCGGCTTGTGCGTCACCGGCTGCAAGGCAAAAGCTGTCACACTGATCAAAAAAGATAAGATGACTGTACCGCCGATGAACACCGAGATTCTATATTTGAGCATCCTGATGGAAAGGGCGGGAAGAAAAAAAATGATTGCCAATATGCTGCGCCTGCTTTTTGGAAAACCCCTGTAATGACTGTGCGTAAAAAGCCAGGCAAAAAAACGCGGGCGACTCATTGAGGAGCCGCCCGCGAAAATACATGCCGGATCAATCCTTTTTGTTTGATTGACGCCAGATTTTCTGCTTTTCGGCAGCCTTGATCAGTTCATCGCGGAAATCGGGATGGGCAATGGAAATCAGCTTTTCCGCACGCCGCCAGGTGGGATCGCCCTTCAGACAGACAGCGCCATACTCAGTAACAATGAAGTGGGCCATCGGACGCGGTATGGTGGAAATCGTTCCGGGACGGAATGTCGGAACAATTCTGGAAACCAGTTTGCCTTCTTTATTCTTGTGGGTTGACGGCAGACAAATAAAGCTGCGGCCGCCTTTTGACCAAAACGCGCCTGTCACATAATCCCACATGCCGCCGTTGCCGGAAATCTGCTTGAATCCCGAGCTTTCGGCGCTGATCTGGCTGTAGAGATCCACTTCGACACATTGGTTGATGGAAACCAGCTTGTCGATATCCATCAGGAGACGCGGATGATTCGCATTCTTGACATTGTAGGAGGCAAGCGCCGGATTGTTGTCAATCCAATCATACAATGCCTTGCTGCCCAGAGCGAAGGTATAGACAATCTTGCCTTTGTTGGGGCTCTTATACTTTCCTGTCATCCTTCCCGATTCATACATATCCATAAAGGCGTCCACGAGCATTTCCGTGTGTCCGCTCAGATCCTTCAGATCACTCGCGGCGATCATCTTGCCAAGAATATTGGGCATGGTTCCAATGCCCAACTGGATGGAACATCCGTCGCTCAGGTATCCGAGGACATGACTGGCGATCTTTTTATCCACCTCTGTCGGTTCCGCGGACGGCAGCTCCATCATGGGTTCGTTTTCACTCTCGACAATGATATCAACCTGCGAAATGTGAATCCGCTCGCATTCACCGCCCAGAGCGTTAGGGACATTGCTGTTGACTTCGACGATGACCGTCTTGGCGCTCATCGCCTGGGCGTAAGCAACAGAGTTGTGAATACCCCAGTTAAAATAGCCGCCCGCATCCATAGGTGCCACCCGCACCATGAAGACATCCCGCTTGGGGGAACCGATCTTACCCGGATCATAGATCGGGCTGTCCGGGGTCACCATTTCATAATATGTTTCGCCCTCTCCGAACAGGGTCGGATTGTAGAAGACATTGGGGCGCTGATCCTGCATCATCCTTGAAATAAGGCTGAAGTGCATATCCACATACGTGAAAACCTCCCCCTTCGGATCCTGCATGACCACTTCAGGAACGGGAAGCAAGGTAACGGCGCCGACAACGACGACATCTTTCAATTCCCCTTTTCTCGCTGCAAGGGCTTTATCCAAGGCAATGGGCTTACCATTGAAATAAGCATAATCGATCCAGTCACCGGATCTGACCACAGTCACTGCATCTTCCGGCGTTTTGAGTTTTTGCTTGTACTCCTGCGTGTAACTATTTGACATTTAGAATCTCCTCCATTTATTTGATATATCGTCCCACGATGAATCATCCGCAAAACGTTGATTATTGATGTTTAATAAGAGGAAAAGGAATAGGGGGCAAAATTTTCCTTTACCCCCTATTCCTTTGATTTTTTCTATTTCTTCTTGTCTGTCTTGCCTTTTTTCCATGTTGCAAGATCGTTTGGCATCCAGTCCTGCAAAAGGATGTGAGATCCGTTGGGACCGCATTTTGCGATCTGAATGGAATCGACTCCCTGCCGCTGATCCGCAGTCCACGTAATAGGCGCTCCAATACCTTTCCAATTGTCAAACTTCTCAAGTTCGCTGATCACAGCTTCCGTACTGAGATTTGGGCCCACGCGCCTCAGCGCCTCGACCAAGGGTTCGGCATATATGATGCCGACGCTCATAAACACACCCCACCGGTCGTTGGGGGCCAGCCGTTTTGCCGCTTCGCGGTATTTCGCTACCAGAGGATCTTTAGAATCAGGCTCCGGGGCGGCGGCGGACGTAATCACGCCTTCATACAGACCATCCGACAGTCTGTACATCAGAGGGTAATCCGAAAGACCCGTATGAGAAATCCACTGGGGCTTATAGCCGATGCTGGCGCTCGTTTTCAACGTCATAATCGCCAGCGAGGGGGCAACCCACATGAAAACGGCTTCGGCTCCGGCATTTCTGAGACGCAGCACCTGGGATGAAACGTCGGCCGTCGTCGGTTCGACCGGGATTTCCAAAACCAGCTTCATTCCAAGTGAATCGAGTCGCTGCTTGGCGCCCTGCAGTCCTACTTTACCGAAAACATCGTTCTGATACAAAAACCCGATTTTCTTGATGCCCTTTTTTTCCACGATGTACTTCGTCAGCACGCTTGTCTCGTCTTGAAAGAGCGGATAGGCGTGGAACCGGTACCGGCTGGGCGGATCGTCAATAGGATTGAGCGCGGCAGTGCCGGGCACAACCCACAGCACTTTATTGCGGTCCAGATACTGCTTGACGGCATGGCAACCCGCGCCGGAAACACCGCCCGTAAAGGCAAATATCCCCCGTCGATCTACCAGTTCCCTGACTGCCGACATGGCCTGTGACGGATTATACGCATCGTCGCGAATAAAATAATTGATCTTCCTGCCGTGAATTCCACCCTCTTCATTCACCAGGTCAAACAGCACGGAGGTACCCCTCGCTACGGCGCCCCAGGTCGCCGCGGGCCCTGTCTGGGGACTGAACTGGGCAACCCGGATTTCTTTGTCATCAAAACCACGCTCCTTGGCGAAAGAAACATTCACCGCGACCAGAAGCCCCACGATGACAATCATTGTTAAAATGGATACGATTTTTTTCATACGCAATACTTTTTCTCCTTTACTTAAATTGAAATAACTTTTGCCTTTTCTGACCGTCAGTCTAGTCTAAAATGTCTTGTCCGTCAAGAAGAAAATATGACTGGCGGCCAGAGTTTATGATAGATTGATAATAATCACGAATGGTTATCTATTAATTGATCTTTTCAGAGAGAGATCGCGGCATGCGGGCTTATGAAAATGAATGTCCATCGCGCATGGAATTTAAGAAATTCTGACTTTCGGTCACAACTGTTAAAAAACGAACACTTCCTCACTTCAAATCAGGCCGCTTCACCAATCCTCCGCCTGAGAAAGGTTACCCGGCACCAAAATCCGTTATTTCTTCGCAAAGATTCTCTTTGTTCGTGTCGTCATTCATCCGGTTTATAAAACAGCGACATTGTCCTTGTGCGCTTCGACGTTCCCCCGCGCGATATCGAAACAACGCAAACAGCTGATCGCCAGGGCACACCAAAAAAAGGGGGAGAGCCATTGCCCTCCCCTTTTATCCGTATGAAATCGTGTTGAAGTGTATCCGCTATTCGTTCATTGCGTATTCGCCGTTGAGGGCAAACACGTATTTTTCCCAAAGCTTGTTGTACTGCTCCGGATTGGCGACGGCCTTGATGTGCATGATCTTCGTGCAGTAGTCCCGTTGCTCGTCACGGGTAGAGTGGTTGCCGTATATCTGGAGGGCGAAAAGAGCGAAGTCACGTATCATGAAGTCGAAAATCTGATTGACGATGTCGGTGTCCAGGTTGTCAAACTTGGCCTGCTCAAGGATGAGCTGCCCGTAGACGACGATGGAGAACATTTCACCCAGCGGCAGGGAGAAGGTAGGATCCAGATCCTGTGCCTTGTCCGGCCCGGCCTTCTCCAGCAGTTCTTTGAAAATCTCGATCTGCCTGATGAAAGCCGCCACATTCGGCAGGCCCTTATTGGCCTCGAAAACCGGCTTGTAATCGTGGAACTGAACCGAGCCCAGACCCTTGGTGGGACCCTGGTTAAACAGGAACAGGTCATCCGTCAGAGTGAGGACGGGGGCCACGGGGGCATAGTCGGCCGAATTAAAGAAGTAGTTTTTCATGAACTTGCGAATCAGCTGCACATTCACATGCACCGTGCCCTCCAGCTTGGAGGGACCGCGCACATCGGCTGCGGCCATGTGGAAAAAGGTGTCCTTCTCGAAGCCCTTGGCAGCAATCACGTCCCATAGCAGATTGATCACTTCCTCAGACTGCAGGGTGACCTTCATCTTGCTTGTCGGATTGTAAAGCAGGTAGCGGCGGTCATTTTCGCTCGCGCCCCGGAAATAGTCGGTCGCGCGGCGCTGATACATCTTCATTCCCATGATGCGCAGCCAGGCATCCATGAAGTTTTTCCGCACATGCGGCATGTCTGTTACTTTCACACCGTAGAGGATACGATTGGCGGCGTGGGTAATGGCCTCATAAAAGCAGTGCTGGGAAACACCGATCGAAACCGGACCGATGTTGAACTTGCCGATGTTTACGGTATTGAGCGCGGAATCCCATGCATGGGAACCCCTGGACAGGATATCCTCTTCGGTGATGGGGTAGTCGTGCAGCGCGAAGTTGGCAACATACTCCTGATGGGAGATGACGTTTTTCTTCAGCTCATAGGCCTTGTTGCGATAATTGGTGACAAAGAAGGTATAGTCATCCGAACCGTCCTTGACTTTTCCCAGAGTGGAAACCATCTCGGCTTCGTTGCCGTTGCCGATGTAGTACTTCTCACCGTTGGCGACATAGGTGCCGTCCCCTTTAGGGGTGAGTGTCACCTCTACGGAGTAAATATCGGCGCCGTGCGCTCTCTCGGAGAGGCCGAATGCAAAAATCGCCCCTTCCTTGAGGAATTTGGCCGCCTTCTTTTTTGCCGTTTCATTCGGGCTCATCCAGATGGGACCCAGCCCCAGAATGGACACCTGAAAGCAGTACCAGTAACCCAGCCCGTAGAAACCCAGAATTTCCGAATACTCATTGTTGCGGGCCGTATCCCAGCGGGCGTCCGGATCGCCTCCGGCATACTGTTTGGGGGTGAGCAGCTTGGCAAAAATCTGTTCCTTGCCGATGAAATCGACAAACTCGCGGTACCAGACCTTCTTGTTGAAATCGTCGAGGAGTCTGGTCTTGCCCATCTTTTCAAAGAAGGCGATGGTCTTTTCCATGATGGCCTTTGATCCTTCATCGGCCATGAGAGTCTTATACTTGTTCGGTTGTAACAGGTAATTCATTTTTTTCTCCTTTCATCTTGCGGTTTTTCAATACATCAGATTTTTGCAGAAATGTATCCGATTTGTCATGTCATTCGATGAGGTTTACATCTTTTTCAATAAAAGCGCTACTGAAAAAATAAAAAGGAATGGTTTTAAGATATTAGCCGAAACCCGCGGCGAACTTACGTTCCGCACGGGCGCCTCGCCCGGCGGTCTAATACCTCGTCACATGCTCCTCGGCCAAACCGAAGACGTTTTCGATGGCATGGACGACGCCCCGTTCGTCAGTGAAGCGGCCGTTGTAGAGGCCGAAGGGCTGGCGAAAGTCCGAGCGGATCAGGCCGGCAATATTGATTTTCTGAACCCGCCGGCCTTCCGGCTTGAAAGACAGGTCAACTGCCCCGTCCGTGGTTTTCATGGTCCAGGGATTCATGGCGTCTCCCATCTCAAAGCGCGCGGCTTTCAGGCAGGTGATTTTCCCGTCGATCCAGACGCAGTTTTCGTTGAAGTCCTCATCGTCGGCAATCATATTCTGGCAGAGGTTGAACGCCACCAGTGATTTTCCTGCAGTGTATCCTGCGGCCATGGCCCATTTCCAGAAGCTGAAGTACGGGTAGTAAGTTTTCTGCTCATCGATCAGCACAAGGCATGTGTCGCGCTCGAGGATGATCTCCTGCGAACCCAGCTGGATCCTTCCTGAGGCGGGTACGGCCGCCTTGTGTGTGTAAAAAGGCCGCTGTGCGGTAATGGGGGAAACCTGCACCAGGGGCTCGGTGACGTTCAGATCTTCATGGATGGTGATCTCACCTTTGACGGCGGGACGCTCCGGGTCGCCGTCAATATCCATCAGAATTCGGTGATATCCCGCATCCAGCTTATTTTCAAAATTCATCCGGTAACCCGGCGCTTCAAACCGGCAACGATCATTATACACCTGCGAGGCGATCTTCACCGAACGTGAGGGCAGCTTCCGGGTGAACTCAAAAATGGTTTTTTGCAGCCGGTCGTACGTGTAGAAAAACGAGACGCTCATGAACTTGGCGTCGAAAATCACAGCCCCGAAATAGTGGGTCGGTGTAATGATCCCGAAGTGCTGCCACTCCTTCAAACGGAAATTCTTCCAAAAACGCGGGGCAAAGAAAGAATGAAGCGGCGCGTCCAGAATGTTGACCTGTCTGAACGGCACACGATATGTTCCAAAATGGATTGATCCGTCATTCTCCACCATCCGTGGGGGAGTCGCAAGTATGGCTCTCACAATGCAGCTCCGTTATCTGAAGGCGCCATCCGAAAATCAGGCCGGCACTTTCGGCAGTTCGGGAAAATTCGCGTCCAAAGCGGCGTTCCACTTATCGACCATCGATTTCACACTTTCCATCAGCTCGTAGATGTCCCCTTCAATGGTAATGGAGCGGATCTTGTCTCCCTGCACGATGCTATTGACGATTTCCTGATCAACGTCGCTAACCACTTCGCCGAAGACGGTGTGCTTGCCGTCGAGCCAGGGCGTGGGCACATGGGTGATAAAAAACTGGCTGCCGTTGGTCTGCGGACCGGCATTGGCCATCGATAAAATGCCCGGTTTGTCGTGCGCCAGTTCCCGGACGAATTCATCCCCGAACCGATACCCGGGGCCGCCGCGTCCGTCACCCGCGGGACAACCGCCCTGCACCATGAATTCAGGAATAACCCGGTGAAAATTCAAATTGTTGTAGTAGCCGCGCCGGACCAGATTGACAAAATTGCCCACGGTAACAGGCGTCTGATCGGCAAACAATTTTATACGGATCGTACCCTTTTCCGTTTCAATGACCGCAATTAATTTTTTCATGATCGTCTCCTTTGAGATAGGTGACGAAACTCTAAAGATTATCCCTGAATCTGTCAAGGTAAAACCAACAAATCTGTTTGACCTTGACGCAAGCCGGACTCCATGAACCCTGCGATCAAGCCGCAGCCGCGCAATCCCGGCAGTCTTCATTTGGCTTTCACCCTGGTTTGTGCTATAGGGTCACAGAATTTTTAAAGCCGAGGAGAAATAAACCCATGATCTACAATGAAGAATTCGAAACCCTGCCCCGGGAAGCCCTGGAAGCCCTGCAGCTCAAGAGACTTCAGCAGGTTGCGCAGCGGCTCTATCATACAGTCGGTTTTTATAAAAAGTCCTTCGACAAAGCGGGCGTCACCCCGGAATCCTTAAAATCGCTTACCGACCTGAGGCGCTTCCCCTTTACGACCAAGCAGGATATGCGAGACAATTATCCTTTCGGATTATTCGCCACCCCGATGAGCAGTGTCGTCAGACTGCATGCTTCCTCGGGCACCACGGGCGCGTCCACCGTCGTCGGATACACGCAGCGCGACATTGACACCTGGTCCGAACTGATGGGACGCTGCTTTGTCGCCGCCGGGCTCACCAAAAACGACATCATTCACAACGCCTACGGCTACGGCCTTTTCACCGGCGGCCTGGGTGCGCATTACGGCGCGGAAAAAATCGGCGCCAGCGTCATCCCCATGTCGGGCGGGAACACCAAACGCCAGATCACGATTCTGCAGGACTTCGGCCCGACGGCCATCTGCTGCACACCGTCCTACGCACTCAATCTGGCCGAACAGGGGCAGGCCATGGGCGTGGATATGCGCGCGCTCAATTTGCGCGTGGGCATTTTCGGCGCGGAGCCCTGGAGCGAAAAGATGCGCGTTGAAATAGAAAAAGCGCTGAATCTGACGGCGATGAACATTTACGGCCTGTCCGAAATCATGGGACCGGGCGTCGCCATGGAATGCACCGAGGCGCGAGACGGCATGCATATCTTCGAAGATCATTTTCTGGTGGAAACGATTGACCCGAAAACCGGCGAAGTCCTGCCCCCCGGTGAGGAAGGCGAAATCGTCT
>DDWS01000002.1 GCA_002347685.1 Syntrophaceae bacterium UBA2280
TTTCCCAATGATGAGGCACTGACAATAATCTTATATTTGGCGATTCAGGATGTGATGAAAAAACGGACGATACCACTGGCCAACTGGGCTTTGACAATCTCACAACTGGCTGTTATGTATGAGGGCCAATTTGATTTGGCGGCAGTATGAAAGAAATTCCATTTATACAGATTAGTTTACAGTCTCAAAAATAATTGTGGAGATAATATTATGACAGCTATGATACCTCTTATTGTGCTCGCTTCATTGGCAACGGTTTTCTTCATAGTGGTTAGAGTGACAAAGGGAGGGGTTCCCGGTCTCTTAACAAAGACTTTCGCTTCGGTATGCTTTATCGCCTTAGGTGTCGCCGGCGCATTGTCCTTATATCCCCATATCGAAAAGTCGGCCATACTTATTCTGTTCGGTCTCGTTATGGGTCTTATCGGCGACATAGTCCTTGACCTTAAAATCATTTATCCCGAATCAAACGACCTTTATCTCAATTCAGGCATGATAAGCTTTGGGGTGGGTCATTTTCTTTATCTGGCAGCCATTATTCTGTTAATTAGCTTCAATCTAACCACTCTTCTTGTTTGCATCGCCATAACGCTTCCGATAAGTGCGCTTATTATGTTTGCCTCAAAGCTGATAAAAATTCATTTCGGTAAATTTATTGTGCATGCCGTCCTTTATACCATAATCCTTGTATTTATGTCGGTGTACACGATAGTACTGGCTATAGCCGACACAAAATTTTCATTGATGGCCGTGGGCATGGTGCTGTTCCTCCTTTCGGACCTTGTGCTTTCTCCAATGTATTTTGCAGGAAAGCAGGACGACAAATTCATGTGCGTTGCTAATCATACTTTATATTATGCGGCTCAGATTTGTATCGCAGCATTTATCTTTTTTATTTAAAACCATCAGAAGGTGATCAACGCTAGGAGGAATATTGATAAAAAGGATGATACTGCAATACAATAAGTCATTGGACAAATGACAATCGGTTAAGAATATCAAAAAAATGGTCTTTTTATGAGTCCCGTTCTTGCTAGCTTCCTCTTCCACTCGTAGCCAGTCTTGTTGAAAATTCTTGCCTTCAATCGATAATCAACACAATTTGATCAGATAGCAGGCATCGGCACAAAACCTCATGGTTTGTGGCAAGAATTTGATTGACAGGGCAGACCGCACTTTCCTATAGTTTAGCAATGCGGAGGCAATCTCTTATCAAAATAGACACGGCCTGTACTTTTGCCAGATCGTATAAGTTCAAGAACATCGAACCGATGCAGAGGCGATTGCCCGGGAAGTAGGTTCGCTGCAATCCGTATCACCGGTTTCATCCAAGTCCGTCAAAGCCATCTTCGGCAACCAGAACTGGTCAACTCAGGTCACGGGGACCGATAATTCATACATAATGGCGACCAATCGGTCGATCAAGTCAGGTCGGCAATTTACGGACAGTGAGGCGCGTAGTGGTGCGGCGGTCTGTATTGTGGGTGAGACGGTGGTCAAGAAACTCTTCGGAGGACAGGACGCCCTGGGAGAAAAAATTCGCCTGGAAAATATTTCTTGCGAGATCATCGCAATCCTTATGGGAAAGAGACAGAGCAGCATGGGGACGGATCAGGATGATATTGTGGTTATCCCGCTTTCCACGTCACCGACGGCTGCTTTTATGGTGACGGCGGCATGTTCCGCGTCGCGCCTCCTTTGGAACTGAAAAAGCTGGAGGCTCTCTTCCGGCACAATGTTTTCAAAATGCTCTTCGCCAAGGGAAAGATTACCCGCGAATTGATAGCGATGCACTCTTCATGGAAACATTCCGGTTTCCACGTCTTCTGCGGCAACCGCATATCTCCCAGCGATGATACGGCTATGGAAAATCTGGCGCGTTATATCATCCGGGCATCCTTTTCTCAGGAGCGGATGCAGTACCTGGATGACGTGGGGCAGGTCGTCTATACGGGCAAGGACAGAAAGACAAGCAAGGTCTTTCCCGCGATGGAATGGCTGGCCGCTATGTGTACGCACATTCCGAATAGGGGCGAGCAGATGGTGCGGTACTACGGATATTACAGCAACGTCGCACGGGGAAAACGGAAGAATGCAGGCAACGATGATGCTGTCCCCTGCATTCTTGAACCACAGGGAAACGAAAAGGCTTTCAGGAAAAGCTGGGCACGACTGATTCAGAAGATATACGAAGTTGATCTTCTGATCTGCCCAAAGTGTCATGGGAAAATGCGGGTCATAAGTGCAATAGATGACCGCCAAGTGATCCGTGACATCCTCAAACATCTGGGTATCTGGCTGGTTAGATCAAGACCGCCGCCGAAAAAACATGACCCGCCAATCCGGGAATACGCCGCTGCCAATCTCCAAATCCAACCACTCAATGATACAATCTACGGCGACCCAGAATACACCTGGGATGAATACATCCAGTCATAACGCATTTTAAAAAAATAAAATAAGGCGTGCCGGAGAGGTCTGTCCGAATTCCGTAAAAACCATCTATTCTTCAGATGAAACGACCAAAAGGTGAGCATATTTCTAATCAGGCCGAGTGTCGCAAAGTGCCACAGCATAACAATCTGTACCACATCCTACATCTTGTGTTTAAGATTTCCTTGACATACAAGGCCGAAATTCCTATAGTTCAACCAGGCAGAAGCAATGTCTTATCAAATCAAACAAAATCAAATCAAATCAAACTTCCGGGGGCAGCATTGCCAGTAAAGGTGTGTGGAACATTCCCGGGGCGACAGCCATGACGCGAATTCCCAAAATCGCCAGGTCGCGGGCCTTGGGCAGGGTCATGCTGACCACCGCGCCTTTCGAGGTCGCGTAGGCGGCCTGTCCAATCTGCCCTTCAAAGGCAGCAACACTTGCCACATTGACGATCACACCCCGTTCGCCTGCTTCATTCGGCGCATTCTCACTCATGGCCTGCGCCGCCTTGCTTGCAACATTGAAGGTGCCCAGCAGGTTAAGACGGATGATTTGTTCAAAGACCGGAAAGGAATGAGCGCCTTTTTTCGATACGGTGCGCTCCGTCCAGCCGCAACCGACGGCATTGACACAGCAATGAATAGCGCCGAATTGCTCTTGGGCTCTGGCAATACTGTTATTGACACTTTCTTCACTGGTGACATCCGTTAAACAAAAAATAACCTTATCCCCCAGTTCGACAACCAGGGCTGCGCAATTCTTAATTTTCATGGCACTCTCTTCTTTACTTACCGAAGTCCTATTGTTTTAGTTTATCCAGTCCGAATGCGTTACTCATCAGATGGTCGACGAGGTCCACCGGTAGTTTTTTATAGAACGGCATCCGTCTGGATTCCTTGCCGATGCGAATGATCTTGGGGATCTTTGTCCGGGATAGCTTATCGACCAAACCTTTTGAAAATTCTTCGGCGGGTGTCGGATCTTTTTGCGAGGCAACCGCCCTTGCTTTGATATATTCGATCAGCGGAGCGTAAACCGAATTTTTTTGTTTCGATGATGTTCTTTACGGCGGCTTCTCCAATATTGGATTTGATGGCGCCGACTTGAACCACAATAACCGCAATATTGAAGGGTGCCAGTTCCATGCGCAAGGAATCCGAAAGCAGATGCATGGCGGCCTTCGTCGCACAATACACACCGGCAAAAGGGGTGGCGCATATTCCCGACACGCTGCCGATATTGACGATCAGACCGGACCGCTTCTTGATCATATGCGGGGCAACGGCCCTGGTTAAAGCGGCGGCCCCGAAGACGTTGGTATCGAACTGACGCCTCATGTCATCGGCGGATATATCGATCACCGGCCCCATCTGCATATAACCGGCGTTATTGACCAGAACATCGATTCTTCCGGCTTTGCCGATGACTTCACGAACGCAGGCTCCGATGGAATCGGAATCCGTTACATCGAGCGTGGCGGTTTCCATCTTTTCTCTCTTTAATGGTTCAATCACCTCAGGCTTTCGCGCCGTGGCGAATACCCGGCAGCCGCGCGATGCAAACTCGCGGGCCAGCGGCAGCCCGATTCCCGATGAACAACCGGAAATGAGTACAACGGATGCTTTTTCCATGATCCCCCCTTAAAGTCGGTATGTTTATCCTTATCCGAACTTCTTCCCGCGCGCGTCCGGACTTCATGGCAGACAACTCGCGGGAGGAAATTCTTTCTTTTGTGTCTACTTGATGATCATATTGTTCCGCCATGCGGTAATCTTTTCAGCGCTGTATCCCAGCGCGGAGAGGATCTCGTCATTATGCTCGCCCAGACGGGGCGCAGGTCTGCGGATTGATGTTTTCTCGCCATTGAAACGCACGGGATTGCCCATGATCCAGTCCGTGCGTCCGCTCGGCATCTTGTGTTCAATAATAAAACCGTTTTCCAACGCCTGTGTATCATTCTTGAGCTCTTTCCAGCGGAGGTTGACTTCATGCGCGATATCGGCTTTTTTCAGCCGTGTAACGATTTCATGCTCCGTTAAGTTACCGAAGGTCTCGTCAATGATGGCCGCCAGCTCTTCCCCGTGCTGAAACCCTGCCATTTGATTATTGAAACGCGGATCATCCGCAAGGTCTGGGCGTCTAAGCACCAGTTCAGCGAAGGGTTTCCAGTAGCGGTCGTATTCCAGGGCCATAACCGTAATCCATCGGCCCTCCTTTGACTGATAAGTATTCATCAGGCCGGAGCGGGGTTGTCTGCGTTTTGTCCTGATCTTGTTGTATTCGTCTTCGGAAAGGTGCGCGTTGTTGTTGGCGGAAGCAATATTCAACTGAAGGTTCCACAAGGCGGTATTGAAAAGAGATGTCTGCACCTTGCATCCCTTTCCTGTTTTTTCTCTTTGCAGGAGGGCGGCGCAGATGCCTCCGGCCAGAATAGTGCCTGTCGGATGGTCCCCAAATCCTGCCAGAGCCGGCAGAGGTGGGTTACCCGGCTCCGGCATCTCCACCAGGATTCCGGAACGGGCAAAGTAGGCGGACAGATCAAATCCGGGCTTTTCTTTATCAGGGCCGTCGTCGCCATATCCGTTTAAGTAAGCATATACAAGTCGGGGGTTTTTCCCGGAGACCGTTTCGTAATCCAGCCCGAGGCTCTTGAGGGCCTTGGGACGATAATTCGTGACGAGGACATCCGCCGTTTGCAGCAGTTTATGGATAATTTCTTTTCCCTCGTCGGTTTTCAGATTGAGGGAGATTCCCCGCTTATTCCGATTATCCATTTCAAACTGAATATTGTCGTCGTCCTGAACCGGACACGCCATGATAAAACCGAAAAACCGGAACATGTCGCCTGAAAGCGATTCGATTTTGATCACATCCGCGCCCCAGTCCGCGAGCGTCATCGCGCAAATCGGAGCAGCGGCATAAGTACTGAAATCCAGGATTTTGACCCCCTGTAAAGGTAATGTGTTTCCCATTGTCCTTCTCCTTAGATAGACCTTAGTAATATTGTTTATTCCGCTTTGCGGTAAATATGAGCCCCCAGGGCCGCTTCTTCGACGCCGATCAGGCCGCCTCCATTAATCTGCATGCCGATTTTCGCCCCTTTCACCTGTCTCGCGCCCGCCCGTCCTCGAAGTTGGGTTACCAGTTCATAGGCTTGGGCAAGGCCGGTGCAGCCGACGGGATGGCCGCGCGAAATCAGACCGCCGCTCACGTTGGTTGGCAGTTCACCGCCCAGAGACGTTGCCCCGGAGGAGCAGTAAACCCCGGCTTCTTCCGATCGGCAGAAACCGGCCTGGGCTGTCTGATAGATTTCTCCGAAGGATGTCGCATCGTGCAGTTCCAGGACATCAATGTCTTTTCGTTTTAACCCCGACAGACGGAAAGCAATCTCGGCGCCTCTTCCTGAAATATCCTGATCATAATCTCCCCTGGCGCGTCCGGAGACCAGAACCGATGCAAGAACCTCGATTGGATCTTTCATTTCCTGGTGTTCCTTGAGGTATTTTTCGGAACAGACAATGGCGGCGGCGCAGCCCTCTCCCGTCGGCGCGCACATGGGACGGGTCAGGGGGTAGGTAATGGGCTTGTCGGCCATGACTTGTTCCCATGATATTTCTTTGCGGTACTGGGCCTTGGGATTCATTGTGCTGTGATGATGGGTTTTGGAGCAGACTCTGGCCAATTGTTCCTGGGTGTAGCCATATTTTTTCATGACCTTCATGGCCTTTACGGCGTAGTAGTCCATAAAGGGACTCCGGTCTTCCCCGACATTCGTCTCCTCATAGGGAATCCCGAGGACTTCCGATTTTTCTTTCCGCCATTTCTCTATGTACAGCTTTTTCCTGTCCTGCTCGCTCCCCATCCAGAAAGCGGAAAGCGTCATGTAGGGAAGCGCAGCCACAATTTCCGGAAGATCCTCCAGGTTATTGAGATCGGGCAGCACCTTTTCGATGCCGACGGCAAGGGCCAGGTCGGATGCGCCCGCCAGCACATAATGGATTGCCTGGTTCAAGGCGGTGGATGCCGTCGCGCATGCATTCTCCACATTCACCACGGGCATGCTCTCAAACCCGAGACGACGCAGAATCACCTGGCCGCGGATGCAGTGCTGGCTCGTGAGCATTCCCTGGGCGCAATTGCCGTACCAGATGCCGCCGATGGCCGCCTGATCGCCTTTAGGGTTCAGGCCCACGTCTTCCATGGCCTCGGAAATGGCGATGTCGCATTGTTGTTCAAAAGAACCCCCATCCTGCTTGACGATGGGGGTCATGCCCACGCCGATGATATAGATTCGATCTTTCATAAATCCTCCTGATATTTTGATGGTTTGATGATCATTCGCCGAGATACTCGGTCATTTCTCAACCAGAGAAGACAGAATGTTGATGACGTTTTCCGTGGCATTTTCATAATAGCGCGCATCTTTCAGGGAGATGATTTCGGGGAACCGTTCGGCAATCTGTTCGACCGTGACGGCCGCCCCGGTTGCGAAGCGCACACCGCATCCCTCGTTCATTTGCACACTGGAATAGTAACCGCCCCCGGCGGACAGAATCTTCCCCGTTGACAGGCATTGATCGGAAACGAGATAGAGTGCCATCGACGCCACCAGTTCGGGTTTGATCCTGTCGGCAATCTCCGCCGGAAAAGTTCCGCCCGCCATGCCGGTTGCGGCGATGGGGGCGATGGTGTTTACGGTGATATCGTATTTTGCTCCCTCTAGTTTCAGGGCGTTCATCAACCAGACAAGGCCGAGCTTGGCCGCGGCGTAATTAGTTTGTCCGAAATTTCCGTAGAGGCCGGCCGTGGAAGTGGTCAAGAGGATTCTGCCGTATTTTGCCTGTTGCATGATCGGGAAAGCCGACTTCGTGAGATAGACGGCGCCGAGAAGATGGACTCGCAGGACCTCTTCAAAATCATCAAGGGGCATCTTGAGAAAACTCTTATCTTTGAGAATTCCCGCATTGTTGATAAGAATGTCCAGCCGTCCGAAGTGGTCCATGGCGCAGGCGACGATCTTTCCCGCACAATCCCTGTCCGCCACACTCTCGCAATTGGCAACGGCCTGACCACCCTTCTGGTGGATTTCTTCGGTTACTTTAATGGCGCGGGAGGAGCCGTCGGGGAAAACGCCGGGATCATTCACCACCACTTTTGCGCCGCGTGCTGCAAGTTCCAGCGCATAACTTCGGCCGAGCCCAGCTCCGGCGCCGGTTACAATCGCGACACGTTGATCAAAATGGATTGTAATTTTGCTTACTCCTTTTCTATATATATTGTCGCCCTTGCTTAGTGCAACGGCCATGCCTTTCTTATAATAAATTGAATTTATTAAGTTATTTCAAAATGAGCCCTTTTGGCGACCCGAAAACACTTGCATTTAGCAAATATGTCTTGCATGTTTCAAAAGTGATTATTCCCGTAAGGTTTTATGTGCTGAAGGAGAGGTGCTTATGATCATTCAAAAAGAAGATTTTCTGAAAGAACTGGTTAATCCGGTAATCCTTGTAGACAGGGAGGGGAAGATTCTTTTCATGAATGACCCTGCGACGTTGCTGTTAAGTATAGCAGGTCTTCAGTCTATTCGTTCCATGGCCGATATCGATCCGCTGTTCGGGAAGCAAGAGTCTCCCGATATCCTGCGGGGTCCAAGAAAAATTTCTATAGGCAAGATCGCCCGCCGGATTCGGGTTTTTACGGATAGCATTGCCGAAAGGGAGAAGGTTTATCTGTATCTGTTCGATACCGCGGATGTCTTGAAATGGATGGATTTCGAAAACTTTCTGGATTACATTGACGTTGCTGTCGCGATTACCGATCACAACGGGGTATTGGAGCAGCTCAATGAAACCCTTTCCAAATACATCGGCGTCGATGTCAAGGAATGGGTCGGCTTGAATCTGCATGATTTGGTTAAAGAGCATGCGCTGACGGATTCGGCTTCCCTCAAGGCCCTGAGAGCAAAGAAACCGATGCAGACCAACGTCACCTATGGAACCGGGATAACGCTCCAGTGGCACAGCAGCCCTTTTTTTGACCACAGCGGGAAAATTCAGAAAGTAATCAGCACTGGGCGCGATGTGACCCGGATTATCCAACTGGAAAGTGATTTGTCCAGTTCGGAGACACTGAAAGACCAGTATTATAAACAACTGAACACACTGGAGGTCTTACTGGGACGCGATCGGATTGTTTATTCCAGTGATCAAATGAAATGCGTGGTTCAGGTTGCGGTTAAAGCGGGTAAATTTGATTCGCCGGTTTTGATCTGGGGAGAATCCGGCGTGGGAAAGGAAATCATCGCAAAAGTTATCCACCAGACGGGAAGCAGGAGCGCGGGACCTTTTATCGGTGTCAACTGTTCGGCCATTCCTTCCGAACTTCTGGAGTCGGAATTCTTCGGCTACGAAGAGGGGTCCTTTACCGGGGCGAAAAAAGGGGGACGAAAGGGCCTGTTTGATGAAGCGGAAAAGGGGACGCTCTTTCTGGATGAGGTAAGCGAACTACCCTTGGGCATGCAGAGCAAGCTCTTGCGCGTCATTCAGGAGAACGAGTATATGCGGGTGGGCGCCAATAAAACCATAGCCACTGATGTTCGAATCATTGCCTCGTCCAATCTTTCCCGGGAACAGCTTCTCGACGGGACGAATTTCAGACGTGACCTTTTCTACCGATTAAGCGTCATCCCGATCCATATTCCGCCTTTAAGGGAAAGACGCGACGATATTCTACCCCTCATTCGCTTTTTTCTGAAAAGCTTGAACCTGAAGTATGGTTCAAAAATCAGGATCGACAACTCGCTCATTCCACGTTTTTATAACTACGAGTGGCCAGGTAACGTGCGGGAGTTGAAAAACTTCATTGAAAGGCTGCTCGTTGTTGCCAATTCGGAAGAGGTCGGAGACACGGAATACGATCTCGTAACTCAACTGGAAATAAAAAAATCACCGGGACCGGATGGAGATATTGCCATTTCCCGTCTGATGCCATTGAAACAGGCCATAGACAAAGTTGAGGAGATTCTGTTCAAACGAGCCTACCAGGAATCCGGCAGTATTGAAAAAACCGCTGAACTTTTGGGCATCAACTCTTCCACGATATACCGGAAAATCAAAAAAGGGCAGGTGCAACTCAAATGATTTACGTGTCGCATGCAATCGGAACTTCTTGTCGCGGGGTTTTCCGGTTTGCGTGTGGCCCGGCTTGTCTTTGATTTCCTTCCCCCGGGATAAACCAACGCCCCGAAAGACGGATTTTTCAGGTCTGGTGCGGGGCGTTGCATAAAATGAATTTACATAAATATGGATTGTTGATTCAGTTGCTCTAACTAAATCTAATAAAAACATAGTCTTTTGTGTATATGTACACTTTAAAGGTATACATAACCTTTTTAAGCTCTCCCCCGAGCCGGTGGCCACCCCCGGGGATTATGATGTGTCGACGGTTACTGCCTGTGTCTCATTATGAAGATGATATTCCGTAATATGGAATGATCCGGTGTTATAATCCATTCCAACAAGCGGCGGAATAATATTACGCCAACATCAAAGCGGGGGGAATCGATTATGCAGAAGATAAAAAAACCAAACGGATCAGCATCGAAAAAACTTAAATCTTCGTCAAGCGTCAGTGCGTCATCTATCTGTGAAGTGCCTGGTCAAAGTGCGTGTCGATCAGTCTAGAACTGCACCATATCTGAAGCAGTCCGCGCGAGGTAAAAAGTGAATGCAGAGAAGCCGACTATAATGCCTAAAGGGATGAACGAATGATCGCGAACACAAATGAACCAATCATGCAACATTGCAGCGAAAGGCTGCGCCGACGTCTTGATCTGAATACATTACCCGGGCTGTCGCTGCAGATTCGGCAGTTTGGCGGGCCGGACAGGGCAGGGCGCTATAGCCTGCAGAACCATGGCGGGCAGGCCACGGAGCCTGCGGAAGAATGGTGCGACGGTGGATTCTTTCAGAAGGTGAAGGGACGCTTTCGGGACGAATATCCGCAGCTATACAAAGACACGGACTGGCAATATCCGCTTGTCCCGCTGCTGATAGAGCCGATGATTTCATTTGGCGATCCGGTGATGCGGATCAGCACCGGAATCAACTGGCTTGTCATCGGCGTATTGAAAAACGCGGAGAAATACTGCGCAGTGCTCGATGTGGAAGTTCGTCCGCTGTTCAGACAATGCGGACTTGCCGGTCTCATGAAACAGATGGAAATAGAACTGGCCTTTGAAAGATCATGCGATTTTATCCAGACATGGCATTGGCATTTAAACCCGGATTTCAACGCCGCGATCATACCCGGCCTACGGAGCGGATTTGTGCTTTTTCGCGGTTTTCCCGGCGACGGTGAGTATTACGAGGAAAGCGGCCACATTCATCTGAGATATTATTTCGCGCAGGCCAAAAACAGGCGGTCGAGGGTGCGATTCAAGAATGGCAGTATCTTCACAAGCCCGGACGATAACGAGGCGATCGTTCGTCATCTGACGGGACACGGGAAATATCCCGGAACGGCGATCAAGCGCATCGATCGACTGGATCAGAACGAATCTTTCCGCCGGTTGAACAGGGTAACTGAGGTAGCTGTCGACCCGGATCGGAGGGTACATGCCTATCCCGTTGAATATCGGTAGCAGACAGACAGAGTGGCTGAATCAGTGGAGCATCGCTAAAGGATGGGAGGTGGGAAAAACACGGGTCGAAATTCCAGATGCTAGAAATCGTATATTATTTGCTTTAAGCGGCATCCCGCATAATCGACATTATGGCAGTAAGTGCCGGATCTTTGCTGATTGAAAAAACGTGGTGCGTTCTTTCAAAAGTTTTATGAAATAATGCCGTGCTCGATGCGTCCAAGCTCCGCAAGGACAAGCTCAACGCCAGCATCGCCCCGCAGCTTGATTACCTCCAGCGGCGACATGCCGCCCAGTGCTGTAATGGGTGAGTTGAGCCAGGCTTTCGCTTTTTCTTCATTGTCAAATACTTCCCGGGTACGCTTTATGACATGGTCAGGAATCATGTTGTACTCAATAGCTTAAAAAGGAAGAAAAAGAAAGGCGTGATCAGCCGCTTAAACGGGCAGGTTACGCGTTGCCCGGCCCCTATGAGACGGACAGTGATGCCACAGGAGCAAAATCAATCTGAACCCGGTACACATTTCGAGGTGAGATCAGGCAGGCGAAAAAAGCCGTCGGTATTCGTGTATGCATTTTGTATGCAAAAGGCGCACATTTTGGCGTAATTTGGCGAGAAACGAAAAAAGGGTCTCCAGTCATAAATACCGGAAACCCTTGATTTTTCTGGTGGGCCGTGCGGGGATTGAACCCGCGGCCAACGGATTAAAAGTCCGCTGCTCTACCGCTGAGCTAACGGCCCACGTTGCTTATCGTTCGTTGTGAACACGGCTCTCTAACAGCTCGTCAGCCTTGTGTCAAGAAGAAACTGAGTCCTTTCAGTTTTCAAAAGGATTTTCCAGCTGAATGGTTTCTTCACGTCCGGCACCGACGGAAATCAGAACGATTCTGGCACCGGAGAGGTCTTCCATGCGCTTGAGATAGGCTTTCGCGTTTGCGGGAAGATCGTTTAGGGTCAGCGCGCCGCTGATATCTTCTTTCCATCCGTCGAGCTCTTCATAGACCGGTTCACAGGAAGACAGGGCTTTCATGCTGGCGGGCGCGGCATGGGTGAAATCGCCATGGATTGATTTGTAGCCCACGCAGATTTTAAGCTTGTCCAGACCGGTCAAAACATCAAGCTTGGTGATGGCCAGCGCCGCAATGCCTGATACCCTGACCGAATGTCGCACAAGCACCATGTCCAGCCAGCCGCAGCGCCGTTTCCGGCCGGTGGTCGCGCCGAATTCCTGTCCGACTTTTTGCAGGTGATCGCCGATCGGATCCTGCAGTTCCGTCGGGAAGGGGCCTTCTCCGACGCGGGTGGTGTAGGCTTTGCAGATGCCCACCACGCTGGTGATGGCGCCGGGACCAATGCCGCTTCCGCAGGAGGCATTGCCGGATACTGTGTTGGAAGAAGTGACGTAAGGGTATGTGCCGTGGTCGATATCCAGATGACATCCCTGCGCGCCCTCAAAAAGAATCTTATTCCCTTTTTTTATTTCGCTATCTATGATGAGCGATGTATCGGCGACGTAAGGTTTGATCTTTTCAGCATAAGCCAGATATTCAGCGGCGATCTTGTCTGCGTCAAGCGCCTCCGTGCCGAAGAAGTTTTTGAGCAGGAAATTCTTTTCTTCGAGACTGTGGCGAAGCTTTTCACGAAACAGGTCCGCTTCGTAGAGGTCGCCCACGCGAATACCCGTGCGGGCGACTTTGTCTTCATAGGCAGGTCCGATGCCGCGCCCCGTGGTGCCGATTTTCTTTTGGCTGTGGCGGGTTTCGCGCGCCTGATCGATGCTGCGGTGATAGGGCATGATGACATGCGCTTTTTCACTGACGTACAGGCGGGTGTCGGAAGGCAGAATGCCGGCGTCAGTCAATTCTTCGATTTCCGTTAGAAAAATAGCGGGATCGAAAACCACCCCGTTGCCGATCACGCAAATTTTATGATTATGCAGAATACCGGACGGAATCAAGTGTAAAACGGTTTTTCTGCCGCGCACCACAAGCGTATGCCCCGCGTTGTTGCCGCCTTGAAACCGCGCGACCACATCCGCCATCTGCGTGTAAAGATCGACGATTTTCCCTTTTCCTTCGTCACCCCATTGAGTGCCGACAACCGCAACATTGGCCATGATTTCCTATTCCTGCATTTTAATCGGGATGACGGAAAGTACATGTGGTAATTTCCGTAGTTTGTCCAGAACGTCCGACGGCACGGGGGAATCCGTGTTCAGGACGACCAGCGCTCTTTTTGCCTGAGCATCGCGGCTTAAATGTAGACGGGCGATATTGACTTTGTTGTCGCCCAGCATGGTGCCCAGGTTTCCGACCACGCCCGGACGGTCGTCGTTGGAGACGGCCAGCATATAGCCTTCCGGCACGATTTCCACGGAGAATTCATTGACCCGGACGATTCTCAGGTCGTTTTTACCGAAGACGGTTCCGGCCGTGGCGCTGATTTCTTTCGACGTTTTCACGGTCAGCGCGATCATCGTCGTGTAATCCTTGATTTCACTGCTTTTAGATTCAATAACCTTGATGCCGCGTTCCTTGGCAATGACCGGCGCGTTGATGTAATTCACGGTTTCGGTCAGAATCGGATCCAGAAGGCCTTTGATCAGCGAAATGGTGATCGGCGCGACGTTGTGGTTGAGGATTTCGCCGCTGTATTCGATATGCACTTCCTGGATCGCACCGGAAAGCATCTGCGCCTGAAAGGTGCCCAGTTTTTCGGCCAACGCCAGGTAGGGACGGATGGAGACCATGACGTCCGCGCTGACGGACGGGAAATTCACCGCGCCTTTGATTTCGCCGGTGGCGAAATAGGCGGCAATCTGATGCGCGATGGCGATGGCTACGCTGGTTTGTGCTTCGTCGGTGGACGCGCCCAGATGCGGTGTGCAGATGACATTATCCATACCGATCAGGTCCATATTTTTGGTGGGTTCCTCTTCGAACACGTCGATGGCAGCGCCTGCGACCTTGCCGGATTTCAGTGCTTCCAGAAGGTCTTTTTCATTGACGATACCGCCACGGGCGCAATGGATCATGAACACGCCTTTTTTCATTTTGGCAAAAGATTCAGCGTTGACCAGATTTCTTGTTTCCGGCATCAGCGGCGAATGCACGGTGATGAAATCGGCGTTGGCATACAGTTCATTGAGGCTGACCAACGGAATACCCATCTGTTCGGCGATTTCCGGTGATATGAAAGGGTCGTGGGCGATAACGTTCATTTTAAGGCCTTTGGCGCGGTCGGCCACGACGGCACCGACGCGACCCAGGCCGATGACGCCCAGCGTTTTGTTGCAATATTCGTTGCCCATGAACTTGGACTTTTCCCACTTGCCTGCTTTCATCGAGGCGGTGGCCTGGGGGATTTTGCGCGCGAGCGACAGCATCATGGCGACGGCGTGCTCGGCGGTGGTGACCGTGTTGCCGCCGGGGGTATTCATAACGACGATCCCGCGTTTGGAGGCGGCGGGAATGTCGATGTTGTCCACGCCCGCACCCGCACGGCCGATGGCGGCCAGTTTGGTGGCCGCTTCAATGATCTCCGCCGTGGCTTTGGTGGAGGAGCGGACGATGAGCGCGTCGTAATCCTTGATAACGGCTTTAAGCTCGTCGGGCTTCATACCGGTTTTGACGTCAACCTTGATTCCCGGCGCGTTGCCAAGTATTTCCGCGACTTCGGGAGCCATGGAGTCGCTGACCAATACTCGCTTCATAACATTCTCCTTCATATTCTTATTAAAGGCTTTTTACCTTCTCAATGAAAACTTTTTCCAGCTCGACGAGCGCCACTTTGAGATCCGCCTCCTCAACCGTCGGTCCGCACCAGAAACGATAACCGGCCGGCGCGTCTTTGTAGGAATTGATATCGTGGGCGATATTTTTCTTGCTCAAATCCGAAGCGATGCTTTTGAGGAACTTGCTTTTTTCATCTGCTGCCATCGCCGCGACTTTGGGATGTGTCACCGACAGGCAAACCGACGTGTTGGAACGGATTTTGGGGTCGGCAGCCAGAAATTCAACCCAGTCGGTTTTGGCGACCCAGTCTTCAACGGCTTTGAGGTTGGCCTCGCTTTTTTTGATCAAACCGTCAAGGCCGATTTTGCCGGCCCAGTCGAGCGCGTCCAGATAGTCTTCCACGCAGATCATCGAAGGGGTATTGATTACGTCGCCATCGAAGATGGCCTTGTTGATTTTACCGCTTTTCTTGAGGCGGAAAATTTTGGGCATCGGCCAGGGCGGATCATAGGATTCCAGACGGGCGACGGCTTTCGGGCTCAATATCAGCATGCCGTGCGCAGCCTCGCCTCCGAGGCATTTCTGCCAGGAATACGTCAAAACATCGATTTTGCTCCAATCGACGGGCATTGCGAATACGGCGCTGGTGGCGTCACACAGGGACAACCCCTCACGGTTATCGGGAATCCATTGATAATCGGGGACTTTCACGCCACTGGTGGTGCCGTTGGCGACAAAGACGACGTCGCTTTTCCAATCCACTTTCGTCAGGTCGGGAATCTGGCCGTAATCGGCTTTGATGACAGCCGGATTGAGCTTGAGCTGTTTGGCGACGTCTGTGGCCCAGCCGTCGGAAAAACTCTCCCAGACCAGCACGGTGACCGGCTTGGGGCCCAGAAGGGACCACATGGCACATTCAAAAGCGCCGGTATCGGAAGCCGGCAGAATACCAACAAGGTAATCAGCCGGAATGTTCAAAATTTTTCTTGTTTCGTTGGTGGCTTTGACAATTCTTTCTTTGCCCAGCGCGGAACGGTGTGAACGGCCGACCGGCGCACTTTTTAGCGCGTCGATACTCCACGCCGGTCTCTTGCTGCAGGGACCGGAACTGAAATTTGGGTTTTGCATAGCGGACCATCCTTTTTTATTAAAATTATGGTGTAGTCATAGCAGTATTGAGGTCTTTTCTCAAGAAATTTAAACTGTAATCCATGCTCTATGACCGACGGTCGAGGCAGATGCACTCTATATGTTCGATAAATCAGCACAATAACAATTTTGACTTAAGTCAATGATCCACGGCGAAGATTGGTTTATAAAGTGTCTAAAAGATGGTAGGCTATTGCTTCAACACGATTTGCGCTTATTATCCATACTTCAACCCAACATCTTCAGAAAGGATAGTCATGATGAGCGAAAAAATTACACAGATCGATGACTTGACACGCGTGTTTCATCTCGCGGACCTGGCCGCCTACCAGGAACAGTCCGTCGTCAGCCGCGAGATCATCCGCAAGGCTGCGGGAACGATGACCGTCTTTGCGTTTGATCAGGGGGAGGGTTTGAGCGAACACACGGCGCCTTTTGACGCGGCGGTTTATATTCTGGATGGCGAGGCGGAAATTCGCATTGATGGCAAACCGCATATCGTGAAGGCGGGGGAAATGATCATCATGCCGGCGAATAAACCCCATGCGCTCAAAGCGGTGACCCGGTATAAAATGCTTTTGATCATGATTAAGTAAAAAAACAAGGAGGTGTGTTATGAAATTTGAAATCGTTCCAAATGTCGACTGGGTGGGGAAAATTGACTGGGAACTTCGCAAATTCCACGGCGAGGAATATTCCACGCATCGCGGAACCTCGTATAACTCCTATCTGGTGCAAGACGAAAAGATCGCACTCATCGACACGGTCTGGTCGCCCTTTGCCAAGGAATTTGTCGCCAATCTGGCCTCCGAGATCGATTTGAAAAAAATCGACTATGTCATTGCCAACCACGCCGAGATGGATCATTCCGGCGCTCTGCCGGAGCTGATGCGCCATATTCCAGACAAGCCGATTTACTGCACAGCCAACGGTGTCAAATCGCTTCGGGGGCATTACCACCAGGACTGGAATTTTCAGGTGGTCAAGACCGGGGATAAGCTGTCGCTGGGCAAAAAGGAACTGATATTCGTCGAAGCGATGATGTTGCACTGGCCGGATTCCATGATGGCCTATCTCACGGGCGATGCGATTTTATTCTCCAACGACGCGTTCGGCCAGCATATCGCGAGCGAGCATATGTACAATGATCTGGTCGTGCAATCCGAGCTCTTCGAAGAGGCGACGAAATATTATGCCAACATTCTCACGCCGTTTTCTCCGTTGGTGACGAAGAAAATCAACGAAGTAATCGCGCTGAATTTGCCGGTGAATGCCATTTGCCCCAGCCACGGTATCATCTGGCGCGACAAGCCCCTGCAGATCGCCGAGCAGTATCTGACATGGGCGGCGGACTACCAGGAAAATCAGATCACGCTCATCTACGACACCATGTGGGACGGTACGAGGATGCTGGCCGAGCATATCGCCAAAGGCATCAAAAAAGCAGACGACAAAGTGACGGTGAAACTGTGCAACATTGCGCGCAGCGACATCAACGATGTGGTGACCGAGGTTTTCAGGTCTAAAGCGATTCTTGTGGGTTCGCCCACGATCAACAAGGGGATTTTAAATGCCATGGCGGCGCTTCTGGAAATGATCACCGGGCTTAAATTCAAAAACAAAAAAGCCGCGGCGTTCGGCTGCTATGGCTGGAGTGGCGAGAGTGTGAAGATCCTGACGGATCATTTAGACAAAGCCGGATTTGAAGTGACGGGCGACGGACTGAAGGCGATGTGGCAGCCCGACAGTGAAGCACTGGTCCAGGCTTTTGAATTCGGAAAGGTCTTTGCAGAGAAGACAAAATGATAAAGAGCTGGGGGCGGTTTGATCCGGCATTCACCGGGCCGAACCGTTCCCGGCAAAAATGACGAGACATGCTACGCGAGCGGCAAATCAAATTGCCCCGTGCTTTTTCAGAAGCAAAGCGACCGCCTCGGCCAGCCTCTGATAGCCTGCGGCATTGGGGTGGATCAAATCCGACTTAAAAGAATGATTCGCCAGGATATCGGACAGGGTATTTTCCTCAAGTGGAACGGCGTATTCCCTTGCTATGTCGCGATATAGAGTCGCCGGAGAAACAAAAAGGCCCGGCGCAGGAACGGCGATCAGAACAACGGATACATTATTATTCCGCGCAAGCCGGATCATTTGCCGGAGGTTTTCCGCGCTTTGTTCAAGTTTCAGTTTGCGCAGTTGATCATTGCCGCCGTGGCAAAGGATCATGAGCGCCGGTCTTTCGCGTTCCAATAAGCCGGCCAGGCGCGCCAGCCCCTGGGCAGTGACCTCTCCGGGCACACCCTCGTTGATGACTTTTCTTCCGATGATCGTCTCCAGACGGGCCGGATAACTCTCGTGAGGTTTTGCGCCGGTGCCGAACGTGATGCTGTCGCCGAACGCCAGGACGACATCATCCTGTTCAAGTACGGGAAGCTTTACAGGCGAAGAACAGCCGATCAACGATGTAAGAATCCATATGAAAAACAAGACGCACGGTATGACAGCCGGTCTTAAATGATGCATCGAAGCCCCACGAAGTGATGATCGTATTGTCTGATTCCATCCAATTTTTCGTAACTAAAGCGTGTCCGTGAAATTTGTCAAGCTTTTCATTGATAAATCCGCTTTTTCATCAGTGCCTTTCGTGTTAGAAAGTGTTCGAGACTCATCGCTTAAGGAAACGCGGATGTTTGGCTGGTTTGCAAAAAACAGGAGAAAAAAAATCATGGCAGGTCCATTCCCATCGCATTGGGAAAAGACGCTGCAGGAGAATGTTTGCTTCTACCGGCTTTTGGATAACCGTGAGCGCGAAGACCTGCGGGGTCTGATTCAGATTTTTGTCTATGAAAAAAACTGGGAGGGCTGCGGCGGATTGGATTTGACCGACGAAATGCGCGTCACAATTGCGGCGATGGCCTGTCTGCTGATTTTGCGTATTCCCCACAATTACTATGAAAATGTCGAAACGATTCTGGTTTATCCTTCGGATCTCGCGCTGCCGGAACGAAAAATCGGTTTTTTTGAAACCGTTGTGGAACCGATCGAGCCTTCCTTTCCCATCACGGGTCAGGCTTTCGAACAGGGGCCGCTGATCCTGGTATGGGACGCGGTGGAAGAGAGCATCAGGCATGCCGGTTCGGGATACAATGTGGTTTTTCACGAATTTGCCCATAAGCTCGATATGCAAGACGGCGCCGCCGACGGTACACCGCCCCTGAGAGGCGCGTCAGCTTATTCGGATTGGTCCAAAACGCTCTCCCGCGAATATTCACGCCTGCTTACGGATGTTCAAAAAGGCAGGCAGACGTTTCTTGACGAATACGGAGCGACGGACGAGGCGGAATTTTTCGCCGTGGCCACGGAGCATTTCTTCGACCAGCCGCGGGAAATGGTCCGGCACGCACCGGAACTCTACCGGGTTTTGAAGAAATACTACTGCCAGGACCCGGCCGCGCGCCTGCAGGCTGACAGGGAGGCCGATGGATGAGCATCAGGGAGAGAGGGGTTCATCTGGTATACAGGGCAGCCACTGGAAGCCGCGGGCTCCGGCTGCTGCTGACGCCGGTTGTGGCTGTCTCCTACCTGCTTTTCGCAACGGCTTTTGCCTGCCTGGCTTTGCTTGCCGACAGCGTCTTTTCGCTGCCGGGCATTCCCCCCGAGCCGCTGAACGTGTATTTGTCGCTGCCCCTCACGGGGACGGGCCTGTTTCTGGCAGGTTGGTGCCTCGTGATCTTTCTTGGGGCGAAGGGAACGCCTGTGCCTTTTAATCCGCCGCCGAGGCTTCTGACGCAAGGTCCATACGCGTACATGCGAAATCCCATGCTCAGCGGCGTTTTTCTCATCTTATTCGGCGCGGGCATTTTCCTGCAGTCCGTTTTTTTAATTTTTGTCTTCACACCGCTTTTCATAGCACTCAATGTGATCGAAATCAAAATGATCGAGGAACCGGAGCTGGCTTTAAGATTGGGGAAAGGGTATCTTGCCTACAAGAAACGAACACCGATGTTTTTTCCTGAATTGATTCGGAAAAGGAAAGGAAAACCATGATCGATTATATCAAACGGCATGAACACTATCTCCGGGAGCAACTGGATAAAAAACCGGACAGACAGGAACGTGCGGCGCTTCTGGCCTATCACGACAAACAGATTTCCCGGCTTCAGCATGAAAGGCTGGCCCATTTGATTACGATGATGTTCGTCTGCCTGTTTTTTTTACTGTCTTTTGGCTTCACGCTTGCGAATTTGATTCTGCCATTTATTTCGATTACAGCGCTGCTCCTCGTTTTATCCGCGGCCTACATCCTGCATTACTACCGGCTTGAAAACAGCGTCCAGCGCTGGTATGAGCTGTCCAACAGCATGCATGAGGTGTGAGGCGCGTAAGTCCGGCGCATGCCGGATGAGGTGTAAGGCGCAAGGTGTGAAGAACTTCAAACTTTAAACGATGAACCTTATTCCCGCTTTATTCGGCTGGTTTGTCTTTTCGGTTGGCGATCATTTCCCAGATCATCAATATCGCGCCGCAGGTGATAGCCGAGTCCGCGACGTTGAAGGCCGGCCAGTGCGCTGTTCCGATATAGACGTCAAGAAAATCGACGACCGCGCCGTACCGCAGCCGATCGATCAGATTACCCACTGCGCCGCCGAAGATGAGTGTCAGGGATGCCACGAGCATCAGACTGCGGGGATTTGTTTTGACAAGGTAGTAAATGATCAGAAGGATGGCCGCCGATGTGATGCCGGTGAAGAAAAAGTACCGGAACGTTTCCCCCGCTGAGGCCAGAAACCCGAATGCCGCCCCGGGATTCATCACGTAGACCAGATTGAAAAATCCCGGAATGACGGGATAAACCTCATGCAGCACAAATCGTGATGTAATCGCCGATTTGGTGATCTGATCCAGTACGATGAGCGCTGCGGCGCCCAGAAAAAATATCACAAGATTCTTTTTCAATGAAAACTCCTTTGCCGCTTACGATTGCCCCGTCACCTGCGTGGGAAAGCAACCCGAATAGACGTTAGATGTGAAACATTAACTTTAAACAATATCCCCATAGCCTATAGCCCATTGCCTAATTTACAGATTCGGCAGACACCGTCCACACACCGTGGGATGATTCGCGTCGGAGCCGACCGACTCTTCATAAATCCAACAGCGTTCGCATTTGACGCCGCGCGCTTTTTCCACGCCGACTACCAGGCCCTTGATCTCCTCGCTTTTGTAAGGCACGGCGATATCCTTTTCGTCTACGACCTGCAGCTGTGAGACGATAAGAAGCGCGCGAAGTTCTTCGAGATGGGTTTGTAAAAGTGCGCGCAATTTCTCCGGTGTAGCAATGTTGATGCGGGCATCCAGCGAATGGCCGATGACTTTTTCCTTGCGCGCCTGTTCGACGGCTTTGGCGATTTCCCCTTTGGCGTCGCTCATGGTTTTCCAGCGTTCACCCAGATCGGCATCGAAATATTTTTCATCCAATTGCGGAAACTGAGCCAGATGGACGCTTTGCTCTTTTCCAGGCCAGGCGGGCAGGGCCGCCCATACTTCTTCTTCCGTAAAAGTGAAAATCGGCGCCAGCAGGCGGGTCATGGCGTTTAAAATGATGAACATCGCCGTCTGACCGGAACGACGCGCCGTGGAAGCAGCCTTGCTGGTGTAGAGCCGGTCCTTCAAAACATCCAGGTAAAGCGCGCTCAAATCCACCGAACAATAATTATACAGGGTGTAGAAGACCACATGGAACTGATGGCGTTCGTAGGCTTCCGTCACCCGCTTGATGACCTCCTGCAGGCGGTGAAGCGCCCAGCGATCCATTTCCGTCATCTGCCCGCAGGGCACACTATCCGTATCCACGTTGAAATCATAGAGATTGCCCAGGATGAAACGGCTGGTGTTGCGGATCCGGCGATAGGCCTCCGTCAGGCGCTTGAGGATTTCCTCGGAAATACGGATGTCGTCGGTATAGTCTTCCGCCGCAACCCACAGGCGCAGGATTTCCGCGCCGTATTTGGCAATCGCCTCTTCCGCGCCGATGACGTTGCCGACGGACTTGGACATCTTCTTGCCTTCGCCGTCCACGACAAAGCCGTGTGTCAGAACGCTTTTGTAAGGCGCGCGTCCGCGCGTGCCCACGGATTCCAGAAGCGATGAATGGAACCAGCCGCGGTGCTGATCCGAGCCTTCCAGGTACATGTCGCAAGGCGAGCTCAGATCCGCCCTTTTTTCCAGAACCGCCGCATGGCTGACCCCGGAGTCAAACCACACATCGAGAATGTTTACTTCCTTGGTGAATTCCGTGTGCCGGCAATGGGGGCAGATCGTGTGTCTGGGCATCAGATCGTGCGGTTCTTTTTCAAACCAGACATCCGCGCCGCCCTGCTCCACCAGGTCCACCAGATGATCGAGGATTTCCTGGGTCAGCACTTCATTTTTACATTTCTCGCAATAGAAGACCGTGATGGGCACACCCCACAGGCGCTGGCGCGAGATGCACCAGTCGGGACGGTTCTCGACCATGCCGTAGATGCGGTCGCGTCCCCAGGAGGGAATCCACTGAACTTCATTGATAGCCGCCAGCGCTTTTTTGCGCAGATCGTTTTTTTCCATCGAAATGAACCACTGCTCGGTGGAACGGAAGATAATGGGCTTTTTGCAGCGCCAGCAGTGCGGATACGAATGCTGCATGGGAACATGCCCCATCAGCGCCCCCGCTTCCGCCAGTTTTTTGATGACGTTGTCATTGGCATCGAAAACGAACTGACCTGCGAAATGTTCCACATCTTCGGTGAACTTTCCCGCGTCGTCCACCGGCGCGTAATTGTCCAGACCGTACTCCAGCCCGATTTCATAGTCTTCCTGGCCGTGGCCGGGCGCAATGTGCACGGCGCCGGTACCGGCTGCAAGCGTGACGAAAGGCGCCAGAATCAGCACGCTGTTTCTTTTCACCAGCGGGTGAACGCATTTCTGGCCTTCCAGAACAGCGCCGTTGAACTCATCGAGAATTTCATATTTTTTATCGCGGTAACCGAATGCGTCCAGGCAGTAGTCCAGCATGTCGCTCGCCACAATCAGCACGTCCTCGTCAATTTTCACGGCGGCGTAGATAAAATCATCCTTGACGGCAATCGCCAGATTGGCGGGAATGGTCCAGGGTGTGGTGGTCCAGATAACCATATGAACCTTCTGACCGGCCAGTTTGGGCAATACCCGGGCAATATCGGACGTAAAGGCAAACTTGACGTAAATCGACGGTGTGGAATGATCGGCATATTCCACTTCGGCCTCGGCCAGAGCGGTTTTGCAGGAAGCGCACCAGTAAACGGGTTTCTTGCCTTTATACACGCTGCCGTTTAAATAGAGCTTTCCGAATTCGTTGACGGTGGCGGCCTCGTACGGATAGGCCATGGTCAGATAGGGATTTTCCCATTCGCCGAAAACGCCCAGGCGCTTGAACTGTTCGCGCTGGATATCCACAAATCTTTCGGCATAAGCGCGGCAGGCGCGGCGCTTTTCGACCTGCGTCATCGTCGCCTTTTTGCCGCCCAGTTCTTTATCCACCTGATGTTCGATGGGCAGGCCGTGGCAGTCCCAGCCCGGCACATACACGCCGTCGAAACCGGACATGTTTTTTGCTTTGATGACGATATCCTTGATGATTTTATTGAGCGCCGTGCCTAAATGAATGTTGCCGTTGGCGTAAGGAGGACCATCATGAAGAAGGTAGGGCTTTTTGCCTTTGGCGCTTTCGCGGATCTTCTTGTAAATACCCATTTCTTCCCATTTTTTCAGCATCTCCGGTTCACGCGCGGCCAGGTTGGCTTTCATCGGAAAGTCGGTTTTGGGAAGATTTAATGTTTCTTTGTAATCCATTTTACTGCTCCTGTTGGGTTAAAAAAATAGCGGCCTAACCGCGATGTGTGAATAAATCCAGACAACAGCTTGTGACCTTCAGGTTATCGCGACTGTTCCCTGCGGCGAATAGTGCTGACATGATCCAGATCAGTCGCAGTCAACTATCACATAAATATACGACTTTCAAGTTGCATAATAAAGTTTCCGACGTTCTTTGATAAACATTCATTCATCATCCGCTTTCCGATGATCCGCCGCTCTGGCTGGAGAAACTTCTTGCAACTTAAGGCGATCAGACCAGCAGCGAGGAAGTCGATGCAAATGTGCAACGGCAACTATTATGATCTTGTCTTCTTCCAAACCATAGATTAAACCATAAGGGAAACGAGCAATCAGGCACCTTCTTAATTCCGGCTCAATTTCAGTGCAAGATTGAGGATAGGCAGCTATTCTTCGAAGGGATCGGTCCAATTCATCGAGAAATTCATTGCCGAGTGCCGTCGATTGCTCATTATACCAATCCACAGCATCGTTGAGTTCTTTTTGTGCTGGTGTGAGGAAGGAAATTTTCATCAGCGTTTATATTTGCGCATGACATCCTGATACGATACGGACTGAATTTTGCCGGATTTGAAGGCGTTCCATCTTTTTCGCGCTTCATCAGCCCAGATGCGGTCAATTTCCGGATCGGGCTTATCAAGGTCTTCAAGAATTATATCGACTAAATGCAGTTTTTCTATATCTGTTAAAGAGGAAATATCGGACACAATTTTTTCGGCTGCCTTCGTCATATGTTGCTCCATTCACCTGAATTTAAACTGATCTTAACACCGCTATTAACTCATTGCAACAGGCGACTAAGCTCTACCAGCTTCCTGACGCCCCGCCGCCACCGGAGGAGCCGCCGCCTCCGGAAAAACCGGAACTGCCGGAGCTCCAGGAGCTGCCTGAGCTTCCCGATCCGCCTGATGTTACTGTAAAGCCGCCGATAGTGGCGCTCCCCCTGGTCTTCAGATCTTTTGCCGCTTTTTCGTACCACTGGCTGTTTCTGAAGAGCAGTTTGGCAACCGGGAAAACGATGAGATATGTCGTTAAAAGATACAAAGCGCCGGTGGGGCCGACGACGATAATCGGAAACATCGCCCAGAAGGGAATCAGAAAGAAGTACAGAAACCAGCCGATGCCCGGCGTGAGGACGCCGATCACGGTGAAAAGCCCGATGATCGTAAAGACAAAAGCGCCGATCAGTATTCGTTCGGTCAAAGACATATCCGGTGCTTCCAGATGAAACAGGGGGTTTTTCGATCGCGCCGCGCCGCTGCTGTCTTCCATCTGCGCCAGGCCGCCTTCTAAAAGAAGAATGATTTCCTTGATGCCGTTTTCGATGCCGGAATCGTAATCCCCTTTTTTGAAATATGGTGTCATGGTGTCGCGGATGATTCCGCCCGCCAGGCCGTCATTGATGAATCCTTCCAGCCCATACCCCACTTCAATGCGCACTCGTCTGTCATGGGGCGCCACCAGAAAAAGAATGCCATTGTCTTTTCCTTTTTGCCCCAGTTTCCAGGCCGAGAAAACGGCAGCAGCGTATTCCTCAACACCGATGCCGTCGAGCGATGGTACGGTCAGTACGGCAATCTGGTTGGTGGTGCGATTCTCGTGCGCTTTGAGGCGTTCGGTGATGGTTTTGCGGGTTTCGTCCGAGATAATCTGCGCGTTGTCCGTCACACGGCCGGTGAGGTAGGGTGCGTCAACGGTATGAGCGTAAATGCAGGTGGCGGATAAGAGCACAGCGGCAAACAGCCAGATACGCAGGATGTTTTTCATGCGCCTTTCTCCTGAATGATCGTATTGGGCAATTCAACGGCCGGTGAGATGGATTTCCCATCGTGGATGATCAGGTTTTCAAGGCCGTCCAGGCCCGCATCGAGCGCCTGCGCAAGACGGCCTGCTTTCAGGTGCGGGCGCATGCCGGAGATGATCTTTTCTGCCGTTCCGGCATCATCGATTTGGCCGGCAAGGCCTGTGTCGGGCAGAATAACAATCCGGTGTTCGAAAAGGCTGATCATCAGAAGCACCGCCCGACGATCGGGGGTTGAAAAGATCTCCCGCGCAAGAAAGAGGGATTCGGCGTATTGTCTTGTTTCCGCTTCGGCGCGGTCGGCGGATAAAAACAGGCGGGCGACATCCGGAATGAAGACGCACAAAAGAGCCAGTCCCGTGCCGGTTCCAAGGATGATGACGATGCTGACAAGTACTGCCATGGCGGGGGTGGTGAAAGGCCACAGATTATTCAGAATCAGAACCACGAGACTGGAAACCGAAACGCCCAGCGCGAAGGATTTCCATGGGATTTCGGGATAGGCGTCGCTGCGTTCGATGAGTGCCAGCACGATCTGTGTGCCTGTTTTCTTCTCGGCTTTGGCAATCCGATCATCGAGCGCCATTCGTTCTTCATCGTTTAAAACATGACTCATGTTATTCCTTGTGATGACACAAAATATTCAATGATGACCGAGAGACTACCTGAACTGTACCGCCGATGTCAACCAATACAAAAGCCCCCTGTCTGTGAGGACAGGGGGCTTCATTTATTACCTTCAGCCTATAGCCTACAGCCTACAGCCTGTTTTTTCTTACATTCCCATTCCGGGATATCCGCCGCCGGGAGGCATACCGGGCATGCCGCCGCCTGCGCCCTTCTCTTCGGGCTTGTCGGCGATCATGCACTGCGTGGTCAAAAGCAGTCCGGAAACGCTTGCGGCATTCTGCAGAGCGAAGCGGGCCACTTTGGTGGGATCGATTACGCCGGCCGCGATCATGTCTTCATAGACATCGGTGCGGGCGTTGAATCCGTAAGAGCCTTTTTTCTCTTTCACTTTTTCCACCACGATGCTGCCTTCCATTCCCGCGTTGCAGGCGATCATTTTGATCGGCTCTTCGAGGGCCTTCTTCACGATGTTGACGCCGATCTGCTCGTCGCCTGCCAGCTCCATTTTGGAAAGTGCGGGCAGGGTGCGCAGGTAAGCGACGCCGCCGCCGGGAACGATGCCTTCTTCAACTGCCGCGCGGGTAGCATGCAGAGCATCTTCCACGCGGGCTTTCTTTTCCTTCATTTCGGATTCGGTGGCTGCGCCAACTTTGATCACGGCAACACCGCCGACCAGCTTGGCCAGTCTTTCCTGAAGTTTTTCCTTGTCGTAATCCGAGGTGGTCTCTTCGATCTGGGCGCGGATCTGCTTGACACGGCCTTCGAGATCAGCGCGTTTGCCTGCGCCGTCGATAATGGTGGTGTTGTCTTTATCAATGGTGATCTTTTTGGCTTTTCCCAGGTCTTCGAGTTTCACGTTTTCCAGTTTGTAGCCCATGTCTTCGGAGATCATCGTGCCGCCGGTGAGGATGGCGATGTCTTCGAGCATGGCCTTGCGGCGGTCGCCGAAGCCGGGGGCTTTAACGGCTGCAACATGCAGGGTGCCGCGGATCTTGTTGACCACCAGGGTGGCCAGCGCTTCGCCTTCAATGTCTTCGGCGATGATCAAAAGCGGTCTGCCCATTTTGGCGATCTGTTCGAGGATCGGCAGCAGGTCTTTCATGCCGGTGATTTTCTTTTCGTAGATGAGGATGAGAGCGTCATCCAGCGAGACAAGCATCTTGTCGGCATTGGTGACGAAGTAGGGGGACAGATAACCGCGGTCGAACTGCATCCCTTCGACGATCTCCAGTTCGGTCTCCAGGCCTTTGGCTTCTTCAACCGTGATGACGCCTTCCTTGCCGACTTTGTCCATCGCGCCGGCGATGATGCTGCCGATGGTTTCATCGTTGTTGGCGGAAATGGTGCCGACCTGCGCGATTTCTTTTTGATCCTTGGTGGGTTTGCTCATCTTGCCGAGTTCTTTGACAACAACCGTGACGGCTTTATCGATACCGCGTTTGATATCCATGGGGTTTGATCCGGCCGCGACTGCCTTGACGCCTTCGCGGTAAATGGCCTGGGCCAGTAATGTTGCGGTGGTGGTGCCGTCGCCCGCGACGTCGCTGGTCTTGCTGGCAACTTCTTTCACCATCTGCGCGCCCATGTTTTCAAATTTGTCTTCCAATTCAATTTCTTTGGCGACAGTCACACCGTCTTTGGTCATGGTGGGTGAGCCATAGCTCTTGTCAATAATTACGTTACGGCCCTTGGGGCCAAGGGTTACTTTCACAGCGTCGGCCAGGGTGTTTACGCCCTTGAGTATCGACTTTCTTGCTTCTTCATCGTAAAGAAGTATTTTTGCTCCCATTGTATATGTTCCTCCTTAAAATATTCTTATTTTTCAATAATGCCTAAAATGTCGTCTTCTCTCATGATGAGGTATTCTTCGCCGTCGATTTTGACTTCGGTTCCGCCGTATTTGCTGAAGAGGACTTTATCGCCGACTTTAACGTCCAGCGGGAGGACTTTGCCTTCTTCAGTCACCTTTCCCTTGCCGACTGCGGTGACTTTGCCTTCGATCGGCTTTTCCTTGGCTGAGTCGGGGATGATGATCCCCCCCTTGGTTTTGGTTTCCTCGTCCAAACGTTTTACAATGATTCTATCCTGTAAAGGTCTGATTTTCATACTGTTTATGCTCCTTTCTTCTTTTTATGTTTAATTTTATGAATGCTGCTTAAGCGGCGCTATTTTATGCATGAATTACCCCGTGTCAAGATTATTGAAAAAAAAATTGAATATTTTTTTTACTGCAGCCGGCTTCAGAAAAGATTTTCGAGCAATTCCCTGAGGGAGGAAATCGTGCAGATCTCCATCCCGGATGTCCGGGTCCATTGGGCTGAATTGGTTTTCGGCGCCAGGCAGCGGGTAAAACCCATCCGGGCCGCTTCCTTGATCCGGGCATCCATCTGGGAGACTGCCCGCACCTCGCCTGTGAGGCCCACTTCGCCCAGAATCACCGTATGGGCGTCCACCGGACGGTCCAGGAAACTCGATGCCATCGCCGCGACGACACCCAGGTCCACCGCCGGTTCATCCACACGGACGCCGCCTGCGACATTGATAAAGATGTCGGAGCCGCCCAGCTTAAGCCCGCAAATTTTATCGAGCACCGCCACCAGAAGCGAAACCCGGTTGTGATCCACGCCGATGGCCGTGCGGCGGGGCATGCCCAGATTGGACTGGCTCACCAGCGCCTGAATTTCCACCAGGATCGGCCGGGTGCCCTCCAGCGAGGTCACGACCACCGATCCGGGCGCGTTTTCGGGCCGTTCGGCCAGAAAGAAAGCCGAGGGATTGGGCACTTCGATTAAGCCTTTATCGCGCATCTCAAACACGCCGATTTCGTTGGTGGGGCCGAAACGGTTCTTGATGCTGCGGATGATCCGGTAGGCATGTCCCGAGTCACCTTCAAAATATAAAACGGTATCGACCATGTGTTCGAGAACCTTGGGGCCGGCAATCGACCCGTCCTTGGTGACATGACCGACGAGAAACACGGGGATGCCGTTTTTCTTGGCCGACAGAATCAGGCGCGATGAGGCTTCGCGCACCTGGCCCACCGATCCGGGCGCGGACATCAGCTCGCCGGAATATACGGTCTGAATGGAATCAATCACCACAATCGCGGGTGCGACCTTCTTAATCTGGTCGAGAATTTTCTCCAGGGAGACTTCGACCAGCAGCAGCAATTCTTTTGCCGCCGTACCGATCCGGTCGCTGCGAAGTTTAATCTGGCTTGCCGATTCTTCACCGGAAATGTAGAGGACTCTATGGCCGCTCATGGCGAGGTTATTCATCACCTGAAGCATGAGCGTGGATTTGCCGATTCCCGGTTCGCCGCCGATCAGAATGGCCGAGCCGGCCACGATGCCGCCGCCCAGTACCCGGTCGATCTCGGCGATTCCGGTGGCCATTCGTTCGCCCTCCCGGGCCGGAATCTCATCAATCGGCAGGGGGATGCCGTCAAAACTCATGTCGGCGCGCAAGCCTGAATCCGCCGGGGTAACCAGCTCTTCGGCAAAGCAGTTCCATCCGCTGCACGAAGGACATTTTCCCAGCCACTTGGGCGACATGTACCCGCAATGCTGACAAAAAAAGCTGGTTTTCGATTTTTTCAAGGTACTCCCCTTTGCGGCGCATACAAAAACATATTCCCTGACCGGATGTCAACACGAATCACCGTCATCGGGATTTTTACCGCTCTTTGCCGCCGGTCATCAGAAAAACCGTGAATACGCGATTTTTGCCGTCTTCATCCGGTTTTTCAATGCGCGCCGCTTCACGATCACGAACCCGGGTAAATCCCGCGTCAGTCAACGCCAGGTGCAGGTCTTTGCGGTTAAACCCGAAATGAAACACGCCTGTATTGCCGGAATGGAACCGGCCGTCGTCCGGATCGAGATCAGCGATACACAGGATTCCGGCAGGACGCAAAACACGATAAAACTGCTTCAACAGCGCGCCGGTTTCTTTGACATGATGCAGCGTCATGCTGCTGACGACGAGATCATAACAGCCCGTCAGGATGTCGCCTTCGTCAAGGTCAATGAGGCGGGAGGTGACATTGGCTGTGCCCTGCTTTCGGACTTTTTTTTGAAGGACGTCGAGCATGCCTCGCGAGCTGTCCACGCCGTGTATGGAACGGACGAAGGGTTGCAGCGCCATGGTCAGAAGCCCCGTCCCGCACCCGAAATCCAAAACATCCATATCTCTGGAAAGGATGACATATTCCCGAATGGCCCGCGCGATGTCGGCTGCCACTTTGACGCGTCCCGGGTTTGCGTCCCAGGCGCTCGCCTCTGCATCAAAATTTCTTTTTTCGTGGGTCATGTGGTCCAATCCCTTTGACAAAACCAGGGTGAAGGCAAAAGGCGAAGGCAGGCCGGTTCTGATGGCCCTTCAACCGGCCTGCCCTGATCTATCTGGATTTGCCGATGGTGGAGATATTGAAGGGGACGTAAAGCGGGCAGAAGGCGAGGGCGCTGGTGACCAGGAAAATCAGCGCGAAAATACCGAGAATGACGGCGGCGACGCCGCTGATGGTCCCGGTCAGATAAAGAATGATGACCACAATGGCCAGCAAAACCCTGATGGTCCGATCGATGGTTCCCATGTTCTTTTTCATACACACCCCTTTCTTTCAGAAACGGCTGAAAAGAAAAAAACTGATCATGCGCGAATGAACAAATCCGCGCATCCCGCCTGCCTCACCGCACAATTTACCACCAATTCATCCGGCAGGCAAGACCTTGAGTACATTTACTCTCCGCGCCTGCCGTCCGGTTGATCATCGGGGATTGCGGTATTTTTCTTCTTGTCCGGAACCGGACAAGACGGTTTCATTCAGGTTGAGATGCCCATCTTCGGCAGCAGCCAGGCCTGCAGAAAAAACCAGCCCCCGATAATCAGCAGTACCACAAATATATCGTTCATATTCCTTCACCTCAATTCAAGCGCTTTGGTCTTTAATATAACGCGTCATCGAATAAAATCAATAGGCCCTCACGGGAAAGATAAGTTTATTCGAGGTCTTTTCATGTTGCCACCGAAGGGATAAATGTGGTAAGTTCATGCATTATCACCACCAGCACTTGCGGCAATGGCGCATCGACGTTCGTCCATTGATGGGATTTTGGTGTAACATCAGGGCCGGCAACGAAAAAGAATTTCCATGGCTATGAAAAAGCAGACAAAAGTGAAAAACAGCGGCAATACGGGAAGCAGCCCCCTTCCTGCCCCGACCCGCAGAATCGGTAAGGTTGCGTCCGGCCCGGCAAAGCATGCGCCGGCCGGGCAGGCAGGCGATCCTTTCCCGATTGTCGGCATTGGTGCCTCCGCCGGCGGGCTGGAGGCCCTCGAACAATTCCTGGGGCATGTGCCCGAATCCAGCCGCATGGCCTTTGTGATCGTTCAGCACCTGGACCCGACCCACAAGGGGATCATGCCCGAACTGCTCGGGCGCGTCACCCCGATGAAGGTTTTCCAGGTTATCGACGGGATGCGGGTCAAACCCGACTGCGTCTATGTGATTCCTCCCAACAAGGACATGTCCATTCTGCATGGCGTGTTGCACCTCTTTGAGCCGGGAGCGCCCCGCGGCCTGCGTCTCCCCATCGATTTCTTCCTGCGGTCGCTTGCCCTAGACCGCAAGGAGCACAGCATCGGCGTCATTCTCTCCGGCATGGGTTCGGACGGCACGCTCGGACTTCGGGCCATCAAGGAAAAAGCGGGAATTGCGCTGGTGCAGACGCCCGCCACGGCCAAGTTCGACAGCATGGTCCGAAGTGCCATCGCGGAGGGGCTTGCCGATATCATTGCCCCGGCAGAGGATTTGCCCGGAAAGATTATTGACTACCTGAAACACGCCCTGGTTATTACCTCGACCGAGATCCCCCTGGAAGAGAAGGACCACAGCGCGCTTTCCAAAATTCTGATCCTGCTTCGGTCCAAGACCGGCCAGGACTTCTCCCTGTATAAGAAAAACACCCTCTACCGCCGGATCGAGCGGCGCATGAGCATTCACCAGATCGACCGGATTGCCTCGTATGTGCGCTACCTGCAGGAAAATGCCCAGGAGCTGGAAATTCTCTTCAAGGAGCTTCTGATCGGCGTGACCAGCTTTTTCCGTGACGAGGCCCCCTGGCTGCAACTGCGCGATGAGGTTATCCCGGCGCTGATTGCCGGCCACCCGCAGGGCGGAACGCTGCGGGCCTGGTCGGCGGGCTGCTCGACCGGGGAGGAGGCTTATTCGCTGGCCATGACCTTCAAGGAGGCCATTGAAAACGTTAAAGCCGCAAAAAAATTTACCTTGCATATCTTTGCCACCGATCTCGATCGGGAGACGATTGACAAAGCCCGCCAAGGGGTCTATCCGGCAGGCATCGCCGCGGACGTGACGGATTCGCGCCTGACGCGGTTTTTCACCAGGGAAGCCAATGGCTACCGCATCCGCGCGGAAATCCGCGAAATGGTGACCTTTGCCACGCAAAACATCATCATGGACCCGCCCTTTACCAAGCTCGATATTCTCATCTGCCGCAACCTTCTAATCTATCTCACACCGGAACTGCAAAAAAAGCTCCTGCCGCTTTTTCACTACAGCCTGAAACCGGGCGGCGTCCTGTTTCTGGGCAGCGCGGAGACCATCAACAGCTTTACGGACCTCTTCGAGCCGCTGCATATCAAGTCACGATTTTTCCGCAGGCGTGAATCCGTCCTGACTGCCGAAACGCTGGTGTTCCCAGCGTCATTTACCCCCGCCCTGCCGGGGCTTCCCAAGGAGTTAACGATGTTGAAACCCGCCGCCAATCTCCAGTCTCTTGCTGATCAGCTGCTCTTACAGCACTTTTCCCCGCCGGCCGTTCTGGTGAACGACAAGGGCGATATTCTCTATGTCAGCGGTCGGACGGGCAAATACCTGGAGCCCGCGGCCGGGAAGGCCAACTGGAATATTTTTGCCATGGCCCGCGAGGGACTTCGTTTTGAACTCGGCAGCGCCTTCCAGAAGGCGCTGCGGCAAAAAGGGGCGATGAACGTCAGGGGGATTCAGATTGGAACGAACGGCGGCAAACAGGTCGTCGATATCACCGTGCAGGCAATTGAAGAGCCGGAGGCGCTTCGCGGGATGGTGATGATCACCTTTACCGACGTGCCCGCGCCCCCGCAAGCCAAAAAGAAGGCTGGCGCAAGTAAAGCTCCTGTCGGCATGACCAGAATTCACGAACTGGAGCATGAGCTTCAACAATTACGGGAACAGCTTCAGACGACCCGCGAGGAGATGCAATCCTCGCAGGAAGAGCTCAAATCCACCAACGAAGAATTGCAGTCCACGAATGAAGAACTGCAATCCACCAATGAAGAACTGACCACCTCCCGGGAAGAGATGCAGTCCATGAACGAGGAGCTGCAGACGGTGAACGCCGAGCAGCAATCCAAAATGGATGAGATGTCCTGGATCAACAACGATATGAGGAATCTGCTCAACAGCACACAAATCGTCACCGTGTTTCTGGACAACGAACTCCATGTACGGCGATTCACCACCGGAGCGGACAAACTCTTCAATCTGATCCCGTCGGATGTGGGAAGGCCGCTTTCCGACATCACTAGCGACCTGCTCTATCCCGGCATGACCGAAGAAGTGCAGGAGGTGTTAAGGACACTGGTTTTTTCGGAAAAGCAGATCGCCACCGGCGATGGGCGCTGGTTTCTGGTGCGCATCATGCCCTACCGCACGATGGACGACATCATCGGCGGCGTGGTGATCACTTTTTCGAACATCACCGCGGCCAAAAAGCTGGAGGTCGAACTGCGGGAAGAGATTGAGAAGTTAAAGAAAGAAGATAAAATATAGAATACAGAATACAGAATACAGTATTCTGGCTTCTGGATTCTGATCTCTGACTTCTGCCTTCTGAAGAATAGCGGAGTGATTCTCAATGGAAGCTAAGCATTTTGCAAAAGATTTTCCTGTTGTTTGCGTGGGCGGTTCGGCCGGCGGCCTCGACGCCTATACCCGGTTGCTAAAGCATCTGCCGGCCGATATGGGTGTCGCTATCGTCATCGTTAATCACTTGAGAACCACAGCCACACTGCTCCACGAGCTTCTCCCGCAATACACCGAGATGCCGGTTGAACTGATCACGGAAAGTTTACAAATCAAACCTAACCATGTGTTTATCATCCCGGAACAGCGTGATTTGCATGTTCAAGACGGAGAGTTCCGCTTAAAGCCGATATCCAAGCCCCGGGGATGGCCCGACGTGATTACGGTTTTTCTGCGTTCCCTGACTGAGAACTGGGACGGCAAACTTATCGCGGTCATTGTCTCCGGCTATGATGGTGATGGAGCGGCAGCGCTATGCGGCATAAAAGAAGCGGGTGGCATTACCATCGCACAAAATCCCGACACAGCCGGGCAGCCGGATATGCCGGAGAGCGCCATAGCCAGCGGGTGTATAGATTTTGTTCTTTCACCTGAGGATATTGCAAAAGAAATTGTACGAATTGCGCGAGGAGAATAGAAAGATAGAAGACAGAATTCAGGAGACAGAAGATAGAAGATAGAAGATAGAAAATGGAAGACAGCGTACAGAATATTTTTTATTCTGACTCCTGACTTCTGGATTCTGACTTCTGATCTCTGACAAAGGAGCAACCATGGGCGCCATTAAAGATAAGCAATCAACAGCGGCAACTGAATTGCGCGGTCGGGCGACAAAAAGGTTGCGTGCGAAAAAGGCGCAATTGCAGATGCCCGGTTCCGAGATAGACGCCAAACGTCTCGTCCATGAGCTTGAGGTCCACCAGATTGAACTGGAGATGCAAAATGTAGAACTGAAAAGCGTCCAGGAGGAGCTTGAGCTATCGCGCAATAAGTATCTCGGGCTGTATGACTTTGCACCCGTCGGATATTTTACTATCGATGCGGAGGGACGGATCCGCGAGGTCAATCTGACCGGCACCAAACTGCTGGGTATCGAAAGAAGGGGGCTAGTCAACAAACCCTTTATCATCTTTATCGCCGATGCGGACTCAAGGAGGATTTTCGCAAAACACCAGGAAGATCTTCATCAGAATCCGGGCACCCAAATTTGTGAAATCCGGCTAAAGAGAAAAGGTGGCGCGATCTTCCATGTACAGGTCCAGAGCACAGGGAAGGAGACTGGCGACGGCGAAAACCGTGAGATCTACACCGCGATCATCGATATCACCGAGCGCAAAATGTTCGAAGAAATGGTGTTCGCCAGAGAAGCACGCTACCGCTCCTACATTGAAGTGACAGGGCAGCTGGCCTGGGTCACCAACCCTGCCGGGGAAGTTGAAAACGACATCCCCGAGTGGCAAAAATTTACTGGTCAAAGTGCGGGGGAAGTAAAGGGCTCAGGATGGGCGAAGGTTGTTCATCCGGACGATGTTCAGTATACCCAGGAGGCGTGGAGAAAAGCGATTGCAAAAAAAACCGTTTACGAGGTCGAATGCCGTATACGCAGGCATGACGGGGTCTACCGGCACTTTCTGGTTCGGGGAATTCCTGTGTTCCGGAAAGACGGAAGCCTTCAGGAATGGGTAGGAACCTCCATTGATATCACCGAGCGCAAGCAGATTCAGGATGCGCTGCAAGCTAACGAAAAGAGATTGAACCGCGCGCAGGAGATTGCCCATCTTGGCAGCTGGGAACTGGATCTGCTCACCGGTCGCCTGATGTGGTCGGACGAGACATGCCGCATCTTCGGTATTCAACCGCAGGAGCCAAACATAACTTATGAAACTTTCCTTGATGTCGTGCACCCTGACGACCGCGCCGTCGTGGATGCCGCCTATACAAGTTCGGTACATGAGGGTCAAGACGCTTATGAGATCGAGCACCGAGTGGTCAGAAAGTCAACGGGTGAAGTCCGCGTCGTCCTGGAGAGGTGCGAACACATTCGGGATGCATCGGGAAGAATCATCAAGTCCATCGGGATGACGCATGACATCACCGAGCAAAAAATGGTGGAGGCAAGGATTGAGCATCTGGCTTCCTTCCCCGAGCTCAATCCCAATCCGGTCATTGAGACGGATCTTCAGGGCCGGGCCATTTACTGGAACAATGCGACCACAAAAATTTTGAAGAAATTAAAAGTTCCGGATGGCGATATCCGCCGCTTGCTTCCGCGTGATCTGACCGAAACAATCAAGGAGATGGAACAAAGAAACGACGGGCGATACGAACTGCGTGAAGTGGAAATAAACGGCAAGGTATTTATCGAAAGCATCATTGTGCCTGCCGGTCTGAAGGTGGCGCGCATTTACGCGCAGGATATCTCACGGCGCAAGCGGGCGGAGGATGCGCTTCAAAAAGCCCATGACGAACTCGAAACCCGGGTTCAGGAGCGGACTGCCGAGCTTCGGAAGGCTTTTTCGGAAATTGAAGCCATGAAAAATCAACTCGAGGCGGAAAATATTTTCTTCCACCAGGAAAATAAAATGAAGCATCGATTTGAGAATATCATCGGGGACAGTGACGGTCTGAAGTATGTTCTCCATCGCGTCCGGCAGGTGGCACCGGTAAACACAACGGTTCTGATCCTCGGGGAAACCGGAACGGGCAAGGAACTGATCGCCGCCGCCGTCCATTCCATGAGTCCCAGAAAAGAGAGGCCATTGATCACGGTCAACTGCGCGGCGCTTCCGGCCAATTTGATTGAGAGCGAATTATTCGGCCGCGAAAAGGGCGCGTTCACCGGGGCCGATTCCCGGCGGATGGGACGCTTTGAGGTTGCCAACGGTTCCACCCTTTGCTTAGACGAGATCGGCGAGCTGCCGCTGGAGCTGCAGATCAAACTCCTGCGGGTGATTCAACACAACGAATTTGAGCGCCTGGGCTCCTCCCAGACCATCAAGGTTGATGTCAGGATTGTGGCAACAACCAATCGAGACCTGGAAAATGAAGTCCTCGCCGGTCGTTTTCGACAGGACCTTTTCTACCGGCTCAATGTTTTTCCCATCACGGTCCCTCCCCTCAGACAGCGAAAAGATGATATTCCGCCAATGGTTGAGGCCTTTGTCGACCGGTATTCGAGGAAAATGGGCAAGCAGATCAAAACCATCTCAAAAGAAACCATCACGACGCTTCAGGGTTATTCGTGGCCCGGGAACGTTCGGGAACTGGAAAGCATGATTGAAAGGGCTGTGATCTTGTGTGACGGGCCGGTTCTGCATCTGGAAAGCCATCCGGATATTTCATCCTCTGCTCATAGTGCCGCTTCTAGAACCCTGGAGGAGACGGAGAGAAACCAAATGCTTAAGATCCTTTCCGAAACCATGTGGCGCATCGAGGGAAAGAATGGGGCCGCAGCGATTCTGGACATCCACCCGAGTACCTTAAGAGCAAGGATGCATAAGCTCGGGATAGTCCGGACCCTGACAAAAAGGAAGAATTAAAGACAGATTTTTTCATCTTCAGTCTTAGCGCAAGCCGCCTTTGCATGTAATCCACCAAAAAACTATTTTGTGGCAAGTGAACGGTTTATTTGATAGGGTAACAGCAGTGCAGAAACCGAGATAACGCTCATCTTCCCTTAACGGTCCTCTTATGGTGATGATTGGATGGACGTTAGCAGGTGGCATTCAATGCATTTTATCCGAATACGCATCCATTCGCTTCAACCTCATTTACGCTGTTGGAAAGTGGTTCGTGCTTCAACGAGAATAAAGATTCCGGGAGATTACCATGGTTAAGAAAAATCAGGATGCTGTTTTGCTTGAAAAAAGCCCGACAGGCATCAAGGGGCTCGATGAAATCACGAAGGGCGGACTTCCCAAGGGGCGGCCGACCCTGATCTGCGGCTCCGCAGGCTGCGGCAAAACACTTTTCGCCATGGAGTTTCTCATGCGGGGCGCCATGGATTACGGGGAACCCGGAGTCTTTATGACTTTTGAGGAGACGCCCGCGGATCTTGCGAAGAACTTCATCTCTCTGGGTTTTGATATCAACGACATGATGTCACGAGGTCTCATCGCCATGGACCACGTTTACATCGAGCGAACCGAGATTGAGGAGACAGGAGAGTACGATCTGGAAGGCTTGTTCATCCGCCTGGGGAGCGCCATTGATTCCGTCGGCGCAAAACGGGTTGTCCTGGATACCATCGAAGCGCTTTTCTCGGGGCTCTCCAATGCCGCGATCGTCCGGGCGGAGCTTCGAAGGCTTTTTCACTGGCTGAAAAAACGCGGCGTGACGGCTATTGTGACAGGCGAAAGCGGCGACAAGACGCTCACACGCTACGGGCTTGAAGAATACGTGGCCGATTGCGTGATTTTCCTCGACTTCCGCATCGACGAACAAATTTCCACCCGCCGTCTGCGGATTATCAAGTACCGCGGCTCATCTCACGGCGCCGACGAGTATCCCTTCCTGATTGACGAGGGCGGCCTGTCTATTCTGCCCATCACGTCCCTGGGGCTCGACTACCCCGTTTCCTCACAGCGAGTCTCCACGGGCGTTCCCAAGCTCGATGCCATGTTTGAAGGAAAAGGGTTCTACCGGAACAGCACCATACTCATCTCCGGCACGGCGGGCACCGGCAAAACAAGCCTGGCGACGACCTTTGCCGATGCCGCGTGCAGGCGAGGCGAGCGCTGCCTGTATTTTGCCTTCGAAGAATCTCCCAGCCAGATCATCCGCAACATGGCTTCCATCGGCATGGATCTCGCCCCGTGGGTAAAGAAGGGACTTCTGCGGTTTCATTCGGTGAGGCCTTCACTTTACGGCCTCGAGATGCATCTGCTCACCTTCCACAAGGTGATCAACGAGTTCAAGCCCCAGGTTTTCATCGTGGACCCGATCAGCAACCTGAGCGCCGCGGGATCCGCATCAGAGGTCAAATCCATCCTGACGCGCCTGATCGATTATTTGAAAATGACCAATATCACGACCTTCCTGACGGACCTCACCCGCTATGAAGGCAGCCTTGAACACACCAGTGAAGAGATATCATCGCTCATCGATACATGGCTGCTCGTACGGGATATCGAACTCAACGGGGAACGCAACCGGGGCCTCTATATTTTGAAGTCCCGCGGCATGGCCCACTCAAACCAGATCCAGGAATTTCTGCTGACGAATAAGGGCATTGACCTGATCGACATTTATACCGGTTCCGGCGAAGTCTTAACCGGCAGTGCCCGGGCCGCCCAGGAAGCCGAAGAAAATGCCGCTGATCTGTTACGCCGCCGTGAGGTGGAGAGCAAACTGCGCGCGCAGGAGCGCAAAAAAAATGCCCTGGAAGCGAACATCGCCGCGCTACGCGCCGAATTTGATGTGGAAACGCTGGAGGTGCATTTGATGGCGGAAGAAGAACAAGTAAGACAGGCTATCGAGGCGAAAAACCGGCTTGATATGGCACAGCTTCGCAAGGGGAAAACTTCAGATCCGCAGGCGACACGCTCGAAGAAAAAAGCAAAAGGATAGGATGATGAAAGCTGTTTCAAAAACCAAGGGTAAAAAAACAAAGAGCGATGCGGCAGAAGAAGTCTGGAACCTGAGGTTGTATGTAGCCGGTCAGACCAGTAAATCCATTACGGCCTTTACTAATTTAAAGAAGATCTGCGAAGAGCATCTCGAGGGGCAATACCAAATTGAAGTGATCGACCTTTTAAAAAATCCCCAGTTGGCCAAAGGGGACCAGATCATTGCCCTGCCGACACTGGTCCGGAAGCTACCCGAGCCGATTAAAAAAATTATCGGCGATCTGGCAAACACGGAGCGCGTGCTGGTGGGGCTGGATATTAGATCAGTTTGAGAATTCAGAATCCAGAATCCAGAATTCAGAATTCAGAAGGTAGAAGGCAGGCGACTAAATGAGGGAGTCGGCGAAGGGATTTGAAGACTTGGTGGTGTGGCAAAAGGCTCACCAGTTTGTGCTTGCTGCGTACCGTTTGACGCGGACATTCCCCCGATCTGAAATCTTTGGTCTGTCCTCACAATTTCGGCGCGCCGCCGTCTCGATTGCTGCAAATATTGCGGAAGGGTTCAAGAAACGTTCAAAAGCAGACAAACTACGTTTTACAACATCGCGCAAGGTTCAATCGAAGAATCGCGATACTATTTAATTCTAGTCCTGGATCTTGAGTATGGCGATGTTTCCGAATTAAAACCTTTAATTGAAGAGGTCAGTAAGTTATTAGAATCCTATTCGCAAGTTGTTCGGAATTCCGAAAACCAAGAAGTCAGAAGACAGTAGTCAAAATTCTGAATTCTGAATTCTGTCTTCTTGATTATTCCTTTGGAGAACAGATATGGCGGTAAAAAAAGTGAAAACAAGCACGAAGGAATTCGAAAAGGCGGCAGCGATGCATGACCCGGCGAAGTATGTTCTCCGGCTTTACATTACAGGCATGACCCCGCGATCAACCCGTGCCATTGCCGATGTCCGGAACCTCTGTGAAAAATATCTGGAAGGTGCCTACGAACTCAAGGTGATCGACATTTACCAGCAACCCAAACTGGCCGCCGGAGAACAGATTATTGCCACCCCGACGCTCATCAAACAACTGCCTATGCCCTTCAGGAAACTCATCGGCGACATGTCGGATGCGGAAAAGTTTCTTGTCGGCATCGATTTGAAAACCAAGAAGTCAGAAGACAGAGGTCAGAGGTCAGAGGTCAGAAGTCAGAAGACAGAATAAAATAAACTTCTGGATTCTGGATTCTGACTTCTGTATTCTACTGCAAAGGAAATGAATCCATGAAAAAACCGGATAAAACCTACCAGCAGCTTTTAGATGATTTGCAGGCGCTCACCTTGCGGATGAAGGAATCCGAAGAGACGCTTCGCGCCATCTTAAGCGGTGAGGTGGATGGTCTGGTTGTCTCAACAGCGGAAGGTGATCGCGTCTTCACCCTGTCGGGCGCCGATCAACCTTACCGGATCATGGTTGAAACCATGAACGAAGGGGCTGTCACCCTGGCTGCCGACGGCACGATCCTCTTTTGCAACCAGCGTTTTGCGAGTATCGTCTCGGGGGATCTGGGTAGTATAATAGGATCTTCAATTAACCGATATTTTTCATCAACAGACATTTCCCTGTTTAAGGGCTTGCTGGAGCGGGGCTTCAAGAAAAACATTAAGCTGGAACTGACCCTGAAAACCTCAGATAAAAAGTCCACACCGGTCTTGCTGTCCATCAGCGACCTGGAACATCTTGATGCGCCAGGCGTGGCGTGCATGGTGGTCACCGATCTGACGGAGCAAAAGATCAGTGAGGCATTGCGTGTGGAGGAAGCAGTACTGAAAAAAGCCCATGACAGGCTCGAAGCGCAGGTAGCAGAGCGGACGGTCGAACTTCGGTCGGCTCTTTCTGAAATTCAGGCGATGAAAGAACAGCTCGAAGCCGAAAATATTTACTTCCGTCATGAGAGCAAAACGAAATATCAACATGCCAATATTATCGGGCAAAGCGACGGCCTCAAGTATGTTCTGCACCGGGCCGAGCAAGTGGCTCCGACCAACGCAACGATCCTCATTCTCGGGGAAACCGGTACGGGGAAAGAATTGATCGCCGCCGCCATCCATAACCTGAGCTCCCGCAGTCAACGGCCTTTGTTCACGGTCAACTGTGCCGCGCTTCCGGCCAATCTCATTGAGAGTGAATTATTCGGCCGCGAGAAAGGTGCCTTTACCGGGGCCGACAGCCGGCGAATCGGGCGGTTTGAGGTTGCCAACGGTTCCACCCTTTGCTTAGACGAAATCGGGGAGCTGCCGCTTGAGTTGCAGGCCAAACTCCTGAGAGTCATTCAGCATCACGAATTCGAGCGCCTGGGTTCATCCCAAACGATCAAGATTGACGTGCGGATTGTGGCGACGACCAATCGGGATCTCGTCGAAGAGGTCCGTCAGGGGCGGTTCCGGCAGGATCTTTTTTACCGGTTGAATGTCTTTCCCATCACGGTTCCGCCTCTCAGGCATCGCATAGATGACATCCCGCTGATGGTGGGATCCTTCATCGAACGGTATTCCAGGAAGATGGGCAAAAAGATCACATCGATTTCGAAGGAAACGATGAAGACGCTGCAGGATTATCCGTGGCCCGGCAACGTTCGGGAACTGGAGAGCATCATTGAACGGGCCGTCATCCTGAGCCCCGGACCGGTTTTACAGCTGGTCGATAAACTGAAGGTTTCATCGTCGCCCATTGCAGGCCTGGTGCGAACCCTGGAAGAGACGGAGCGAAACCAGATCCTAAAGATTCTTTCAGAAACCGAGGGACGGATTGAAGGGAATGACGGGGCTGCAACGATCCTGGGTATCAACGCAAGCACGCTGCGCGCCAGGATGCATAAACTCGGCATTGCCCGGACCGGCACGATAGACACAAACCCGTAAAATCAGCATCCGGGAGTCCCTCCGCGGGCGCCCGGTTTGGAGACTGTGTCGCCATTGCAATAATTGTCATTCCGAATCCCGCGAAGGCGGGATGAGGAATCTTTAAGGCGTTGGATTTATTAAAGACAAGATTTCTCGCTTCGCTTCGAAATGACATGAAAATGAATTATGACACAGTCTCTTGATCGGGAATGAATCACAGGATCGATTGCCTGGACCCCCCTTATTTCTGCCTGAAACCCGTTCTTAATATCCCTCAGCATCTTGAGGTTCCACCAAATACTGAGGCCGATTCAGTTCATTTACGCTTCGCATCCACTTCTATCTTTCACCTAACTACATATTATTAAATATGAATGACGCATTCTGTGATTATTCCGATGATTGGCAGGCTCCTTGCTCTTTCATGGTCTGTGATTGATTGAGGAAATCTTATTTTATTGATCCGCTTGCTCCGGCGAAAGCGTGGAGGAGGCAACCGGGTCGAAATATTTAACTGCAAAGGAAATGAAAATGGCCAGGCACATGGATTCGTCCGATACGGATTTCGATGCGAAATTTCTCGGATGGCAGAAGAAACATTCTGGAGAGATTTTCCCTGTGTTCAATATCACCATGGCCGGCCATCCATTGTGCTATTCAACCGTTTCGGAGACAACGCTACGCAAACTGAATCTGCGGATTCCGCAAACGAGATCCCCCTATCCTGACACGGCGCAGGCGCCTTGGAGCGATTTGGGCGTGGATCTGAAGCATCCCCGGACAGCTCATGAAGCTATCCGGATGGCCGGACTGGATTATCCGGTGGTAAAGTACCCGATTAGTCTGCACGCAGGGCCCAATCCGGAAATGTTCGCGACCATGCGAACGGATACCTGTGAAGTTCTGGGTTTTGTCCATGCCGATTACGAACCCATACAAAATACCGACGCTTTCACATTTTTCGATACTCTGGTTGCCGGGTCTGAGGCGACTTACGAAATCGCCGGCCTGCTGGGCAGGGGAGAACGGGTCTGGCTTCTGGCAAGACTCACCGGTGATATTAATGTCCACGGCAATGACATTGTGAATAAATATCTGCTGCTCATCAACAGTCATGACGGCAGCGCACATGTCCGGGTCAAGGTAATGCCCATCCGGGTTGTCTGCAATAATACACTGACGTCTGCCCTGCAGGGCATGGGTGATATTATCGTCGGCGGGGCGCCTTCCACCCGGATGAATCCCGAACAGGCGCTCACCATTCTGACCATGTCCAATTCCCTGTACGAACAGCTCGACTGCGTGTTCAACGCCATGGCGGCAAAGTCGATTACAGACAAACAACTACAGGAGTATGTGCGCGTTTTGGTTCCGGATAAAGAAGGGGATACGGATACGGCGAGGACCGCGGTCATCCGAAACCATGTGCTTCATTTGCATGAAGCAGGACGGGGTGTAAATCTGGCGCGCGGCACGGTTTGGGGGGCTTTCAACAGCGTGGCCGAATATACGGATCACATGATGGTCGAAGAAGATTCGAGTACAAGATTAAATTCCGTCTGGTTTGGACGCGGCGAGCATTTAAAGGTGAAGGCGTTTCGCTTAGCCCAGCGGCTGATGCAGGCATGAATACTTCAGCAACATCACGGAAGGGTGGTTTCATCATGAGAAAAGATTTGACGGTCATCGGGATTATTCCTCAATATCCAAGTCATTCTCAAAACAATATCTACGCGAAAATCAGAATGCCTGCGGTGGGCATTCTGGCTGTCATGAGCCAGATTTCACATCATCCCCGGTGTAAGGATGTCTATGCTATCGACGAAAACAATTACGGCGGACCACTCACAGATCAGGGCTTGCCGGATCACTTCGTTTTGCAGACCGGCAAGCCCGCGAACCTGGCTCTTTTCTACGGGGGGATGAGTAATTCAATCCCCCGAATGTTTTCACTGGCACGCCAATATCAGGGTTTCGGCGCCATTACGATTGCCGGAGGCAGTCATGTTGACGCCCTGCCGCAAGAAGCGCTTCATTCCGGCATTGATATAGTGGTTCACGGTGAAGGGGAAGAGACGATTTTAGAACTGCTGGCTGTGCTGGCGGCTGACAAAAACGGTGTTCCACAAAACCGGACCGCGCTGGCCTCGGTTTCGGGGATCAGCTTTCTTGATGAAACGGGCGCCCATGTCTTTACCGGCAGGCGTGAACCGATTTGCGACCTGAATACCTTGGCCGATACCGACCTGACCCTGATTAAATACATGAAGAAAAGATGGAGCGCCATCCCCATCAACCGGGGTCGCGGCTGCAATTTTAACTGCGAATTCTGCGTCGTCAATAAACAATACGGACGCTATAAATCCGCTTCGGTGGAGACGGCTTTGCGGCAGATGATCCGATATGCCGATCTGGGGTACAGGGATTTCTTCTTTACCGACGACAATTTCGCTCAAAGACCCCAGGAGGCCATCGCGCTTTGCGACGCGATCAGCGATTATAAAAGAAAATTCCGAAAAAAGATCGATATCGTTGTCCAGGTGCGCACGGAAGCGGCGGAAAACGACGCATTGATCGAGGCCATGCGCAGGGCCGGTGTGACCACGCTGGCTATCGGTTACGAAAGTCCGGTGAGCGAAGAATTGCAGGCGATGCGGAAAGGTGTGACGGTGGAAAAGCTGATTGCACGTTCTAAAAAACTGTCCGGCTACTTTTACCTGCACGGTATGTTCATTTTTGGCTATCCGGCAAGAAGACAGGCGGGGGAAGACTTTCGCATCACGATCAAGCAGTGGGCTCAATCCTTCAAGACGTTTGTTGAAAAAGCAAGGATAGACACGATTCAACTGCTCAATGCCGTGCCACTGCCCGGATCCGATCTGAGATCGAGACTGGAGCACGAAGGGCGAATCCTCCCCTTGTCGATGGTGGGATGGGATAGGTATGACGGCCTGTTTCTCTGTTACGATCCGAGGCCGGACGGATTCGATCCGGATGATCTTCAGAATATGCCAAAAACGCTGATGAAAAAGAAATACCTCGGAGGATTCTTGAGCCGGAAATTAAACTACGGCAATTGGCTGAATTGGGTGTACCTGGCCACCATCGGCTTTCCCATTCAGTTTATCGGATTTTATTCCCGGCGGTTTGTGCAACATGTGGCAGAAAGATTAAAGGCGGGAAAGACCGAGCGCCGGCATACTCCGGTGCATACCCTTTTTACCGTGCCGCTTGCCAATGCCTGGGGAGATATCAAGCGCAGATGGAGAAATCTGTTTGTCAAGACCTATGCGGGCGCCATCACGAAGCGGTGGTTCAAAGAATACCAACATAGCGGATATATCAACACGCTGCGGCAACTGTAAGGAAGGAAGCCCGGGGATGGCTTGATGCCGTAAGCACCGCATGCGTATAACACTTATTTGACAAGGGAGGATACAATGAAAAGGATCTTGCTGTTGTTCGTAGGATTGGTGATGCTTTCGGTGTCTGTCGGCGGGTGCTTCGTGCCGTGGGACAGAGGCGGTAGAGGAAAAGGACCTGACAGAGGCGGCCATTATGAAAAAGGCGGCCATCACGACAGAGGCCCGGGCCAAGACAGAGGTCCCGGACGGCCCTAGAGAAGCGGGTCGCACGCACCGGACGCCCTCGGGGTATCATGCCGGATCGCGACGGGATAAGTGAGGCGGTACAATGAATAAGTTGATGGTTGGAAAAGTGTTTCTGGCATTGTTCTTTACGATGCCCGCCTCCGCGGTGGCGGGAGTCGATGCAGATGTCCACATTGCCCTGCCGCCTGTTGTATTTGCCACACCGCCCATGCTGGTTGTGCTGCCTGAAACCAATGCCTATGTTGTTCCGGACGCGGATGTTGACATTTTCTTCTTCGACGGCCGGTGGTGGCGACCGTGGGAAGGCAGATGGTATCGTTCAAAGCACTATGGTTCAGGCTGGCGATACACCCGCGATGCCCCGTCATTTTATCGGCGAATACCGTCCGGCTGGAGAAACGACTATCGGGATCAGCGCTGGAAAGGGAATCCCTGGGATCATCAGAAAATCCCACACGATGAAGTCCGGAAAAACTGGCGTACCTGGGAGACGAACCGGCACTGGGCAAAGAAGAATAACTGGGGTGTCCTAAATGAGATCAAACAAACGGTTCAACAACACCGTTTGGGTACGCGGGTTCATGCCAATACGCCAACAGGAAAATTTCAACCGCGTTAGTAAAAAAAGGAGGGAGGCAAATGATGAAACGAACCGATGATCGTATTGCTGTTCCGGTGTCGCATATTATAGGTGTCGTCGCGATTCTGGTCATTGTCTTAATCGCTACAGTCATCTTTTCTTTTGCAACTTCGGACAAAAAGATAACGCCGGCTGCCGTTGAAATTCAAGCGGTCGAACCCGGTGAAAGCCAGGATAAACAATGGAAACGCCTGGCCCTGGTGATGATGGAAAATTCAAGGGAGATGGCCGCTCTCACCAGAACCCTGTCTGAAAGAGGCCACACGATGAACGCTGTCGAACATATGAAATATCAAAGCCGGATTGTTGAGGCCCATCTGGCGCAGCTAAGAGAGGTTGCCCCGCGTTTCGAGACGCTTTATGCCGCCATGTCTGTAAGCGAAAAGACGAGGCTGGACAGGCTGTTCCAAACCGGCAAATGGAACCTGCCGGAGTAAGTACCGGTATGGCTCCAAAGAAATAATAAAAAAGAACTAAAATTTAAAGAAGGAGAATAGAATATCCATGAAATCCGAAGACAAAACAAAAAAGGAACTGATCGATGAACTGGAAACCACGCGCGAGCGAATTTCCGAACTGGAGGCGTATGAAAAAAATGCCAGGCGGGCTTTACAGAATTTCAGCCTGAGAAGCGCGCCCTCTTTTCCCCATCCGGCGCCAATGCAGGAGGGGATTGCGATTGTATTCGACCGCAAGCTGGAATTCATCAATGACGTTTTTGCTGAATTGTTTGGCGTGTCGCCTGAAGAGGCCTGCAGCCCGGGTTTCGACCCCATGAGCCTCATCGCGCCTCAAAGCCGCCGCTTGATCCGGAAAAATTATCTCGAAGGGTGTCGTGGCGCCTATCGCTCCAAGCAGATCAATTATACCGGTTTGAGCAAGGACGGCAGCACAATTGAATGCGAATCCTTTCTTCTGTTTATTCCCTATAAATGGGGCGTCGCTGTTCAATGCACGCTCAAGAGTGTTTCTGTGAGCCAGCGCGTCGACGAGGCGTTGCGGCGGCATTACAGTGAATTGCCGGGTTCCCTGTTGTATGAGGAGCCAGACGCCTTGTTGCATAAGGCCTTCGGATCCGAAGTGTTTAAAAAACAAATGTACTAGGGCAGGGGTAGAAATTAGAATCAATAAGACAAGTATCCGGGATTAAAAAAGTAAGGAGGTGAGGACATGTTGATACACGTTATTCGCAACGACAACCAGTACGATTACGTTCAGGATTTTACGTTGGACAATCTCATCGAAACCAAGGAGATTGCTAAATTCAAACGAGGCACAGGGTGGGTAACGATAGGGACCCATCCCGTCAGGGGACGCAAGAGGGAGAGGACGATCAAGGAGAACGACAGGATATTGATCAATGATGAGATCTTCGTCCGTGAATACCGTCGGGCCAATATGTGATTGCACCCGGTCGACGGGTTTCTGGCATCTTCCTCACAGATATGCACACAGCGTTTTGACGGTTTCGCCGGAATGCCTCCATGAAAATCGAGGGAAAGGAGGGTTTATGAACCCGAAAGTTATCATTGCAATCATTCTGATCGTTCTGGGAATCGCGGCGTTTGCCTATCAGGGCATCACGTACACGACCCGGGAAAAGGTCGTTGATGTCGGTCCCATCCAGTTGACGGCGGAGAAGACGAAAACGTTTCCGTTGCCGCCGGTTTTAGGGGCCATCGCGATCGCAGGCGGCATCGTGCTCCTGGTGGTAGGTCGCAGGCGCGCATAAGCAGTTTAACCAATTCATCGAAATCCTAAAGGGGGATCCCATGAAGTCAAGCACAAAGGACAAGGCAAAAGGCCTGTTTCACCAGGTGAAAGGCAAGGTCAAGGAGACCGCCGGAGATTTGACCGACAATCCAAAACTGGAGGTTGAAGGTGCAGCTGAAAAGATGGCCGGCAAAGTTCAGGAAAATACCGGCAAGGTAAAAAAAGTTTGGGGAAGCTAAATAGTCATGGTGTATCATGCGGCTGTGTGCCGGAAGCAACGGTCGCCGTTGCATGATACGCCAGACCCATGTCTCCGGACGAAAAAGGAAAAAATACGATGAATCTTTTTAAAGAGGCTGTAGAAGAAAACAGATCAACGGTTTTGGGAAGTTTCCGGAAACCGACGGCATGTTCTCATGACAGCGATCAGGCTTTCTATGATGAAATCCATTTTCGTCACATGTTGCGGGTCGAAAGAATGCGCACCGAGCGCTCTAAAAAACCATTTATCCTTCTGCTGCTGAATGTTTCCAGACTCATGGTTGAGCTGCACCCGCAAGAAGTCCTGTCGCGTATTCAGAATGCCATGGCTCCGTCCCTGCGGGAGATCGATATCCGGGGCTGGTATCACGATGCCCGCATCATCGGGGTCCTGTTTACGGAGGTCTTTACGGAAGAAGAATCGTTTGCTGATTTCATCATTCATAAAATCTATGACCGATTTTGTGAAAATCTTGAACCGCACTGGATCAATAAGATTGAAATGTCATGCCACCGCTTCCCGGAAGAAAGTGGCGAAGTACTGGATGATGAGACATTCAACATTCATCTTTATCCGGACATGACGGTAAACACCGCAAACCGTAAAATTGCTCTGGGCCTGAAAAAAGTCATGGATATTCTCGGCAGCGGGCTTGCCGTCATTTTGTTCTCCCCGCTGTTCCTGATGATCGCCGCCGCCATCAAAGCCACATCTCCCGGACCCGTATTCTACAGACAGGAAAGAGTCGGCCGCAACGGAAAAACATTCGCCATGCTCAAGTTCCGGTCGATGACGAAGGACTGTGATCCGTCCCGGCATCAGGATTACGTCAGAAAATTCATCTGTGAGCAGAACAATGCCGCCGTGGAACCCGGTGTGTTTAAATTAACCAACGATTCGCGCATCACACCCATCGGTCATTTCCTGCGCAAGACAAGCCTCGATGAACTTCCGCAGTTCATCAATGTATTAAAAGGTGAGATGTCCCTGGTCGGTCCCCGCCCGCCTCTCCCTTACGAATGCGAGCTCTATGATATCTGGCATCGCCGGCGTCTCCTGTCGTGCATGCCGGGCATCACAGGATTATGGCAGGTGCTGGGAAGAAGCCGGACCTGCTTCGATGACATGGTGCGTCTTGACCTTCATTATATCCGCACGTGGAGTCTCGGGCTGGATATCCGGATTCTTTTGATGACGCCGAAGGCCGTCATCAAAGGCTCGGGTGCCTTGTGAAACCAGATTCACACCGCACCCTGTCTGTTTAATGGATGACCAGGGGAGGATGGCACTATGAACAAGGTTGATGAATTTTATAATTTATTTCATAATATCCCTTTTCTTTCGTGTATTTCAAAACCGGAACTCGAAGAGATCCAGCAGGCGATCATTGTAAAGAAATTCAGCAGAAACGAGATCATCGTCCTGGAAGAAGACCCGTCTGATTTCTTTTACATCATTGTATCCGGAAAGGTCCGAGTGACTCAGGTGAATGAATCGGGCAAGGAACTCCTGCTGGCCATCCACAAAAGGGGGAATTATTTCGGGGAAATGTCCATCATCGATGGTAAAACGGCGCCGGCCACAATTGTTGCCATGGAAAATACAAAGATCGGGTTTTTAACGAGAAGTGATTTCAACAAGTACATCATTAAAAATGAAAAATGCATGCAAAGTATTGTCTCGATGCTTTGTTCACGACTGCGCGATGCGTGGGACACTATGAAGCTTCACAGCTACGCCGATGCGGGTGACCGCTTAAAGGCCGCCTTGAATATGTTTTATATGAAATTCGGCATAGCGGATGAACGGGGGAAAATCATCTTCACCAAATTATCCCACAAGGATTTGGCCAATTATACCGCCATGTCCCGGGAAACGGCCAGCCGCATCATCAGCTCACTGATCAAATCGGATGAAATCGACATGATCGATCATAAATACTTCCGTTTGAAGCCGGCTTTTTTCAATGACATGCCGTCAGTGGGACTTGAACAGCCCGGATAACAGAGAGGGAAGCGCAGGGATCATCTCGTAGCTCGCGCTTCATGACCCCGCTTAAGGTTTTACCTGGATACGTGTTCAAGGAGAATTCCCTCATGCAAAATAAAATAGCGATTGTACTGCTCATTACAGCATTCCTTGTTGCCTGTGCGTCCAAAGCACCCAGACCTGTTTTTTTCCAGATGCCGGCGAGGCACATCGATTACATCCAGGAGGTAAAACCAATATTAGACCGCCGCTGCGCGGTATGCCATTCCTGCTACAATTCCCCCTGCCAGCTCAAGCTTGACTCTTTTGAGGGCGCCGATCGCGGAGCCTCGAAAGAAGCCGTTTACAACGGATCCCGATTGAGATCCATGGATCCCACCCGTTTGTTCACGGACGCCCAGTCGACTGGGGAGTGGCGTCAGAAAGAGTTTTTCAGTGTCACCGAAAGCAGCACGTCAGGCGATTTGAACGATTCCATTATGATCGAGATACTTTCCCACAAGATGAATAACCCGATCAGTTTCGGGGAGTATCGCTCCGAAGCCGGCGATCTGACCTGTTCTCAAAATCAAGACGAACTTGGCGGGTATCTGGAAAAACACCCGAACAACGGCATGCCCTTCGGATTTCCGGCACTGAAGCAGGAAGAATTCGATATCATTGCCGGCTGGCTTACGCAAGGCGCGAAGGGACCGGATGCCGCACAGCAGGCGTTGCTGGTCACACCGAAAGAAAGTGATGCCCTGGCCATAAAACAATGGGAAACATTTCTCAACCGGGATGACGCCAAGCACGCCATGACCGCGCGCTATCTCTTTGAACATCTGTTTTTGGCCCATATTCGCTTCGGAACACAGACTTTTGAATACTATGAACTGTTCCGCTCGGAGACTCCGCCCGGCGAGCCCGCTTCCCTGATTGCCACGGTGCGCCCTTATGATGACCCCGGTGTGGCGCGGGTCTACTATCGTTTCCGGAAGATCCACTCCACCATCGTCCATAAGACTCATATGGTATTTGAATTGGATGACGCCAAACTTCAACGCATTCAGGAACTTTTTATTGAGCCCGAATGGTTGCAAAAGCCGCATATCGCAGGGTATGAAGCAAAGCGAAGCGCCAATCCTTTTGATGTATTTGAACAGATTCCCCCTCGTTCGCGATACCAGTTCCTGCTGGACAACTCGCATTATATCATCATGACTTTCATCCACGGTCCGGTCTGTAAAGGTCAGATTGCCCTCAATGTGATTAATGATCATTTCTGGGTCATGTTTCTGGATCCCGAATACGACCTGAGCGTGGCCTATCCGGCCTTTCTGAGAATGCACAGCGACAAACTGCGCATGCCGATTGAAGCCGGCTCTGACATGCGCATCTTCAATGCGCTGACCGACGAATTTAAAAAAGGCGCCGTGGCGTTTTATAAGGCCCGGCAGGATTATTACACAGCGCATCATTACAATGGTCTGGGCTATGAATCCCTCTGGAGGGGCAACCGGGCCGAAGATGCACCGCTGCTCACCGTCTATCGCCATTTTGACAGCGCATCCGTACATAAAGGGGTCATAGGGAATCTGCCCAAAACGATGTGGGTGGTGGACTATCCCCTGCTGGAACGCATTTATTATGCGCTGGTTGCCGGATTTGATGTGTATGGTACGGCAGGCCACCAGATGGCGCTCAGGCTCTACATGGATCAGCTGCGCGTTGAAGGTGAGAGCTACTTCCTGAATTTTCTGCCGGCGGTCAAAAGGCAGGAGGTCATGCAGTCGTGGTATCAGAGGATTGATCTCAAAAAAATTGATTACTATTCTTCCGCCCTGCCTGCAAAAATATCCTTTGTGACAGATGAGCCGGAGCGTGAGTTCATCGAATATATGGTGAGCCGGCACGTTTTTCCTGAAACCCGTATCGCTTTTGATGACGTAAACTATGAACGAGGAGACGTTGCCTGGCCCGGCCTGCCGGATAACAACAGAACAAAGAATGATTATCTGAAGGCTCTTCGTGCCATATCCAAACCCGGCATGCCGTTTTTTACATGGATGAACGATCACAACATCCACGTGGCCTACTTGAGGATCCGTCTGGAAAACAGCGAAGATCTGGCGATCTCCATCGTGATCAATCAGTGGCACAGTGATGTGACCCATATGTTCGGTGAAAAGGCCCAGCTCGATTTGTCAAAGAACAGCGCCGACTTTATTTCCGGACTCATCGGATCCTATCCCAACTACTTTTTTGATGTCCGTGAGGAGGACCTGCCCGACTTTTTTGATATTCTGACCCATTTTGATAAAAGTCCGGAATCCTATGAGCGGCTGGCCAGGTATGGCGTCAACCGGGCGGAAGACCGGCTCTGGGATGTCTATGACTGGTTTCAAAGCCGGTTCTATGAAGATGAACCCGTCAATGCGGGACTGCTCGATTTGAATCGTTACTACTACCTCGCCAGGTAGTGTAATCAAGGAAAACATCACTTTCTAAAGGAGACAGATCATGGATATGATCAAACATATTCTTGCTGTCAGCTGGCTGACCCCCTCTTGCAGCAAAACGATACAGTTAGGAATTTCATTATCCGGTAAATATCTGGCCCATCTTTCCGTTGTTCATGTGATGGATACAACGTGGCTTAAGGGGTGGAGCATCCCTAAGGTCTCCATGGAAGAAGAGTATGAAAGGGAGATGGAAAAGAACAAAGAAGCTCTGCATCATATTATCAGTAATGAAAACAAACAGGACAGGATCATTAAAGAATTTGTCAGGAAAGGCACCCCTTCGGATGTCATCTTGAAACTCATTGAAGAAGAAAATATTGATCTGCTGATTCTCCGCAGCCAGGAAGAAAGCAGAATAGAACGCCTGCTGGTCGGAGGTAGCAATGATGAAATCATCAGAGCCATGCCATGCTCTATTATTTTGGTAAAACAAGACCTATGCGCTTTGGATTAAAACGAAAATGAAGAAAAGTAAACTTCTGGAAGTTACGGAAGAACTCAGAAAATCGCAGATGCCGATCCATCATACAAATATCAAGCATGAGGAAAGTTTAAGCCGGTTGGATGCCTTTGATTCTGATCGGTCAAAATCTACAGAGCTGCCACGCTGAAATAAAGCCGAATCGGATTTGAGGTAAATATCAGAGCGAAAAGGAGATCGACGGCTTGCGGCTCGGTCTCATGGAAAACACAGACGCGCAATTGGTCTTCTCCAATGGTTGGCGCTATGGCGCACCGATCATCCCGGGAGAGGTCTCGCTCAACATCATTCCGATGAACCCGCCGATCTCCACAGTCGAGCTGACGGGCGAGGAAATTGTCACGATGCTGGAGGAAAATCTGGAACGGACGTTTGCGCGTGATCCTATGCTTTCGCAGTAAATGATAGCCAAAAATCCAAGGGAGGTCACTTTGTGTATGGATAGAATCACTATGGATATTTTGAAGTATGTGTTTCTGGGTCGCCATACCGGCTGGCGTCAGGCCCTGGACAAACGTGCCGAGACCGACGCCCATATCGGCAATCCAGACCCTGATCAAGGGCGGCACAGTATACGTGGTCTCGCCGGAAAAAGCCCCGGATCAGGCAGCCCTTGCTGCGAGTTTGCGCTATTGAGAGCGTCAGGGATTAAATTCAGACACCAAAGGGCTATCCATGAAAACTATCGTGACCATGACCTTGAATCCGGCGATCGACAAGAGCTCAAGTGTTGCGCATGTCGTGGCTGAGCAAAAGCTGTACTGCACACCCCCTCGTTTTGAGCCGGGAGGGGGCGGTGTGAATGTTTCCCGGGCTATTAAGAAACTGAGGAGTTCCTGTTCCCGGCATTGGAAGCTGCAGGCGCACCGCGTGACGGTGGTCCGATAGGTGTCATGTTAAACGAGCACGAACAAGGCCGGAAGCTTGTTGCAAAACTCAAAGATGCCGTGACACGGTACACATCCGGGAACAAAACGGCTGCGGCCGACTTTCAGCTGACCACCAGTGAATATGTAACACTGCTGACACAGCATATCGAAAAGGAGAACGATGTCCTTTTTGCAATGGCCGACGCCAAACTGGACGCTGCTAAAGATGCCGAGCTCTTCGAGGCTTTCGAACAACTTGAAAACGAGCACATCGGACCGGGCAAGCATGAGGAATTTCATGAACTTTTGCATCGATTGGAGCATGAGTACTTAGGATAGTTCAAAAAACTTCCTGGCCCTTTCTTACGGGGTTCATCCTTCACCTGGATGGTGCAACAACCGGCCTTGACGACATTGAACAAGACGGTTTTTTTAGGGTGATGCGCCGTGGGGTGATCACTGGTTTTTCGGAAAGGATCATGGATGAATATCATCACCTTTGAAATTGAGGAGTGGGAGCGCCAGGCTTTTGAAAGCCTGAAAGGGAAACACCGGATTGAATTTGTGGCAGCCCCTTTGACAACGGAAAACGCAGGAGTTTACACCGATGCGGAGGTGGTATGCCCTTTTATATACTCCGATTTGTCGGCCGACGTTCTTCAACATTTTAGCCGATTGAGGCTCATCGCGACCCGCTCCACCGGTTTCGATCATATCGACCTTCGGTATTGCAAAGAAAAAGACATAACCGTCTGCAATGTTCCGGTCTATGGGGACAACACCGTGGCCGAGCACGTCTTTGCGCTGCTCCTGGCCATCAGCCACAATATGATTGCCGCAGTCGACCGCACGCGCCGGGGGGATTTTTCCCTAAAAGGGCTGCAGGGGTTTGATCTTTTGGGCAAGACCCTCGGGGTGATCGGTGTTGGGAGCATCGGTCGCTGTGTCATTGAAATCGCCAAAGGATTTCGAATGGAGGTTTTGGCTTCGGATATGCGACCGGACGAAAAAGCGGCTATCCGCCTGGGTTTTCGCTATGTGGAGATGGATGAACTACTGGCTTCCTCCGACATCATCACCCTGCATGTGCCTTCCAATGAGCATACCCGGAATCTGATATCACACGATGAATTTGCCCGCATGAAAGAGGGTGTGGTCTTGATCAACACCGCCCGTGGCGATGTATTGGACATCAAGGCCCTGGCCAGGGCCATCGGCGAGGGAAAGGTGGCGGCTGCGGGATTGGACGTCCTGCCGGAAGAGGGAGGCATTCAGGAAGAGGCCGAATTGCTGCGCTCGGTGTACGATAAAAAACATGATCTGGAGACGATGCTGCTGACTCACATCCTGCTGCATCTGCGCAATGTGATCATCACCCCGCACAGCGCATTCAATACACGGGAGGCAGTGGATCGTATCCTGAGCACTACGGTGGGCAACATCGCAGCCTTCAGCAGAGGCGAGCCCGAAAACGTGTTACCCGGAAAGCAAAGGTAGCGAAGGATGCCGAGCGGTTGTATGAAAAGGAGCAAAGGTTATGAGACTGCCAACCCATAAAACCAAAATCGTCTGCACCATCGGCCCTGCGTCGAGCTCGGAGGCCGTCCTGGAACGGCTGATGCTGCTGGGCATGAATGTGGCGCGGCTCAACTTCGCCCACGGGACCCTGGACGGCCACAGGCAGATCATTCGGCGCATCCGTGCAGTGGCGGAAAAACTCCAGCGCCATTGCATGATCATGGCGGACCTTCCCGGCCCCAAGATACGAATCGGCAAACTCCTGAAGGAGCCGCTCTTGCTGGAAACGGGGGATGATGTCGTTTTGACCGTCAAAGACCTTGCGGGCACAGCCGACCAAATCCCGGTCGAATACAAGCAACTGCCTGAAAGCGTAACCCCTGGAAATCTGATTTTCCTCAATGACGGCTTCATCCAGCTTCAAGTGGAGAAGGTGCTGGGCGAGGAGGTTTTCTGCCGGACAGTCATCGGTGGCCCGCTTCTTTCCCACAAAGGGTTGAGCATCCCCGGGGTGAGAATCGTCGCAGACGCCGTTTCGGAAAGGGACCTGGAGTTCGTCGCCTTTGCCTTGCAAGAGGAAGTGGAGGCCTTCGGTGTTTCTTTTGCTGAAACAGGAGAGGACATCCTGAAAGTGAAAAGGTTTGCTAAAGAAAAAGGGCAATCCGCGTATGTGGTTGCCAAGATCGAACGGGCTGAAGCTATTGAGAATTTCGACGGAATTCTTTCCGCAGCGGACGCGATCATGATTGCCCGGGGGGACCTCGGGGTTCAAATTCCCCTTGAGGACGTGCCGGTCGTTCAGAAAAGACTGATCCACCAGGCCAATCTTTTGGGCCGTCCCGTGATCACGGCAACCCAGATGCTGGTCTCCATGACTGAGAACATCCGGCCCACCCGCGCCGAAGTGTCCGACGTGGCCAATGCCGTTCTGGACGGCACGGACGCAGTGATGCTCTCCGAAGAGACGGCCATCGGGCGGTATCCCGTGGAAGCGGTTGAAATGATAGGTAAGATTGCCCTATCCGCCGAGCGGGAGCGAAAAGCCATCCGGGCATTGGCCGATTTGCCGGCCCACTTCCGGAGCCGAGCGGGTTCCGGCAACGCCGCTGTCGAGGATGTGTTCACGCTGAATGCCGTCGAATCGGCCGATGCACTGCAGGCGCGCTACATCCTGACCCGCACCCAGGGCCGGGCCGCCCCGTGCCTGATTTCCAGATTCAGACCTGATTGCTGGATACTGTCACACGGCGGTGATGAAAAAACGAAAAACTTCCTGGCCCTTTCTTATGGGGTTCATCCTGTTCATCTGCATGGTGCAACAACCGGCCTTGTCCGGTGGCTGGTTACGGCCGGCATGGCAAAAAGGGGTGAAAGCGTGATCTGGGTTGAGGATGAATCGCCTGATGACGGTCCGGAAGCCTTGTCGATAAAAATCATCAGAGCCTGAACAGGCATTGGCCATACAGATACGCAGTTCGGTCATGGCGGCCTGGATCATTTCGGGGCTTGCGATGGTCCAGGGTGGGGAGCAGCACCAGATGGTGCTTGTCAATAAAACCGAAGAGGCATGTGAAAAAGAACATTCTCTGAAAGAAGGAGATTTCCCATGAGTCAATACAATTTAGAGCGCATTTTCAATCCGGGCCGGGTAGCGTTGGTGGGGGCCAGTGAAAAAAGCGGCAGCATCGGCAACGCGCTGATGAAAAACCTCATCGATGGCGGATTTTCACAGACCTTGCTGCCCGTGAACCCGAAATACAAAACCCTGCATGGATTGGCCACGTACAAATCCATTCGCGATCTGGAACCGGGGGTGGATCTGGCAATCATCGCCACGCCCATTCATACGGTCCCCGATATCGTGCAGGAATGCGTGGAACAAAAGGTGGCTGGCGCGATTGTGATCTCGGCTGGCGGCAAGGAAGTCGGTGAAGAAGGAAGACAAATCGAGGCGCGGATCCGCGCCACGGCCTATGATGGCGGGCTGCGTATCGTGGGTCCCAATTGTCTGGGCATCATCCGGCCCGGCGGGAACCTCAATGCCAGCTTCGCTTCCGAAATGCCCGATGCGGGAGATCTGGCCTTTGTCTCCCAGAGCGGGGCCATTTGCACGGCCATTCTGGATCTGGCGCTCAAGGAGCATATCGGGTTCAGTCATTTTGTCAGTATCGGCTCCATGCTGGATGTGGATTTCGGCGATCTCATCGATTATCTCGGCAATGACCCTAAGACCAAAAGCATTCTACTGTATATTGAAAGCCTGACGAATTTCCGCAAGTTCATGAGCGCCGCCCGCTCGGTATCCCGAATCAAACCTATTGTCGTCCTGAAGGCAGGCCGCAGCGAGGCTGGCGCCAAGGCCGCCGCTTCCCACACCGGGGCCATGGCCGGAGAGGATGCGGTGTATGACGCCGCCTTCAAGCGCGCCGGCATCGTGCGCGTAAACACGATCCAGGAGCTTTTCGACTGCGCCGAGCTGATGGCCAAGCAGCCCCGACCCCGCGGCCCGCGTCTGGCCATCGTTACCAATGGCGGCGGCCCGGGCGTGATGGCCACGGACACCCTGGCGCGCAATGGCCTGGAGCCTGTACCCCTCGACCCTGAAACCCTGCAGAAGCTTGATGCCTTCCTGCCGCCCTTCTGGAGCCGCAGCAATCCCATCGACATCCTCGGAGATGCCTCCCCGGAACGTTTCCGGCAAACCCTGGAGGTCTGCTTCGACGCAAAAGATATGGATAGCGTTTGTGTGATTCTGGCGCCCCAAGCTCTCACAGCGCCCGTTGTGGTGGCTGAAACCCTGGTGGACACAATGAAGGGCCGCCAATATCCCGTGTTTGCCTGCTGGATGGGCGGTAAAAGCATCGAAGGCGCCTTGACCATCCTCAATAAGGCGGGAATCCCGACTTACGATACACCAGGAAGGGCGATCCAGGCCTTTTTGTACATGGTTGAATATGCCCGCAACATGGAAACCCTTCTGGAAATCCCCCCCAAACTGACCCGCGACATCGCCGTAGATCCTGAAAAAGCCGGGCAACTGCTGGCCCGTGCGTCCGCAGATCAGTTCATGACCGAATCGGACGCCAGGAATGTTCTTTCGGCTTACGGTCTTCCCGTGATCCGGACGGAAACGGCCCGAACCGAAGACGACGCGAGCCGCCTGGGACGGGACATGGGATATCCCCTTGTCATGAAGCTTCTTTCCCCCGACATCTCCCATAAAACCGAGGCCGGCGGCGTCCGCCTGGACTTGCGTTCGGATGCGGATGTCCGGTCAGCCTATACCGGCATCTCAGAATCCGCGCGCCGGTACAAACCCGATGCGCGAATTGAGGGAGTCACCCTGCAGCCATTTTTCGCAAACCCGGATTACGAAATTCTGCTGGGCGCCAAACGGGATGTTCATTTCGGGCCCGTCATCCTTTTCGGAATGGGCGGCATCTTTACCGAAGTGCTCAAAGACCGCGCCTTGGGACTTCCCCCCATGAACCGTCTGCTGGCCCGGCGCATGATGCAGCAGACCCGGGTCTGGACCCTGCTTCAAGGGTACCGAAACCGCCCCCCGGCGGATAAGGAACGCCTCGAAGAGATGATCATCCGGCTCTCCCAAATGCTGATCGATTTTCCGCAGATCGCCGAGTTGGACATGAACCCCGTTATGATCAAAGACGGAAAGTCTGTGGCCGTGGATGCCCGCATCCTGGTTTCGGAGCCTATACGCCCTTACCCGCTGCACCTGGTGATCAGCCCGTATCCGGCCGAGGAAGAAAGCTACCTGATCACCAAAGAAGGCACCCGGTTGCTTATCCGTCCGGTCCGGCCGGAGGATGCGCCTCTTTTCCAACGTTTTTTCAAGGTGTTGTCGCCGGAAACGATCTATTCCCGTCTTTTCAGACATGTCAAAGAATTAAGCCCCCAAATGCTCGTCCGATTTACACAGATCGATTACGACAGGGAAATTGCTTTAGTGGCCTTGGACGAGGATTCCGGCAACGAGCGGATGCTGGGGGTGGCCCGGATCATAGGTGATCCGGACGGCAGGCACGGGGAGTTTGCTGTTGTGGTCGGCGATTCTTCACATGGAAAAGGAATCGGTTCGAACCTGCTTGGGAAATGTCTGGAGATCGCAGAAAAGCGAGGTTTTCAAAAAGTTTACGGCTTTGTTTTGCGTGATAACGAAAGCATGCTGGCTCTGGGGAAAAAACTCGGCTTTCAGGTGAAAGCACACTCTGATACCCAAGAATTAGAACTGGTCATCACATTGGCATCTCTTAAAGGGGGTCTTTCGCGTGCAAGTCAGCAACCATGAACTCAAAGCATTGATGCTGGATACCGCCACCGGCTTTTATCGCATGCAGCGCTACCGTGTCGGCGATTTTTTCGGCCCTGTGGACCTCGGCATTCATCTGGCCTTCAAGCATAACGCCTTGACCATCGGCGCCGGACTTTTGGCCGGCTCTGTTTTTCCCGGATCCAACCGGCTGATATTCGCGGGCATCTCTCCGTGCTGGCACGGTTTTTATGTCTCTTCCATGGGTGGAGCGGCCCTGGTTTTTGACAACCTCGGGATCAACATGCTCAGCCTGGTCGGCAAAGCTCCGCATCCTTCGCTTTTGTACATGAACCGTAACCACGGCGAAGAAATCGAGGTTGAACTAATTCAAGTCGTACCCGAACAGATCTGGGAATCCGGCCGCCAAGGGGTGTATGCCGTAATGGAAGCCGCCATCCGGATGTTCGGTCCGAGGTATGAAAAGGATCCCCGGGTGCTGGCCGTGGGCCCGGCCGCCAGCTTTACCGATTTCGGCGCCATTGGGTCCGCACCGGTGAAAAAAGGGGAGCTGACCCATGTGGACACCTGGGCCGGCCGGGGAGGTTTCGGCAGCAAATTGTTTCAGCAGCACGGCCTTTTGGGCATCATCTACGGCGGAACGCATATCGACGATGATTTTCGCGATCGCTCCGTGGCGGACGAATGGTTTCAGGATAAATTCAACCAGAAGATGGCAGCCAAAGACATGGCGGTCACCACCAAGTACCGTTACGACCCGGAATTAAAAACAGGCGGTACCTTCGGGGTCAATTACGCCGCCATGGACGGCAATATCCTGGCGTTCAATTACCGCACCATCCACTGGAGCCAGGAAGCGCGACGGGATCTTCATGAACGCTTTATCCTGGATCATTACCTCAAGCAGTTCAACGAAGAGATCATCGAAACCAAACAGCAGCGGACGTGCGGAGAACCTTGCGCGGCGGTATGCAAAAAAATGAATGGCAAATATAAGAAAGACTATGAACCCTACCAGACCATGGGCCCCTTATGCGGTATCTTCGACCAGCGGGCCGCCGAACAACTTAACCACCAGGCCGACCGCCTGGGGTTCGATGCCATTTCCGTCGGCGGGACCCTCGCTTGGCTCATGGATTGCCTGGAAGATGGCCTGATCACTCCCGCGGAGTTGGGTGTAAATCAAAAGCCCAGGTGGGAGATGGCGACGTTCGATGTGGTGGGCGATTCCATGCACAATGCCGAACTGGGCATGGCGCTTTTGAATCAGATGATTATGCCCGGCGGGAAAATAGTGCTGCAATTCGGCGTTCGTAAATTTGCACGCCGGTTATCACGGGAAAAGGGCCGGCAGGTGCTGGATCGATTCGTATACAATGCCTTTGCCCGCCAGGGCTGGATGGTTCCCAATCAGTACTGGACGCCCGGTGCTTTTGCGCCCATGGCCATCACGGGCAAATACTACATGCACTACGGCCGGGACTTCCTGCCGCCCCGTGAGCTGGGCAGAGAAAATGCCCGTCGCATGCTCAAGGAGCTGATGCTCGACAATCTAGGGTTTTGTCGTTTTCACCGCGCCTGGGCGGAAACACTGCTTCCAGACATCGTGGAGAACCTCTTCGGGGAAAAGGATGCGTTTCTGCGCTCGATCACCCTGACCGCAAGCCGCATCACCAGCCGGAATGCATCCGTATTCTGGGAGTCGGAACGCAACATGGACATGGTGTTTGAATTCTTGAAAAACAAAAAACAGATCGACGGGGTCAGCCACCCTGAACTGGACCACTGGGTCGAGTTTTTTACACGCGATAAGCATGCCGCCGCCTACGAGTTCTGGTATGAAATGCACAAAGGGATCCATGAAATGCTCCGGGAATATCCTGTGTGATGAGACATTTTTTGGAAACTTGCGATCATTCTCCAGATAGGGGCTGTTCAAAGCCCCATCGGGAAATGGCTGTTCGGGACCGTTGTTCTTACCCCGGGCGATTGACTTTTGATCGTCCTTATGTCGAGTTCCATCTGGATCGCTGACGAACTTTTTAAATTAATGGGCGTTTATAGAATTCCGAAGAAAAAAGGGCACCGGATCTTCAGGGCAAACTTCACAAAAAAATTAAAGGAGGAAAAGACATGAGCAGACAAGAAGTCATCCCGGTTGGAATCAATGGTTTCGGAAGAATCGGCCGGGCTGTTTTTAAGCAACTCCTGCAAAGGGAGGAATTCAGGGTGGTGGGGATCAACGATTTGAACAACATCGAAGATCTGGCCTACCTCCTCAAGTATGACTCCGTGCACGGCTGGTATTCCCGCAAGGTGTCTTGCGAGAAATCGACCATACAGGTAGACGGACTTTCCATCCCCTTTTCATCAGAGGCCGATCCGCAGAAAATCCCCTGGAAGAAAAGTGGAGCGGAAATTATCATCGAATGCAGCGGAGCCCTGCGAAGCCGCTCCAAGGCGGCCGGTCATCTGGAAGCCGGGGCAAAAAGGGTGATCATCTCCGCCCCCTCCGACGATGCCGACGCCATGATCGTCCTGGGTGTCAACGAGGAAAGTTACCGGCCGGAAGCGCATCAGATCGTCTCCATGGCCTCCTGCACCACCAATTGTCTGGCTCCGGTGGCCAGGGTACTTCACGAATCCTTCGGTGTGGCGTACATCATGTTCACCACGATCCATGCCTACACCTCGAGCCAGTCGCTGATGGACACGCCGGCACGGCATCGCCGCCGCGGCCGGGCGGCAGCCCTGTCGATCATCCCCACCACCACAGGAGCGGCCAAGGCCACCGAAAAAGTGTTGCCCCAACTGAAAGGAAAAATGAGCGGCATGGCCATGCGGGTTCCCGTTCCCAACGGATCGGTAACCGACATGATAGTTTCGATAGAAAAAGACGTGACTGCCGAACAGATCAACGAGACTCTGCGGGATGCATCGGAAAAATCCCGGCTTCAGGGCATCCTGCGGGTGACGGAAGAGGCCCTTGTTTCCCAGGACATCATCGGTGATCCGCACTCATCCATCGTTGATGCCCAGAGCACCATGGTACAAAACAACCGGGTGGTAAAAATTCTTTCCTGGTACGATAACGAATGGGGCTACTCGGCCCGCCTCGTTGATTTTGCAAAGTTCATGACCGGAAAAGGATTGTCTGCGGGGAAGAAATGAACAGCCTGCGGGGCCGGCCAGGAAAGCGAAAAAAAGTCTGGTGGTTCAGGATGAAAAGCGATCCATCCTGAAGACGTTCAACGCCGATACCCCCATTGCCTCCTGCTTCGGATCGCTGAAGGGAGGAAAACAGATGAAAAGAATCATAACTGTTGCATTGAACCCGGCCATCGACAAGAGCGCAAGTGTTGCGCATGTCGTGGCCGAGCACAAACTCTACTGCACACCGCCTCGTTTCGAGCCGGGTGGGGGCGGGGTAAATGTCTCCCGGGCCATAAAAAAACTGGGAGGAAATTCAAGACTCCTTTATCCTGCAGGGGGCCTGACGGGGAAGCGGCTTCAAGAGCTTCTGGACGAAGAAGGATTAAACCACCGGTCGTTTCCCATCGATGGCATGATAAGGGAGAGCCTGGTCATTCTGGAGGAATCCACCGGCCGGCAGTATCGTTTCGGGATGCCGGGACCAAAGCTCCGGAAAAAGGAATGGGTGCAATTTATTCAGGATCTGTCAGTAATGGAACCTCCACCGGATTATGTGGTGGCCAGCGGGAGCCTTCCTTGGGGCGTGCCTCCTGATTTTTATGCTCAGGTTGCGCGTGTCGGGAAGAAAAAGGGGACAAAGACGATCGTGGATGTTTCGGGTAAAGCCCTGAAGGAAGCACTTGAGGAAGGGGTGTTTTTGATCAAACCCAATGTGCGGGAATTCCGGGAACTGGTCGGCGAGGAGATCAAAGAGGAATCGCAGATCAAGGCCGAGGCTCAAAAGATGGTCGATAGCGGCCGGTGCGAAGTGCTGGTGATCTCACTGGGCGCGGCAGGCGCCCTGGCGGTTTCGAAGGACTTTACCGAACACATCGTGCCGCCTACCGTGCCGATCATCAGCAAGGTCGGCGCCGGGGACAGCATGGTGGCCGGTATCGTCTTGAGTCTTGCCCGGGGCAAGCCGCTCAGGGAATCCGTCCTGTTCGGCGTGGCGGCCGGCACGGCGGCCGTCATGACGCCGGGGACGGAATTGTGCCGGAGAGACGATGTCGAACGATTATATGAGGTCATGCTTTCAGATCGTAAATACCCTGACAAAGGTTTACATGCAGGGTGATGATTTCCAGCCGCGAAGGAGAATAGATGATGTTAGGACTCAACGAGATAGAGAAGATACTGGGGTCTGAAGCCAAAACGCTTCTGCAACATCAACCCAAAGTTCCTAAAGAATTGTTGCATTTGCCCGGGCCGGACTGCGTAAACCGGATTTTTGGAGTTACCGACCGGTCCACGCGCGTGCTGTGCAGTCTGCAAACCCTTCTGGGTCATGGAAGACTGGCAGGCACGGGTTATCTGTCGATTCTGCCGGTGGATCAGGGTGTCGAACACTCTGCGGGGGCATCTTTCGCACCGAATCCCGTCTATTTTGACCCGGAAAATATCCTCAAACTGGCGATTGAAGGCAACTGCAACGCTGTGGCATCGACTCTGGGAGGATTGGGTTCCATCGCCCGGAAGTACGCCCATAATATACCCTTTATCGTCAAGATCAATCACAATGAATCGCTTACGTATCCAAGCCATTATGATCAGGTGCTTTTCGCCTCCGTCAAACAGGCGTGGAACATGGGTGCGGTGGCTATTGGTGCGACCATTTACTTCGGCTCAGCGGAAAGCACCAGGCAGATTACCGAGATCAGTGAATGTTTTCAGGCTGCACATGAACTGGGCATGACTACAATTCTCTGGTGTTATCTTCGCAACAGCGAATTCAAAATGGACAAGGATTATCATCTGAGCAGCGACCTGACCGGGCAAGCAAACCATCTCGGAGCCACGATTCAGGCCGACATCATAAAACAAAAGATGCCGGTCTGCGACGGCGGTTATAGAGCTCTTTATTCCGAAGGCAGCTATGGAAGCTTCGATAAACGGATGTATACCGATCTGAACAGTGAAAATCCCATTGATCTGACGCGGTACCAGGTGGTGAATCAATACATGGGGCGAATCGGACTGATTAACTCGGGCGGGGCCTCCGGTGAAAACGATATTGCCGATGCGGTCAAAACGGCCGTGATTAACAAAAGGGCCGGGGGCATGGGTTTAATCAGCGGACGCAAGGCTTTTCAAAAACCCATGAAAGACGGTGTGGAGCTGCTGCATGCCATTCAGGACGTCTATTTATGCAAAGATATTACGGTTGCCTGATGAGAAGGATTGGAAATCTCACCTAATGGAGTGACTCCGACTGTTGCACGGCACGGCCAGGGTTTTTCTGGAAAAGGGATTCGCTCGTTTTCAATGAGCGCTGATTTTTCTAAAAGGAGACGAAAAAATGTTCAAACAACTGCTTGCGCCCCTGGATGGTTCAATCACCGCTGAATGCACGCTGCCCCACCTGGTCGCGTTGGCCCGCTTTTATCAGGCCCGGGTGACCGTGGTTCGCGTGCTTGATTTTCCTGCGACAGGCTTGGATAAGCAGCCGACTGATACGCTGCAATGGGAACTGTACAAAGCTGAAGCCAAAGCCTATCTGGACGACGTCGCAGAGCGTTTGCGCACCGAGGCCGACCTTGAGACTGAATCGGTTCTGCTCGAAGGTGAGGCGGCGCAGAGCATATGTGATTTTGCGCGCAGTAACGACGTGGCCATGATCATCATCAGCAGCCACGGCCAATCGGGGTTAAGTCGCTGGAACGTCAGCAGCGTCGCGCACAAGATCTTGCAGTGCGCCCATCGCTCGGTGATGATTGTGCGCGCCTACCACGCAGGGGAGCAAGCCCTGACCGGCTTGCGTTACTCTCGTTTGCTGGTACCGCTGGATGGCTCACAACGGGCTGAATGTGTGTTGTCAACGGCCGATACTCTCGCCCGCGCCCATGAGGCTCAACTCTTGCTGGCCCATGTCGTCGTCAAGCCCGAAATGCCGCATCAGTTTCCGCTCACCGCTGATGACAAAGAACTCATCGAGCACTTAGTCGTTCGCATCCGCGAAGCCGCAACCCAATATATGGAACTACTGCGCGACCGGCTGATGTATCCGTTTGAGCTGCGCCTGCTGACCAGCCGGAACATCGCTCTGGCCCTGCATGACCTGGCTGAAGAGGCCGAGGTGGATCTGGTTGTGCTCGGCGCGCACGGCAGTGGCGGCAAGCCAAAATGGTCTTATGGCAGCGTCGCCACCAGCTTCATCGAATACGGCAGCGTGCCGCTGCTGGTCGTTCAAGACCTGGACCCGGAAGAAGTCGAACCGACTCAGGCGGAGAAAGCCGCTCAGGAAAAAAAGGGGCACTGACGCATGCCATTGGATCATCACTCAGCCGCTCATCCAGAAACGCTTACCGCCGAGCAGCAGCGCGAACTGCGCCGCCTGGCGCGCAGCACCTGGCTTTACTTCGAGCATTTCGTCGGACCGGAAGACCACTGGCTGCCGCCGGACCATTTCCAGGAGGACCCGCGCGGCCTGGTGGCGCACCGCACGTCACCCACGAATGTCGGCCTTATGCTGGTTTCTACCCTGGCTGCCTACGACTTTGGCTACGTGAGCATATGGGAATTGGCTGAGCGCCTGCAAAACAGCCTGCAAACGCTTACGAAGTTGGAGATGTACGCTGGCCATTTCCTCAACTGGTATGACACGCGGTCCCGCGAGCCGCTACCGCCGCGCTATGTCTCCACGGTGGACAGCGGCAACCTGGCGTGCTGCCTGGTGACGCTGCGCCAGGGCTGCCTGGGTATCGAGCAGACACTTTTGCCCCGCTGGCCCAGCTGGCAGGGGGTGCTCGACACGCTCGATATGCTTGACGCATCGCTCCCCGGCAACGCCCTGCAAACTGAGCTCGGCCAGTTCCGGCATCGCATCCAGGAGGTGCGCGAGGTCCCCGACCAGTGGAGCACGCTGCAACAGCAGTTTGTCGAAGCAACCTGGCCAAAAATCGAACAGGGTTTGAGCAAGCTTACGGAAAGCCATCAACTGACCACAGACCAGCTGCGCCGGATTCGTCTCTGGACCGAACGGCTCAGCCACCACATGACAGACATGCAGCGCCGCTTGAAAGCCCTCATCCCCTGGACAGGCTACCTCCACAACCCGCCGGCCCTGTTGGCGGACCTCACCAACGATACGCCCCTGGCTTTGGCCTGGCAGGCGCTGCTGACAATACTTCCTGTCCAGGTCAAAGCCTGCGACATTGTCGCGGTTTGCCAAACCGCTCAAGCCCGACTGACTGATTTGCAAAATGCGTTAGACACAGTCTCGGCGACGGCTGTGCAGATCACGGCGGCCCGAAAATGGTGTAGCGACCTGGCCACAGACCTGGACGCGGCGGCAACGGCCGTGAGCGAATTGCTCTCAACCTACAGCGAGATCAGCCGGCAGCTCGATAAGCTGGTACACGACATGAATTTTGGCTTCCTCTATAATGCAAAGCGCCATGTCTTTCGCATCGGTTACAACGTGGACGCCGAAAAGCCCGATCCAAACCACTATGACCTGCTGGCCTCTGAAGCGCGATCCGCCAGCCTGTTGGCCATCGCCAAAGGAGACGTGCCGGCGCTCCACTGGCTGCATCTGGGCCGGCCTCTGACTGAGATCAACGGCCAACGCTGCCTGGTTTCGTGGAGCGGCACCATGTTCGAGTATCTGATGCCCGCTTTGTGGACACGCCACTACCCCGATACCCTTCTGGAAGCCAGTGCCTGCGCTGCCGTCGAGGCGCAAATCGACTATGTGCGCGACAAACACAACGTGCCGTGGGGCATCTCTGAATCCGGCTACTACCGGTTTGACGCCAACATGAATTACCAGTACCGGGCCTTTGGCGTTCCGGGGATAGGATTTCAGCGCGGCCTCGAAGATGATCTTGTGATTTCACCCTACGCCTCGCTGCTGGCTTTGCCGCTTCGCCCGCAAGCCGTGCTCGAAAACATCCGGCACCTTTGCGACCTGGGCATGCTGGGTGACTACGGCTTCTACGAGGCCATGGATTATACGACCGCGCGCCTGGCGTTGAATCAGGAATATACCATCGTGCGTTCCTACATGGTCCACCACCATGGCATGATCATGCTGGCCCTGGTCAATGCCCTGGACGCAGAACCAATGGTGCGCCGCTTCCACGCCGATCACCGCATTCGGAGCGTGGAGCTGCTGCTGCATGAGCAGATTCCGTATGACGCGCCGCTTGAGGAAATGTCCAGGGCAGCGTCCCCTGCGGCGCGCGCGACCCAACCGGAGACCTCGGCTGCCCCCTGGCCGGCGCCGGTGAAGACGCCCTTTCCCCTGGCGCATTATCTGGGCAATGGCCGTTATGGGCTCCTCATCACCAACGCAGGCAGCGGCTTCGACCGTTGGCAGGACATTGACCTGACACGCTGGCGCGCCGATACGACCTGCGACGATTGGGGTCTCTGGATCTACATACAGGACATGGAGAACGGTGAGTTGTGGTCGGTAGGCGCACAGCCCATCGCCTGCCGCATCGCCCAACACGACGTCACCTTTGCGCCTCACAAGGCTGATTTCAATTATAGCGGCGATGCCGTCGGCAGCCATATGGAGATCACGGTGTCGCCCACCGATGACGTTGCCATCCGGCGCGTGCGCGTCACGAACAGAAGCGGTCAGATGCACCGGCTGCGGCTGGTCAGCTACGGCGAGATTGTCCTGGATCGACAAGCCAGCGATCAGCGCCATCCCGCCTTTAACAAGCTGTTCATCACCAGCAGCTACCTGCCCCAGCATAATGCCCTGCTCTTCACACGGCGCCCCCGCGCAAGCGCGGAAACCCCGCCGTTCATGGCCCACGCCCTGGTTATGGAAAACGGCCAGACGCTCACCCGCGCCTACGAAACAGACCGAGGCCATTTTCTGGGTCGTGGCGGCACACTGCGCTCACCCGCCGCGCTCAACGGCGCCGGTCTGAGCGCCACCACCGGCAATGTCCTCGACCCGATTATGTCCCTGGGCCAGGACCTCGAGCTGGCGCCGCACACCAGCGCCGACGTCGTCTTTCTAACGCTGGCCGCTGACAGTCGCGAGGCGGCCCTCGAGCTGCTCACCCGTTACCAAAAATGGACCACCATCGAGCGTGCCTTTCAGCAGGCCGAAACGCTCAGCATCGCTGAAATGCGCGATCTTGAGCTTGACGGCGAGGCGCTGGCGCGCATGCATCGGCTGCTGGGGCTGCTGATTTACCCGCACGCCGCTCTGCGTGCCGCCCCGGAGGTGCTGGCCGAAAATACACAAGGCCAGGCCAGTCTATGGCCCCACGCGATTTCCGGGGATTACCCCCTCCTCGTCGTGCGGGTGCAAGCCGAAAACGAGCTGGCGTTGGTGCGCGAACTGCTCCAGGCGCACGCATACTGGCGCAACCGCGACCTGAAGATAGACCTGGTGCTCATGAATGAGCAGCCCGGCGGCTACAGTGAAGATTTGCAAATGCAACTGAGACGGCTGGTGGAGCGCATGCATAGCGACCACCGGCTGAATCAGCCGGGTGGTATTTTTCTCGTGCAGAGCGACACGCTGAGCAAACCCGACCGCACCGTGCTGCTCACGGCAGCCCGTGTGATTCTGGACGGCCATCGCGGCTCGCTTAAAGAGCAGTTGCGCGACGTACTGGCACTACCTGCTAACCTGCACAAGTTCGTGCCCACCTGGGACAGTGAAGAGCCATCTGAGATACCGCCGGTGGCCCGACCCGACAATCTGCTGTTCGACAACGGTTGGGGCGGTTTCACGCCCGATGGGCGCGAATACGTCATCTATCTGAAACCCGGAGACGCGACACCGGCCCCCTGGGCCAACGTGATAGCCAACCCTGACGCCGGCTGCGTGGTAACAGAAACAGGCGGCGGCTACACCTGGGCGGCCAACAGTGGCGAAAATCGGCTGACGCCGTGGTGTAACGACCCGGTGCGCGACCAGCCGGGTGAGGTTCTGTATCTGCGCGATGAGGAAACGGCTGCTGTCTGGACCCCCACTCCTCAGCCCCGCAGCGCCGATGCGCCCTACCGCATCCACCACGGCCCCGGCTACACCACTTTCCATCACCACAGTTACGGCCTCAAACAGCGCCTGCGCCTTTTCGTCGCGGCCGATGATCCGGTCAAGATTGTCCAGCTTCAACTTGAAAACGACGGGTCACGCCCCCGTCGCCTGACGGCGACCTACTACGCCGAGTGGGTTCTGGGTGTCAATCGGGACGAGATGCAGGCCCACGTGATTCCCAGCTACGAGCCCGAATGCCGCGCCCTGTTGGCATGCAATCCGTACAGTAGCGATTTTGGTGAGTGCGTCGCCTTCCTTGCCGCCAGCCAACCCTTACACGGGTACACCGCGGATCGCACTGAATTCCTGGGACGTCTGGGAAACGTGACTAAGCCCGCCGCACTGGAGCGTATGGGATTGGCCGGCGTCGCTAAGCCGGGTCTTGACCCCTGCGCAGCGCTGCAACTGCACGTCAATCTGGCGCCGGGCGAAACCAAAACCATCAGCTTCTTTATCGGTCAGGCCGCTGAGGGTGAGGCGGCGCGCACACTGATACGACGGCAGCAGGAACCCGGGCAGGTGGAAGCGGAATGGGACAAGGCCCGGGCACGCTGGACAGGGCTCTTGGAAAGTATCACCGTCAAGACACCGGATCGCGCCATGGACCTTTTGCTCAACGGCTGGTTGCTCTACCAGAACATTTCCAGTCGAATCTGGGGCCGGTCCGGTTTCTATCAATCCAGCGGTGCTTATGGTTTCCGTGACCAGTTGCAGGACGTGCTGACGACGCTGCACGCCGCGCCCGAGATGGCGCGGCAGCACATCCTGCGTGCGGCGCGCCACCAGTTCGAAGCCGGGGACGTACTGCACTGGTGGCATCCGCCGTCGGGTCGTGGCGTGCGCAAACGTATCACCGACAATCTGTTGTGGCTGCCCTACGTGGTGGCCCATTACGTGCAAGTCACCGGCGACGTTGCCTTGCTGAAGGATGAGGTACCTTTCCGCCTAGGTGAACCACTGGCGCACGACGAAGCAGAACGCTATGATCAGTATCCACTGACCGAAGAGTCTTACACCATCTACGAACACTGCCGGCGGGCGCTGGCGATGGGCGCCATCGGTCCGCACGGCCTGCCCCTGATGGGCGGGGGTGACTGGAACGACGGCATGAATCGCGTTGGCATTGAGGGCCGGGGCGAAAGCGTCTGGCTGGCATGGTTCCGATACGCTACACTGGCAGCCTTCATACCGATGTGCACCGCGCTTAAGGACGCAAAACAAGTCGTGCAATATCGCCGCCAAATGGAAGACCTGCAAAGCGCACTCGCGGCACACGCCTGGGATGGAGACTGGTATGTGCGCGCTTTCTACGACGACGGGACGCCCCTGGGTTCGGCGAAAAACAGGGAATGTCAGATCGACGCTATTGCCCAGGCGTGGGCGGTGCTTTCCGGCGCGGCGGAAGAGAAACGGGCTCACCTGGCGATGGCGGCGGTAAACGAGAAGCTGGTGTGCGAGGAGGACCGGCTGCTGCTGCTCTTCACACCGCCTTTGGATAAAACGCCCCGCGACCCGGGCTACATCAAGGGCTACCCGCCGGGCATTCGTGAGAACGGCGGTCAGTACACGCATGCGGCCGTGTGGACCATATGGGCCTATGCCCGAATGGGCGACGGCGCGCGCGCCTGGCATCTACTCGACTTGCTCAACCCCATCAACCACAGCAGCACAGCCGCCAAGGCTCGCCGCTATCGCGTGGAGCCCTACGTGGTCGCGGCGGATGTTTACAGTGTTGCGCCGCATACCGGGCGGGGTGGCTGGACCTGGTACACTGGCGCCGCGGGCTGGCTGTATCGGCTGGGGATTGAGGCCATCCTGGGGCTTACCCGCACCGGCGACGAGCTGCGCGTCGCGCCCTGTATTCCGCCCCACTGGGAGAGCTACGAGATGACGCTGCGACATGGAACCGCGCTTTACCGCATCCAGGTCAACAATCCCACTGGCATCTGCCGGGGCGTGACACAGATTACATTGGACGGCGATGAACGACCCGATGGGGTGATCCCGCTACGCGATGACGGCGCAGAACATGCCGTCACCGTGCATCTGTGGACCGGAATCTAAAGGGATTGATCCAGTGGAAGTCTTCCAAGGCCCTGGCCCGGGCCATCGGCAAAGGAAAGGTCGCGGCTGCGGGATTGGACGTGCTGCCCGAAGAGGGAGGCATTCAGGAGGTGGCCGAATTGCTGCGCTCGGTTTACGATAAAAAACATGATCTGGAGACGATGCTGCTGACTCATATCCTGTTGCACCTGCGCAATGTGATCATCACCCCGCACAGCGCATTCAACACACAAGAAGCAGAGGAACGCATCCTGAGCACCACGGTGGGCAATATCGCCTCCTTCAGCAGAGGCGAACCCGAAAATGTCTTACCCGGGAAGCAAAGGTAGTGGTGTGAATCACAGGGCCAGGCGCGGCGTGTTGACTCGACCGAAATGGACGATCTGAATCTTTAAAAAACCCCCTCCACATTTTGAGGCGCCACTAAATGCTGAGGGCATTCACGAGGTCCCGCAATTTCCGGCTGTTCTCTTCAATCAACCTTGACTCCGGTTATTACTTGAGAAATACAGACTGGCCATTCCGATTCCAGTCTTGGCAGACTCCTTGCTATTTTCATATGAGCTGATTGAACCGGCATAACAAAAAAAGGAGACGATCAAAGAACAAAAAAAATACAACCAGTTATTTAGGAAAAGGCAGACAGGAGAAGGGACGCAGTTCCAGCCGAAGACACACAAATGGCTGACGGTGGCGGGTTGCACCAAGGGGTCTGAATGTCTGGTTATGATTTGCGTTTCAAATTAACAAGGAGGATTATGTATGAAGAGAAACATGGTTTTGAAGTATGTGGCAACAGGACTGGCTGCCGTTGGCGTATTTATCGCAACCGGGTGTGCAACGACGGATACGGTCAGCTCACGTTTTCCCCAATTACAAGAGAATATCAACGCTGCCAAAGCGGCTGACGCTGAAGTATATGCGTCGAGTCCTCTTAAGTCGGCTGAGGCCAAGCTTGCGGCAGCCAAATCGGCTGTGGCATCGAAAGATATGGTTTCCGCAAGCCAGCTTGTCGATGAGGCCATGGCAGATGCTGAATATGCAAGGGCGATGGCCCCTACTGAAAAGGCCAAGAATGCCGCAATGGAGCTACGTAAGGAGATACAGGTCGTGCGCGATGAGATCTCGAAGATGCCGACCGTAAAATAACTATCCATCCATGTAAAAGGAGGAGTTGCTATGAATTCAAGCTGTTTTCCCCGTAAGTTGATGGCCGCCGCCCTTGCCATTACCGCTTTTGCTGTTCTAACCGGGTGCGCAGCGGTTAATCCCAGCGAACAGATCGCCAAGGACAGACTGGAAAAGTCGCGTACGGCCTATAGTCAGGCAAAGGCCAATCCAATTGTAGAATCCTACTCCCTGAAAACACTTCAGGAAGCAGAAAAAACATTACAGGCGGCCGAGGAAGTGAGAACGAAGGTCTATTCCCCCAATCCGCTTAATCCTTCCAAAGAATATTCGACTTGGGAGAAGAATCTCCTTTTCAATGACATTGCCCGCCTTGCCTACATGGCGGAGCGTAAATCGCAGACCGCTGTGGCTCTTGCAGAGGGAGTCGTCACGCAAAACGAAATCGTCAAACTGGGCAAGGAAAAGGCAGAGGTGCAGCTGCTGAAAAGCCAGTTGGCGGAAAAACTGCTGCAACAGGACCTGGATGCAAAGGCAGCGGTGCTGGAGGCGGCAAAGCGGCAATTGGCTTCGGCGACGAGCGAAGCCGAACGGCAGAGCATTCTTGCCGACATAAAGGCTAAAGAGGCAGCCTTGGCTCAGGCACAGGCCGAGCGTCAAGCCAGAGAGGCAGAAATAGCAAGGGCTGAAATGGCAGAGCTGATGAAGGAATTGTCGGAACTGCAGGGCCAATTAACTGACCGTGGGATCGTGCTGACGATCGGTGATGTACTGTTTGCCTTCGACAAGGCCGATCTGAATGCCAGCGCGCAAAACAGTATGGACAAGATAGCCGCGTTTCTCCAGAAAAAAATCAACAGGAACCTGCTTGTTGAAGGGCATACCGACAACGTCGGCAGCGAAGAGTACAATCAGAAGCTTTCCGAGCAGCGTGCCACATCCGTTAAGAGTGCTCTGGTAAAACGCGGCATTGCCGGTGAACGGATTGTCACCATCGGATATAGCAAGAATTACCCGCTGGCAAGCAATGATACCTCTACCGGCAGACAGCAGAACAGAAGGGTTGAGGCGATCATTCTTAACGAAGGCGTCAAGCCTGCGAGTCAGTTCAGAAAATAGGCGTTGAGCCCGACGCGATCACCGTGCTGTATGGGTGGTGCTTGTGGCGCCTCTTCAACCAGCCAGGACCAGATCAACAATCCGGCCCTGCTGGTTGAAGTCATTTGGAAAGCGTAGAACCAATATGACAACTCGATAACAAATGCCACACTGACAGGAGAGCAATATGGGGATAGAAATCGGTGGCCTTTTAGGGTTTATCATTTTGGTCGCAGATGTCTGGATTATTATAAAGACTGTGGGCAGTTCGGCGTCCACTGGTGAAAAGGTGTTTTGGATCGTCCTGATTCTCATTCTCCCGGTTTTGGGGCTGATTATATGGCTCGTTGCGGGGCCTCGGGAAGCAAAGGTAGCGACAGTGCGCATCCATTGACCGGGCTCTATTCCTTTGCCCGGATAGGAATTCAATGACTGGGAAACGAAAATCTATTCTGTTGGTTATCGGAATCACTGTGCTGGCCACCAGCCTGACGCTGATCGTGTTGCTAAACTTCAAGACACCCGAGAAGGTGTTGGAGCGCAAGATCGAGCATCGCTACGCTGTCTCCGATCCGCAGTTTCGGCGCGAGATGTCTGTTATGCTGGGCCCGGCGATTCTGCGAGGCAATCACGTTACTGCGCTGCAAAACGGCAATGAGACATTCCCCGCGATGCTTTCGGCCATTGCCTCGGCTCAGAAGTCTATCACGTTCGAGACCTTCATTTACTGGTCGGGTGAAATAGGTGAAAAGTTCTCACAAGCGCTTTCTGAACGGGCCCGCGTTGGTGTGCCGGTTAGCGTCATCATCGACTGGGTCGGCAGCTCCAGGATGGAGCAGTCGCTGCTGGATTCCATGCAGGCCGCCGGTGTGCAGATCCATCGATATCGGCCGCTGCACTGGTATAACTTAGGCCGGATGAACAACCGCACCCATCGCAAGCTGCTGGTGATCGATGGGCGCATCGGATTCACCGGAGGGGTAGGCATCGCGGATCAGTGGGCTGGCGACGGTGGCGATCCCGAGCACTGGCGAGACATTCACTTCCAAATTGAAGGGCCCGTAGTGGCGCAGTTACAATCGGCCTTCAACGACAACTGGATCAAGACCACAGGCCATGTGCTAAACGGCCCGGGCTACTTTCCGGTCATGAAGGAGAAAGGCGAGATGGAAGCGCACGTGTTTATTGCCTCGCCATCCAGCGGGAGCGAGAGCATGCACCTGATGTATCTGCTTGCCATCGCGGCGGCCGAGACGACGATCGACCTGGCGGCGTCCTACTTTGTGCCCGACAAGCTGTTGATCGAGGCCTTGATTGCTGCCCTCAGTCGCGGTGTTCGCGTTCGCATTTTGTTGCCTGGGCCGCATATGGATGTGCTTACGGTCAAGATCGCCTCCAAGGCCCAGTGGGGTGAGCTGCTGCAGGCAGGCGCCCAGATCTACGAATATCAGCCGACGATGCTGCATACCAAGCTGCTGGTCATCGATGCCCAGTTTGTTTCGGTAGGTTCAACCAACTTCGATATCCGTTCCATTCGGCTCAATGACGAAGCGAGTCTGAATATCTACAACAACGACTTCGCTACCCAGATGACGAAGGTGTTCGAGGCCGATCTGCTGGAGGCCAAGCCGTATTCCCTTGCGCGTTGGGAGAACCGTCCGCTGCGCCAAAAAATCGCCGAAAAGATTCTACGACCCATCAAGTCGCAGCTTTGATTCAAGTTCCATTACAATTGCCAGCATCATACCGTGCGGTCGCGCAAGCGCACAAAAGGACAGCGGAACCTTCGCACCCTCACAAACACAAAAAAATGGAGGAGAAAGATGAATCAGTTTTTCCAGATGCTCAAAAAAGATCATGAGGAAGTAAAAGGAATTCTTGGGCAGCTTAAAGAGACCAACTATCCGCCCATGCTGGCGAAGAAAGAGACTCGCGAAGATTCCATGGATGGGGTGGAAGAACATCATGTGAGCGACATGGTTTTGAAGGGGCTCGAGACGATGCCGAAAGGAGATGATCAACGGCAGATGCTCGATCAGATCATACAGCAGGGCATATAAAGCTGGAGACGATGCAGAAAGGAACTAGAAAAGCAGGCAATCCAAAAGAACCTGAGATAATGAAGTCGTCCTGAAACTTATTGAAGAAGAAAACCTTGGTTTGCTTATCCCTCGCAGCCAGGAAGAAAGCAGAATAGAACGCCTGCCGGTCGGAGGTAGCAATGATGAAATCATCAGGGCCATGCCATGCTCAATATTTCTCGTAAAACAGGAACACTGCGCATGGGATGAAGATCACAAGATCAACTACAAACAAGTACAAGACGGTGACATGAACATCGCATTTAAAACAACACATCAATCAATAAGGAGGAAAGGTTATGGCCAAGAATATTGCAGTCTATGGAATCTATCGGACACGCGAGATGGTTGAACATGCAGTCGAAGAATTGAAGAAAGCAGACTTTCGCAACACAGACATATCCGTGCTGTTCCCTGAAGGCAGCGGTACCAAAGATTTTGCAGTCCAGAAGGAAACCAAAGCGCCGGAGGGGGCGGCCACAGGAGCCGGAACCGGTGCGGTTGTCGGCGGTGCGTTGGGGTGGCTTATGGGTATTGGCTTGTTGGCCATCCCGGGTGTTGGGCCTTTTATTGCGGCTGGCCCCATCATGGCCGCTCTGGCGGGAGCCGGTGCGGGAGGATTGGCCGGCGGGATTGCCGGAGCACTGATTGGCATGGGGATTCCCGAATATGAGGCTAAGCGATATGAAGGCCGTATCAAAGAAGGGGGAATCCTGCTTTCCGTCCACGCCGATGACAACGCCTGGAAAAGTAAAGGTAAGGACATTCTGAAACATACGGGGGCTGAAGATATCGGCGTTAAAGGAGAATCCAGTGCTGACTATGATATCAGCGACAGACCTTATGTTAAGGGATCCAAGGATACTCTGAAGGATGATCATGGTAAACCCGCCACGCACCGGATCATCGTTCCTGTTGATTCGAGCAGTAAAAGTACGCACCACGGGAACTGATATAGCTTTTTAAAGATAGAAAATGAAAAATACAGGAAAGGAAATATCCTATGAACGTCTCAATCGTCTATTACTCAATGTACGGCCATATCTACCGTATGGCGGAGGCTGTGAAGGAAGGGGCCGGCAGCGTGAGCGGCGCTAATGTCAGGATCTGCCGTGTTCCGGAAACACTCCCGGAAGACGTTCTGAAAAAGATGGATGCCTTGAAACAACAAAAAGCGCAAGCCCATGTGCCTGTTTGTAAATTAGAGGATCTGACCTCAGCGGACGCCATTATTTTCGGCACCCCGACCCGCTTCGGCAACATGTGTGGTCAGATGCGGCAGTTTCTTGATTCAACCGGTGGACTCTGGTCAAAAGGCGCCCTTGTCGGTAAAGTAGGAAGTGTTTTCACCTCCAGCGCCACCCAGCATGGCGGGCAGGAATCGACTATTCTTTCTTTTCACTTCACACTTTTGCACCAGGGGATGATTATCGTCGGTCTTCCCTATACGTTTGCAGGACAGATGCGGATCGACGAGGTAACGGGGAGTTCACCTTACGGGGCTTCTACCATCGCGGGGGAGGATGGTAAGCGGATGCCCAGCGAAAACGAACTCGATGCCGCGCGATTCCAGGGCAAGCATGTTGCCGAGATCGCAACCAAACTTATGCGGTGAGGGCGAAAACCGGAGCCCACCTACACGTTATTATCCCGGAGGCATTGCTCAATCGCTGCCTCCGGGATAAAAGAGAGGTGCTTTGAACGAAAAATATTATCGTGAAAATAATGGCATTGTCACTCATGGTTTATGACCGGTTGAAGCGTGATCTAGAAGCTTAATGCATTTCAAAAAGAAAAAAGGAGGGTACACCATGAAAAGATTGAAGAATTCTCAAATGTTGATAGGCATCCTGACGGTGTTTGCCGTCTGTTTTATGTATCCACAGACATCTTTGGCTCACTCACCTAATGATGTGAAGTTGTCCTATGATTCACAGTCTCAGATGCTGGACGTCACCATTACGCACAAATCTCCATTTCCAAGTACTCACTATATCAAAAGTGTTGAAATTAAGAAGAACGGCAGCGTTGTAAGCACCGATAAATATGAAAATCAACCGGATCAGGCAACTTATACATACAGCTATAAGGTTCCGGCGACCGCAGGAGAAACGCTTGAAGTCAAGGCCAGTTGCAATCTATATGGGTCCAAGACCACAAATCTAACTGTGGAAAAATAGATAGCTTGAACTTTATGAAGCCGGCGAACGTAAACCACCTGATTATCAAGCGGCGTAGTCATAACGGACACCTCGTTCCTATGAAGCGGGAATCGGGGTTTAGCCTGCAGGAAAGGAATGAAAATGACACAAAAAATCATGTTGCTCAACAGTGAATCCCTGATCAGGCTAGCAGCGGATCACCAGCCGCCGTGCCTTTCGGTCTACCTGCCGACCCATCGGCATCGTCCCGAAAATCAGCAGGATCCAATCCGGTTTCGGAATCTTCTAAAGGCGTTGGAGATTTCGCTTTGCGAGAAATATCCCGACTTCGAAACCCGGCATCTGCTGGAACCGTTCGAGTCTCTCGCCCGCGATCAAGACTTCTGGAACCATACGCTCGATGGTCTGGCCGTGCTGGGCAGGCCGGGCCTGTTTCAAGTGTTTCGGCTTCAGCGGCCGGTTGCTGAATTGGCCATCGTCGCCGACCGTTTTCACACCAATCCCTTGAGACGTATCCTGCAATCGGTCGACCGCTACCAGGTTTTGGGATTAAGCCTCAGCAAAATCCGGCTGTTCGAAGGGAACAACGACGCGCTGGGCGAGATCGAGCCGGCTTCGGGTGTTCCGCGAACGATCACCGAGGCGCTTGGAGATGAGCTGACCGATCCGCATTCGACCGTCGCTTCCTACGGCGGTGCCGGTCAGGGAACTGCCGCCATGCACCACGGACAGGGCGGTAAAAAGGATGCCGTACAGGACGATGCTGAGCGGTTTTTCCGCGCTGTCGACCGTGCGGTGCTGGTGCACCATTCCAGGACATCGGGCCTGCCGTTGATTCTGGCAGCGCTGCCGGAGCATCATTCCCTTTTCCGCCGGATCAGCCATAACCCGTTTCTAACAGCGGAGGGCATCACGATCCATCCCGATGCGCTGGCCATCCATGAACTTCAGAAGCTCGCCTGGAAAGTCCTGCAGCCTCAGTATCAGGCGGGTTTGACGATACTGACCGATGAATTCGCCCTGGCAAAGTCCAAGGGGTTAGGCAGTGACTATCTGCCGGAGATCGCAAAAGCGGCCCCCGCCGGCCGAATCGCCACACTGCTGATTGAGGAAGACCGCCAGATCGCCGGTCGGTTCGACTCTGCGACAGGAAGGGTCGATGTTGCTGAACTGAGACATACGCAAGATGATGATCTGCTCGATGATCTGGGGGCGCTGGTCGAAAAGATGGGTGGTCGTGTCGTGATCATTCCTGCAGACCGGATGCCGGGTCGGGAGGGACTGGCCGCCACCTACCGGTATTGAGGCAAGCGCTCCCGGTCAACGTACCCTCAACATCTTGAGGGCCCACCAAATACGGTGGCATGACGAATTCTTATGTGCCTTTGGAGCGGGTATGCAAAATGTTCCAACTACTTGTTTCTAAATAAGGAAACAATGACTCTGATTGTGTTTCACAAGATGGCAGGCCCCTTGCAGCTATGATTTGAGAAATGTTTGTGAATACGCATTTCTTTGGAATCACTTGGGTGCAAAATGATTTGCCGTGCCTTTTTATCAAATGTGGTGAAGTGTATGCGAAGGGGTTCCCTGCCGGTATTACGGGGAATTCATCGTATCCGTTTTCGCCTCGGCCAACTGAAGTGGCAGCGCTCAGTCATTCGCGTTCTCATCGTCACATCAGTCATGACGGCCGCCTTTGTCGCAGTCGGTGTATATCACGTCTATTGGGACCGGACCAACCTGCCTGATATCGGACCTCTCACCCGTTTCGAGTTTCCAACAATCGGTCATATTTACGACACCCATGGTCAGCCGCTTATGGCGCTGGCCAGAGAGTACAGGCGAAATATCCGGTATGAGGACATCCCGCCCGTTGTACGTGATGCGATCCTCTCCGCCGAGGACAAGAACTTCTTCAGGCACGGCGGTGTTGACTATACCGTCTTTCCCCGTGTCATCAGCAAAATCAGAATCAAGGCCCTGGCGAACAGATTCACACCTTTTACGCATAAGGAAAATGTGGACGGTGAATCAATATTTCCGCAGGGCGGATCGACGATTACCCAGCAGCTCGTGCGGGGTTATTTTCTCAGAGACCTGACGGCTTTCCAATACATGACAACACAGGAGAACGTAAGCCAGCTTCGGCAGGCCGGATTTCTTCCCCGCTCGCTGTCTCACATGATCGGCTCGCGGAGTGTCAATATGCTGATCCGGAAGATGGAGGAGATTCGATTGTCGTTCTGGCTTGAAAAAAAGATGACGGAGCGATTCGGTTCGAAACGCCGTGCCAAGGAAGAAATTTTGGCAAGGTACGCCAGTTTGATCTACATGGGCAATGGTCAATATGGGTTTGCGGCGGCCGCGGAATATTATTTTGGACGGCCTCTTGCCACGTTCACCGGGGAGGATGCCGACAAGGCAGCCCTGCTGGCCGGCATCGCAAAGTCGCCTCGCAACTATTCACCCGGCGTGAAAAACACCGAAAGAGTTTTGCTTAGGAGAAATCAGATCCTGAAACTGATGGGGGCGAACGGTTTTATCTCTCAAGACATTGTGAGGCAAGCCGGAAATCGTCCGATTCCAGTGGATGTAAGGTACGTGAACAAGGCGTTTGAAGCGCCAACCGTTGTCGGGAATGTTCTGGACGAATTGAAAGTCCTTCGTGCCGATCTGGGTATTGAAGACCTCCTGCAGGGACGTATCCAGATTTATTCGACGGTGGACATTCGGGTGCAGCAAATTGCCAATGATGCACTGGAAAAAGGCCTCGCGCTCTACGAAAAGCGGCACCGCCGTGCCAAAGGACTGATCCAGGGTGCTGTCGTTGTGTTGAGGAACCGCGATGCGGGCATTCTGGCCGTGACGGGAGGCCGGATGTTCTACCAGGACCGTTTAAGTTCGTATAGTGACTTTAATCGCGTCACGAAGTCTCTGCGGCAACCCGGGTCCGCAATGAAACCCATTGTATACCTCGCTGCTTTTCAGCAGGGCCTGTTTGATCTGTCTACCCTGGTGCCGGACGAACCCATCAGTGTGCCCGATGGGGCAAACCGGGATATCAAATGGATATCAAACTACGATGGTCAGTTCAAAGGGATGATCACCCTCCGGGAGGCGCTGGCGGAATCCAGAAATACCGTTGCGATATGGATTGCCCAGCAAATCGGGGTCAGGAACATCATCCGGACGGCGCGGAGCCTGGGGGTGCAGACACCGCTGCAACCCTATGCCTCAACTGCGTTGGGTGCATCCGAGGTGAATTTGCTGGAACTGGCCAATGCTTACCGCACCATGGCATCGGGCATTTTAGCAAAGCCGTATGTGATCCGAAAAATCGTCCGCGATACCGGAGAGGTGGTGGCCGAAAACGACCGCAGCGGACCTCCGGAAGATGCCGGCATCCATGCGCTTGCGCTCATTCAGGAAGGCCTGCGCGGCATTGTACGCATGCCTACGGGTACGGCTCACTCACTGGACTCCCGCGGTTTTCCGATCCCCGTCATGGGAAAGACCGGAACGACCAATGACTTCCGGGATGCGCTTTTCGTGGGATCGACTTACGGCCCTGATGGAATCACCATCGCTGTCCGCATCGGTTTTGACGACAACCGCACCCTCGGGCCGAAAGAAACAGGCGGCAGGGTTGCGCTTCCGGTGTTTAGAGATATCACGCTTCGCGTATACCGCGAAAAACTTGCAGGGCGTGTGCCTGCGTTTCCGGCCAAAATGGAAAAGAGCATCTCGGATTACCTGAAGGGTGATTCGTTCGAAAGCATGACAGTCGAAAGCACGACGCAGCCAGAGATAGGACAACAAACAATAACGATAAGTTGGGAGAAGAACGATGAAAAGACTGAAGAAATCAATGGGGTTGGTGGTGTGTATATTTCTCATAACGCTGGCAATAGCTCCGCAAGCTTCCGCTGAAAACGGGCAACCCGTTACGGTGGGCCGTGTCTACTATATTGAAGGTGATCTGCTGCGTTATGTTCCGGAGGAGAGGGACTGGGTGGCCATGGTCAAAGATGCACCCTTCGGGGAGGATGACACGCTCTTTTCAGGAAACCGGGGGATGGCGGAGATGATTGTTCCCAACGGTACCTGGATCAGGGTCGGGGACAGCACACAGATCCAGTTTATCGTCCTGGACTCAGACCTTTCCGAGGTGGACGTCGCTCAAGGTTTGGCCCGGTTCTATAACAAAGGCTCCGAAACGGTTATCAGAGCCGCCAGCCCGTTCGGGTATGTTCTGGCCTATCCCGGCTCGGTCTTCGACTTTTACGTGGGTGAAAACTCGGTGGAAGTGGTCGTGGTGAAAGGGGAGGTCAGCTTTGTACACGAGGCAACAGATGCCAGGTACGATGTGGCGGCCGGATCCCCGTCGATTCTTGCCGATGACCGATGGGTATCATCAGGCGACGGAGCGGTCGATCCCGACTGGAACCGGTGGAACAGGACCCGTGAGAACCTCTGGGCGACAAGGGACCGCGCGCGGGGGAGGTCAATCGAATACCTTCCGCCAGGCCTCTACGACGATTCGTATGCCCTGGAAGAGAACGGCAGATGGGAGCGCGTTCCCTATGAAGGTTCAGAACGCTGGTTCTGGCGACCGACGACTGTATCGGTGGGATGGGCGCCATTTACCTCGGGTCGCTGGACCTACTGGAACGGTGACCAGGTGTGGATCCCCGCGGAGCCTTTCGGTTATGTCACCCACCATTACGGCAACTGGGTCTATGTAAGGAATCGCTGGTATTGGGCACCGCCGGTGGTGCACGTGCGCCCAAATCTTCCCCTGCTGCAGATCGCTTTCTTCTGGTCTCCCGGACGGGTATTCTGGATTCACCATGGCTCCTATGTGGGATGGGTGCCTCTGGCGCCGCGCGAAATCTACTACAGCCACCGCCACTGGGGCGGTCCCCGCGAGGTGGTGGTCACCAACATCAACATTACCCAGATCAATATCAATATTAACAGCCACACATACGCGCGGCACGCTGTCATCGTGCCGCGGGACAATTTCTACCGTGCGGACAATTACAAGAATGTCCGGGTCACCAATGTGAACAACACCACGATCATCAATAACTATCGTGCAGCGCCTGTTGTCAATAATACCGTGATCAATAATTACACGACCAATAAGCAGCGGTATAACTTTACCAACACAGAGGTAAAGGAGAAGCCCCACAAAACCGTGATTAACCGGATCGAGAAAAACGCGCCTCTTGTCCAGAGGGGCAAGAAAGAAAACGCTGTTGCGGTACGGCAGCAGGTTAAGAAGATTAAGGAGGGAAAGGTTGACCGTGAAGCCCGTATCGAAGCGCCCAAAAGCACAAACTATATCGTGCCGGCCAAAGAAATGAACAAGCCGGAAACGGAAATAAAACTTCAGCGAAGGGAGATAAAATCCGTTGAAAAGCCCGAACAGGTGCCCGCGCCAAAACAGGTGATTCCTGAAAAACCCGCCGAGCCTGAAAAGGCTGCGAGGCCGGAACGCGCGGCGCCGGTGAAACCACGTCAGGCTGAAAAGCCCGAACAGGTACCCGCGCCAAAGCAGGTGATTCCTGA
>DDWS01000053.1 GCA_002347685.1 Syntrophaceae bacterium UBA2280
ACTCAGAAGTGGATAGTGGATAGTGCGCGTATTGCGCGCAGGCGATAGGCCATAGGCCATAGGCGATGGGGCGTGCAGGCTATGGGCGATAGGTTCAAGGACCAAAGCTAAAGGCCACCGCTAAAGTGTCCCCCTTTTTAAAGGGGGATTCAGGGGGATTTTCGTGTGGTGCAAATCCTCCCCGACCCTCCTCGTGCCACCTCGTGTGACCTTCAGGTCATTAGGTGGTTAGGAAAGGAGGGGACGAAAAGGTCCCCCTTTTTTAAGAGACTGTGTCATAATTGATTGTTGTGTCATTTCGAAGCGAAGCGAGAAATCTTGTTTTCAATAAATTCATTATTTTAAGATTCCTCACATACGTTCGGAATGACAATTATTGCAATTGCAACACAGTTTTTAAAGGGGGATTATGGGTTATAAAAAGTATTTTTTTCTTTTAGAATTCTTTCCAGGTAGTCCCGGTAAGATGATTTCGGGGTGTCTTCAATGACCTGCTTCATTTTCTTTTTGTCGATAAAGCCTTTCCGGTAGGCTACTTCTTCCAGGCAGGCGATTTTCAGGCCCTGCCGTGCCTCCAGTGTGCCGATGAAATGGCTGGCTTCCAGAAGGCTGGTGTGCGTGCCGGTGTCCAGCCAGGCAATCCCGCGCCCCAGGGGAACCACATGCAGGTCTCCGCGGCGCAGGTATTCCATGTTGACGTCGGTGATTTCCAGTTCCCCGCGCGCCGAGGGCTTCATGGCTTTGGTGATCCGGGTGATGTCCCGGTCGAACAGATACAGGCCGGGAACGGCATAATTGGATTTGGGCTTATGGGGTTTTTCTTCAATGCTGATGGCTTTTCCTTCCGCGTCAAATTCGACCACGCCATAGCGTTCCGGGTCGGTGACGTAATAGCCGAAAATGACCGCGCCGCTTTCAAAGTCATCGACGATCTTGTTGAGGTCTGTCCTGCCGTAAAAGATGTTGTCACCCAGGATCAGGCAGACAGCTTCGCCGGCAATGAATTCCTCTCCGACCAGAAATGCCTGGGCAATGCCTTTGGGCTCGGGCTGCACTTTGTAGGACAGTTTGATTCCCCATCTGTTTCCATCGCCCAGAAGCGCTTCAAAACGCGGCGTGTCCTGCGGCGTGGAAATGAGCAGGATGTCGCGAATGCCCGCCGTCATAAGCGTGGCCAGGGGGTAGTAGATCATGGGTTTGTCGTAAACCGGCTGCAACTGCTTGCTGGCCACAAGCGTCAGCGGGTAAAGCCGGCTGCCGGCTCCGCCGGCCAATACGATTCCTTTTTTAATGCCTTTCATTGTTCACCTCGGTGATTAGTGGATAGTGGATAGTGGATAGTGGATGGTGGATGGTGGATAGCTAAGGTCATCCATCAGCGAGCACCGACTCACGCACACTTTCTTTTTAATGACGTTATTAGTGAGTTAAGCATCTTTCGGATAATTGTAATTTCAGAATTTATCGTATTTTCGCCTTTTATATATCCCAATTTTTCAGCAATAATCATTTGTGTCTCCAGCTCGGATGCGGAACCTAAAGCAATATAAAGATACTGAATGAATTCTTTTGTGGAATTCCTTGATGCACCTTCGGCAATGTTAGAAGGGATGGATACCACAGCCCTTTTAATTTGATTAGTTAAAGAATAAACCTCGTCCTTCGGAAAAATATTAGTTATTTCGTATACTGCCAAAGCAAGCGATATCCCCTTTTGCCAAACCTCTAATTCTTTATAATCCTTCATCCATCCACCATCCACTGTTTCATCGCTACGCGCTACGAGACGAGAGCTTTTCTTCACAGATCATTGATTGTGGCTAAATAATTTTTCTTATTCTGATTTTATGGTTATCGATGATAATCAGACTGTTTGGTAAACTTGATTCTTGGACTTGCTCAAGAAGCCGTGAGATCGCTTCTTTTGAATTTTCGGTTGTTGTGGGCCAGACTCGCAAGCGGATTACACCATGATGCTTTCCTAAAGGGTACATGCGTGCATCGGCAAAATCTTCATCATACGTGATAACGATTGCAGAATGTTCCTGTGCCCATTCATATAAAAAATTGTCTGATTTGCCTTGAAACCCCAACTCGTTAACGTGCTGAATGGACCATTCGGGATGTTTCTGTTTTAACCAGGAAGCAACAGCAATCGGCACATTTTGATCAAGCAGAAAACGTAATGCTCCTTCACGCATGTGCGAATACCTGCTCTTCATCAATTACTTGAGCCGCATACTGAAGAACGGAACGAATGGTTTCTACATTTAATTCAGGATACTCCTCAACAATTTTTTCAATTGTATACCCACCTGCAATCATTCCAAGAATATTTCGCACCATGATGCGTGTCCCGCGAATGACAGGTTTGCCGCCGCAGATTAAATGATTGATCTCTATAAAATCATTCATATTGTCTCCTTTCTTGATGTTTCAGGTACATTATAGCTCATTAAACCAAGTGTTCAAGCGATTTATCCTGAATCACGAGTTATGTGCTGATTTTATCTTTCACCATCCACCATTCACCATTCACCATCCACTATCTATTCCCATACATTTTCTCATAGTACTCCCGGTAGGCGCCGCTGGTTACGGAGGTGATCCAGTCTTTGTTGTCCAGGTACCATTCCACGGTCTTGCGCATGCCGTCTTTAAAGTTTTCTTTGGGCGCCCAGCCCAGTTCGGTGCGAATCTTCGTGGCGTCGATGGCGTAGCGGCGGTCATGGCCGGCGCGGTCTTTCACATAGGTGATCAGGGAACGTCTCTCTTTATCGTCGGGCAGCAGGCCGACTTTTTCATCCAGGATGTCGCAGATGGTATGAACCACTTCAATGTTCTGCTTTTCGCTGTTTCCGCCGATGTTGTATGTTTCGCCGGTTCTGCCCTTTTGCAAAACCGTCAGGATGGCTTCGCAGTGGTCGATGACGTAGAGCCAGTCGCGGACGTTCTTGCCGTCGCCGTAAACCGGCAGCGGCTTCCCTCCGAGAGCGTTGTTAATGATCAGGGGAATGAGCTTTTCCGGAAACTGGTATGGCCCGTAGTTATTGGAACAGTTGGTGATGAGCGTGGACAGGCCGTAGGTGTGGAAGTACGCGCTGACCAGGTGATCCGACGACGCTTTGCTGGCTGAATAGGGCGACCGGGGATCATAGGGGGTTGTCTCCTTGAAAGCACCGGTTTCCCCCAGCGAACCGTACACTTCATCGGTGCTGACGTGCAGGAAGCGGCAGGCATCTTTGGATGTGTCCGCCGAACCTTTCAGCCAGGTTTCACGGGCCGCTTCCAGCAGATTAAAGGTTCCGACAATGTTGGTCTGGACGAATTCGGCGGGACCGGTGATGCTGCGGTCCACATGGGATTCGGCGGCAAAGTGGACGATGGTGTCGATGTGTTCTTCGGCAAAAATCTTTCCGATGAGTGCGGCGTCGCAGATATCGCCTTTCACAAAGCGGTACCGGGGGTTTTTTTCAACATCCGTCAGGTTGCCGGGGTTGCCGGCGTAGGTCAGTTTGTCGAAATTGACGATGCGCAAATCGGGATGGTGTTGCAGGGTGTGGCGGACAAAGTTGGCGCCGATAAATCCGCAGCCGCCGGTGACGAGTAAGTTTTTCATGAATTTGATCCGTTTCTGGTTTGAGTATGTTTAGCTTAGTGAATGTTTCGGGCAACTGTCCTTGCTGCGGCAAATCATATCCTCCAGGGTAATGTCGGGATGATGATAACGCTTGCGGGTGATCGTTTCCGTGCCGTTTTGGATGGCACGCTGCGGGCACCAGTGAATGCAGGCCAGGCATATCTGACAGTGTTTGCCCCATTTTACCGTATCGGCAGTGACGCAGATGTTGTTTTCGGGACATATCCGGGCGCAAAGACCGCAGTGGTTGCATGCATCCGTCACCCAGAAGTTTTCGGGAACGCTGTTAAAAACCCTGTGACGCAACATGTTGCGAAAACCTTTCAGCCGCTTTCGCAGGGATGCAGACCCCGAAAAAGGCTGCCGTTCTTGTCTTTCCACGCAGTCCGCGATTTTTGCGACCTCTGAAGCGGCCGCCAGCACCCGCTTTTGTGTTTCCTCATCTGAATTGGTGGAATTGTACGGGGCAATGCTGTTTCCCGGCATGAGCACCGCGAAACCCGCCCGCAGGCGCTGCCCGTTTTTTCTGAGAATCCTGTCGAGCGTGAAATGGGAAAATCCCACATCCCCGTTATGGGTGGCAACCGCGTACACATAAGCGTCAGCCGGAAGATGTACCCGGCGCACCAGGCGCCGCATGATTTCCGGGGCGTCCTGACAGTTAACCGGGAAAACAAATCCGCAGGTGCCGCAGTCCAAATCAAAATGAGAACCCTCAAGCATCCGGCCGACGGAGTGGACTTCGGTTCCGGGCAGTTTTGCCGCGAGCAGCCTTGCGACGGCCAGTGAATTGCCGGTGCCGGTGAAGTAAACCAGGCTGTTTTTCATCTGCAAGGCATTAATATCCTGTGGCCCATTCGTGCAGCAAACCGGCGTAGTTGTTGATCACCAACTTTGCCGCCTGGCTGCTCATCCACCACCGCGAGGGGTCATACACACCGGGGTCAACGGCAACAATTCCTGCGGGCACTTCCGGGCCCAGCGCCCGACGGTGCACAAGCCATGTTTTACGGGCATGTGTGGCCGGCGCCATGACGGTCACCCCTTTGGCACTGATGCCGCGCTGCCGCAGCGCATCGCGCACTGCGTGGGCCATGGCGGCGCTGCGGTGATTTTCTGTCGGGAAAGCAAAACATTCCACAATTTGATCTTCGGGGATGTTCAGGGAAATCATGCGATTGGCCGCTGATGATCTTCTGGTATTGCGCGACGCGCCGTCCCGTGCATGATATTCACGGATGCTGCTGATGAACAGAAAGCGGTAAATGCCCTGTTGAAACTCCGCGGCCGCCGCTTTGTAGACAATGTCCGGCATCCAGTCTTCTACTACAAGAATGTCCGCATCCGCCACTTTATGCGTTACCGCAAGGAAACGATGCGCATTGATAAAGAAAACGCCCAAAAACACGCCGAGGATCAAAAAAAGCAATCCCCATCCCTGCCAGGTCGGCAGCCAGATGGTTCGGGATTTAAAGAGCTTCACGGCAGATGCCTTAAGATGATGTCGGCAACTTCATGGACATTGGGTTCATCGAGCATGTTCTGGCGGAATCCCGGAACCTCGTGAACATGAAGTTCGCCGGCCAGCAGATCCGTCCATCCCAGCATCGGGTCCGGTATGAGTCCCCATGGTTGTCTCCGGGCGCGCAGGAAGACGACTTTGCCGTTGTACGGCATGGGGCGGTAGCGCAGCCACGCGCGGTCGTTCGCGTCGGCAATCTGTTCTAAGTGATACACCAAAGAATGTTTGCGGACCCTCAGCGGCCATCCGTCGGGCAGTCTGTCCATCAGGTTTTCTATTTTGTTTTGTGTCAGATCGCGCATTCTTCCGGCACGCATCATGATTCTCTGGAATTTATTTCTGAAGGGTTGCCCCGCCAGTTCCGCCCACTCCAGCGCAGCGCGGTCTTTGAGCCCATACCAGGCTTTCGAAAACAGCGTGATGCCTGGCAGGTAGGTGTTAAAAAGGTGGGTGGCCGAGTTGATCAGGACCAGCAGCTTCACTTCCTCCTTTTCCGCGCGCAGCAGATGCGCGATCTCCAGCGAAAGGTACCCGCCGAAACAGTACCCGCCCAGGTAGTAGGGTCCTTTGGGCTGCACGGACCGTATCTCCTGGAGATAATCACGCGCCATGTCCTCGACGTCGCGTTCTTCCACCGGTGTACCGTCCAGCCCCCGGCATTGGATTGCGTAAACCGGCCGATCGTTTTTTATGAGGTTTGCCAGGGGCTGATATTCAAGAATGTTTCCCCCGTGGCTGTGCAACAGGAAAAACGGTGGTTTCGAGCCCCCGGTGCTCAGAGGCACCAGGTAGGATGACGCGGTGCCGGACTTCCATTTTTCAATAAGTTTCAAAAACTCGCTGATGGTCGGCGCTTCAATGAGCGTAGCCAGGGGCAGGCGAATGCCGAAGGATTTTTCCAAATCGGTAATGATGCTCACCGCCAGAAGTGAATGCCCGCCTAATTCGAAAAAATTATCATTCAAACCGATGTGTGATGCACCCAGTGCCCTGCACCAGATATCCTTCAGCGCTTCCCCGGTGACCTGCTGCCTGACGGATTTTCTGCCGGAAAAAATATTGAGTGAACGCAAACTGATCGCGTCTCGCCAGGGGCGCGGTTTCGATTTTTCGCGCTTATCCTTTTGGTGTGTGTCCGGGCCGATCCAGTAATGCTGGCGCTCAAAAGGATACGCGGGCAGAGGAACGCGCGCCCGCTTTTCGCCTGCGAAGCGCGCGCCGTGATCCATCACGACGCCGTGACACCACAGCACCCCGAGCGCGCGCGTGAAAAAAGCCTGGTCGGGCACCCGCTGGTGCGGATGACGCGCCGATGCGACAGATGGAAGCTGGGAAACGGCATCCGCGTGCTGCCTCGCGATGGAGCACAGGGTGTTTCCGGGGCCCACCTCCAGCAGAACCGGCGATTCGAATCGCTGGGCCGCGGCAATCAGGTTATCCCCGAAGCGAACGGTATTCCGCAGGTGGTCTGCCCAGCTCTTGGGGTCGCCCGCCTGTTCAACGGTCATCCAGCCTCCGGTGAGATTGGAAACCATGGGGAGCTGCGGGGGCTTTCCGGGTGTGCGGCGCACGATTTCCATGAAGGCTCTAGCGGCAGGTTCCATCGTGCGGGAGTGAAAAGCGTGTGAGGTTTGAAGCCGCCTGAACATGATGCCCCGTTCCTCCAGCTGCTTTTCAAAACTTTCTATTTCCTGCGACGGCCCGCTGACGACGGATATTCGCGGGGCATTGACGACGGCAAGATCGAGGCTTTCAGGGAGGATCTGCCGAACCTCGGATTCAGGCAAAGGCAGCGCGATCATCGTTCCGGGCGCCATCGACTGCATGATCCGGCCCCTTTTCCTGACCAGGTTCAACGCGTCTTTCAGGGAGAAGATACCCGCCTCACAGGCGGCAGCGTATTCCCCGATGCTGTGCCCCACAAGCGCCGACGGTTTGATGCCGTGGGATTCCAGCAGCCGTGTCATTGCATATTCGAACGAAAATAACGCCACTTGGGAAATGGCCGTTTGATTGACCATCTCTCCGGTTTCCGCGTCATCGCCATACAGGATGTCGATGAGTGTCGCGTCGCCGTTCAGGGGGCCGAGCAATCCGGAACACTGTTTCATGCTTTCGCGAAACACCTCTTCGGCCTGGTACAGTTCAATGCCCATTTTTCGATACTGCGTTCCCTGGCCGGAGAACAGGAATATCAAGGGGCGGCTGCCGCGGTTTGCTTCACCCTCCGTGCGGTAAAGCGTGTTTTGTTCAGTCAGGCGAATCGCGGCGTTTTCGGCGCAATCGGCCACCACGCATTGCCGGTAGCGAAGCGGGATGCGGCCGTTCGCCAGCGTCCAAGCGGCATCCGCGATATTGATGTCTGAATGTTTCTTGAAATAAGCGGCAAGATTTTCACCCGCGGAAGCCAGCGCTGTGGGCGTTGCGGCCGAGATCGGGAAAAGGTGCCAGTGACGGGACGATGGGCTGCTTTCCGGCTGGTGGACGTATTCCTCGATAATTGCGTGCGCGTTGGTGCCGCCCAGGCCAAATGAGCTTACGCCGGCAATGCGGCGGCTGTGACGCGGCTGCCACCAGTCCGTGAGCTTGTCGACCACATAAAACGGGCTTTCGGCCAGGCGAAGTTCCGGGTTGGGGTCTGCAAAATGGATGGTGGGCGGCAGCTGCCGATGCTGCAGGGCGCAGATGGTCTTGATGAGCCCCGCGATGCCCGCCGCCACGTCCAGGTGCCCGATATTGTTTTTTACCGAACCGATTCCGCAGAAACCGCGCTCGGCGGTTGTGCGGCGGAAAGCCTGGGTGAGTGCCGCCACCTCTATGGGGTCGCCCAATTGCGTTCCGGTGCCGTGGGCTTCGATGTAGCTGATTTCATCCGCGCTGACTCCGGCGATGGTCTGGGCCATGGTGACGAGTTCCATCTGGCCCTGCACGCCGGGCGCTGTGTAGCCCGCCCTGGAGGCGCCGTCGTTGTTCACCGCGGAGCCGCGGATCACCGCCAGAATGTTGTCGCCGTCGGCTACGGCGTCTTCCAGGCGCCGCAGGACAACCAGGCCGCAGCCTTCACCCAGCACCGTGCCGTTGGCCGCCTTGTCAAAGGCGCGGCAAAATCCGTCCTGCGAGAAAATATCGCCGTCATGATACAGATAGCCGCGCGCACGCGGTGTCTGCAAAAAGGCGGCGCCGGCCAGGGCCATGTCGCACTGGTACGTCAGCAGGGACAGGCAGGCCATGTTGACTGCCACAAGTGAGGTGGAGCAGGCCGTCTGTACGACCACTGCCGGTCCGCGCAGGTTGAGCTTATACGCGATGCGAGATGCGAGGTAATCCTTGTCATTGCTGATGATGGTCTGGGAATCGACGACTTCCTCAAATGCGCCCTGCCTGACGATATTCTTCAGGAAGTAGTTGTTCAATCCGCTGCCGGCCCAGATGCCGATCAATCCGGGGAAGCGATAGGGATCATAGCCGGCATGCTCGAGCGCCTCCCAGGCGCATTCCAGCAAAATGCGCTGCTGGGGATCGATGAGCTCGGCTTCTTTGGCGCTGTATCTAAAAAGGCGGGCGTCAAAACCGGCGGAGTTCTCGATGACCGGCATGCGTTTGATGTAGTCTGATCGTTGGGCAACTTCACGGGGAACGCCTTCACCGACCACCTGCTCAACGGTGAACTCCGTGAAACAATCCCTGCCGGCGGTCAGATTTGCCCAGAACTGTTCGATGTTCGCGGCCCGGGGGAAACGGCCGGCGAATCCGACGACCGCCACACCTTCTTGGGGATTATGTTCGGACACGTTTTCCATTATCTGCGGGTTTCTTTCAATCGTTTAAAGGCGTCCGGCAAACGACGTGCGCTTAGCGCTTCCCTCTGGCGGGAGGCGGCCTGCGCGGCCGCGGCCTGGTTCGACGTTTCGCCGGGGGCGTCATTTCCATCCACATGCCTCGCCAGATCGGCAATGGTCGGGTACTTGAACATGTCGATGATGGAGACGTCCAAACCGTGGCTCCGCTTCAGTTCTATCGCGATGCGCACCATCAGAAGCGATGTTCCGCCGACTTCGAAGAACCTGGCCTGCGTGTTTACCCGGGCCAGGCCTAAAATCCGTTTCCAGACATCCGCGATCAGCCGCTCTGTTTCCGTTTCCGGGGCTGAGTCGCCGACCGCGGCTTGAACCAAAGAACGTTTCTGCCGCGCTTCTTGTGTTTTTTTCTCGACGGTGCCCAGAATGGCGTCAGGAAGATACAGTTCCCCGGCGATGCGCAGGAAGATTGCCCGTTCCTCCAAAGAAGCGCCGCCTGATGTTTCGGCTGCTTCCTGTGGCGCAGATGCGTCGTCGGTTTCTTCCGGTGACGGCAGAATTTCGTACCGGAATCCGGCAAGTTGGCAGGCGCTGAGATGGAGCCCGTTGTCGCTGTCGCGGGTTCCTGTGCAAAGTTCTTCTAGTTTTGTCAGGAAGGTGCGGGCCGGTTCGTTGCGGTCGGTGGTCCGCACGGGGAAGAAGATTTCAGAAAGACCCGCGCGTCTGGCATGCTCAGCCAGGTAAGATGCCATACGGTATTCAACGCTGCGGCCGAGCGCGCGGCAGCTCAAGAACATACCATCCACCCGGTAGGACCCTTCAACCTCGCGCGCCAGCATGGCGCCCACCAGCCCGTAATCGCCGAACCGGTCGCGGACGCGCGCGATGTGCGCCGACATTCCCCGTGTCGTCGCGTATTCCACGACCTCCTGTGTGGTCAGACGCAGCGTTGTGGTGTTGAATTGATTCGTGCGCATGCTGAGCTGGGCAAGACGCTCGTAATCGGCAGGCTCGGCCGGATTGAGGTCGATGATCAACTCGAGTTTTTCCAGAAATTCGGCAAGCGAGCCCGCGCTTTGCTTGAGACTGTCACGGATCTGCTCGGAACGGTAATGTTCCTGTCTTTTTTTGTCTTCCGCCGTGGCCCTGGGATGATCCAGCAGCCAGAGATGTTCCAGCCATTTTGTGCGCTCTTCCCAGGCGTCGGGAAACTCCACGGCGAATACGGAAGGGCAGCGCATGCCGACTTCGGCACGCTCCAGCGGATTGTCGTCCAAAAACGCAACCGTGTCCATGCCGATGTTCATTTCCTTGACGAGGGCGCGCAAATTGGCGGATTTCACTTCCCAGTTGATTTTCCAAAACGAGATGTGTTCGCGTTTTAACAGCATGCCGGGATTCCGGTCGAAGACCGACCAGACATCGTTTTCCTGGTTTTTGCTGCAAAGGCAAAGGATTACGCCCGCCTGGTACTGGTCGAGCAGGAATTGCTGGAAGGCACGCTGCCACGGTCCGATGATGACGCCTGTCGGCCCGTCTTCCCCCACGACGCCCTGCCACAGGGTGCCGTCGCAATCCACCACCAGGGCCTTGACCGGTTTGAGGGATAACGTGTGCATGGACCGCACGACGGCGGTGGCCAGCGCGGCCAGATATTGACGTGTGTAAGGAATGGCGCCGAGCGCTTCGCCGAGGGGCTCGTAGTAGTCAGCCACCGGGTAGCGCTGCCCGATCTCCTCGTGGGTCAGCACGGTGATGCCGGGAATGGCCCTGAGCGCGTCTGTGAATGTTTCGACGGCGTCGCCGGCCAGGCATTGAATCTCCCGGCCTGCCGGGGAAGGGGGACACAGGACAATGCAAAGGGGAACAGGCATGCCCTGTGCGGCCGTTGCCACCGCCTGTTTGAGCTCATCGAGGACTCGCGACAGTTTGACGCCGGCTTCTTTTGCCTTCCATCCGGACGCTTCCTCTTTGTCGATCAGGTCTTCGATCCGCGCCATCACGACGTTGTGACCCCTGCGGTTTGACCTAAGCAGGCTCGACGGGTTCAACAGCTCCTGAAACACCTGGTTGAACGGCGCGAAGCTGACGGTCGTTTGCCAGCCGAGTTCGCAAAACCAGAATTCCATGAATTCCTGCAAAAACTCGGCGGTAAACGACGCGGCCACGGCGACAACCGGCGCGGTCGTCTCTGCGGGAGCGGTCGCCGCAACGGTTTGGCCGGCGCGGGTGTCCTGGTTATCGTCCGTGATGCCTGTGACGCTGTCGGTCTTGCTTTGCGCCTGATCGCAGACGGCATGAGCGGTTTCCTGAAACGCGTCGCCGATGTGTTGTACGGCAGGGGCGTCAAAGCGGCCAGTGTCATACTTGATCACGCCTGTGATGGCGTCGGCTTCCTGCCAGAAAGTGGCAAACAGATCAAGCTGAGCGCCGCCCGGGTGAACATATTCCGGTTCAACGCGCAGCCCTTCCAGGTTGAGGCGCATGGGGTGTTCAAAGGTGAAACCGGCCTGATACAGGGCATTGCCGCCGATCACGCCCTCGTGGCGCATCAGCTGGACAAGGTGGTAGTAGGGCATTTCCTGCATACGGTGAAGCTGCAGCATGCCCATGCGGACCCTGCGCAGGGCCTCCAGGATTGTCGGATGGTCGGATATGTCAAAGGTCAGAGGAAGGCTGTTCACAAAACACCCCATGGTGTTTTTGAATTCTTCCTTGCGCCGGTTGGTCAGCGGGACCCCGACGCAGAGTTTTGCCTGACCGCTGAAACGCGCGAGTGTCAGCGCCCAGGCAGTGAGCAGTACGAGGAATGGCGTTGTCTTTTCCCTGCGGCAAAACGCGTGCATCTTTTCGAGCAGATCATGGGGCAGCTGTATCGGCACAGGCAAAATAGCGCCCGGGGGTGTTGATCCCGTTTCGGAAGGCGGATCGGTCAGCCAGTTCAGCCGTGGTTCGGCCCCGTCCAGATAGCGCCGCCAGGACGCCTCCATTTTTTCACAATCCCCGCTTTGCATCCAGTCTTTTTGCCAGGCGCAAAAAACGGCATAATCGGCTGTTTCATCCGTTTCCGGAGCCGCTAGTCCCAGTAGAGCCGCTTGATATTCTTTTTCAAGCGCCGCCGCGAACAGGTCTTTGGTGACCAGATCAAAAACGATGTGATGCGCGGTCATGACCAGCCGGTATGAACTCTTTGCGCTGCGGAACAGTTTAAAGCGCAGCGGCGGCCCGGCGGCCAGATCAAAAGGCCCGCGTATTTCTTCAAGGACGGCCCGGTGAATGGTGTTTTCATCAGCCGCGGCGTCCGGCGACGGCCGCAGATCGATCAGGGCAAGGGGGGTACTTCGCCACGGCGCCACCCGCTGAACAACCTCTGCGGAATCGTCCATATCGAAGGTCGTCCGAAAAACGGGATGACGGCGTGTGACTGCGTTGATGGCGGTATCGAGCGCGTGTATGTCGATATCTCCCTCAATCGCGCTGACGGATGGTAAATGATAGGCAGGTGAGTTCGGGTCGAATTCATGAATGACCCAGAATTGAAGCTGTATAAGCGACGCCGGACAGACACCTTTGTTTTTAAAAGAAGAATCGTTTGTGTTCATAAGTTCTTCTTGTCCTGTTCACGGTTCAATGGCATCGTGCCTGATTGCCGCAGCCGGCGGATTCGAAACACAGATCCGTGACGCACCTTGTTGTATTATGCTCCCTTGAAAACAAGAAATGCCACCATTTTTTTTACAGATCCGAAATTTTTCCGGTCCATGTCGGCCTCGGATACGGTGATTCCGAATTCCTTCTCCATAAACGCGGAAATTTCCACAAGACCGATCGAATCGATTACGCCCTGGTCCACCAGAGACTCTTCCAGATTAAACTCGTCGGGTTCCACCAGGAAATTATGGCAGATAAATTTGATCAGCTTGTTTTCAATGTCTTTGTCTGTGAGCATCTCCGTGGTCCCCTTCTGTGTCCTGTTGTGTAATGTCGACGGTACGCAGCCGCTCATCCAGGGATGTCTGCAGCGGGTTTTTCGCCCAGTACCGGGCGATCTGCGCCGACAGCATGAATACCAGTGTCATATTGTCCCGGTATCCCACCTTGTCGGGCGGCCGTTCCGAAAACCTCCTCAAAAAGCGCGCGACATATCGTTCATCAAATATCCCGTATTCCCTGATTCTTTCCGGGGAGAGGTGCTGCCGGACCAGCGGCACCGGCTCTCCATTGCGGATAAACGCCCTCAGATCCGGCGCCTGGTAGGGGAGCTTGGCGCGGTCGGTGATGGAGTCCGGTATCCGTCCGCGAAAAGCGCTGCGGAGAATGTGTTTTTGAGAAAAGCCATTGAGCTTGTAGGCATCGGGCCAGGAAAAGGTTCGCTCCACAAGCCGGTGATCCAGATACGGGAAGCGGCCTTCAATGCCATGCCCCAGCGACATGCGATCGCCCTGAGACGACAGCAGGTACCCGTCGAGCAGGGTTGCCATTTCGAGATGCTGGTTTTGCTGCAAAAGCGTCCAGTCGCCAAAACCGGCAGGGTAGGTCGCAGTCATTTTGCCGATTAAATCATCCTGGCTGTACTTCACGGCATGCTCTTTGTTGAAAGCCGAGGCCAGAGCTGTGTTGTTTCGTATTCTGATGTTGAGTCCGACCAGGGCATTGGCGTGTGAGTCGAGAAAATCCTCATAATAGAGTTTCATCAGACCATACGCCTTTGCGTCGGCATAGTGACGCAGGTGCGGATACAGGCGTTTGATCAGGAGAGGACGAATGGCTGACCGGGGCGAACGCGCCCAGAACTGAAGCATTTTGAGCTCTTTGTATGAATCATATCCGAAGAGGATTTCGTCGGACGCTTCACCGGTGATGACCACTTTGATGTTGTTTTCCCGCACCAGTTCGGACAGCAAAAACAACGGCACCGGGGCGGTCCGGAAAAGCGGTCTTTCAGTGTGGCGAATGGTTTCGAGAAAATTGTCGCTGATTGAATCGTAATCAATCCGGGTGGCATGGTGTTCGGATTTGATGAAAGCGACCATCTCGTTTTGATACGCGCTTTCATCGAAATCGGAATCGCCGAATGTTACGGAAAAGGATTTGAACCGCTCTTTCATCACCTGCGAGGTTAAAAGCGCAAGCACGGATGAATCAATGCCGCCGCTGAGATACATGCCGACGGGAACATCGCTGCGCAGTCTCAGCCGCACCGCGTCGCGAAGCATGTCACGCAATTCTTCCTGCGCTTCGGCAAACGAAACCGGCGGATCCTGCGGCATGCATCCCAGGCTGTAATACCGGTGAACAGAGGGTTGCGCCTCGTTGACATAGATTTCAACCGTGCCGGGTTCCACCGTGCGGATTCCTTTGTAAACGGTGTCTGATCCGATGGTGTTCCACAGCAGGCCGTGCTCGAACAAATGCTGGATATCGTAGTCGCGACTGAACCCGGGCAGTGAATCGAACGCTTTCATTTCCGACGCGAAATACCACGCGCCCTGCCAGCGGGTGACAAACAAGGGCCGAACGCCGTAGCGGTCGCGGGCGGCGATCAGCCGCCGGTTTTTTTTATCCCAAAGCAGGAGAGCGAATTGACCGTTGAATTTCGGGAAGGCGTTTTCCCCCCAGGCCTGGTAAGCCTTTATGACAACTTCCGTGTCGCTACGTGTCGTGAAGACCATGCCTTCTTTTTCCAGCTCCTCACGAAGCTCGATATAATTATAAACCTCTCCGTTGTAGGAAATCACAAATTCCGAAGTGTCCATCGGCTGATGCCCGGCGGCAATATCCACGATGGACAGGCGGGCATGACCCAGGGCAATGTCCCGACCGGTATAGATTCCCCAGGCGTCGGGGCCCCGGTGCGCAAGGCTTGCCGTCATCTTTGTAATGCGTGTGCGAAAATCCCCCACGTCGCCGTTGAAACGCAAGATGCCACTGATTCCGCACATCAGCTTTTGCTCCCGGGCCGGCCGGAAACGGGCCGATGAATAAAGGGTTGTTTGCGATTTTCCATGATCATTGATTCGGGTTTCATCATTTCAATTGAAAATAACGGAGCCGCGCACCGCAGTCGGCGTGGTGTCCATCGATGGCGACAGCGGATACGAATCCGTCAAAGAGGCTGATGTCCCGGAGTGTCCATTCGGATTTTGTGTCCGGTTTTGCTGTTCTGACAAAAATTTCCGCGGTTTCTTCCTGAGAGGATATCACCTGAGCCTTGTTGAGAGGAAAAGCCAACCCCCTGCCCATGGCTTTCAGCAGGGCTTCCTTTCTTGCCCAGTATTGAAAAAAAGATTTTTTTCTGGCGCTTTCAGTGAGGGCAAGGAGTTTTTCTTTTTCCAAAGGCGAAAAGAAACGCTCCACAATGCCGTCCATGTCAGGCAGGTCTTTAATTTTCTCCACATCCACGCCGATATCGCCATGCTGTCTGAAAACGCAAACGCAGGCGTTGTCGGAATGGGACAGATTGAATTGAATCGCTTCTTGGTCCGGCGTGTTCTTCAGCGACGGTTTTCCATACGTGTTGATATGAAATTCCCGATGATAAAAACCCGTGCCAAGATACATGCCCAAAAGAAGTCTCAGCGCATAGCGGCCCTTGATGTAGCGGGTTTTGAGCAGGTCATGACGAAAACGCTCAGACTTCATTTTTTCATATTCAGGAAGCATTTGCAGGGCTTCGCCTTGCGGCACGTTCCACAAGTCAAGATCTACGGCCCATATGTGGACTTGATTGTGCAGGTTTCTGCATTCTAAACGGGGATCATTCACGGGCGGGGGGATATCGTTGAATGAAGCATTCATCAGTTCAGAGCCTTGACTTGCCGAAACGAATAAACTGGAGTTGTGGGAAACCCGGTTTTGCCGGTTTTCTCCTGTCAGAGGGTTCTCTTTATACAGCTCCGCCCCCTCGGTTACATGGGACGTTTCCAAGGAGGAAAATGTGCTGCCGGAATTGTGTTATTTATGCAAAACTAAACATAAATAAATAAAACATTGTTCAATAATTTGCAAGGTTTAATCAAGCAATTAGCCCATATGCCGGTATAAAAATCCACCCAGTGTTTTCAGGACCGGCGATGGGAGTTTGTTGAATACTTTTTTAGCCAGCGGGTGGACGCCCGGAAGATCGGCCACGAAAACTTTTTTCTTCAGGTCGTAGCGATAGTAAAAGATCTGGTAAGGGTTTGCGCCCCAGCCCGCCTTGAATTGCAGCAACCCTTTATGTTCCGGTTCCGTCCGTCCGAAATTGAGGCTTTGAAAACCCCTGTCACAACTCCATTTGATGGATTCCCACATGACCAGATTGTTTGCCCGCAGATGCTGAAATTGTTTGTCCGAAGCGCCGTATTTGTAAACCACTTCCCTGCCGAAATGCAGATATACATTGGCCGCGACAATGGTATTGGCAACCGACGCCCGGGCAACAAAACCCATGTCGCGGGAAATGACACGATCATACAGCTGTTGAAAAAACCTGCGGGGCTGGGGCGGAAGGCCATGCTCTTTTCTGGTCATGGCGTTGAGCCGGCAGAAGTCCTCCATGGCGGGAAGTGTGTTGGCGATGTTCACTTCCACCTTTTCGCTTCGCGCTTTTTTGATGTTGCGTCTTGTGGAGTCCCGCAGGCCGGCGTAGACGGCGTCCGTGCCCCTGGCAAGATCAAGCCGATGGCCGATGTGGACGGCTGAGGACGGTTTGTCGGCTAAATGGCTTTGTCCGCCGCGGATTTCAAGATATTTCCATTTTCGTTTCCGGCCCAGGGAAACGGCCTGATCCCAGAGCTTTTGAAAGGTCTGTGCATCCGCGGCAACCGGTTCGCAAGCGTCGGTAAAGGGCAGGGACACGCCCCGGATTCCGGTCAGACGGCTTTTGACTTCCATAACGGCCAGAAGGCTTTCAACGCCTTTTTCTCCGCGGCAAACGAAATAAGCCGGCCGATAACCGTAAGATCGGGTCAGGATGTCCGCCCATTCGGCTGTGTGAAAAATGGAAAACCCCGCCTCGGCGTCAAGCAGGGTGTTCCAGTCAGGATGATCAGACGGTCTGACAATTTTTACATCAAGCATAATACTGTTTGATTTGGCGGGCAACGTAGGTGACCTGCTCACCGGTCAACTCCGCGAACATCGGCAAGGACACATATTCCGAAGCGCACTTTTCGGCGACCGGGAAGCTGCCCTCACCTTTTTTCAGAAAACTGTAGGCGTCTTGCAGATGCACGGGAACGGGGTAATGAATGCCGGTGGCAACGCCTTTTTCGCCCAGGTATGCCATGAGCTTGTCGCGGTCGGCCACGCGGATGGCATAAATGTGATAGACGTGCTTTGCGTAGTCCATTTCTTCCGGCAAAATGATCTGATGGACGGATTGCAGAAGTTCCGAATAGAGCGCCGCGTTTTTGCGGCGGGCATCGTTCCATGACGGGAGGTGTTTGAGTTTGACACTCAAAACGGCGCCCTGGATGCCGTCCAGCCTCGCGTTCCAGCCGATGATGGCGTGGTAATATTTTTTAGCCTGGCCGTGGTCGCGGAACATGCGCATGTTGGCGGCCAGCGCGTCGTCGTTGGTGACCACCGCGCCGCCTTCCCCGTAGGCGCCCAGATTTTTACCCGGATAAAAACTGAAGCATCCGGTATCGCCCATGGAGCCTGCTTTTCTGCCCTTATATTCGGCCCCGTGCGCCTGACATGCGTCTTCAACCATTTTCAGGCCGTGCTTTTTTGCAATGGAGAGGATCGGGTCCATGTCCGCCGGCTGCCCGAAAAGATGCACGGGGATGATGGCTTTGGTTTTTTTGGTGATGGCGGCTTCGATGAGAGCGGGATTCATGTTGTGGGTTTTTTCATCAATGTCCACAAACACCGGCGTCGCGCCGGCAAGCGATATGGCCTCGGCGGTGGCGATAAAGGTGTTGGGGGTGGTGATGACTTCGTCGCCCGAGCCGATGCCCAGTGCGACAAGCGACAGCCACAGGGCGTCTGTGCCGTTGCCGACGCCGATGCAGTGCTTGACGCCGCAGAATTCGGCAAAGGCCTGCTCGAATTTCGCGACGTAAGGCCCACCGGCAAAAGCGGTGTTTTCAATGACTTCGTTCATGGCCGGGAGGATTTCATCTTTGATGGTCTTGTACTGCGCTTTGAGATCTAAAAAGGGAATGTTCATAATAACTCCTTAGAAAATAGGTGCAAGGTTCAAGGTTCAAGGCTCAAGGGTCAAGTGAATTTGCGTCGTGTTTTAATTAACCCATTGAGCATCGCTGATATTTCACTAACCTCTTGAAGCCATTGGCCACCTTTGTCTTTGTTTATATACTGTATTTCCATTCCGATATAAATTTGCGTCCGTAATTCACCACATGATCCCTTGGCATAAGATAAAAAAACTACCGATTCCTTGCTCGAAAGTCTTTCAAAGCCTTCAGCAATGTTGCTGGGAATGGATAATCCGGAACGGGTAATTTGATCTTTAAATCCATAATCTTTCAGGCAGCGCAATTCATTATAGATATTTGCGCTGAGTTTCACTGCCCGTTTCCATACATCAAGGTCTTCAAATCGCATCCATGCTCCCTATATTGCCTTCATCCTTGAACCTTGAGCCTTGAACCTTGGTCCTAAATTTTTCTTTTCACCCTGGCCGGATTTCCGGCGACGATCGTGTCGGGGGGCACATCTTTGGTGACGACGCTGCCGGCGCCGACAATGGCGTTTTCACCAATGGTGACGTTGGCTAATATCGTCGATCCCGAACCGATGGATGCGCCTTTTTTGACCAGGGTGGGCTCAACCTTCCAGTCCGCTTCAGTCTGAAGCTGTCCGTTCGTCGCCGTCGCACGAGGAAAGCTGTCATTGACGAAGGTCACACCGTGGCCGATGAAGACTTCGTCTTCAATGGTAACGCCTTCGCAGATGAAGGTGTGGCTGGATATTTTGCAATTCCTGCCGATAAACGCGTTTTTCTGAATCTCGACAAACGTGCCGATTTTGGTGCCGTCGCCGACGGAGCAGCCATAAAGATTAATGAATTTCGCGAGCCGGACATCCTTGCCCAACTTGACGTCGTCGGATACGTAGTTCATATGGCGGTCATCTTCCCCTTGTTGGCCAGGGATTTGTTGGCGGCTTCCAGCATTTTAACGTTGTTGAGGCCGGCGATGCCGTCGTTGATCACCGATCCGCCGTTTTCGACGTAATCGACAAACTTTTCGGCCATGATCTTGAGGGCTTCGGTCTGTTCGACTTTCGGCGCCCACATGTCGCCCGATCGGTAATTTACCAGAAGATTGTACTGGCCTTCCTTGGTTTTAACCTGAACGCCTTTATCGTAGACTTTGATCTTTTCATCCGGCTCCAGGTCGTTCCAAACAAGCATCTTCTTTTCGCCGCCGATCAGTGTGGTGCGGACTTTTACGGGGGAAAGCCAGTTGACGTTGATGTGGGCGATAATGTTTTTCGGATAATAAAAGGTAAGGTAGGCGATGTCTTCCAGATTACGCCCGAAATGCCCCGAGCCGGTGGCGACGACAGCCTGCGGTTTCTCGCCGATGACGTAGTCCATGATGGAAATGTCGTGCGGGGCAAGATCCCATACGACATTGACGTCGTGCTGGAACAAGCCGAGGTTGACGCGCATGGAGTCAAAATAATAGAGATTGCCCAGCGTGCCGTCGTCGATCAGCTGACGGATTTTCTTAACCGCGCCTGTGTAAAGGAAGGTGTGATCGACCATGATTTTAAGATTCTTTTTTTCGGCCAGGTTCACCAGCTTTTCTGCTTCGGCTACCGTGTATGTGAAGGGTTTTTCCACAAAGATGCTTTTTCCGGCTTCCAGAACTTTTTTCGCAATCTCGAAATGGGTAAAGACCGGTGTGACGATGGCCACGGCATCCACACCCGTGTCGGCAATTAACTCATCCGCGCTGGTGGTTGTTTTGATGTTGGGGAAATTTTTCGAGACTTTGTTTTTGAGGGTCTGCGCGCTCATATCGCAGATGCATGTAACCGCGGAACCGTTGGCCGTGTTGAAGTTCCGGACGATATTCGGACCCCAGTAACCGTATCCAATAACACCCATTCGCAGCATATCCATCTCCTTGTCCAGTATTATTCATTTCCGAGTGTGTTCTACGGGAATGTGATTTTATGATTCATTTGGAAAACACTAGAGCGCGCCGGACCCGCTCACAACGGCTTTGGGCGTCATCAATAGAATCTTGATGTCCAAAAACAGGCTCCAGTCACGGATGTATTTCAGATCCAGCCGGACCATTTCATCGAATGTCGTGCGGCTTCTTCCTGTGACCTGCCACAGTCCGGTGATGCCGGGTTTGCAGGAAACGAGACGGCGGCGATGCCAGATGTCATAAAGATCGCATTCATACGGGATGGGCGGCCGCGGGCCGACCAGGGACATCTCGCCTGTCAGCACGTTGATCAGTTGCGGTAGTTCGTCGAGACTGGTCTGGCGTAAAAAAGCTCCGACGGAGGTGATGCGCGAGTCGTTGGTCAGTTTGAAGACGCCCGGCTCCACGGCGGAGTTCTGCTGCTCACAAATATACTTGGCGATGTATTTCTGATGCTCCGCGGAATCGCAGTTGGTTTTCATGGATCGGAACTTCAACATGAAGAACCTTTTCCCGTTGAGACCGACTCTTTCCTGCCTGAAAAAAACCGGTCCCGGAGACGTCGCTTTGATAGCGGCAGCGATGGCCAGAAAAACGGGTCCGAAGAACAGAAGCGCAAAGGCGCTTCCGAGGAGATCAATCGTCCTTTTGACGGCCATGGAGAAAATCCTGCCGACATTCCTTCCATTCATATCCGGATAGAGATTGATGTTGAATGTTTCATCATTGAAACTCTGAGAGCTTGTTTCCGGGAAAAGATGAAATGAAATCTTAATTTTTTTCATCCAGCTCTGGTCCAGCTTTTCACAGAAGCGGTCATAGATTTTGTGCATGATTAAATCGACAAAAGCGCCTTCCTCCGATGAGATATCCGTAAAAATGATACCGATAGTGCTGTGATGATGGTACCAGCCCCGCATGTCAATTTCCCGTAAAGAAGGCAGCAGGGCGGTTTTGATGTCGGACACGACGGATTGCCTCTGGTTTTTAGCCATCAGGCTGGATATGTCGATCAATAGCAGCAAAAAAGGCTTTTTAGAACGTTCAGTTCGCATTCTTTCCACGCGGAGCATGTGACGAAAATGCGTTTCGTTGAAAAAGGTGAGGTCTTTTTCGCCGGGATGGTCCACCACCCTCATTGACGGCCGGCGGTCTTGCGATGGTTCTTCATGGATCTCGTATTTCGGTACGTTCATGACAGAATAATCCTCAATGTTGACATAATAGTGTTTAAAATGACTGCAATGATAATTTGTGTACGATCTAAAATCTCAGTCCTTCCGTGGAGACGCTATCACCTAATTATACTTGCATTGAATAATAGCACTATTCATGCCGCCATGTGCCAAATGATGCCAATATTGCTCTCCGATTACGTAAATTCCTGATATCAATCACAATAAAATGAAATAATTGCAATGATCCCAACTTCAGATTCATCCACGCTACTGTGTTTTTTCAATGATTTGATGTTTGTCTACAAATATTGTAGATGTTTCCCGGTAATAAGCCTCTGATCCAGTCTGCGTGTTATATGTAAAACCGGATATAATGAATGCTCTTGATTGCTGATGAAGCCATAGCTAATCCGCGATAATCAGATTAAAAAACTGCAGGTGAAATGGAAGAGGCGATGGATCCTTTCGGCTTTTTAATATTCAATTATCTTTTCTGTGTCCAGCAATGAGGCGATAGAAATTAGAACTTAGTCTTTACTCCCCCCTCTGTTTGGTGTTTTATCGGATTTATTTTAAATGTTATGATTTATAGTATTCCAATGTCGAATGTATGTCAATGTAATTTGCGCTCTGAAACGAAAAATCATTTCAGGGTGAAATGCTGAATGTGTTTCACATCGTATTAAGATGAAACAGCAGGAGGTATTGTGTAAGCTATTGTTTATATGGACATATGGTCGTTTGTGTGGATATGGGTTTCTACCCGGTCTTGAAATGAACATTCAACCATGTACAAAGAATCTGCTTCAGTCCGATCTTTTGAAAAAATGGGCAGAAGGGGTGGTTTCAAAAGAAAGCAGAAAGCCCCATGTTTTACTCTCCCGGGAGCGATCCGGAACCCCGTGTCAAACCATTGCGGATAAAGGCCTTTGCCGGTGTGGTAATGGTTGACGATTACGGGTTCATAAAACGCAACGATTAATCCTCTTTCTTTTTCCCGGGCATGATATTGTTTACAAACATTTTCAGGTCGCCCGCCAACATGCCGAATTTGTCCAAAAAAGTTGGTTCGGGATGATTTTTCGCGTATCGATAGTCGTAATATTTATGATTGGTCCCGAAATTCTGTTGGATCAGAGCGCGCGTTTTGAATTCCATGTCGTTTAAAATCACGCCCATCACTTTATTTTTATCCAGTCGTCTGAGTGCCTGCTGAACCGATTCACGAGGGGTTTCGCCCGCTTTGATGACCAGCAGGATCGCGTCGGCCATTTCATTTAAGACAGTTGGCTCGGTTGTGGCGAGAAGCGGTGATGAATCCAAAATGATGTACCGGTCATTGTAGCGCGTTTTCAAATCGAGTAAAAGATTCTTCATTTTCGCCGAGCCGATGAGTTCCACGGGATTGTCCTGAATGGATCCCCCGCACAGGATGCTGAGCTTGTCCACAGCGGTCTTAACCAGCAAATCAGGTATTTCGGCATTACCGAGAAGATAATCGGAAAGCCCCTTTTCTTCGTGCAGGCCGAACCACCGCGAAATCGATGGATTGCGCAAGTCGCAGTCGATCAGAAGGGCGTGGCTTTGCAGCTCGACGGCGATGATGATGGCCAGGTTGACGGCGACCAGGCTTTTCCCTTCGCCGGACATGGCGCCGGTGATCATGATCGTCTTGGGGCCGTCCGTCGAGCCCGGTTTAATGATGTGTGTCCTCAGGCGCCGGAACTGTTCCGTGACCATGGAAGAGGGTGCGAAATAGGAAACAAGTCTGTCATCCAGAGCGTTATCCAGTGCAACGTCCGGCACTTTTCTTTGTTGATCCTCGGAATCCGGGAACTTCTCACGCTCAAGTTTTTGCAATGCATCAAACATTTTACCCATAAATATTTCTCCATAGATTGGCGACTGTTTCGGGAAACAGCAAGCCGGTCAAAGCAAGAAGGGTCAGGATCATGACGATGACGATGATGAGCCGCTGTTTCTTTTTAAAAGAGTCCTTCGCATTTTGATTTGCTCCTTCGATGTCGCGAATGGTATCCTTAATGATTTTTTTCCCGATTCGGGTCTTCCCTGCGGAAAAACCGGTCAAAAGCGCGTTGTCGCATAGAATATTGATCACACGCGGAATGCCCCTGGAATATTTGTAAATGGCCTGGATCGCGGCGCTGTCAAAGATGACGGGGTTGCGTGAGCCAGCTCTTTTCAGACGGTAGTTAATGTATTCCCGGACTTCCCTGGCGGTAAGGGGGCGCAGGTCGTAGCGCACGGTGATCCGCTGTTTGAGTGGACGGAATTCACGTTTGTTAAGGATGTCTGTCAATTCCGGCTGCCCCAGCAAGACGACGTGTAAAAGCTTGAACTTCGCGGTTTCCAGGTTGGTCAGAAGACGTACCTCCTGCAGAAGATCCGCATCGAGACATTGCGCTTCATCCACAATGAGAAAAACTTTTTCATTATTGGTGAAGCATTTCAGTAAAAAAATGTGAAGGGCCGCGAGACTTTGCCCCCTCGTCTTCAACTCCTCCGTGGGAATTCCCAGGTCATGGCAGATGTAGTTGAGAAAATCCGCTTTTTCCATCATCGGATTAAAGACGTAACAGGTGCGAACACTGCCGTCGAGGCTGCTTAGCAGTTTATGCACCAGTGTGGTTTTGCCTGTGCCCGCTTCACCGGTAATGACACTGAAGCCCTTGCGCTCTTTGATCGCGTATTGGAGATAGGATAAACCTTCCTGATGAGCCTCGCTTAAATAGACATACGAGGGATCGGGCGTGATTTCGAAGGGTTTTTCTCGAAAGCCGTAGAATTTCCTATACATGATCAGGTCACTTTTTCATCAATCTTAGGGATGGTGGCCAGGACTTTAAGCCCCAGTGTGATTTCCACATCCGCCGCGTCGTGGAATGAACGGTCCATTTGCTCCCGCAGAAACGCAGCGGCCAGACCGGCACCCAGCCCCGCCAGTAAACTTATCAGCATGATCTTGGGGATATCGGGTGAAAACGGCTTTTCAGGTGTCCGTGCGGGATCGATGACGCGGAACTGTTCGCCCTTCTGTCGCCGTTCCAAGTTTTCGGCCTGTTGGGCTTCCTGGCTTTTATTCAACAGGCGCTCGTAACTGTCCTTTGTGCTCTGATATTCGCGCAAAAGCGCGGCCATGTCCTGTTCGCGTGCGGGCGCTCTTTCAATGCGGGCGAAATATCTGGAGATCTGGTCTGAGACACCGGCGGATTCGTCACGGAGTCTGTTGATTTCCATGTCGGTGAGTGTCAACTGATTATTCAATTCCCTGTATCGCGGGTCTTTCCTGAAGTCCCGGGAGTCATAGGATCCTTTGTTTTTTTCCAGATCAGCCAGACGTTTCTGGGCGGCGATGACGTCGGGATGGTTTGCCGTGTATCGGGTCTTGAGGCTTTCGAGCTCGCGTGTCAGTCTTTCTTTCTGGGAATCATACGTGGCACCCATTTCCAGACCGGCTGAAGGTCCCGAAGCAAGATCTCTTTGCACGTTGGAAAGACCGGCCACCGGTGTCGCGGCAGAGGGCATTTCCATGTCCGTCATCTGCTTCTGAATGAACAGCTTACGGTCCTGTGCCGCGCGAAGGTTTTCGCTTAATTTCTGATTCTGGTTTTGCAACTGCTCCAGAATTTTAATATTGGTGTCGCGCTGTTCGGGTAATTCTCCCATGTGACGCCGTTTGTAGTTGGCGACCGCTTTTTCTATCTCGTCTAGCTTGGCTTTCGACAAGACCAGTTCACTTTGCAGAAATTCCGTCGTACCGACGGCCTGCTGTTCGCGGAGTCGCAGGTTTTCCTCTATAAACAAGGAGGCCAGACGATTGGCGATGGTGGTGACCGTCTGCGGGTTATCGCCGATGAAACCGATGGTGAAGAAGCCTTTTTCGTCTCTTTTCGTAGGCAGTTCCACTTTGATGTTTCGGCGCATCATCTCCACAAGCTCCTCTTTCGAGCGGTGTCGGCTCTCATTTTCATAGAGCTTGTATTCGGTGATGATCTGCTCGAGGCGGGTCCGGCTCATGACTTCCTGGGCGATGGATTGCAGGCGCTCCTCCACTTTCGAAGTTACGGTGGCCTGAACGAATGCCTCCGGAACACGCTGCGGCGAGACGAGTACCAGTGTGCTGGCTTTGTAGATCTTTTTCGCAGTCAGCGCATAGGCGAACCCCACCACAGCGATCAGGATAAAGGGGATGACGATGAACCATATTCTGCGTCTTAGAATTTCTACATACTCAGGGATGGTATAGCTTTTGGCCGGATTGATCATAAATTATTTCGCTCCCGGGCGGTGTATAATTAAGATTAGTAAGTCAGTGTCAGGATCAGCATGCCCCTGTTTTCTTTATACTCGTTTATTTCCAGATCGGAATTTTGTTGACGGTACATGTATTCGGCCGACAGTGTCATCCATTTGAAGGGTATAAAGGCGATGTTCGCGCCCGCGCCCCAGATCGTATCGATCCGTTCCGTGTCGAATTCGGTCCGCTCGGCGCTTCCCAGGCAGCCGATCGATACGCGCTGGTGCAGAAAATGGTTGATGCTGCCGGTGGCGCGGTAGTACTTGCGAAAGCCGAGATTCTGAGACGTAAAAAAATCCTCGGTATAACCGCCCTGAACGCTGACTCGAAAGGTGGTTCTTGCTTCCAGATAGGCGATGTCGCCCTTGAAGGTGACGCCGTTGTTGTTTTCGCCGATTTCTGTTTCCTGCCAGTAGTAACCGGCCTGCCCCGATACGAACCATGACGGGCTGAACTGGTAGCTCAGCCCCAGGGCGGTTTCATAAATTTCATAATCCAGCAGCTCTTCGGTAAAGATTTTTCGGGTGTAGGCGCCGTGCAGTGAAGCGGTGGCTCTGGGCGTAAAACGAAACATGTAGGCGCCGGTGGCTTTGTGCCCGTTGAGGTCGGGGGAGTTTTCAAAAAAGCCGTTGGTGTAGCCGTAGTCCAGGGAAATTCCGTGCTGCCGGTTCAACCAGTAGGTGACGAACGGATTGACATAATTTTCAATGCTGTTTACGTTTTCCGGACCTTCATTGCGGTAAACGTTGTTTCGGTATCTGACACCGATGCGGCTTTCCGGTCCGAATTGATATTCAACGATGGGTTCGACGACGTTTCGCCAGTAGACGGACCGCTGGGTTTCCTTGGCCAGCAAAAATTTGTTGTCAGCAGAAGTCGTGAAATACTCTCTTTCACGAGGGCTGTCCGAACGGGTGTAGGCGTTTCTTAAATATAAATTAATACCCGAACGGGTGAGATATTTCGAATCAAGATTGACATTGGCGTTGACGTGATTGAAATCATTATATTCGCTGTAAAAAACATAACCGACCGAGGCGTTGAGGTCAATGCCGGATTTTTCAGTCATGTTGTTGAATTTTACACCGGGAGAAACTGTCGTGTAAAAGTCCCTCTTCTGATCGTCAGGAGTCAGGTTGAGGTTGTCGCTGTATTCCCCCTTGACGCTGATGTAGGGATGAATCTGGCTTAGCCAGTCCGCGCCATAGGCGACATGCGGGGATTGTGTGAGCATCAGGGCGACGGCGGAAAAAACAAAACAAGCTGTCTTTTTCATTTTATGGCCTCATGATTGATAAATGTATAAGGATTTGTGCGTCCGCGCGGGGGTCAACGGACAACGATTGTATCGCCGCGATTAATGACCGGATCCGGATCCTTTCCGTTGACAATCCGGTTGTAGTTAACGGTCATTCGTTTCTCTTCGCCTTTTTCATCCGTCGTGATGATTAAAATGCTTCGCTTGTTGGCCCATTCGGTGAATCCGCCGACGGAGGTAATGACTCTCAGCAGGGTGGTCTGGCTGCGGATTCGCATCACGCCGGGGTTTCTGACTTCACCGGTAATGAAAATCTTGTAGCTGTTGGCTTCAATGACGGTGACGGTGACGGTCGGGTTTTCAATATAATTTTTTAGTTTTTCCGCGATGACCTCTTTGAGCTGCAGCGGGGTCAGGCCCGCAGCCTGGATGTCGTTCACGAGCGGCAGAGAAATTTTACCATCTATTCTGACCGGGACTGTTTTGGTGACGGCCTCTTCTTTCCAGACGAAAATGTCGAGGATGTCTTCGGGGCCGATGATGTACTGGTCCTCCACGGCTGCGCTGTATTCCGCGAGGTTCTGTGTTTTTCCGGCCGCCGGTTCCGCGGTGTAGGCGGGAGGACATCCTGCGGTCAAAAGTAGAATTCCGAATAGATAGAAAATCCATCTGTTCATGATTTGCTTTCTCCTTGAGTGAAGCAGTCTAGGGATGGTTGCTAAATTGAGCATGTAAGAGACATGTCCGCTGTGTCTACCCTGATTTCACTTTATAACCGTTTTCTTCGAGCAAGTCAATTTAACTTTTTTATCAAATCATCGGCAAGTTTTCGAGATCTTTTGCTAAAAGTTTGCGCGACTGGATAGAACGGTTTTTTAATCACCCGGAAATGTGCTTGAAAAACAGGCCAATCCTCTATATGATGGCGCCGAATCATCCAATTAATATGGAATGACAAGGAGCGCTATGATGAATCGCAAGAAAGATAATCTATGTATTGTGATGGCGTGTGTTTTTCTGGTTGTGGCGGTTGCGGGTTTGGCCGGATGTTCCAAGGAAGCAAAAATGGAGCGGCACTGGAAGAAGGCGGAGAGCTATTTTTCAGAAGACCGGCACCGCGAGGCCGCCATTGAATACCGGAATGTCATCGGGCTCAATCCACAAAACGTGCAGGCACATTACAAACTGGGACTATCCTACTTAAGGGTAGGGATGGCACGCGAGGCCTATGCGGCGTTTTCACAGGCGGTTGCCCTGGATCCTCAATTGATCGACGCACGTCATCACCTGGGAACGCTGTATCTTCTTTCCGGCGAGACCGAAAAGGCCAGGCAGCAGGCTCTGGCGATTCTTGAGACAAACGAGGACGATTCTCACGGCCATATGCTGCTTAGCAATGTTTATCTGAGGGAAAAAAATCTGGATGCAGCGATTGCCGAAGCCGGCAAAGCGGCACAGGGTGAAAAAAAGGTGGAAGCCTACATGCTGCTGGCGAACCTTTATCTGATGAAACAGGATTTGAATACCGCCGAGGCCATGTTCAGGCAGGCCGTTGCGGCCGATAAACAGGCGCTTCGGGCGAGGCTGGCTCTGGCGGAATTTTATCTGCGGACCCGTCAAACACAACGCGCCGAAGAGGAATATCTTCAGGCAGTCAGAATCGCGCCGGACAGCGCGGAGGCTTTTTTACAGCTTGGCAGCTTTTATGGGTTGACCAACCGTATGGAAGAGGCCGAAAAACAGTTTCTTCGGGCTGTCGAGTTATCGCCGAAAAATGTCATGCCGATTCTCCAGCTGGGGAGTTTCTATCTGGCCTGGCATAAAAAAGATAAAGCCGAGGCGGCGTTTGTCGAGGCGGTTAAAAGTGACGCTAAAAGTATTCCGGCGCGAGCCAGGCTGGCCGAGTTTTATTTTTCAGAAAAAAAATTGGATGAAGCGGGAAAATACACCGAAAGCATTTTAAAGCTCAATGCCAGAAGCCAGGAAGGACTGATGTTGAAAGGACGGGTTTTGATGGCCGGAAATGAATATGAACCGGCCCAGAATGTTTTTCAAGCCCTCCTTAAGGATTATCCGCAATCGGCGCAGGCGCATTTCTTCAGCGCGCTTGCACACTCGGGTGCGGGGGACACCCGGCAGGCCAAGGCAGCGTTTGCCGAAGCGATCCGGCTGAATCCGAAATGGAGTGACCCCAGGATCGCTTTGACGGAAATTCACCTGCGGGAAGGAAACGCGCCGCAGGCCATCACCGACCTGAATGCCCTTTTAAAGGATGATCCGAACAATATCCGGGCTTATCTTCTGCTGGGGTATGCCTACATGGCAAGAAACGAAGCCCCCGCGGCAGCCGCTGTGTTTGAAAGGGTGACCCGAATGGCGCCGGAAAATCCCGCAGGCTATACGCAGCTGGGGAAGGTCATGCTGATGCAGAAGAGGGAAGATGAGGCTCTGGAACAACTGGAAAAGGCGTCTTCCCTGCAGCCTGCCTATGTGGAGCCGATTCAGTATATCGCCGCCGTTTACATGAAACGCAAAGCGTTTGATAAAGCCGTTGAGCGCGTGAATCGTCAGTTGACATTGGCGCCTGACAATTCATTCTTCTACAATATTCTGGGGACCATTCATGAGGCGAATTCGGATCTCGCGGCGGCGGAGTCGAATCTTAAAAAGGCTGTCGAACTCAATCCGAATGTGCCGGCGCTGCAAATCGCGCTGGCCGGTTTTTATATGCGGCAGAAGATGACGGACAAGGCGAAGAAGCAATACGAGACAGCAATTGAAAAAGCACCCCAGGCGCTTTCCCCCTATATGTCGCTGGGGCTGATTTACGAAAGTGAGAAGAACTATAAAAAGGCTCAGGACTTCTACGAAAAGGCATTGAAGATCAATCCCAATTTTGTGCCGGCTGCCAACAACCTGGCCTATATTTATGCGGAGCACGGCGGCAATATTGACGTGGCTTTAAACCTGGCCCAGAAAGCAAGGGAGGCGATGCCGGAGGATCCCCACGTTGCCGATACACTCGGCTGGATCTACTATAAGAAGAATATCTTTGCGACGGCGATAGGTTATCTCAAGGAATCGGTGGACAAGAATCCGAATCATCCGGTGACGCGCTATCATCTGGGAATGGCCTACTATAAAAACGGCAATCATGATCTGGCGAAAAATGAACTTCAGGCAGCGCTGAAGCTGGCTGGGGATTTCCCGGGAGCCGATGAGGCGCGCAGTACGATTGAAGCAATCAGGGCTAAGGATAGATAGGCTATAGGCGATGGGCTATAGGCGATGGGAAAAGACAGGGGATAGCGGTCCACTCCACGGGTGT
>DDWS01000033.1 GCA_002347685.1 Syntrophaceae bacterium UBA2280
ACAGGTTCAACGAAAAAATCAGCCGGAGCGCAGCGATCGGCTGTGTTGATTTTGTTATCGCGGTCATTTCAATAGATGTGCTTTTTGCGCCTTGGCAATTAGGTAATTCACAAAAGCAGAACAAGAAACGACCATATATTTAGCTTCGTCAAAACCAACGTTTGGTTGCTCCAAAATTGCGTGCCGGATTCCATCTTCATCACTTGTATAACCATACAATTTAATGAAACCAGCCTTGAGTGCACCGTGGATATCGACATTTTTTGATAATTCGTCTAAAGCACCCGACAGCCCCTGGACATCAGCGATTGTCAATTGTTTTGCTATTGATTCAACTGCGCTAATCGCTTCTTTAATAGAATTTCTGTAGTCTGGCACAGGTTTCTTTCCAAGTAGCGTCAATGAAGCCCGCAAATGTTCATGTGCACCAGCAAGTCCATCTCTTGCTGTTGCTTCGATTGCGCTTGAGATTTCACCGGTTTCAGCGGGATTAGAAATTGGAGCTAAAATCCCGGAAATGAATCGAAACCCGGAGAGCTCTTCCTCAAAAATGATATTGAAGACTTCTATTAACTCGGTGTAGCTGGGGTTAGTGTATTTGATAATAAGTTCATGATTATTCACAATGAACTCAATATAATCATATATTTCAAACCATTTGAGATCATAAAAACGCGCTTTGAGCCATTTCCGATTATCTGAATCATGGAATGGTAATTCGTCCACGGGAACCTTAAAGAAGAGTCGCGCTGACAATTTTGCGACAGGAATCCAATAATTATTCGTATTTTCGTATAGTGTATGAAGAAAATTCCATAATGAATTGCGCAGCGCATCACTCATTCCATCAGTTTGAATTATTGGCAGATGTTCCTTGAATCCCATACGTTCAGAAAACTTATGCATAATTAAACCTTCTTTGCCGATAACATTTGCTTAACCTGTAATTGCGGCCCGAGCGAAGCGAGGGATTGGCGCGATTTGTGCGTAAGGAGCGCAGCGACAGCACAAATCGTGACAAAAGCAATTATCAGGTTGAAGCAGTTGTTAGATTTATTTTCTTGAATTTCACCTGATTTAATAATCAATTACTTTTAAACCACCTTAAGAAAAACTTTTACAATTTTCTCTTTAGATACACCATATCTATAAGCTGTATCCCTTCTGCAAACATAGAATGATCATAATTGTCCACAAAGAAGTTCTTAATATAATGAGATTTTTCAAATTCACTACTTTCATAAAATTTCATCATTGATGGCACCTCACCTGTACCAACTAATATTGTTTTATACTTTCCTTTATAATACTCAGTTATATAATGTATAATCTTCTTGCCATAACCTTTTCCTTGATACTTTTCATAAGTCGCAATGTTTTTTAGTTCACAAGTTTCATCATCAACTTCCGTTACAACACAAATTGATTTTAATTCTTCATCATACAGTGCAAACATTTCTCCATTTTCTAGATACTTATCAATCATATCCTCTTGTTCATCTGCTAATATTAATAGATCAAGGTATTGTTTCTTGTTACAAATGATTTTTTCAATTTTCATAATAGGCTATCTCCTACAGGTCTTATATATGAATAAATCAACCCTTAATAATTTAGACCTACTTCTCATTCAGATCCATACATTTTCTGTTGAATCTATTTCCTAATTACTTTCAGCTAATATTCACTTCGTTGCAATAAACACATACAACGTTTGTAACATATTTTTAATTCCGGCGCGGAGCGTCAATCTAACGCTCCGCATAACCGGCTGGCAATGGAGCGCAGCGGAATTGCCAGTCCGAGTTGATGCGGTTGTTATGTGCTACCATTTAGTAATGCCAATAATTGGCTTTCAAATTCTGACGTTTTAGCCGCGACCCACGGGCCTAGATTGCGGCTATTCAACAGATCGTACACCCACGCCGAGCAATCGTCCTCAACAAATGATGCGCTGCTCTGAACACCCAAGAAGTCCATTAAACCTTTGATCTTCTTAAGAGGAGGTGTGTCCTTTGGAAGCAACTCACCTTTGTAATGAACCAATTCATTACGGAGAGAGACTATCAAGCTGAAAGACTGGAAGGGTTCTTTGCCGTTATCCCATAGAGTACTGTTTTCATTTTGTATAGCTATTAGATTCCATTTCTCGTCATTCTTCAAACTCTTTACTAAAGGCGCAAGAGCATGCCAGAAAGATTTGGGTTCATCTTTGAAGCACACTTGCGCTATGGAAATCCACTCATTGATTTTTGCCTCAATCGTGCTTGTCGCAAAGAATAAACAAGCTGTGTTGTAGATTCGTACCTCTTCGTCAGTATCAGCATTGCGAGCTTTTTCCGCAAAATCCTGGCAACCTCGAATCAAATCAGACGAAAACATATGCATTGCTGCACTGATTGGCTTTTCCGCGCAGGTATCTTCATGATCAACGTGTTTGGTCTCATCCATAGCTGATTCTCATTTGCACATAACGACGAGCTGAGCCGGAGCGCAGCGATCGGCTCAAGCGCCTTGTTCGCGTTTATGTTTTATTGCTTTCAATGTTATAGTTTTTAATATCTTGCCATCTTTACTTTCGTTTATATCTCTTAGAATAATCCAAAATGGTGGGTCTCTATTTAAGCATAATTCTTCTAATAATGCGGGTGGCTTTCTCTTATCTGTTTTTATGTATAAAACAAACCCGGTAAGATAAATTTGACAGTAATTAATGCCGCTAAACCTTGTTGTATGCGGATCTAACATCTCTTTGATTCGTGGATCACTAAATTTTGCTAGTGATACAGCATAATCGTATGGCTCGCCTGGATTGCCATTTATTATCATTTCCCTAAGAATGTTTTCATGTGCTCCAATATTTATTCTTTTATAAAATGGTTGTGACGAGATAGAAGCACGCCACAAAAGGGACAGGAAGAATAGTTTTAGCTTTTCATAGTTATACGAAATGATTTGATACGCGACTTTTTTACTTCCATTATAAACGGAATTGCTCTCCGAAAATTCTTGAATCAATAGTTTGTGCGCATATTCATCCCATAGCCCGAGATATTTGTCGCATTTTTCACATAAAATATTTTTGTCATAAACGCCTATGGGAGAGCGTTTTGGAAGTACACCCGTGGTATTTGAATGTAATTCAGGAACTGTACTACCATGTCTCAACGGCCTAAAAAAGCCTTCAGGTATAATATGGGCTTTAATCAGTATTATTTCTTCATTACACAATTTGCAGATCATATTTATTTATCAGCGAACGAAAAGCTCACCGGGAGCGGCGCCGCAGGCGCTGCGATCCGGTGTAGCGCCTGGTTAGTGAATTATTTTAAAAAAAGTACACTTTATCCTTAAGTTTAAGATTATTTGCATATTCTGATATTTTAAATTCGTTTGTATTACCGTCTTTTTTAATAATTAAGAATCCTTTGGAATTATTTATTTCGTTACTTTCTTTTTTCTCATAAAAATCAATTTTAACTGATGATGAGTCAATCCAAGTATATTGCCATGATAAATTCGCAGCTTCAAGTATAACCCATTTTTCAAATAATCGTGATGCACTTGATTTGTTATTATCAACTATTATGACAAATGCTTTTTTGATTGTATAATCTGAATATGCGCGTGCGCTTTTACCATGACATATGATGTGTATATTGTATTTTGCATCTGGTGAATCCTTGCCCATATCGGCAATATATGTATGAGCGCATCCAGTCAGACATAGTGAAATAAAAAGAAGATATATTGTTTTGTATGCTTTCATCATTCCTCCTTTTGACACTAACGACGAAATCAGCCGGAGCGAAGCGATCGGCTGTATTGCTTTTGTTGGGTTACTTATTTCTGAGGAATAACCGCAACAGCATCAATCTCAACAAGAAAATCGGGGTGTGCCAATGCAGGCACAAAGATTGCGCTAATGACGGGTGGATTCGGACGTTGGCCCCACACTTTTTGAAACGCCTCGAATCCCACCTTGGCCGATTGGCCATGCAGGATATAAACATTCCACTTTATGACGTGTTGAAGTCCTGCCCCGCCAGCCACCAGAGCTGTTTCCAAATTCTGTAGGGCCTTTTCCGTTTGCGCTCCGATGTCGCCCTTGCCGACAATGTTGCCAGAAGCATCCACAGCATTCTGGCCACCGACATAGATTGTCGTTGTATTGCCGCTGATGACAGTAGCCTGAGTATATGCGGGATTCTTATGCAAGCCCGCCGGATTGAGATGTTGCACATTTCCATGCATTTTCATTTGCGCCTCCTTTGGTGCGAGAGCCTGACAGCCCAAGAGTAATACTACGGATACGATCACTACCAATCTATGTATTGTCATTCTTCTACCCCAACATTGGAGCTCAGCTGTGGCACGGTTTGCGTTGACGCGAAGCGGCATTGCAAACCGTGACATCTGCTGTAGCGACTTGTTATATGCCGGCGTATCAATCTGGCTCCTAATTTGCGTATTTATAATTATTAAAACAGGGAAGGGGATTTTTAAAAACTCGACCAGTGAAGCTATGTTTCGCGTCAGCATCAACGAAGTTATGCTGCAGCGAAACTCCGCTTCACTGCTATCATCTTTTTAAGAAATTCACCATCCCTGTCACACTCAGCAATTCGGCTTTTTCGTGTATTTATTAATAATATTAATATGTTGGACATATAACAATTAATATCCCACGTGTGGCTTTTTCCGATTTTTTGCTTGCAATCCTAAACTATTTGAGGCAGAAAGAAAAGCATAATTCCTTTTAAAAACAACTTCATTTAAAAAACAGAGTTTGGCATTTCAGGGTAATAAGGACCAAAAGCCAAATGGGGTTTTTTATGGGAAAATATCCCGTTGTAAACAAATCCGACGTTTTGCCGGAGTTTCAGGCCTTCCTTTTGGACAAGAAACTGGCGCCGGAAAAGAATGTCTTTTTTATCGCTCTCTGGATGAGCAAATTTTTCAACTTCTCCCGTGGAGTGGAAAGGAACTGTCCACGGATGAGTATCAGGAAAACGCCATCATCGAGTTTATCGAAACCCTCAAAGCCAATCCCAATTTCAACGAATGGCAGATCCGGCAGGCCAATGATGCAATTCGTCTGTATTATTTTCACTATCGCGGTTGTAAACCCAAACCGTCATCAGGGGTAAAATCCCTCGATTGCACGATGGAATTGCTTAAGGAAGCAAGAAGGCTGATCAGACTGAAGCACTATTCATACAGCACTGAAAAAACCTATCTACAGTGGATTAAGCGGTTCTTCGCTTACACCGAACAGACGACGAGGAAGAAAGACCCTGAGGCGTTGGACGCGGAAGATTGCAAGAACTTCCTTTCTCATCTGGCATTAAGGGAAAGGGTGGCCGCATCTACTCAGAATCAGGCATTCAATGCGCTTCTTTTCCTGTTTCGCAATGTGCTGTGCAAAGAGATTGATTCGCTTTCTGACACGGTTCGCGCAAAACGCGGTCAGAGATTGCCTGTGGTTTTTTCCATCGATGAGGTTTCAAGGTTATTGGCCTGCTTAAGCGGCAGAGACAGGCTGATTGCCGGATTGCTCTATGGATCAGGGCTGCGACTGATGGAACTTGCCCGTCTGAGAGTCAAGGATGTTGATTTTGATCTGAACACACTCACTGTTCGCAGCGGCAAAGGGGATAAGGATCGAACCACGATCTTACCGATGTCGGTTAAAGATTCTTTGAGGGCGCATTTAACAGGCGTTAAACGATTGCACGACAAAGACCTTGCCCTTGGTCACGGCGATGCACATCTCGCCGACGCGCTGGCCCGAAAATACCCGAATGCGGCAAAGGAGTGGGCATGGCAATATGTTTTCCCCGTGGCTCATCTCTCCGTTGATCCGCGCTCCGGACACGTCGGCCGGCATCACATCACTGATGCGGCGATTCAAGCTGTGATTAAAAAGGCGCTTCAGCAATCGGGTATTCCTAAACATGGATCCGTGCATACGCTCCGCCATAGTTTTGCGACGCATTTACTGATGAACGGTGTCAATATCCGGGAGGTTCAGGAGCTTTTGGGCCACAAGAACGTGGAAACGACGATGATTTACACGCACGTGATGCGGGACATGGCACACGCCCCGCAAAGTCCGCTGGATGCACTGCTGATGGAAAACAAGCGCAGCGAAGGCGCCTAAGTCTTTATTCCATCGCCCCTGTCCTATCGCCCATAGCCCATAGCCCATAGCCCATAGCCTATAGCCTTTATCCTTCATCCCTGATCCTTTTTCGCAAGAAAAAACTTTTCAACACGGCGGAAGTCGGTCTTGCCGGTGGTGGTGCGTGTGATGTTGGCCACGATTTTCACCTGGCGGGGCATGGCGTAGGGTTCGAGCTTTTCGAGCATCATTTTTTTGAGCTGTGATTCCGTCAGGTCGCAGGCGACCAGCGCGGCAATGACACTTTCACGGCCTTTTTCGGCAGGCAGCGCGACGACCACCGCGTCACGCACGGTGGGCAGGGTCTGGATTTTATTCTGGACGTCGAGCAGGTCGACGCGTTTCCCGGCAACCTTTACGATGCCGTCGGCCCGGCCCAGCAAAATGAACCGGTCGTTTTTATCCGGCTGTACTTCGTCGCCGGTAACGCAGAAACCTTCCGCGTCCTTTTCCATTTCACTCGATACGAACGCTGAACGCACGGCCAGCCTTTTTCCGGAAAGACGCCAGTTGACAACGTCGGCGGGCTTCCAGCTTTCCGTGTTTTCGGTGATGCTGCGCGCGGCGATACCGCCCGTTTCCGTCGAACCGTAAATTTCGGTGATGCCCAGGCCGGTTTTTTTGAGAAAAAACGTTGCGTCGGACCGGTTCAAAGCGCCCGAGGAAGAAAAGGCGATTTTCAAAGACGGCACGGTGATGTTCTCAACTTTCAGCGACCGGTAGTGAATCGGCACGCTCACCAGCACGGTGGCCTTGTGCCGGTTGATCCTGGAGAGGATCTCCTGCGGGAAATTGTAAATTTCAGGCAGAACGCGGGCCTGGGCGACAAAAGGCAGAAGGATGGAAAACAAAAGGCCGTAAATATGGTACGGCGGGACGGTGGCAATGACCAGGTCCCTGGGGGTAATGTCAAATTTGTCGCGCAGGTAAAAGGCTTCAGAAAGCAGGTTGCGCGGTGTTTTCGACCAGACTTTGGGTTTGCCGGTCGATCCGCCTGTGAACAGCCGTAAGAAAGGTTCATCCGGGTTGCAAAGGGTGTCCGGATTCAAATCGGTCGTGTCGCCCGTTGTCGGCGTGATGATTTCCACGCCCGGCATGTTTTCAGGATGATCCGCGATGGCCGTGTCGAAACCGGTGCTGTCATGCATTTCGATCAGGGCCTGCGGTGAAAAGGAATGAGGCAGGATCAGCCGGCCATAGCCGCCAAGCGACGCCAGCAGTGCGGCGGCGATGACGGCTTTGTTCTCCGTGCACAGGCAGACGGATTTTTCCGCGCCGCGGCGGCCGAGGGTTTTTTTGAAGCCGGCTGCCAGGGCATAGACATCGCCATAGGTCGCGCCCGAGTGGATAAACTCTTTCTGGCACAACGCTTTGGTCGGTGTCAGGATCCTTTTGCAGGCGCTGATGAATGGGTCTTTTTCTTCCGCGGTCATGGACGTACCGTTTCGCTGCGAATGTTTTTCAGGTCGTTACCTATCGGAATCAGCGGAAAAAATCAATACGGGTTTTCGAGGCGTCCGTCCGCCCCTTTTTCCGACAGGTTCAGCCTGCCAGTGAAGTAATGTTTTTTATTGACTTTTGGGGCGTTTTCTCATTACTTTGTAAAAAAGAGGAAGGAACCCCATGATAGATATTGAGGCGTTGATCCCGCATCGGGAGCCGATCAGGGTTGTCTCGGAGGTGATTGAATTAACGGAGGAATCCGGGATCGTCTCCGCAGCGGTCCATGAATGCTGGCCTTTGTGCGACGGGGAATCGGTTTCTTCGCTTGTGCTGATTGAAGCGATTGCCCAGACGGCCGCGTTGATCGAAGGAAACAAAAGAAGGCTCGAAGGGAAAGACGGTGTCAAGGGCTGGCTGGTCGGAATCAAATCCGCCGATTTTCAGGTGGACAGGATTCCCGTTCATACGGTATTGACCATCGCGGTGAAAAGCCTATATTCTTTTGACGATTACGGTGTTGTGGAAGGGGTGGTCACGGCGGACGGCAGGGTGCTGGCTTCAGCGGTTCTTCAGGCGGTGCGCTTCAGCGATGAAAAAATTAAAAATATGACGGACAAGGAGTGAAGTTGTGGTGATGGATGAAAAGAAAGTGGCGATTGTGACTGGCGCGAGCCGGGGGATCGGCCGGGCGACGGCCGTGGAGCTGGCGGCGGCCGGTTATTATGTGGTGATTAATTATAACACCAATGAAGCGGCGGCTCTCGAGACGCTGGCACAGGTTCAGTCTGCCGGGTCGCAGGGAGAAATCAAACAGTTCGATGTGACGGACACCGAAGCGGTTAAAGACGCGATTGCGAAAATTGCCGAGGAACACAAAAGAATTGACGTGCTGATCAACAATGCCGGCATCACCGCCGACGGACTGTTCCTGATGATGGGCGAGGAGGAATGGTCATCCGTGATCAATACCACTCTCAACGGTTTTTACAATGTGACCAAGCCCGTGCTGCGCGAGATGATCCGGCGCAAGCGCGGATCGATCGTTTCCGTTTCGTCGATTTCTTCGTTGATGCCGAATCGCGGACAGGCGAACTATTCGGCGGCCAAGGCCGGCCTCAATGCGGCGTCCAGATCGCTGGCGGCGGAAGTAGCGCGTTTCGGCATCCGCGTCAATGTGGTCGCGCCCGGCGTGATCGAAACGGATATGATCAGCGGCATTGCCATCCCTGTCGAAGAGATGAAAAAAATGATTCCGATGGCGCGCGCGGGTCAGCCCAGGGAAGTGGCCAGCGTCATCCGTTTTTTGTGTTCGGACGACGCCTCCTATGTCACCGGCCAGGTGATTGCCATTAACGGCGGTGTCTGTTGAGGATTCGCAAAGAGGTATTTATGAAGATAAAACGGTTGTGGATTCCGGGATGTCTGATATGGATTGCGGCGCTGATGTTCTGGTCTTCGCCTGCCTGGACGGATGATTTTGATCGTCTGCGCGCGGATGCCTCCCGGATCAAAACGATGCAGGCGGATTTCACACAGAAAAAATCCATGAAAATCCTGTCCAAACCGCTGCTGTCCGAAGGCCGTTTTTATTTTGCGGCGCCGGACTCCATCCGCTGGGAATACATCCGGCCGTTAAAAAGTGCCGTCATTTCCAGTCAGGGCGAAACGAAGCGCTACATGGCGTCCGGCGGCCGGATGGTTGAAGACACCGGCAGCGGTGTTTTGGCCATGGGCATTGTACTTGATGAAGTTGCCGGCTGGATGAGCGGCAGGTTTGACGCCAATCCTTCCTTCAGAGCGTCGTTGCGGAATGAAAAGACGATGGCGTTTATCACGCTTACGCCCGTGGGGGAGGGGATGGCCGGAATAATGCAGCGCATCGAAATCGCCGTTTCCCGCAGCGATGCCACAGTCAAGACGGTTCGGATGATCGAAAGCGACACCGCCGAAACCCTCATTGAATTTCGAAACGTCCGGATCAATGAGGCCCTGCCTGACGGCGTTTTCCGGGATGTCCGATGAAAGCCGCCCTTTTTTTGATGGGTGTTTTTGCGCTGGTTTCCTGCGCGTCACTGCCGGAAATAAGGCCCGGCCTGCCGGATTCCGAGGGAAAGGTCCTTGACTGCCCTTCTCCGTTTCTTACCGAAAAAACCCGTTTCATTCATGCCATTGAAGCGCGCGCGGCCGGCGCCGCGCAGGGCGCCGTGATCGGTGTGACGCTGGCGGACCCCGAAACCCGGCAGATGTCTTGCGCCATCATGTCCGCCGAGGGCCTGGTGCTGTTTGAAGCCGACGCCGGTCCTTCCGGGCTGAAAGTCAGCCGGGCGCTGCCGCCCTTTGATGCGCCGGATTTTGCACGCAACATGATGAACGATATCGAACTGATCTTTTTTCCCCCGCCGGGAGCGCCCGAAAAGCGGGGTTTTTCGGCCGATGGTCTGAAGGTTTGCCGCTGGCGTCAGGATACAGGCGGCTGGATTGACGTGACAGCGGGCCCCGCCGGCAGTGCGCAGATCCGGCGCTACTCCCGGATCCGCGCGCTTATGCGCCGTGTTCAACTGGACGCCTCCGCGGCCGGACCCTATGGGCGAATCGAGCTTGTCGCCACGCAGTGGGCCGGCTATTCGCTCACGATGACGCTGATTGAAGCCGAACCGGTTTTGCCGGAGGCAGGAGCCGGCGGGAACACAGGCAAAGGAAGACACCCGTGAGAAAGCAGATAAAAGGGAAAAACATTGTGATTATCGGCTCGGGTGTCGGCGGACTTTCGGCGGGGATTCTGCTTTCGCATATGGGGTATCATGTCACCATTTTGGAAAAAAACGCCCGGCCCGGAGGCCTGATGCGTTCGTATGCGCGCCACGGCATGGACTGCCCCGTGGGCGTGCATTATGCAGGCGCGCTGGGGCCCGATGAGCCGCTGGGAAAGATGTTCGCCGTTCTGGGCATTTCCGTGGAGGATCTGTTTTTCCGTATGGAGAGCGGCGCGGTGACCGACCGGTATGTTTTTGATGATTTTACCTTCGATTTTCCGGTCGGTTTTGACGCGTATGAGAGAAATCTGAAGCAGGCCTGCCCGCAGGATGCGGCGGCCATCGACGAATTGATGGCCAACCTGCGGCGGATTGCCGGTCAGATGAAGGATCCTTCTTTTATTGTAAACAGTGGCGATCCCTTTCAGAACATGGATGATTTCCGTCCGATGGGAGAATGGCTGGACGCATTGGGCGCGTCGGCGCGACTGCGCGTTTTGCTGGCCGTGCCCTGTCAGCTCATCGGTGTCCCGCTTGCGGACTGTCCGTTAATATTTCACCACATGGTGATGGCCGGGTATTTGATGTCCTCCTGGCGATTGATGGAAAACGGCGCCCGGATGGCGGATGTTTTTGCGGCACGGTTTCGGGCGCTGGGCGGAGAAATGATTCTGAAGGAATCCGTCGGGAAGATTTTCCTGGCAGCGGGCGGCGTGACCGGCGTGGGGCTTGTGTCCGGACGTGAAATCGCCGCCGACGCGGTGGTTGCGGCGATTCATCCGAAGGTGGTTTTAGACCTGTTGGGCGACGGCGCGCTGCGCGCGTCTGTTGCAGAACGCATTTTGACGCTGGAGGAAACAGAAGGGGTGGTGGCCGTTCAGGCCGCTGTCGACGCCCGGGTGCATAAGGCCATAGGCCACAATATTTACCGCCTTCGCTACGACGAGCAGGGTTTTATCGGGGACGGCATTTTTTATCAGATCCTGCCCGGCCGCGATCCGGACACGAATCTGCTGTCCATGATTACCCGTTCGCCTTACAGCGATTGGCGCGCCTGGGAACACACGCGAACCGGACAGCGCGGCGCGGATTATGAAGAAAAGAAAATGCGGCTGGCTTTCGATCTTGTAAAACAGGCCGAAGGTATTTTCGGCCCGCTTGCCCGTCTTCAGATTCTGGATGTGTTCACGCCGCTTACGCTGCGCGATTACATGAATTGCCCGGAAGGGGCCTGCTACGGTGTGCTGCGTTCGGCGCGGCAGTTGCTCAAGATCGCCTCCTTGAATAACCTGCCCATAGGCGGGCTTTGTCTGGCCGGACAAAACGCGATGGCGCCGGGTGTCCTGGGCAGCATGCTCGGATCGTTCAACGCTGCGCGGCAGATTGTCGGCGATGAGCGTTTCGCTAAGGAATTGGGCCCGCAACTCTAGGACTGGACGATCGGGCCGATTTATGTTAATTCTAAAATTGTTTCGCTTCGGATAAAGAAATCCCTGAACGCAGACGCGAATTTTGTAAAAATGATCGGTATTTTCTGAAAATGATCGAAATCTGAAGGAGTAAGACAACATCCATGACACGTCAGGATATTGAAAAAGAAGTCCGTAAAATATTCTTAAAGGAATTCGAAGTTGAGAATCCCGAGCTGGATGTCAATCTGCGTGAGGCTTATGGCTTTGACAGTATCGACGCCATTGAACTGCTTTTGGAAATCGAAAAATTTCTGGGGTCCGAGCTCACTCAGGATGAAAAAAAACTGGCGATGGATATTCGCACCATGAATCAGATCCTTGACTATATTGAAATGCTGGCCTCCAGGCGTGCGGCCGCAACGGAGAAATAAACATGGAGCGCAGAGTCGTCATCACCGCCTGTTCGGCGATCACTCCGATCGGCCATGGCCGGCAGCAGATCGTCGAGAGCCTGCAGAAAGGCGCCTCCGGCGTCCGGACCCTGCGCGAAGATGAGCTGATCACGCGCTTTATCCATTCGCGTGTCTACGGCACGGTGGACTATCCGATCGTGTACGACTTTGCAAGGCAGCACCGCAAGACCATGGGCCCGGTAGCCTATTATGCCTGCCAGGTGGCCAAAGAAGTCCTCGCGCAGGCCGGTCTGCCCCAGGATTTTGTGACGGGAGGCAGCCTGGGTATTGCGTTTGGGTCGATTCATGGCTCTCCTACCGTACAGCGCGATATCTACAAAATATTTTTTGAAGCCAAAGACAAAGCTACCTATCAGGGCATCGGCGCGGTCGATTATCTGAAATCCATGGTGCACACCACCGCCGTCAATATTTCCAAGATGTTCGGCATCACCGGCCGCATCATCTCCTCGGGAACCGCCTGCACCACGTCGAGCCAGTCCATCGGTTTCGGCTACGAGGCCGTCAAGTATGGCCTTCAGGACGCCATGCTCTGCGGCGGCGCGGATGAATACGACACGATCACCGTAGCGGTATTCGACAATCTGCTGGCCTGTTCCACCGCGTACAACGATCATCCCGAACGCACCCCGCGTCCGTTTGATCAGGACCGCGACGGGCTGGTGGTCGCCGAGGGCGCGGGCGCGGTGATGCTGGAAGAATATGAATTCGCCAAAAAGCGCGGTGCGACGATCCTGGGCGAAGTGATCGGGTTTGCCTGCAATTCCAACGGCGGTGATCTGATCCTTCCCAATCTCGAAGGCATTACCAAAACCCTGCAACTGGGACTTCGAAACGCCGGAATCAGTGCCCCGGACCTGGATCTGGTCAGCGCGCATGCCACGGCCACCAAAATGGGTGATATTATCGAGGCGCAGGCCAACGCGGCAGTCTTCGGTCCCGATCCCTATGTGGTGGCGCTCAAAAGCTACATGGGACATACCATGGCGGCCTGCGGCGCGATCGAGACTGTCTTGACGCTCTACATGATGCAGGAGGGTTTTATCGCCCCGACGCTGAATCTGGAATCCGTCGATGAACGCTGCGCGATGATCAATCACGTCCGGAAACTCATCGAATATCCGGTGAAAACAGCGGCCATCCAGAATTTCGCCTTCGGCGGCGTGAACACCAGCCTGATCATCCGAAAGTTTTCCTGAGATGATTTCATTCCTGATCCGTTATGCGCGCCACACTGCGAGTTTCTGCATCACCGTCATCTTGTGGGCATATTTCATGTTCGGATACCTGGTTTTGCTGCCGGTTATTTTCTTGCCCTTTTACCTGTGGGAGAAAAATGCTCCGGCCGTGTTTCAGCGGCTCAATCACCTGCACCTGCGCTGCTTTTTCGGGCTGGGGCGCGTGCTGATTCCAAAGACGCGCTATCGCATCGCGCCGGGTGTGCGCGCGCTTCGCTCCTCGATCATCGTGTGCAATCATATCTCGTATCTGGACCCGATTTTACTGGTGTCGCTTTTCGCGCGTCAGACGACCATTGTGAAGAGCACTTTTTTTCGGGTGCCCGTCTTCGGCTGGTTTTTAAAAAAGGCTGGCTATATTCCATCGTCACCTGCTGAAATGTTCGGCTCCGCGATGCTCGGCAACCTCGAAGACATTAAGGCGCATCTCGCGGCGGGCGGCAATCTGTTTGTTTTTCCCGAAGGCACAAGAAGCCGTGACGGCAGACTCTCGCCTTTTAATAAAGGCGTGTTTAGCATTGCGCGCTACTGCAACACGGGGCTGAAACTCGTTTGGATCCGCAATACCGATAAACTGTTTCGCCCCGGAACGTTCGTCTTCAATGCGTTTGAAAAAAACACGATCGAGCTGGAGCTGATCGCTTCCCTGAACGCGGAAGATCCAATTCACAGGCTTCCGGTTGGCGCGGTTGCCGATCAGGCCAGAAAAATCTTTGCCGAAAAACTCGCCTCCGCCATTGAAGGCGGGGATGTCCGGGAAAATCACCGGATCAAAAAAAACATCAATAGTGAATAAGGAGGTTGTGCGATGGAATTGCAGGAAGCCATACTCAAAAGACGCAGTATCCGGCGGTTCACGGACCGCGTGGTCACCGATGAGGAGCTTAAACGGATTTTTGATGCCGTGCGCTGGTCGCCTTCATGGGCCAACACGCAGGTGTGGGAATTTGTCGTGGTGCGCGATCGCGAGCGCATTGAAAAAGTGACTGCAACGTATTCGGGGAAAAATCCCGCGACGAAATGTTCGCTTGCCGCGTCAGCCCTGATTGTCGTGTGCGCGAAAACCGGTGTATCCGGCTGCTATGACGGTAAGCAAGTCACCAAATACGACAGCTGGTACATGTTTGATCTGGGACTGGCCACGCAGACACTTTGCCTGGTTGCGCATGAGATGGGTCTGGGCACGGTTGTCGTGGGCCTGATGGATCATGATGCCTGTAAAAAATTGATCGGACTTCCCGAAGGCTACGAAGTGGCGGCCGTTATTCCCATCGGCGCCTCCGCCGTTGAGCCCAAGGAAGGTCCGGCGCGAAAGCCGCCGGCCGATATGGTGCATCTCGATACATTCGGTAAAAAAATGTTTTAAAAAGGGTATGACGAATGAATTGCGGGGCGCTTAGCGCCCCTTCTTCGCGGGAAGAATTTCCGCCGGGTCAGCCGATTTTCCCCGCTTCCCTGCACGCCATTTCCCCGGCTGGATAGGGTTTCAGAATATCCTGAAGTCTTGCGGCGTCCTGGATGTCGCCGTCCAGCCACAGACGGTGCGCGTCTTTCGGGACAATCACCGGCATCCGGTCATGAATGGGCCCGACCACGGCATTGGCCTGGGTGGTCACAATCGTGCAGGTGTCCACCGGTTTTTGGTCCGGGGCGACCCAGCGTTCATACAAACCGGCAAACACAAAAGGCTCTTCGTTTTTCAGCGAAAAATAATAAGGGATTTTCTTCTTGCCTTCCGGCTTCCACTCATAAAACCCGTCGGCGGGAATCAGGCAGCGTCTTTTAGCAAAGGCGTTTTTGAAGCTTGGTTTCTGCGCGATCGTTTCGGCGCGCGCGTTGATCATCTTCGCGCCGATGGACGGGTCTTTCGCCCAGAACGGAATCAGCCCCCACAAAAAAGACTTAAGAAAGTTTTGCCGGTCCACTTTGACGATGGCTGGAATATGCTGGCCGGGGCTGACATTGCGGCTGGGCGAAAAGTGGATGGACACGCCGGGAATATCGAATTCCTTCGCGATGACCGACAAATCCGTAACCAGAACAAATCGTCCGCACATGGCTGGAAATATCTCCGATGATGGTTATTCGGCAGGTTCGATCAACCGCGCGACCTCGCCGTGGCATTGTCTGCATGTGCCGCGAAGCACAAGGCAGCGTTTATCCATCACGCCTTCACGAAGCTGCATGGGGCTGCCTTTTCTGCAATGACACATTACCCCATCATACCCTGATCTGCAAAACTAAAATAATCATCATTGCCAATGATGACATGATCCAGCACTTTGATGCCCATGAGTTTACCAGCCGCCGTCAGTTCCTGTGTAAACTTTGTGTCTTCCGGGCTGGGTGCAATGTTGGCGCTGGGGTGATTGTGAATGCAGATGATCGCCGCCGCGAATTGCTGCAGGGCGGAATGAATAATCTCCCGCACGATGGGCATGGCATGGTTGACCGTGCCTAGGGCGGCATCGCTGATATTGATGATGCGGTTGTTGGAGTTGAGATAGACCACTTTAAAGACTTCCGTCTTGAGGTCGCGCATCTGCGGCATGATGATACTGACAACATCCTTTGCGGAAGCAATTTTTTGTTTGCTGGTTAAAACTTCATCTTCCCGGAAGCGCCGCCCGATTTCGAGGGCTGCTTTGATCTGCGCGATTTTCGCCGGACCCAGGCCCTTGAACTCTTTCCACTCGCGCATATCGGTGTGGCTCATGTTGCGGAAGGTTCCGAATCTTTCCAGAATCTGGCGCGCCAGGTCAATGGCGCTGTTGCCCCGCACGCCGGTGCGTAGCAGAATGGCCAGAAGCTCAGAATTGCTCAGTGCCCCGGCGCCTTTTTTGAGCAGCTTTTCCCTGGGCCGGTCGTCCTCAGGCCAGCTGTTGATACCGGTTGATTTCATGTTTTGTGCCATAACCTGTTTCCTTCCGGGTCATTCCGGTGTCATTTCGGATGCCTTTGTTTTCGACCGGCCTTCCTTTTACGGGGTCGACCGGTGCAGGGTATTGAACATCTATTGCGATATTATTGATGTGTCTGCTAAATAGCCAGGATGATGCGTGGCAGATTCTGGTTTCTTTTGTCAGTCTCCTGCAAAAAACTTCCACACCGTTGAAATAGGCCACGCTTTACGGGTGTTCTATGCCAATGGGCTTTTGTTGTCAAAAGTTTTGTTTGCCATTTTGGGTCTGTTTCAGCCGTTGTGGGAATTACTGAAAAATCAATCAAAACAAATATTACGTATGCAGCTTACATGTTTTGTCTACGCGCCGGCGAAAATGATCTTGACAATAGAACGATCGTTCTATATGAGGGAGTCATGGAAAAAACAAGAGATATACCCTTTGCGGAGGGGGCTGCGCCGTTTGTGCGTGTCGGGGCAGGCGACATTCCCGGCTACGTGAAAATGATCGATCTTTTCGGCGCTTTGCAGGCCCAAACCGTTTCTTGCCTTTGCCGGATCGTGGGATTGCAGGTCAACGGGGAGGTTTGCGCCGGGTTTCCGTCGCCTGCCGAGGAAGAGCTACGCGACGTCATTTCATTTGATGAATACCTGGTGGCGCATCCGGAAACGTCTTTTTTATTGTCGGTGACGGGTGATTCCATGGCGGGCGCGGGGATTATGGAAAAAGACCTGGTGATTGTGGAGCGCGGCAGAGAACCGAAAAACGGCGACATCATCCTGGCGGAGGTGGACGGAAACTGGACGATGAAATATTTCCGCAAAAAGGGGAAAACCGTCATTCTGGAGGCGGCCAATCCCAAATATCCCCCGATTGTCCCGCAAACCCAGATGTGCATCGCGGGAGTCATCACGGCGCTGGTGAGGAAGTATCATAAATGAGGCTACAGGCTATTTGTTTTAGGCTTCTAGCCTACAGCCTAATAGCCTACAGCCTAATGGCCTAATGGCCGGATTTTTTATGACCGATCTAATTTTCAGTCTTCATTCCTGGCCGCGCGCGATTGTTCACATCGACGGCGACGCATTTTTTACGTCGTGTGAAGAGGCGATTCATCCGGAGCTCAAAGGCAAGCCGCTCATTACCGGTGGTGAACGCGGCATTGTGGCCTGCGCCAGTTACGCGGCCAAGAAGCTGGGCGTCAAGCGGGGCGTGCCTCTGCACGAGGCGCGTAAAATCTGTCCGGGTTTGACGGTTCTTCCTTCGGATTACGAAACCTACAGCCTGTTTTCCCGACGGATGTTCGCGATCATGCGCCGCTTCACACCCGATGTGGAGGAATATTCCATCGACGAGGCCTTTTCCGACATCACCGGCATGCGCCGGGCGCTGCGCTTAACTTACGAAGACATTGCGCTCAAAATGAAAACGGACATCGAACGGGAGTTGGGCATCACCGTGTCGGTGGGATTGAGCATCACCAAGGTCCTGGCCAAGGTGGCCTCCAAACATCAGAAGCCCGCGGGCCTGACGGTGATCAAAGGCCGGGACATCGCCCGATACTTAAACGATTTGCCGGTGGAAAAGATCTGGGGCATCGGGCCTGCCACGACGAACTATCTGGCGAAGCTCGGTTGCCGCACAGCGCTGGCTTTCGTGCAATTGCCGGAGAAAACCGTGCGGCAGAAATTCACCAAGCCGGGCGTTGAAATCTGGCAGGAGCTGCGCGGTGAGTCGGTTTATCCCGTGGTGTCCGAAGAAAAAAGCACGTACGCCTCTATCAGCAAAACCAAAACGTTCGCGCCGCCGACATCGGATGCCGACTACCTTTTCGCGCAGCTTGCGCGCAACGTGGAATCGGCCTGCATCAAGGCCAGGCGCTACGCGCTCGCACCGAAAAAAATCGTGGTTTTTCTGAAAAAGCAAAATTTTGACTCAGCCGGCAGCGAAGCGGCGCTTTCCCGGCCGTGTGCCTGCCCGCTTGAGTTTTCCGGCGTCATTCGTGATTTGTTTAACGCCTGTTACCGGCCGCGCGAACTTTACCGGGCCACGGGTGTGATCCTTCTTGACCTTGTCGCCGACAGCAGCATTCAATACACCCTCTTCGACGATCCGGTGCACGCGGAAAAAATCAAAGATGTTTATGCCGTGGCCGACGAACTGGCTGAAAAATTCGGCAAGCACGCGGTGCATCTCGGAAGCTCTCATTTCATTGAAACAGTGGGCAGGGGCCGCCGTGGCCCGCCCACCGCGCGCGAGCGGACAACGCTTGAGGGCGAAACGAAAAGGCGCCATCTGGGCCTGCCGTTGATTCATGTGAAAACGTAAGGCGAAAAGCGTGCAGGGCCGGCGCATGGGGGAAGTGTCATAAGAGCGCCTATTATTATTGAGTTATTTTTTCCGGATGATGAAAGATAGCGCTTGCATTTCATTTTTGATCTGCTAAGAAAAATAATCAACGTTCGATGTTCATGGGGATGACCGAAGGGGTCGAGTGAAAATGTCGGGCACGGCTCAGGTCGTAACGGGCGTTGTTCCGGATCCGTCGTAGTCGGGCGGTCGGAAAGCCATGAAAAATTCGGTAAATACGTGAAGATTCATTTCAACCGATTGTAAAAAATCAGCAGGTTCGAGTTCCTTGCTTCAGGCAGGGGTTAAAAAATAATATTTTTCAAGGAGGCAGGTATGTCGTTAAATCCATTAGTCGATTCACGTGATGTTCGTTTTGTGCTGTTTGAAATGCTGGAGATGGAAAAGCTCAACCGCTTTGACCATTTCAGCGATTTTGACCGTAGTGTTTACGAGGATATGCTCAATCTCGCTGAAAAAATTGCTTTGGAACAGTTCTATACGTCCAACAGCGACGGCGATAAAACCGGTCTGAAGTTCGACCCGGAAACCAATGAAGTCAAAGTGCCCGAATCCTTCCACAAGGGGTTTAAGGCGTACATGGAAGCCGGTTTCCACAGCCTGACGTTTTCCCCGGAAATGGGGGGCATGGGCCTTCCCTCCAGTGTTTCCATGGCGGCTGCGGAGTATTTTAACGCGGGCAACACGGCATTGACCATGTATTGCGGTGCGATCACCGGAGCGATGCACATCATTGCGGCTTTCGGTTCCGAAGAAGTGAAAAACATGTTTATTCCCAAAATGATGGAGGGGAAGTGGGGCGGCACCATGTGTCTGACGGAACCGGGCGCCGGCTCTGACCTCGGCGCGCTCAAATCCAAAGCGACCCGGCAGCCGGACGGCACGTATCTCATAAGCGGTGTGAAAATCTTTATTTCCAACGGCGAACATGACATGACGGAAAACATCATCCATCCGGTTTTAGCACGCATTGAAGGCGATCCGGAAGGGACCAAGGGCATTTCCATTTTCGTTGTTCCGAAGTATCTGATCAATCCCGACGGGTCGCTGGGCGAACGCAACGACATGATCTGTTCGGGCGTCGAACACAAGATGGGGCTTAAAGGCAACGCCACCTCGACGCTGAATTTCGGCGACAACGGCAAATGCGTCGGTTATCTTCTGGGAAAAGAGCGCGAAGGCATGAAGGTCATGTTTCAGCTCATGAACGCGGCGCGCATTCACACAGGTGTTCAGGCCGAGTCTGTTTCCAGTGCTGCCTACATGCATGCGGTTACCTATGCCCGAACCCGTATTCAGGGCGTCCATATCACCCAGTCCATGAATCCGGCTGCTCCAAAGGTGCCGATCATCGAACATCCGGATGTAAAGAGAATGCTGCTTTATATGAAGAGCACGGTCGAGGGCATGCGGATGCTCTGCCTGTTCCTCGCCTATCATGAGGATATTATGCATGCTTCATCCTCCCCGGAGGAGGTCAAAGAAGCGACGGGGATCGTCGAAATACTTACCCCCATTGTCAAAGCCGGTATTTCCGACGCCTCTTGGCTGGTCACGGCGGAAGCCATGCAGGTTTACGGCGGCTACGGTTACTGCCAGGAATATCCGGTTGAGCAGTACGCGCGCGACACCAAGGTATTCTCGATTTATGAAGGCACCAACGCCATTCAGTCGCTCGATCTGCAGATGCGCAAGATCCTGATGAATCCTGAAATGTACAACTACTCGCAGCTCAGAAAACGCATGAATGCTACGATTGACCTTGCCAAAGGCGTGGTGGATGAGAAGTACATCGCCCCGGTCGTTCGCGGACTTGCGAAGTTCGACGAAGTCATCGAGATGATGAAAAAGCAGCTGGGAGAAGGCAAGTTCATGGCCCTGGTGCTCAACGCCACGCCGCTGCAGCAGGCGATGTTCCCGCTGATCGTGGCCTGGCTGCATCTGTGGAGCATGACCATCACCATTCCGAAGTCCAAAGCCCTTCTGGGCGAAGCCAAAGGCGCCGAACGCCAGAAGCTGCTCGCGGAAAACCCCGAAGCGGCTTACTACAGCGGCCGGGTGCTCTCTTCGCAGTTCTTTATCGGTTCCGAGTTTCCCAAATTTTTCGGGCAGCTGGAATGTATTATGAACAACGAAGGCGCCGCGATTAAGGTGGATTCGGCAAACTTTACAGGGGCGCTCGCAGAGTAGCGCGTGCGGCAGATAAGGAGTAAGAAATGACGGGGGTCACCGTGCGCTTTGCTTCGCAAAGCGCACGGTGAATCTCTGTTTCATACATCATGGAGACAGGATGATGAAAACCGACCCCGATGGCGTTAACGGCTTACCCAGGATCAAACCCTGGCACAAATTCTACGATTACAATGTTCCCACGACCATTCGCTATCCACAGTATCCGGCGCAAAGGATTTTTCAGCTGACCGCCGGCGCCCATCCGAACAAAGTCTGCACTGTCTTCTACGGAACGGAAATGACCTATTGGCAGGTGCGCGAGCAGGTGCTGAGACTTGCCAACGCGCTTATCGCCAAAGGGGTCAAAAAGGGAGACCGTGTGGGGATTCAGCTTCCCAACTGTCCGCAATTCGTCATTTCCTATCTGGCCATACTGCACATAGGCGCCATTGTCGTGAATATCAGCCCGTTGTACACCGCGACGGAGTTAAAATTTGTCATTGAGAACACGGCCATGGAAACGCTCATCACGTTCGATATGATTTTGCCCCATGTGCGTCCGGCGGTGAAAGAAACAGGCCTCAAACGTGCAGTTGTTACCAGGATCACCGATTATATAAACGGTCTCGGCGTCAGCACTGCCGGCGTTCTGGAGCTGGAGGAGGGTTGGCTGCATTTTTCCGAATTGATCGAAGGCTGCCCGGATACGCGGCCTCCCCGCGTTCCGATCGTGCCGGACGATCCCGCGATGATTCAATTCACCGGCGGAACCACGGGGCTCCCGAAAGGCGCGCTGCTCACGCACGGCAATCTGGTGGCCGCCTGCTTCCAGGCAAGCCAGTGGGCGACGCCGGGGGTTTACGCGCCCCTCACCATGGCGCACCATGAACGCTTTGCACTTTGCGTCCTGCCGTTTTTCCATGTTTACGGCAACATCGCAGCGATGAACTGGTCGTTTTTCAACTGTGCCACACAAATTCTGGTGCCGCGCTTTGAAATCGACGAAATCATCGACACGATCGTCAAGGCGGACCATATTACCTATTTCCCTGCGGTTCCCACGATGATTACCGCCATTGTCAATCATCCCAAAGCAGCCGGCCTGGATCTGGGAAGATATATCAGTTTGATCAATTCCGGCGGGGCGCCGATGCCTGTGGAACTCATCGAACGTGTCATTGATCTGGGCATTATGTTCAATGAGGGTTATGGACTGAGTGAAACAACCTCCATTACGATCGCCAATCCGTTGACTTTTCAAAAAGTCGGTTCCATCGGCATTCCGATGGCGGACAACGATTTCCGCATCGTCAATGTGGAAAACGGTGTTGAGGATGTCGCGCCGGGTGAATCCGGCGAACTGCTCGTCTCGGGGCCGACGGTGATGAAGGGTTACTGGAACAATCCGGCCGAGACCGCCAATCAGCTCAAAGACGGCTGGCTCTACACCGGCGACATCGCGCAGGCGGATGAAGACGGCTACATCTTCATCGTGGATCGCAAGAAGGACATCATCATCGCCGGAGGCTTCAACATTTATCCGCGGGAGATTGAAGAAGTGCTCTACGGACATCCCAAGATTTCTGAGGCGGTTGCTGTCGGCATCCCCCACGACTACCGCGGCGAAACCGTGAAAGCCTTCGTGGTGCTTCATCCGGGCGAGACGGCCACGGAACAGGAAATCATCGAGTTTTGCAAGGTCAAGCTTGCCGTCTACAAGGTCCCCAAGGTCGTGGAGTTTCGCGAATCGGTGCCCAAGTCGCTGGTAGGTAAGATTCTGCGCAAAGCGCTGCGCGATGAGGAACTGGCGAAGTTGAAGAAATAATCGACGATGGCGGGGGCGGTTTCATCCGGTATTTGCCGGACGACCAAACCGTTCGCAACCGATGGATGATACGTTCGGAAAGGAGGCGGAAGATGAGAGATCAAGACGTAAAAACCATTGCCATGATCGGCGCGGGGGATATGGGACATGGAATCGCGGCCTGTTGTCTGATAGGCGGCTATCGGGTAATCCTGCGCGACATTGAACAGAAATTTGTGGATAAGGGTATGGCCGGCATCAAGTTAAGCTTCGACAAGTTCAAGCAAAAAGGCAAAATGACGCCCGAGGCATACGATGATGCCATGGTGCGCCTCACACCGATGATCGATTTGCAGACAGCCGTGAAGGAAGCGGATTTCATTATTGAAGCCGTGCCGGAGAAGCTCGAACTCAAAAGAAGCGTTTTTGCCGATCTGGACCGCTTTGCTCCGAAACACGCGATCCTGGCCTCAAACACCTCCAATATGAGTATCACGGACATCGCCGCCGCCACGACCAGGCCCGATAAGGTGATCGGCTATCATTTTTTCAACCCGGCCATTCTGATGAAACTCGTCGAAGTCATCAAAGGCAGGCAGACCTCCGACGAAGCCATCCAGATCGGCTATGACATTGCCAAAAAAATCAAAAAAGTTCCGGTGATCGTCAAGAAAGATTCACCGGGTTTTATTTACAACCGGGTCAACGAACCCACGCTTGTTCTACTTTCGAAAATTCTGGAAGCGGGGCATCCCGCGCCCGAAGAGTTTGACGCGGCGTTCAAGCCTGTTATGGCGATGGCGCCATTCGAACTTCTGGACTATGTCGGCATTGATGTAGCCGCCCACGGACTCGAGTATTTTTCACAGGTGCTTTCGATGGATTACAAACCATCCGATGCGCTGATGTCCTATCTTAAGTCAGGCAACCTGGGGAAAAAAACGGGGAGGGGATTCTATGACTGGTCCAAGGGAAGGCCCGTCATCGACCTGACCAAAGGCACGAAGGAATTCGACATCAACCAGCTGATCGCCCTGCAGGTCAATGAAGCGACCAAACTCCTGGAAGAAGGCGTAGCCGATGATCCTAAAGAAATTGACCTGGCCATGGCCAACGGCGGCGGTTCGCCTTTCGGACCCTTTGCGCTGGCGCAGGGCATTGGTTACCCTGCGCTGGTATTGAAACTCGAAGAGATCTATAAAAAATTCCCGCTCGACATCTTTAAGGCCACCAAAACGCTCAAAGAAGGCAATATCAAACTCTAATGTCGCCGTCACGTGAGTTTTCCTGATGCCGCCCCGGCTGCCTCGGTGCAGCCGGGGCGGCTCATCGTTTAGAAAAGGACGAACGGCAAAACTGACATTCCGCGAAACTGTATGCCTGATGGCCGGGCCGAAGAGGCGTTCGTGTGCTTTAAAGAAATCTCCAAAATCAGTTCGACACCCGGGCACCGCCATAAGCGGCTCCGGTCGGAGGATTGTGAACGATCCTTTGCGCGGTTGAGCAAACAGGAATCTTAACATTTCTTTTTTACATACATTTTTATTGACTCTTGATCTGTTAACCTATAAAAGCCCATCATCGAAATAGTTGCTAATTTTATGAGGGGGATGACAAATGGGTTCTGATATTAAGCTTTTTGGGATGTCTGCGGAGCGCGGCAGGTGGGTGTTCGTTGTTTTAGGATTGGTCATGTGTGTGTGCCTCGGGGCGGTTTATGCCTACAGTATCTTTCTGGCGCCTGTCAGAGAGACCATGCATGTTTCAGCCTCCATGGCGAATCTGCCATTCATGGTTTTTCTGGCTTTCTTTTCCGTAACGATGTTTTTCGGCGGTCGTGTGATGGAAAAACTCGGTCCGCGCAATTTGAGCATCATCGGCGGCGTGATCGTGGGATTGGGCTGGCTGCTTTCGAGTTTTGCCCCCAATATCTGGGTGCTGACATTAACCTACGGCGTCATTGCCGGATCCGGTGTTGGCCTCGTTTACGGCTGTCCGGTCGCCATGGGCGCGCGCTGGTTTCCTGATAAAAAAGGTCTGGCGGTCGGTCTCATTCTGGCAGGCTTCGGCGGTTCGGCTTTGATTACCGGCAAGGTTGCCAGCGTTCTTCTGCCCTCGGTCGGCCTGTCTTCAACGTTCATGTACTTTGGTTTTGCCTTCGGTGCCATTCTGGTTCTTTTGTGTCTTCCGTTTCGCTTTCCTGTCGCGGGCTGGGTTCCGGCCGGCTGGAAGCCTCCGGCGGGCACTTTAGCGGCGACGGATTTTACGCCCGCGGAGATGACGAAAACCTCCACTTTCTGGGGATTGTTTTTCTGCTTTCTGATCGGGTCGATTGCCGGTTTAATGGCCATCGGCATTTCCAAGCCGGTAGGCAACGAGATCATCCAAATTGCCGGCGAGACGGCGGCAACGCTGGTGGGTATTTTCGCCATTTTCAATGCCCTGGGTCGTCCGCTCTTCGGCTGGCTGACCGATAAGATCACGCCGCGAAACGCCGCGATGCTCAACCTGGTCATGATATTGGTCGTATCCATTCTCATGATGATGGCCAAGGAAGGGAATACAATCCTCTACACGATCAGCTTCATGGGATTCTGGCTGTGTCTGGGCGGGTGGCTGGCGATTGCGCCGACCGCGACGGCGACGTTTTTCGGCATGAAAAACTATGCCAGAAACTACGGCGTGGTCTTTTTTGCTTATGGCACGGGCGCTATTGTCGGCGGGATCATTTCCGGTCAGGCCAAGGATGTGTTCGGTACCTACACGTTTGCTTTTTATCCGACGGCGGTGCTGGCGGTGGTTGGATTGGTTATGGCTTTTACTCTGCTCAAACCGCCTAAGAAAGCCTAAAACGATTTTTCGAATAAAAAAAGCGGGCATCCTGCCCGCTTTTTTTATCGGATAATTTTTCGGTCAATGGCCACGGATTTTGCGCCGTCTTGTTCCACCATGGTGGAAGCATCCTCCCTGCCGCGGAAACGCTTGACGTTGAGCATGAAGATGTCGAGTTTGCTAAGCACGTTGGGCGGCAGCAGATTGCCGTCGATTTCAATCGAAATGGCCGGATAGTTTCTTTCTCTGGCCCAGGGTGTGAACAGTCCCTCGATGACGCGTCCGATCAGGCAGGCAAAAGGCGAAATGTTGACGATGCCGGAATAGCCGTCCATCATGGCGGTGGCGGCTACGCCGCTGGAGATGCTGATCTCTGAATACAGCTCGTGGCTGACGAAGTGCTCTTCGGTGTTTTTCATGATGGCTTCCATGTCGTGAGGCGTGCGGGGGATCAGGCCGGTTGCATTGAGTGTGTTGCGGACCTTCTTCTCCACGTTATGTTTGTAGGTGTGCTCGATTTTCCAGTGGAGAATGTCGATCCATTCCCGGGCGAAAACACGCCGGTACCAGGGCACCAGGTGAAGTTTCTTTTTGAGCTCATAGTGCCTCACAAAATCGCAGTAGTAAAGCCATTCGGTGACATTGGAGACCTTGCCGATGATGCCGTGGCGGCTCAATTGCTGGATCAGTTCATCGACGGCAAAATCGTCGCGCCGGACGTAAATTTCCCCGACGATCAGCACTTTCGGGCAGTCCTCCATCTTTTTGGCGAGCGGTATCTTTGAGATTGTGCCGGCGATATCCTTCAGCACCGGAAGCACTTGCGTAATATCGCGCTCGGCCACGCCGATCATTTTCTGCCAGATCTGATCATAAATCACCATCGCTTCGACCGGATCGGCGGCGCAGGTTCGAAGCGATGTTTCCACATCCTTCATGTAATCGCCGATCATGGCGGCCCACCAGGCGTATTTGGAAAATTCCGTGCCCAGCTCATTATACGAATTGTCCGCTTCCAGCGTGAAGACGACGACATTTTCCAGGCGCAAATCCTTGAAAAGGTTCTCGTAGAAAACAAAGTACTGTCCGGTCCGGCAGGGTCCCGTTGTCGTGGGAACAAACAGAATATAGATTTCATCCTTGCGGTACTGATCGGAGGCCAGATACTTCAGCGCGCTGCCTAAAACGAGGTGAGAAGGCAGGCACTCCTTGCCTGAAGCATGATTGCGGGCCATTTGCAGTGTGTGGATATCAGGCACCGGCATCGTTTGGGCATTGATGCCCAGGCCGCGAACGGCGGCGCCGATCAGCTCTGCCGAGAGCCTGCCCATGTTGGATAAAAGCAGTTTGACGCGGGGATTGTTTTTTATTGGAATGATTTCGCCCGTGAGACTGTTTTTGATGTGAATTTCCTCTCCCGGATTATTGATGAAACTCAAACCATTATCGTAGCGTTCCTCGCGGATATCGGTGAGCTTGGAGCGGTAGCCTTCGATGATGTCCAGAAACGCTTCAATACGCGTGTCGATTCCCGCGTCGGCGGTGTGAGAGTCCATCTCCAGGATTAAAAAGGGTTTTGTTCCCATGATCCACTTCAGATAATGCAGCATGAAGGAATCGGGCGCGCAGGAGAAGTTGGAAATAAAGGTGATAAAAATGTTGTCTTCGTCTTTTAGAAGCATGCCGGCTTTCATATCCTGCTGGCCGTAATACCAGTACATGTTGGGGTAAATGGCCTGATCTTCAAACGGAAGAATATCGAACGGAATGATCGAAAAACCGCGGGACGTGTATTTGCGGGGAATTCCCATGTTGGCATCGGCGGTAAAGGCGTTATAGGGACGCCCCAGCAGGGCGATCACGGGCCGCTTGGCAAGGCGTGCTTCGGCGATTGCCTGCCTGCCCAGTTCGGCAAATCGGGCAAAGCATTCCATTTGTTTTTCATAGGCAAGCACGAAGGCTTTCTTGGCTTCACTCTCTCCAATGCCCAGGGCCGCGGCCATGGTGATAAAAGGCTCGGCGGCCTTGTCGGTTCCATGCATGAAACTGACCACCGGCGCCAGATATTTTTCTTGAGGAATCTCCGGGAAAGCCTTTTGGATATAATAGGGCAGGCTCTGCGTGATCGGGCAGAAATTGGCCTGGACGTCTGATTCGTAGCTTTCCATGTCCCGGAAATGCGGCAGGAAAATATAATCGATTTTACGGTTGAAGATATCCTGAACCGCACCGTGCGCGATTTCCGCCGGAAAACAGTAGCTGCTTTCCACACGCGCTATTCCTTCGTGCGCAATCTCTTCGGAAACAAATGTCTCCACGCCTAAGGTGTGGAAGAACCACGAATACAGCGGCCAGAGCGTATAGATGGAAAAGCAGCGGGGGATGCCGACGACAAAGGGCTTCTTTGTGACCAGTGACTCCGGATCCGGCGCACAGGTCTGGAAAAGAATTTCATTTCGCTTTTCTATGTAATCGGTGACGGAGGCTTCATCGAAGACTTTTTTCTTTCGTAGGTTGGCGTACTTGTTACAGCGGCCCCCGAACATATACTTATGCCCGTTGACATTGAGAATGCGGATCGGACAGAAATTATCGCAGGCCTTGCACTGAAATTCCTTTTCATAAAGAATCTCGGTGGCGAGGATCTGATCCAGGTCATAGGCGGTTTTCGTCAGGAATCCTTCATCGTACTTTTGTTTGGCCAGAATCCCGACGCCGAAGCAGCCCATCAGTTCCGGATCGGGCGGAACGAGGATGTTTTTGCCCAGGAGCATGGCAAAGGCCAGCGGGATGGCTTTGTTCTTGGCAACGCCGCCCTGCAGGACGATGTTTTTACCGATGGTCCGGTTGCCCACGACGCGGTTGAGATAATTCGATACGATCGATGTGACGATGCCGGCCGTAATGTCTTCCCGCGATGCGCCCTGGTGAACGGCGTTGCGGATATCGGAATTGATGAAGGCGGAGCAGTGTTCTCCGAACTTGAGGGGCGCTTCGGCGGCAAGCGCGATATCTCCGATCTGGGAGGCTTCCGGAATATTGAGGTCGCCCTGAGCCGATTCTTCCAGAAAAGATCCGGTGCCTGCGGAACAGGCTTCGTTCATGGCGTAATCAATCGGGACTTTGTTTTTCAGCGAGACATACTTGGCGTCCTGACCCCCGATTTCAAAGATGGTGTCGATGTCGTCGCGGTAAAACGTTGTTCCGACTGCATGCGCGATGATTTCATTATACACGCCGGGCGTTTCCAGAAAAACACCCAGGATTTCGCGCGATGATCCGGTGGTGGCGGAAAGCGTAATGCGAATGCTCCCGTCCCCGATGTCGTCACGGATCTGCTTTTTGATTTCGATGAGACAATTTTTAAGCGCGGCCACCGGGTCGCCGTGTGTCCGGCCGTAAAAAGACGCGGTAACTTCGAGGGATTCAATATCAATGAGGCAGGCTTTTGTGGTGGTGGAGCCTCCGTCCACACCGAGGATATATTCACGGCTTGCGACAACTTTGCCTTTCCGGGAGGGCAGATAGGTAACTTTGCCTTCGGCTGTCTTCAGGCTTTTGAATCTCTCAAACTGAATCCGGCTGCTTTTGAAAAGGGCATTTTCAGAAGGCAGAGTGCTGCCGGACGTTTCGGCCATCAGCGCCGCGCCGTAGGCTTCAAAGTACGGGGCCTGCTCGGGAACGATAAATTCAAGATCCGGCATCCTTTCACGGATGAAACGCAGAATATATGGATTTTGTGTTACGCCGCCGACAAGCAGAACCTTTCCTTTTTCAATTCTGGCTCTTTTGAGAAAGTCGATCACCTTGACGGCCATGACATCGCTTAGAGACAATGCAATATCACCTGTTTTGGCTTCGCCCTTGTTGAGTCGGTGCGTACAGTCGCTTTTCATAAAAACGGAACAGCGTGAAGAGAGCTTCAATACGCAGCTGTCTTCGGGAATGCCGTGGATATCCTCCAGCGTCATGTTCATGCGTGCCAGTTGCTGCTTAAAAAATTCACCGGTGCCGGATGCGCATTTGTTGCCGGAAAAGCTGGTGATGATTTTATTGTTTTCATTGAGCGTATAGACGACGAGATCCTCACCGCCCAGAGAAACCAGCGCGTCAACGGGATATCCCAGTTGTCGCAGGGCCTCTTCTACACACAGGGGTTCGATCACACTGTTAACGTTCAGCAGGTAGCGGCCTTCCGTTCCCGTAGCCAGAACCTTGACCTTGTCCGGAACCGGATGGGAGGACAGAATTTTCCTGAGTGTGTCGGGAAAATTCCCTTCGTGCGGCACCACCGCGCTCCAGACGATCCGGTTATCTTTCAGCAGGGTGGCTTTCACATTTGAGGAGCCGATGTTGATTCCAAGGCTTGACATAAAAACTCCCGAGTGTCTCTTCGTGTCTTCGTGATGGGCTTTGAATATTACGATTGAACGATGCCGTCAAGTCTTGATTCGCTTTTTTTGAAAAAGCCCGGTCCGGCCGCGGCATGAAGAAAAAAAAGCTGACCCCTGAAAGGCGGTCAGCTTTTTTTCCCTTAGGGGAAGGATGAATGCCCTATCAGTGCGCTTCTTCCATGGCGCCTGCGATATACATCATGGACAGCAGCACGAATACGAATGTTTGAACGATATACACAAAAAGCTTCAGTGCCATAATCGGCATCGGAACGATCAGCGGAACCAGGACGAGCAGAATAATCAAAACCAGATCGCCTCCTTTGATGTTTCCGAACAAACGGAAAGCTAACGAGAGCGGTCTTGACAGATGACTGACAATTTCAATGGGCAGCATTAAGGGCGCCAGCCACCAGACCGGACCCAGAAACTGCTTAATATACTGGAACCCGTGGGTTTTAATGCCCACCACGTGTGTGGAGAAAAACACCACCAGCGCCAGCGCGACGGTGGTGTTGATATCGGAAGTGGGGGATTTCATCCCGGCAAAGGCGCCCATAAAATTGGAAAAAAAGATGAAGAGTCCCAGTGTGGCGATCAGGGGAAAAAATTTCCGTCCGTGGGGTCCCATGATTTCATTGAGAAGGTTGTCGAATCCGCCGATGATGACTTCCGTAACATTTTGTAATCTGCCGGGATAAACCGACAGTTTTCTTGTCGCCACGAACGCAACCACAATCAGCGCGATGCACAGCGCCCATGTATAGGTCACGTGCGCGGGAATAAAAGGGTTTTCCAGTAAATAGATGGGATGCATACTCTAACGAACCTCCTCAATCCAGTTTTTTTTTATTGTCAATGCGGCGATCATGGTGATGATGATGTTCATGACGACCACTGAAAGTCCGATGATTAAACCGATCACATGAACCGCCCCGTGCGCGATCAGGAAATACAGCACCACTGCGGTGAGTAAAAGGCGGATATAATAATTGAACATGACGGGACCTTTGGCTTTATCGGCCGTTTTCCGGAAAGCGCCCTGAAGGCCGCGCCCCATGCCGTAGAAATTTGCGGTACTGATGATTCCACCTACAAGCACGCTCAAGGCAAAGTTTCTCGAAGCAAAAATCAATGAGAGAATAAATAGAATGGCAAGGATAACCCAGTTGGTGATTTCAAGTTTTCTTTGGAGTGGGTCTTTGACGATGGGGTTCACTTTTCAGGCTCTTTATAATGGATTCTTCATCAGTAAAATTCTTCTTCACCAAAACATATACGTTGCGAAATCCGGCCGAGATTCCTATAACGAGAAAAAAGATCGTAAAAACATGGCCGGAGTCAAATTTCCGATCCAGATAGATTCCTAAAAGGAGGCTACCAAAAATCGCCAGCACCATTGCGATGCCAAGACTGCTGGCCAGGGCCATCTGGATCCCTAGTTTTTTGGTTTCGCTATCCATTTATTGACGAGTCCTTTAGCATGCGTGGCAGGCAAAGTCAACGAAAAACATGACCGCCGTTCATTTATTGTTTAAAAGGTGACGCTGTTTCGCGTACCATGCGATGGTTTTTTTCAGCCCGCTTGTTAAATCCGTTTCAGCTTTAAAATCAAACTCTTTCATGGATTTGGACGTGTCGAGCTGTCGCCTGGGCTGGCCGTCAGGCTTTGAGGTGTCCCAGATGATTTTGCCTGTAAAACCAGACAAATCGGCAATCCGTTCGGTCAGGTCTTTGATGGATATTTCGAATCCCGCTCCGATATTGACCGGTTCGCTTTTGTCGTATCGATCCGTCGCAAGACAGATGGCACGGGCCGCGTCTTCAACATAAAAAAACTCCCTGGTGGCCGAGCCTGTCCCCCAGACCTCAATGGCGTCATCTCCCCGATCCATGGCATCAAAGCATTTTTTAATCAAAGCCGGGATGACATGTGATGATCGTGGATCGAAATTATCACCCGGTCCGTAGAGATTCACCGGTAGCAGGAAAATCGAATTAAAGCCGTACTGTTGACGGTAGGCCACGGATTGTACCAGCATCATTTTTTTGGCCAGTCCGTAGGGCGCGTTCGTTTCTTCCGGATAGCCGTTCCAGATATCCTCTTCCTTGAAGGGAACGGGTGTGAATTTGGGGTAGGCGCAGATCGTTCCCAGCGCGACGAATTTTTCAATGCGTTGCAGATAGGCTTCATGGATCAGTTGCGCGCCCATGACGAGATTGTCGTAGAAGAGCTCCGCCGGCTTTTCCTGATTGAAACCGATCCCTCCCACTTTTGCTGCAAGGTGAATGACTACATCTGGTTTTGTAACTTTGTACATCCGGCGGATGTCGGAAAGATCGGTTAAATTGTAGTCCGGCAGATCGGCGATTTCGATGGCTGCGCAGCCGTAATCGGCAAGCCTGCCAATCAGATGGCCGCCTAAAAATCCTTTTCCGCCCGTGACGGTGACTCGTTTGTTTTTAAGCAATGGAAGATTCCTTCAATGGTATATTAACTGATGCGTTCAGAATTGGAACAGGAAAAACCCGCGTCCACCAGTGTTTTTTCTTTTTTGGCCAGCTCCAGGTCGGCCGCGATCATCATGTCGACGAGTTGATCGAAAGAGACCTTTGGGTGCCAGTCCAGCGCTTTGTTTGCCTTGGATGCGTCTCCGAGCAGAACGTCAACCTCCGTAGGACGGAAATAGCGGGGGTCCACGGCTACGTACCGGGCATAATCCAGCCCCAGTTTGCTGAATACCTTTTCCGCAAATTCACGGACAGAATGCGTTTCACCGGTGGCGATCACATAATCATCCGGCTTGTCCTGCTGAAGCATCAGCCACATCGCTTCCACGAAATCACCGGCAAAGCCCCAGTCTCTCTTGGCTTCCAGATTCCCCAGATAGAGTTTGTCCTGAAGGCCCTGCTTGATTCGGGCGGCCGCGCGGGTAATTTTACGGGTGACGAACGTCTCGCCGCGCCGCGGGGATTCGTGATTAAACAGGATGCCGTTGGTCGCGAACAAGCCGTAGGCGTCGCGGTAGTTCTTCACAATATGATAGGAGAAAACTTTCGCCGCTGCGTAGGGACTGCGCGGCTGAAAAAGGGTGTTTTCGCTTTGCGGAGGCGGGGCGGCGCCGAACATTTCACTGGAGGAGGCCTGGTAAAATTTCGTCTGAATCCCGGTTTTTCGGATGGCTTCCAATATTCGGAGTGTGCCCAGTCCGGTGATGTCCGCCGTATACTCCGGCATGTCGAAACTCACGCGGACGTGACTTTGCGCACCCAGGTGGTAGATCTCATCTGGATTGATCGACGCGAGCATATCCATCAGCTGACCGGAGACGCTCAGATCGCCGTAATGCAGAAACAGTTTCGTATTTGGATCGTGAGAATCGCGGTAGAGATGATCGATCCGGTCCGTGTTGAAGGTGCTGGAGCGCCGGATCAGGCCGTGAACTTCATAGCCCTTGTCCAGTAAAAATTCGGCCAGGTAGGAACCATCCTGGCCTGTGATGCCTGTCAGAAAAGCTTTTTTCATGATCTTCCTTCTCTTGTGTTTTATAAACGCCAGTAATTGATCCCCATGCCTGTCGCTGCCTGAGGTTCAAAAACCGCTTTGATATCCAGAACGACAGGACGGCCTTTACAGCAAAGCGAGGCAATTTTCGCCAGACCGATGCTTTTATATTCATCATGGGCCACAGCCAGAATGACCGCGTCGACATTTTTGATGTCTTTGAGGGACACGGTCTTGATTCCGCAGTGCTGTCGCGCCTCTTCTGGAATGGCCAGCGGATCGTGCGCCAGGACTTCGACGCCGTAATCTTTGAGTTCATTGATAATATCCACCACGCGGGTGTTGCGCAGGTCGGGCACGTTTTCTTTAAAAGACAGCCCCAGAACCGCCACGCGCGCCTTGCGGATTTGAATATCGGCGGCAATGAGCATTTTCACCGCGCGCTCGGCGATGTATTTTCCCATGTTGTCATTGATTCTGCGTCCGGAGAGAATGACTTCGGGACGATAGCCGATGCTTTCCGCCTTGTAGGTCAGATAATAAGGATCGACGCCGATGCAGTGGCCGCCGACCAGGCCCGGCCGGAAATTGAGAAAGTTCCATTTGGTTCCGGCTGCTTCGAGGACTTCCAGCGTGTCGATGCCCATTTTGTTGAAAATGATGGCCAACTCGTTCATCAGCGCGATGTTGATGTCGCGTTGCGTGTTTTCAATGACCTTGGCGGCTTCCGCGACTTTAATCGAGGAGGCCCGGTGCAGGCCGACTTTGACCACCGCGCTGTAGATGCCTTCGAGCAGATTGAGTGTTTCCGCGTCGGAAGCGGAGATGATTTTAATCGTGTTGTCGACCGTATGCACCTTGTCGCCGGGATTGATGCGCTCCGGTGAATAGCCGACGGTGAAATCCCTGCCGAATTTCAATTTGGATTCGCGCTCTAAAATGGGCACGCAAACATCTTCCGTAACACCCGGATAAACGGTGGACTCGTAGACCACGCAGGAGCCCGCCGAAAGGTTTCTGCCGATGATGGCGGAGGCGTTTTCCATGGCGGAAAGATCAGGAACGTGAAAATGGTCCACCGGCGTCGGAACGGCAACGATGAAGAGTTTGCATCCGGAAATGTCCGCGGGTTTTGATGTGAAATGGATTTTTGATTTTTTGAGCTCTCCGTCGGATAGCTCCATCGTGCGGTCGTGCCCTCTTTTGAGTTCAGCCACATTGGTTTCGCTGACATCGTATCCGATGACGGTGAAATGGCGCGACAGGTGGGCCGCCAGCGGAAGGCCGACATATCCCAGGCCGATGATGGCGATTTTGTTTTTCCCCGCATAAAAGGATTGTGCAGTCAGGTTTTTCTTCATGTAATGATCTTTCATTTGTTTTATTTTGAAACAAAAGGAAATAAATTATTACTTCATCGAGCGGCGATTGTCAATCGGCCGCTCGTAAATATTTCAAGGTGGCGGCTGCCGCGTCAAGGGTCAGCTCAATATCCCCTGTTTCATGCGCGAACGAGAGGAATCCTGCTTCAAATTGAGAGGGGGCCAGCCAAATGCCGTTTTTCAGCATGCCGTGAAAAAATCGCGCGTAGAGCTTTGTGTCCGATTGCAGAGCGCTTTCAAAGTCGAACACAGGCCCTTCCTGGAAAAACAGGGTAAACATCGACCCTGTTTTATTGATGCAGGCCGCGATGCCGCTTTTTGAAAGCAGTGCGGCCATTTCACGACACAGGCCATTCGCTTTGTCCTGGAGCGCGGTATAATCGACAGCTCCTGATTTCAGGATGCTGAGCGTGGCGATACCCGCTTGCATGGCCAGGGGATTTCCGGAAAGCGTTCCCGCCTGATAGATGTTGCCGGTCGGCGCAAGTCTTTCCATGATCGTTCTTTCCCCGCCAAGCGCGCCCACCGGCAGTCCGCCGCCGATGATTTTTCCCAGACAGGTTAAGTCCGGCTGAATGCCGACCCGGTTCTGGTATCCGCCAAACGAAAAACGAAATCCCGTGATGACTTCGTCAAAAATCAGCACGATGCCGAATTTCTTCGTGACTTCCCGCAGCTTCTGAAGAAAGCCCTCCCGGGGCAAAACAACGCCCATATTACCCGCCACCGGTTCAACGATGACGGCGGCCAGTTGTTCGCCGTAGCGCCCCACTGCGTCTTCGAACGCGTCTGTATCATTATAGGGCAGGCTCAAAGTGAGTTTCGCCAGATCGCCGGGGATGCCGGGAGAGCCGGGAATCCCCAGCGTGGCGACGCCGGAGCCCGCCTTGACCAGCAGGGAATCCGCGTGTCCGTGGTAACCGCCGTCGAATTTGATGATCATGTTTCGTCCGGTATAGCCGCGAGCCAGGCGGATGGCCGTCATGGCCGCTTCCGTGCCGGAGCTCGTCATGCGGATCCGTTCCATGGAGGGGATCGCCTCCCGGATCAATTGAGCCATTTCGGTTTCCGCCCGCGTCGGTGCGCCGAAGCTGGTGCCCTTTTGAGCCGCCTCACAGATGGCGGCGGTGATTTTCGGGTGCGCGTGCCCCAGGATCATCGGTCCCCAGGAAAGCACGTAATCGATGTAGTCTCTGCCTGCCGCATCGAAAACCCGGGCGCCTTTCGCCCTGTCAACAAAAAGGGGATTGCCGCCCACGGATTTCCAGGCGCGTACAGGCGAGTTGACGCCGCCGGCAATGACCAGGGCGGCCGCGGTAAAATGATCGGAATTTGTGTCAGTCATCAGAAATACTCCGGAGACGTTTTTTTATATTCCTGCAGGCTTTCCAAAACAAGAAAATCATCGCAATCGATTTTCCGGGACATGGCGGTGATCAACGACGAGATGGTCTCATCTTTTCCGTGCACCATCGTGAAGAGATTGTATTTGTTTTGAAAAGCCGGGCTTCTTTCGTAGCAGTGAGAAACATAAGGCAGCGATTCAAAGGTTTTCCCGGCACTTTCGACTGCATCTGAAGGCACATGCCACATGACCATCGCATTTTCCCGATAACCCGCATTTTGATGTCGCAGTACCGCTCCGAACTTTCTTAGGATACCGCTGCGGGAAAGACGTTTCAAAAGCGGAATCAGGTGGTTGTCCGCCAGGCCGCTGCGGTCGGCAATGTCGGCAAAAGGTCTGGCGACAAGCGGAATGTCGCCTTGCAGGATCCGCGCGGCCTTTTTTTCCTGGGTTGTAAAGGTTTCCATCGTTCAAATCTCTATCCTGCCTGAAAAATAAAATCAAGTCATGCGTTGATGATGAAGATATTTCTTGACATTCGTTTTACGGATCGTTAAAAACAAGACTACGAGTCACCGAGTCGTTAAATTTTCAGGAAAGGAGGCTGCACAACGTTACATTCATAACGACGGAGGATTTGAAATATGAAAAAAATGATAAGGAGAATAAAATGAAGAAAAGTTTAATGTATACCGTGTTGGCGATGGCTTTGGTTATTTTTTCGGCTCCCCTTGTTATGGCGGCTCCGGAAACAGCGCAGGCTACGGGCGGCGTAGTGGATTACACCAAAGCGATCATCATCGGATGTTCGCTTCTGATTGCGGGTCTTGCCATTGGTCTGGGAACGATCGGAACCGGCATCGGCATGGGTAATGCCATTAACGGCGCCACCAACGCGGTTGGAAGAAATCCTGAAGCTCAGGGTAAAATTCTCATCACCATGATCGTCGGCGTGGCCATGATCGAATCTCTGGCGATTTACGCACTGGTTGTTTCGTTGATTGCCTTCTTCGCCAATCCTTTCCTGGTCTATATTGGCTAAGTAAGAACCAGCATCACCGTTATTATCAAACAGGGAGGGGGAGCGTGCATCGACTTTCTCTCCCTTTTTAATGAGACTCAAATTTCAGAAGCGAAGCGCACTGAAATTTGTAAGTCGAATTATCCCGCTTCAGCGGGATTAATGACACCTTAATTCCAATCAGAAGCGAAGCGCACTGAAATTCGTAAGTCGAATACTCTGCCGTCTCGAGCCGAGCCGCAGGCGGGGAGGCGAGTAGGGCAAATCAACAAACATAAACTTCCCTGGGTATCGAAGCTCTTCGGGCTGCTTGCAGCCGAAAGCTTCAATTATCCCGCTTCAGCGGGATTAATGACACCTTTCTCAAACAGAAGCGAAGCGCACTGAAATTGAATGATGGTTTTTAATTCGTCACCTACCCCTCGGCGGGAATGCGCTTTCGAAGAGACTTCTTTTCCGCGTTTTGATGTTTTTCCACCAGGATCTTCTCTTTTGCCCGCTTGCTTCTTTTGCGTTTCTGCCTCCGGATTTTTTCAATCTTTTCTTTTTCAGCTTCCACAAAACCCTTCTGCTGTTGTTCGATTTTATCCAAAAGGATGCGGCGGGCAAGAAAACGGTTTAGAACTTGAGACCGTTCCTGCTGGCATTTAACGGACAGTCCGGTCGGAACATGAACAAGCTGGACGCAAGATGAGCTTTTGTTGACTTTTTGGCCTCCGGGACCGGAGGAGCGGACAAACGTTTCCTCAAAATCGGTTTCGAAAACGCCCAGCGACGCCATACGGGCAGCCAGGATTTTTTCTTTGTCGAAGGAAACCGGCATGTGTTTTTACACGTCAGGGAATGGAATAAATCTCTTCATCGATCAGGGTAATCCAGTTTTCGATTAAAACGTCCCTGGCCTCCTCGATCTTGTCGACGCCCAGAATGACAATAGTTTCCTTGCCGATGCGGTTGATCGTGGTGTAAAGATAATGAATATTGATCTCGGCTTTGGAAAGCGGTTTCAAAATCGCGTTCATGCCGCCTGAATGCAGGGGCACTTCAGCAGCCAGAACCGGTGTAACTTCACAGTTGAAATGATAGCTGGTCAGAAGCGCCGCGGCGCGGTCGGGATCGTTCACCACCATGCGAACCGTGCTGTCTTCGGCGGTGCTGGCTGCGGAAAAGGCTTTCGTGCCGACGTCTTCCGAGTCCAGAATATGGGTGAGCCTTGCGAAAGAACCGGGCACGTTACCCAGTAAAACGGATATTTGTTTTACGGCCATATCTTTACTTAGTCCTTTATATAATCAAATCCGGCTGCAAACGCCTTGCGATTGACTTCCGCCACACCTTTTTTTCTGCTACCCATAATGGTTTCCAGGCTTTTGAGATACATCTCCGGGGTGACGACGCCGGACTTTTTGATAAACGCACCCATCATGACGACGTTGGCCACACGGGTGTTGCCCAGGTCCTGCGCGATATCTCCGCAGGGTACCGAATAAACGGTCAGGTCGGAACGGCTGGGACGGTCGCTGATGATCGATGAATTCAGGAAAACAATGCCCCGGGCGGCGACTTTTGTCTGGAAACTGAACAGCGAGGGTGAATTCATCGCGATCAGATAATCCGGTTCCGAGGCCACCGGGGAAGCGATTTCTTCATTGCCGATCGCCACGGTGCAATTGGCGGTGCCGCCTCTCATCTCCGCGCCGTAAGCCGGCAGATACGTGACATGATAGCCGCTGCTCATCGCGCTGTGGGCCAGGCTGGTGCCCATCATCAAAACACCCTGCCCGCCGAATCCCGAGAAGATCGCTTTGGTCATCATGATGGGACCTCCGCGGCTTTTTTAGTCGCTTTGGTCACATCTTTAAAGACGCCCGGAGGAAAAACCTTGCTCATGACGTCATCCATCCATTGACACGAATCGATGGTGTTCATTTTCCAGTTGGTCGGACAGGCCGAGAGGATTTCAACCATCGAGAAACCCAGTTCGGCCTTTTGGCATTCAAAAGCCTTGCGGATGGCTTTTTTGGTTTTGTTGACGAAGGCCGGTGAGTTGACCATGCATCTTTCAATGTAGGCGCTTCCTTCCAGCTGTGAGAAAAGTTCGCTGACCTTGACCGGATAGCCGTCGAGGAGCGTCTGACGCCCCGCAAGACTGGTGGTGGTTTTCTGATTCAGGAGCGTCGTGGGGGCCATCTGTCCGCCCGTCATGCCGTAGACGGCATTGTTGATAAAGATCACGGTGATATTTTCGCCGCGGTTGGCGGCGTGAAAACTTTCCGCAAGGCCGATGGCGGCCAGGTCTCCGTCACCCTGGTAGCAAAAGACCATCCGGTCGGGAAGCATCCGCTTGATGCCTGAAGCCATGGCGGGGGCCCGTCCGTGCGGGGATTCAATCATGTCGACATCAAAGTAGTTATAGGCCAGAACGGCGCATCCCGCGGGGGGGACCCCGATCGTGATGCCCTGAATGCCCATTTCGTCTATGACCTCCGCCATCAGACGGTGCACGATACTGTGTCCGCAGCCCGGACAGTAATGAAAAATCTTTTCCTTCAGGCTTTTCGGTTTTTGAAAGATAATTTTTGCCATGGAATTCTGATCCTTAAAAATACGGCCTAATCCCGTTTGTTGTAGAGGCGGGCGACGACATTGGCAAATTCCGCCGGTGTCGGCACCGCGCCGCCGGGGCGGCCGTGAAAATCAATATGGGCGTAACCCTGAAGTGCCAGACGGACATCTTCGAGCATTTGTCCGGTGCTCATCTCAAACACAAGGAAATTTTTTACTTTTGCCGACAGGGCCCGCAGCTTCAGTTCCGGAAACGGCCACAGAGTGATGGGGCGGAAAAGCCCGATTTTCATGCCGTGATCCCGCAGCCGTTTGATGGCGCCCTTGGCGATCCGCGCGGCGGTTCCGTAAGCGACGATCACCATGTCGGCTTCTTCCAGGTTATGTTCTTCGCAAAGCGTTTCATGCTCCGTGATGACTTCATATTTTCTGGCCAGCTTCCAATTGTGCTCTTCCGCGTCGATCGGATCGAGCAGAAGACCCCGGATAAATTTGCTCTTGCCCGATCCCGCGCCGCGCAGCATGAATTTTTCGGGGTAGACGCGGGGGGCGGGGCTTTTGAAAATTATCGGCTCCATCATTTGTCCCATCATGCCGTCGGCCAGAATCATCACCGGTGTGCGGTACTTATCGGCAGCATCAAACGCGTCCATCGTCAGATCGGCCAGTTCCTGGCAGGTGGCTGGTGCGAACACCATCGTCCGGTAGTCGCCGTGGCCGCCGCCCCGGGTCGCCTGGAAATAATCGCCCTGGGAAGGCCGGATGTTTCCCAGCCCCGGGCCGCCGCGCATGATATTCACGATCACGCCGGGGAGCTCGCAGGCCGCCATGGAGGAGATGCCTTCCTGTTTTAAAGAGATGCCGGGGCTTGAAGACGATGTCATCACCCGGGCGCCGGTCGCGCTTGCGCCCGCGATCATGTTGATCGCCGCGACTTCACTTTCCGACTGAATAAACACGCCGCCTTCGGCTTTGCGCATGTGTTCGGCCATGTACTCGGTCAGCTCATTTTGGGGGGTGATCGGATAGCCCGCATAGAAGCGGCAGCCGGCGCGGATGGCCGCCTCACCAATGATGTTGTTTCCCGACATTAATACTTTATTCACGGTAAACCTCAATGGCTACATCCGGGCACATCGTGGCGCAGATGCCGCAACCCGTGCACTCGGTTCCTTCGTGGACGGCCACAGGCCGATAGCCCTGAATGTTATATTCCTTGGTGGGTACAATGTGATCTTTGGGACAGAAATGAATGCACAGATGGCATTCCTTGCAGAGGTCCTTGTTAATGATTATATGGCCTTTCACATCACATTCCTGAAATGATTTTGTGCCGGGACGCTGTGCCCCCCGGCGATTGCTATCTTGCGCATAACGCTTAGAATGTCAAGGATTTTTCTGACAGAAACCGGGAACAGGGCAACGGACGTGCGGTGTTTCAGGCTTTGCCGACCTGAAACCCTTCCAGCCGGATGGCAACGGACCGCTGCAGGAGATCAATGGAGACGACGAACAGCTCTTTTTCGGCATCGCTGCTGATCACCTTGCCCACAATGCCGGCAAAAGGACCACTGATGATCCGCGCCGCCTCTCCCGCTTTCGGGTATTGAAACGTGAAAACGTCGGCTTTTTTGTTGAGCAGGCACTGGATCGCCTCAATATTTTCATCCGGAACGGGTACAGGTTCGGCATTTTCTTTTTTTCCTAAAATCTTCACCACGCCGACTGTTTTTAGCACCGCCAGTTTCATTTCATTGTCCAGACAGTCGGCCTGTACAAAAAGATAGCCGGGAAAAAGCGGCACGGAGATCTTCTTCCTGCGGTCTTTTCGCTTGCTCCAGACCTCCATCTCAGGTAAAAAGGCCGTCAGGTTCTTTTGCGAAAGACCTGCATGCGCTTTATACTCGTGACGGCTTCTTGTGTGGACGGCGTACCAGGGCATAACCAACATCACCTGTCGAATCATTGATAAAGCAGCAGGTTTGAAAAACCTGTGCCCCTCTACAATAACTGTTCCAATTTTGCAACGGAGAAATCGTGAAACACTGGCGAGTCAGCGGGATCAAACTGGATCTGGATGAACAAGAGGCGCTGCTGCCCGCGAAAGTCGCCTCAGCCCTGTTGCTCGCCTTGCGGGAAATTCTCTCCGTGGACGTGATGAAAAAAGCGATAGACGCCCGCCGGAATAAACCGCCTCAGTTTGTGTATGTCCTGAAGGTTCAGGTTGTCGATGATGTCGCCTTTCCCGGTTTTGCAAAGGGTGGAATTCAGGTGGAAGATATGGAAGAAGCCGGACCGGCCAGTCCCGTGAAGGCTGTATGCGGGCCTTTGGGGCCGGTGGTTGTGATCGGCGGCGGCCCCGCCGGACTGTTTGCCGCCTATGTTCTTGCCGGCAGCGGCGTATCAGTCACCCTTCTGGAGCGGGGAACATCCATCGAGGAAAGAACCAGGGATGTTGATGCCTTCTGGCAGAGCGGGATTTTTCATCCTGAAAGCAATGTTCTGTTCGGTGAGGGCGGCGCGGGGACATTTTCCGATGGCAAATTAACGAGCCGGACCAAACACCCCCATGCTTTGTGGGTGAAGCAGACCCTGGTTCAACTGGGCGCACCGGACGACATTCTCACGGATGCCAAACCCCATATCGGGACCGACCGTCTGCGTAAAGTTATGGTGAATTTCCGAAAAAAACTCATTGACATGGGCTGCGTCGTCCGCTTCCGCACGCAGGTGACGGATTTTGTGATTTCCCGGGGCGCCGTCAAAGCGGTTGTGGTCAATCATCAAGAAGAAATCCCGACGGACGGCGTGATCGTGGCGATCGGTCAGAACGCGGATGATACGTATCATGCTCTGTTGGACCGCGGCGTGGCTTTGCAGCCGAAGCCTTTCGCCATGGGCCTGCGCGCGGAGCATCCGCAGGCATTGATCAATGAGATTCAGTACGGTCCGTGGCGCGCGCATCCGAAACTGCCGCCGGCGGAATACTTTGTCACCGCAGCAATTCCGGAAATGAACCGTTCTGTTTATACGTTTTGCATGTGCCCGGGGGGCTCGGTGATCGGTTGTGCCGCTTTTCCCGGCGCGGTGATCACCAACGGCATGAGCAACCGGCTTCGTTCAGGTTCCTTCGCCAACAGCGCCGTGGTGGTCAATGTGCGCGTGGAGGACTTCGCGCCGGACGCCGGGCCGCTGGCCGGTCTGGATTTTCGCAGGCATTGGGAACAAAAAGCCTTTGTCTGCGGCGGCGGCAATTATTTTGCGCCTGCACAGAACCTTGTTGATTTTGTGTCAGGAAAGTCATCCGGGACAGTGGGATCGACGAGCTTTCTTCCCGGGGTGAATTTTGCGGACCTGGCGGAGGCATTGCCGCGGTTTGTCACAGACGCCTTGAGAATCGGGATTCAAAGGATCCATAAAAAAATGCCGGGGTTTCTTTCGGATAACGCGCATCTGATCGGTGTTGAAACGAGAACCTCATCGCCTGTGCGCATTTGCCGCGGGTCTGATGGACAGTGTGAAAGTGTCAGAGGACTTTATCCCGCAGGCGAAGGTGCGGGATATGCGGGCGGTATCATCAGCTCAGCTATCGATGGCATCGGGGCCGCCGGCCGTCTTTTGGCGGGGTTGCGCTAAACGGCTGTCAATAATGATGTCTTCGCCGAGACGAGATACTTTTTGGAAGGTCAGTTTTCGGGCCGCGCCAAGGTCGCTGATCTGCAAATCGCCCACCGCGTCCGTGCCCCGTCCGAGAATTTTCGGGGCGATGACGGCAATGAGCCGATTGGCCAGGTTGTGTTTCAAAAAAGACGTGATGATCTGTGACCCCCCTTCAACCAGCACGGAAGAGACGTTTCGGGAAGCCATGGCCTCAAGAAGTTTTTTCAGATTGACTCTGCCTTGTGCATCCGCATCGATTCTCAGGATGTGTGCGCCCATTTCTGCAAGAAGTTTTGCCCGGGGAGCGGTCGAATTTTGGGTTGTAGCGATAATCGTTTGGGTTTGAGAAGCGGTGCGAAGCAATTTGGCGGATTCGGGTATTTTCAGGTGCGAATCCACGACAATCCGGATGGGATTGCGTCCGCGCACAAGCCGGACGGTCAGTTCCGGATCATCTTGCAAAACGGTTCCGACGCCTACGAGAATCGCGTCGTGCCGGGCCCGCAGACGGTGAACGAACTTCAGCGAGGGAGGTGAACTGATCCACTGCGACTGGCCTTCTGCTGTGGCGATCCGGCCGTCCAGGGTCTGGGCGTATTTGATCGTCACAAAAGGCAGTCCTGTCTCCATATAGTGAAAAAAAACTTCATTGAACGCACGGTACTCACGCTCCAGGACGCCGCTTTCGACTTCAATGCCGCTTTGCTGCAGCGTGCGAATGCCCCGGCAGGCCACCTGCGGGTTGGAATCGACCGAACCGATCACCACGCGCGCGATCTTATGCTGAATGATCCTGTCGGTGCACGGAGGGGTCCTGCCGTGGTGGCAACAGGGTTCGAGTGTGACATACAGCGTCGATCCTTCCACATCCTCCGTGGCGTTTTCAATGGCGTTGACCTCGGCGTGGTTTTCCCCGCAGCATCGGTGATACCCCTGGCCGATGATCCGGTTCTGTTTCACCAGGACGGCGCCCACCATCGGGTTGGGGCTGGCGTAGCCCTGTCCTTTGGCGGCGAGTTTCAACGCAAGTTTCATGTAATGGACGTCATTCATACGAAAAATTAATACCTCATTGATGCCGCTGATGCAAAGAGATTTATTGACATTAAATTTTTTATGGTTGTGATCAGCGGCGTTCATGCCAAACAACCAATGATCGGATTTGGTGATGGAAATCACAATCTTTTTATTGACTTCTGACGAAAAAAGAGTAGAATCCTGCCCAACGCACGATTCAAGGCAACCCGTCTGAAAAGGCGGGACGCAAAGTTACTGGCCTAAGTCTTTGATTGGGATAGGGCGGCAGGACTGCCGGGCAGATCAATGAACGTCCAGCTCTCCTGAAAAGCCATTAAAAATAAAGAAGTTAAAATTCAGAAGAGGTCTATGCTGATTTTAAATTTTTTCGCCTTCATTTTCGGTGCCGCCATCGGCAGCTTTCTCAATGTGTGCATTTTCCGCATTCCGGCGAAAAGCTCCATCATTAAACCGCTTTCCCAGTGTCCCCACTGTCATCACCCGATCCGTTTTTATGATAATATTCCGATCGTCAGTTTTCTTCTGCTGAAAGCCAAATGCCGCGACTGTGATGGTGTCATTTCCTGGCGATATCCCTTGGTTGAATTGATCACCGCTATTTTCGCCCTGCTGCTCTTTATCAAATTCGGGTTGACGCTTACTTTCCTGGTCTTTTTCACTTTCACGGCCGTATTGATTGTGATTACCTTCATTGACCTGGATCATCAGATCATTCCCGATGTCTTAACGCTGCCGGGCATTCCGGTTTTTCTGCTTGCTGCAATCTTTGTAGTAAAAGTTCCATGGGATGAAGCTTTGATCGGTCTTCTGGTCGGTGGCGGCGTGCTTTTTGCCATTGCTTTCATATATGAATTTGTATCCAAGCGCGAAGGTATGGGCGGGGGGGATATCAAACTGCTGGCCATGATCGGCGGGTTTTTTGGGTGGAAGTCTTTGATATTTATTCTATTATTCAGTTCTTTCGCCGGAGCGCTGGTCGGTGTGGCGGCGATGATTATCAAAAAGCAAAACATGAAATACGCGGTGCCGTTCGGACCTTTCCTGTCCGCGGCGGCCGTGGCCTATATCTTCTTCGGGGATCTTTTTATGCGCTTCTGGCTGCTAGGTTATTAGCCGGTTTAATGTGAAAATGACCGGTGAATGTCAAAAAGAACCACAAAGATGAACGATGACCGGCACTTTAGGAAAACGGAAATATGCCGATAAATAATGTAGTGCTTTGTTATTCAATGCATATTTTTGGATTTGGACCGATAGTTGTTCAAAAGGGAAAAAGCCAGGCCGTGGCACATGGTTTGCAAATATCATTAGGATTGTAGATTCAAATTTTATCGAGGCGTACAGTGAAGATGAGAAAAAATGACGGTTTTAGCTTGATTGAATTGATCATCGTGATTGCCGTCATGGGAATCATTTTGGCGATAGCCGCACCCAATTTTACAAGATATCGGGATAATACAAATTTGAGGGAAGCGGCGCGCGACATTTCATCCGATATACAGCTCTACAAGCAGCGGGCTATTGCGGAAAACGTGCAATATAGCATTACCTTTAACGCGGGGACGAATGATTATGTGATTCAGCGAAACGGGGTTACCATAGTGACAAGGCAAGTTGGCGGGAATAATCCTGTTGAGATTTCGGGATCACCAGCTCCCAGTTTTTCAGGTGGAGTTCCCACCGTCAGTTTGTTGCCAAGAGGCACTGCAACACTGGGGTCTATGACCTTACGGCATGCCACCAGATTATCCGAAGCAAGAATCATAGTGAATATAATGGGCAGGGTGCGTGTTGAATATGATCTCAAATAACAAGGGAATAAGTTTAGTGGAGTCCATGATTGCCGTTTTTTTAACGGTCGTGGCGATAATGTCTCTGATGCCTATGCAGGATATGTCTTTGCGGACTGCCCTCCGCTCGGATTATTTGGGGCGGGCGGCAGGGATCATGCAAACCGAGCTCGAGGCTCAGGAATCTTACATCATGAGAGGCTCTAATCCTGTGGTGCTGGGTGCCACGCAAAAGACAATCCATGTGAGTGATGAAGTAGACGTTGAAGGGGATGCTGTTTTTGATGTGACCACAACGATTAACAACAATCCTGCTGCAGCTATTGCGGGGATCTCCTGGCTTGTGAATGTGCAAGTCACTTGGACGGGCAACAATAACGGTATTCGCAGCAGCATAATTGTAACACGTCAGTCGGGTTTTGAATGAATTCGGAAATGGACGGTTTTTGGGTATGAATAATAAGGGATTCACGCTGATTGAATTGCTAATCGCAATGACGGTAGGACTTGCAATTATGGCTGCCGTTTACGGACTGATGGTTATGGCTCAAAAAACATCTTCTAGTCTTGACAGAAAAGTTATGTCACAGCAGGACACGAGAGCCGTGCTTAATCTGATGGCTATGGAAATACGCATGGCATCGTACAATCCCCGTAGTGAACCGCTGATATGGCAGGGTAACGGAACGGCAGCGATGCCAGGTATTCCCCTTTGTTGGGGCGCGCCTGTGAGTGCCAGAAAGGGGATTGTGATCGCCAATGCGAATACACTGGCTTTTGCCATGGATTTGGACAGAGACGGTCAATTTGTTTCCGACAATGAATATATCCGGTATTCTTATGATGGGGTAAATACTCTGACGCGTGCGACAAACTGTGGCATACCACCTCACCTGCTGGGGGGCAATGCACCGTTTACGAATGTGAGGAATGCCGCGGCCGTTGCCGGCGGTATTCCGATGTTTCGCTATTTCAACAAAGACGATGTTGATATTACCGCTACTGTAGATAATAATTCCAGCCAAACAAATGGCATCCCGGCGATCAGGAGAATTCTGGTTACCATCGCCTCTGAAACTGAAGATAATGACAGTCACACCGGACAACCCAAAAGAATGGTTTATTCAACCAATGTAATTGTGAGGAATCATGTACTTAGCCCACCATACCCAATGCCGTAGATGGCACAGGAGATCGGAAAGAGGTTTTGTTTTAATTGCCGCTTTGATGGCGGTGATGATACTGATGGCCGTTGGTTTTTTTATTCTGACGACGACATCGCAGGATCTTCGCATCAGCTCCCGCATGGTAGGGGAACGCAAGGCCCTTTCAGCCGCCGAATCAGGTGTGCAGCAATTTTGTATTAATTTTACTCCATATATGGCCGGAGTGACGAATCAAGTCGTCGATGCCGTGAACGATCCGACTGCCACTTTTGATATAGGGGCGGCAACATGGAATCGTGATATGCCGTCGGTGACCGCGTACGGTTTTTCCGACACTATGGAGTATTCTGTTTTTCGAAACACCATTATCGGCCGGGACACCGGTTATGATTCTGAAGTTCAACTCAATATAGGTGTTAAATACGGGCCTGTTCCCTTGGGTACAGAGTATGAATAATATTTCCCTTAAGTAAATAAAAAAGTATTCAAGGAAATAATGTTGTTTAGAATTATGGAGGATATTATGCTTAAAAAATATACATTTTTAGCGTTAATCATTTTCATCAGTTTCTTCATATCATTGAGCGTATATGCGCAAGATGAGGAGACGGGCGATGAGGAGATATTTGTTTCTGTTGCACCTGACGCACTGATCGTGCTTGACGTAACCGGGAGCATGGACTGGAATCCTATAGGCACTAGTTATAGATATGGTTCGAGCAGCTGTGCCCCTGATACTGCAAATTGTGCTAACTATAGCTCCGGGGGTACGACGTATTGTTCTGGTGGTTATTGCTCTTCCGGCACACTGTCCGTGCGTCCGAACTGCAATGTCAATTGCAGTCGAATGTCCATTGCCAAAAGGGCGATTTTCGGTATTCTTGATGATGATGGCAACGGGACCGTTAATACCCAAGATTCCAACAGTCTCGGTGTTCGCATCGGTCTTATGACTTTTGGCAACAATGACACAGGTCTTAACTACGCATCCGGTAATATTATTCTTCGTCAACCGATCAGTGCCCTCGGTTCTACTGGTTCGGGAACGCCCTATCAGACAACCTATTGCGGCGCGGGGAAAAATGGTAGTTGTATAATAAGTGACACCGGAACATCCAGCACGGTTGCAGGGCAGACCGCCGCCGGCGGCACACCGCTGACCAATGCATTGCGGGAAGCAAAAATTTACCTGGATGCTCATAAAGCGGCTGATAAACTGGCAAATGAATGCCGGAAAAAATTTGCGATCCTGATTTCGGACGGTGCGGACACTTATATCTGTGGCGGGAGCGGCGCTGAATGCCAGGAGCACATGTATAAGCGACGAAGGTCGGTTGTTGCCGCCGCAAAACAACTTAATGACGCCGGTTACAAACTTTATGTAATTGGTTTTGGGGCGGACATGCCGGATTACCTGAAGAATCAACTCAACTGGATGGCTTATTACGGTGGCACGGATAATCCGGATGTCAATAGCGGCAGCGTAACCGGTTACAATATCGCTCTGGGGTGCAATCCGGAGGGAACGGAGGCGGAAAAAGCGCTTTGTTGTAATCTGGCAACCGGTACCGGTGCGTGTTTCCCGTCAGGTGTCACCAGTTGCGGCGATGCGGCTACTGAATCTGCTGTTTGTTATGCTGGAGGTTCTGGTGTGCTTACCGGTCATTTCAAGGCAGTAGAAAATGATCCCGGATATCTGGAATTAAGTGGCTATGCATTTATGGCTTCGAATACCGACCAATTAATAAATGCTTTAAGAACGGCGATTATTGAAATTTCCGGAGCATCTTATTCTTTCACGGAGTCGTCTGTTCAAACCATACGAACTGTTGATGAAACTTATCTCTATGAGGCATCTTTCACGCCCGTGCTTACCCCCAATAACGATTCTTTCTGGCCGGGGTATTTGAAACGATATACGATTATTAATGATGCAGGAGAAATTAACCCTGCTGAAGATTGGGATGCAGGTGCGAAATTGAAGTCAACATCGGCTGGCTTCAGAAATATATACACCTTGAAATCCGGGACGGTGACGGCTTTTAACACCACTAACATTTCGATTGCGGATTTAGGCATTACCGGAGGGACGGCTGATCAGCAGGAAGCACAGCGTCAGCTGATCATTAAATATATTCGTGAAGGAGAACAAGGCGGCACGTATAAAGATTGGAAGCTGGGGGACATTTTCCACAGTTCCCCGATCACGATCGGAACACCCTCTGCCTATTTTTTTGACAGGATTGACCAAAGCACGATTACGGGTTTTGAGAAATTCCGTGACAAGTATCCGAGAACCACAGCAAACGGGAAAAGATTAATCGTGGCAGGAACCAATAATGCGCAGTTTCATGCATTTAAGGCCGCCAATGATTCGGACGGCGGTGGAACGGAAGTATGGAGTTTTGTGCCCCCCAATTTTATGACCCGCTTGCCGAGCGTTGCACATGGTGAGGCACATCCGACATCATGCACGCATCAGTATTTTGTGGATGGAGCCACGTCCGCTGCGGACGTATGGTGGGGAACCGACCAGACTAATAAGGGTGTCGACGAATGGCGCACGATTATGCTGGTATCGCTAGGCAGGGGAGGGGCGTCGAATCTTTGGAGCTCTTCGTCTTCGTGTGACACGGGTTTAAGTAATACATTTCACGCGACGGATAGTAGCCACTACTGCGGTTATTACGCTTTTGATGTTACCGATACCACCCGCACCATGCCTTCTTATCAATGGAAACTCGGCGGGTCGAGCGGGTTGTCGGCAACGCATGGAAGCCATTTAGGCCAGCCGTGGAGTAAAATGTCTATGGGGCGAGTCCTTTATGACGGCAAGGAGAAATGGGTCGGTTTTATCGGTGGCGGTTTTTCCAAAACAGACTGCAGTGGCGGTGGAGCATGCGATCCGAAGGGTAAGGGATTTTATGTTATCGATATCTCCAATGGGACCATTCTCTGGTCATCCACGCACAGTGGTCCGGCCGGGTTTGTTCATGCCGATATGGATTGGGGTCTGGCCGGCCAGGCGGCCACAATCGATTTTGACAACGACGGTTTCATCGATACGGCTTATATTGCCGATATGGGCGGGAACGTGTGGCGATTTAAATTCTGTTTGGGGTCGGAGACATCCTGCACATGGTCCGGCGAGATTCTTTATGATGCAAAAGGCAATGTAAGGCCTATCTACACAAAACCTGCTGTAAGCAGGGATCCGGCGGGGAATGTCTGGGTTTATTTCGGCACAGGAGATGCTACTGACCCAACAGCGCCCAACGCTCAGGAAAGATTCCATGCTGTGATAGACACGAAACGGACCGGAACTTTTACTCTTTCTAACCTGAAATCCATAGATGGGGTGAAGACTTTCTTCAATCCCACTACAGACATGCCTAAGTATGATGGCTGGTATATGGATATGCCCGGCATGGGAATAAAAATCCTGAGTGATCCCGTTCTTTATTATGGCGTTGTTTCTTTTACAACATACGCACCGTCCAATTCGAACAATCTTTGCGAAAAGACCGGCAACAATGAATTGTTCGGGTTAGACTATATCACAGGAGCCGGACTGTACAAAGATAGCGACGGAAAAACGTCTACGAGTATGAAACTTCCGGATGGCCCACCAGTATCTGTACAGGGATCTATTGATGATGTCACCGGCAATTTGGTTTATTATATTGGTAAGACACCTTATGATCCTCCACGGCCACCAAGCGGAGGAAGAACCAATCTGCTGTTTTGGCACGACACCAGGGTTCAGCCGTAAGGTTGAAGATGAATAGGACTCCAAAAGTGGGGCATCAATAAGCAAGGATTACAATCGCTGGAACCACTCATAGTTCAACTTGCTATGACAAGCGGCAAATGGTAAAAGCCGCTTGTCATTTTTTTATGGAAAGGGTTTGACGTATTTTTTGATGAAACAACGATTAATCCAGTTCATTCAAGGCGCCGTAAACGCGTGCGTTGAAAAAAATCTGTTTGAACCGGTGGAACTTCCCCGGATTGAAGTGGAGGTGCCGGCCAATCCGGAACACGGCGATTACGCGTCCAACGCGGCCATGATGCTGGCTTCCCTGGCCAGACAGAATCCCCGTAAAATTGCACAGATGATTCTCGAAAACCTGTCCGATCCCGAAGGCATCATAACGAGTACGCAAATCGCCGGACCCGGTTTTATCAATTTCTTTATTTCCGATACGCTCTGGCGGCAGGTCCCGAAAAACGTCCTCGATGCCGGGGATCAATACGGCTGTCTTTCCACCGGCGCGGGGAAAAAGGTGCAGGTGGAATTCGTCAGCGCCAACCCCACGGGGCCTTTGCACATCGGCCATGCGCGCGGCGCGGTGGTGGGGGATGTTCTGGCCAATCTTCTCCAGAGATCCGGTTATGCCGTATCGCGGGAATATTACATCAACGACGCGGGAAACCAGATGAACAACCTGGGGATATCCGTTTTGCACCGCTACCGCGAATGTCTGGGCGAAAAGACTGCTTTTCCTGAAACTGGCTACCGGGGCGACTATATCCGCCAGATTTCCGCTGATATCGTCAAAAAAGAGGGCCCCCGGTACCTGACGGCCGACGAAGGGCAGACCGTTTCTTATTTCAATGCGATCGCGGGGGCGGCCATTCTCGAAGAAATCAAGCAGGATCTGAAAGATTTCGGTGTCACGTTCGACCACTACTTCAGCGAAAAGCAGTTGTATGAAAGCGACGGAGTGACGGGCCTGCTTGCCGACTTGCAGAAAAAAGGGTTCATCTATTCCGACGGCGAAACGCTCTGGTTTAAAACCACGGATTTCGGCGACGAAAAAGACCGTGTGGTGATCCGTAAAAACGGCGAACCGACCTACTTTGCCGCCGATATCGCGTATCATAAAAACAAATTTTCTCGCGGCTTCGACCTGCTGATCGATATCTGGGGCGCGGATCATCACGGCTACATGCCCCGTCTTTGGGCCGCCATTGAAGCGCTGGGGCACAAAAGAGACGACCTCAAGATCATTCTGGTGCAGCTGGTGAACCTGCTGCGCGCGGGAGAGCCGGTGGCGATGTCCACCCGTTCCGGAGAGTTTGTCACGCTGCGTGAAGTGCTCGATGAAGTGGGCAGGGATGCGGCCCGCTACAATTTCCTGATGCGCCGTTCGGACTCTCATCTGGACTTTGACCTTGAGGTGGCTAAAAAGCAGTCCAATGAAAATCCGGTTTATTATGTCCAGTATGCCCACGCGCGGATCTGCAGCATTATCCGGATGGCCGCGGAGCGCGGCATCGCGATGCCCGAATACCGGGACGTCGATACCGATCCTCTATCCCTGCCGGAGGAAAAAGCGCTCATGAAGATGATGGCGCGTTATCCGGAGATGCTCGACGGCGCGGCGCAGTCTCTGGAAGTACACAGGATTACGTTTTATTTAAACGACCTGGCGGCGCTTTTGCACAGCTACTATAACAAAAACAAAGTGATGACGGACAATGCCGGCCTGACTTCGGCCAGGCTAGTTCTGGTGGAGGCGGTGCGTGTCATTCTGGCCAACGCACTGGGGATTCTGGGGGTTGCAGCGCCGGAAAAAATGTAGCAGTGTCCCGTCACAAGGTGATGAGCCCCTTGAAAGAAACAACCATCAATGATCAAAGTGAATCATGGCATCTGGAAATATTAAAAAATTCGAATTGAAACTCGGCAGAGCCGGACTGGTGATCATCATCGCCGGGATGGTGGTATTGCTGTGCGTGTTTTTTCTGATCGGCGTCCATGTGGGAAAAGACATTGACGCGAATCCGGAGAAAATTTCCTCGCTGCCGAAAAGGGTTCTGGCGTTGTTCTGGAAGCCGGCCAAGGTCAGCATCAGTCCTCCGGTGCGGGAGGTTAGGGAAACAGAGCACGACCCCGTTGAAAGTTCGGATCTCGCGTTTTATAATCATCCGACGGACAGCAAGGCAAAGACGCAAGATGATCAGGTGGCTGTGCCAAAAAAACCTCAGGACGGATTTCTGCCGGATGCGCCTGTGCCAGCGCAAGTTTTTCCACCCGTACCCGAACAGGTCAAGCCCCCGGAGGAGGAATCCGTCAAACCGGCCTTGGAGGATACCCGGAAAGAGGATGTATCCCGGACGGCTAAAAAAACAGTTCAGAAACCGGTTGCTTCAAAACCGGAATTTATTGTCCATGTTGCGTCCTTCAAGGAAAGGAAGAGGGCTTTTGAGGTTCTCAAGACCGTTGCGGACATGAAGTATTCTTCCTCGCGTGTGGTTCAGGTGGAGATTCAGGGAAAGGGGACATGGTATCGGGTGGTTGTGTCGGGATTTGACACACAGGCTAAAGCGCAGGCCGCCGCGGATAAAATATCAAAAAAGGTCAACGCGAAAGGCATTGTCCGGCGTGTGGAGACCGGTGAAAAAAGAAACTAACGTAAACAGGATTGTGGATATATGTTTGAAGCGCTTTCGGAAAAACTAGACGGTATTTTTAAAAAACTCAAAGGCCGGGGCCTGCTCAATGAGGAGAGTGTCAATGCCGCGCTCAAGGAAATTCGCATGGCGCTTTTAGAGGCGGATGTGAATTTCAAGGTGGTGAAGGATTTTATCGACGATGTGCGCGTTCGCGCCGTCGGCAAGGAAGTGCTCGACAGCATCACGCCCGGTCAGCAGGTGGTGAAAATTGTTCACGACCGGCTCATTGAACTGATGGGAGGCGCAAGCGCGAACATTAAATTCGGCGCGAGGATTCCCGCCCCGATTATGCTGGTAGGGCTTCAGGGCTGCGGCAAAACGACCACGGCGGCCAAGCTGGCGCGCCTGTTATCCAAAGAGAAAAGAGTTTACCTGGTGTCGGCGGACGTCTATCGGCCGGCGGCCATAGAGCAGTTGGCGGTGCTGGGCAGGCAGATCAAGGCCGGTGTGTTTGAGCATGGTTCACTCAAGGACCCCGTCAAGATCTGCGCCGAAGCGGTTGACCAGGCCAGAAGGGAAGGCTACGAGGTCATCCTCATCGATACGGCGGGCCGGCTGCATATCGATGATGTTCTGATGAATGAGTTGCGAAGCATCCGCGACAGGGTGCATCCGGCGGAAATCCTGTATGTCGCCGACGCGATGACCGGTCAGGATGCCGTCAATGTCGGATCGAAATTCAACGAGATGATCGGCATTGACGGGGTGATCATGACCAAAATGGACGGCGATGCGCGCGGCGGCGCGGCGTTGTCGCTCAAAGCCGTGGTCGGCAAGCCCCTGAAGTTTGTCGGTGTAGGAGAGAAACTCGATGCGCTGGAGGTGTTTCATCCGGAAAGAATGGCGTCACGCATTCTGGGCATGGGCGATGTTTTGTCGCTGGTGGAAAAAGCCCAGGGGCTCATGGATGAAAAATCAGCGCGTCAGATGGAACAAAGCATTCGAAAGAACGATTTTTCCCTGGAGGACTTCCGCAACCAGCTGGCGCAGGTCAAGAAGATGGGGTCTCTGAAGGATATTATGGGAATGATTCCCGGAATGGGCAAACATAAGGCCCTCAAAGACCTGCAGCCGGACGACGGGGAATTGGTGAAAATCACCGCGATGATTGATTCCATGACGAAAAAAGAGCGGAGCAACTACCTGATTATCGATGGACGGAGACGAAAACGAATCGCGCTGGGAAGCGGCACAACGGTTCAGGACGTCAACCGCCTTTTGAAAAATTACTCGGAAATTCGCAAGGTGATGAAAAAATTCAGTCAAAAAGACGGGATGAAATCCATGATGCGGAATTTCCGCTTTTAAAATAAAGGAAACTGTGATAAAAATACGACACGTTATTATTTTTGAAGGAGGCTGGAAAAAACTAGATGGCAGTAAAAATTAGACTGACTCGTATGGGTGCGAAGGGTAAACCTTATTATCGAATTGTCGCGGCTGAAAATGAATATCCCCGTGACGGAAAATTTTTAGAAATATTGGGCAATTATGACCCGAAAAAGAACCCGGCGGAAATTAACGTGAAGGAAGACCGCGTTCGTGATTGGCTCTCCAAAGGCGCCAAACCGACCGTGACGGTTGCGAATTTATTGAAATCAAAAGGCATTGAAGCCGGTGCCAGGTAAATAAACACTTCCGTCGGGGTTGGGGGCGGAAGTTGCTGTATCCATAAATCTTTTATAGCTATCCGTCGTTTATAAATGAAACAGTGTTGATCCTGCAGTCCGAACATGGTTTGATGAATCATAATCCGTGGAGGTCATAGCGATGAAAGAGTTGATCAAGTACATATCTCAGTCGTTGGTGGATAATCCGGACAAGGTGGAAGTGACTGAAATCATCGGTGAGCAGACATCCGTGATTGAGCTGCGCGTGGCAAAAGAAGATTTGGGCAAAGTGATAGGAAAACAGGGGAGAACAGCCAAGGCGATTCGGACGATATTGAGCGCCACGTCGGCCAAAGCGCATAAGCGCGCTGTTCTGGAAATAATAGAATAAGGCATGAATCTTTTTGTTGCCGGTGAGATCATCAAGACCCGGGGACTCCGGGGCTGTGTAAAAGTATTAACATTTCTAGAATCTCCCGATATTTTTGACAGGCTGGATTTTGCGTTCGTTGAGGTCAGTCCGGGGCAGCAAACCCGCTTCGGATTGAGGAAGGTTGATTTTTCCGGAAAATTCGTTTTCATGGAACTCGACGGGGTATCGGATGTGGACGCAGCGCAGAAAATGGTTGGCTGCAAGGTTCTGCTGCCGCGCGATCAGTTAGGCGAGTTGACGGAAGATGAATATTTCTGGAGCGACATCGTCGGTTTGACCGTCTGCGACGAGCAGGGCAGTCAGCTGGGTTCCATCAAGTCCGTCTTTCCGACCGGAAGCAATGATGTTTATGTCTGTCAGGGAGGAGCCAGAGAAATTATGATTCCCGCTCTGGCTCATGTGATTCTAAAGATTGACCTCGAACAAGGCGTCATGACGGTTCGACTGCCGGAAGGACTTTAATCGTGATCCGGTTTGACGTCCTTTCTGTTTTTCCCGAGATGCTGGCCTCGCCTCTGAACTTCAGTCTCATCAAAAAAGCTCTGGATAAGGATCTTTTACGGATTGGCTTGCACGATATCCGCGACTGGGCTGAAAACAAACAAAAAATGACGGACGACGCCCCTTATGGCGGTGGCTGCGGAATGGTGATGAAGGTGGAGCCGGTCGAGCGCGCGCTGGCCGCGGTCAAATGCGATGAACTCCATCCGCTGGTTGTATTGATGACACCGCAGGGAGAAACCTTCAATCAAAAAATAGCCGCCGAGTTGGCCTTGCAAAAACAGATTATTCTGATTTGCGGACGCTACGAAGGTGTGGACGAGCGGATCAGAGAACACCTGGCCGACCGGGAAATCTCCATTGGTGACTACATTTTGACCGGAGGCGAGTTGTCGGCGCTGGTCGTGATGGATGCCGTGGCCCGCTTGATTCCGGGTGTGCTGGGAAATGAGGAATCCGCCGTGACGGAATCTTTTTCTTGTGGACTCCTGGAGTATCCTCAATATACAAGACCCGCTCTGTATCAGGGATGGGGAGTGCCGGACGTGCTGGTTTCAGGCAATCACGCGCAGATTGAACGGTGGCGAAAAATTGAAGCGCTCAAAAGAACCTGGCAAAGAAGGCCTGATCTCATCGATAAAGCCGATCTTTCGCCCGACGACAGGAAAATTCTGGAAAAAATCAAACTCGGAACCATATAATGTCTTGATTTTCGGTCGCGTTTAAGGTAATAAAATTCCCTTTTTTACAAGGGGGTGGAGTGAGTCTGTTTGGGAAAGTACGCCCGGAGCATTGACCATGCTGTATATCGCTCTTTTACATTATCCGGTTCGCAATAAGGATGGCAAGGTGGTGGCCACGGCCATTGCCAACATGGATATCCACGATATCGCACGGACGGCGAAGACATATGGCGTGAAGGCGTTTTATGTGGTCAATCCGGTCGCCGCGCAGCGGGAACTGGCCTCCCGGATTGTCGATCACTGGCGGCAGGGGTTTGGGGCGTCTTTTAATCCTTTCCGGAAAGATGCCTTTGAACTGGTGAGGATCGATACCGCACTCGAGGATGTGATCGCTGATATTACGGCCCGAAGCGGCAAAAAACCCCGCATCATTGCCACCGGCGCGAACTTTGAAGGCGGACTTTTGAAATCTTCGGACTTGCGGGAAATGATCAAAAGGAATGATTTGCCTTATCTTTTAATATTTGGTACAGGATCAGGTCTTGCCGATGACGCTGTCCGGCAAGCCGATGACCGTCTCGAGCCGATCAGGGGGAAAGACGGATATAACCATCTGGCGGTGCGTTCAGCCGTTGCCGTCATATTGGACAGAATTGTGGATACGAAATAATTGGGCGAAAGTCGTGGGAGGAAATATAAAATGAACATGTTGGAATTGATTGAAAAAGAACAGATGAGAGGGGATATCCCCAGTTTCAAGGCGGGCGATACCGTAAAAGTGTACGTGCGCATCATCGAAGGTCAGAAGCAGAGAATTCAGGCCTTTGAAGGCGTGGTGATCCGTAAGCGCCGCGGGAACAGCCGCGCGAACTTTACGGTGAGAAAGATATCATACGGCGTAGGTGTTGAAAGAACATTCCCTACGCATTCGCCGGTCATTGACCGGATTGAAGTGATGACCAGGGGCCTCGTGCGGCGCTCACGCCTTTACTATTTGAGAAGCCTGCGGGGCAAAAAAGCGAGAATTAAGGAAGCCGCTCATAACTGATCCGGTGCGTTTGGCGGGATTCAAAGATGTGATGCAATCCGGACGACATGGAAATCATCCTGTCTGACGCTGACGCATGATCCGGATTCAGGCTCCGGTCCCGATTAAAATCCGCCCGTCCGGCAGGGGTGCAAGGGGGTATTCCTCTTCGATCGATGGATAAGTACGAAAAGCTTGCTTATGCTGAAGGGTACCGATGTGTTGCGGGACTCGATGAGGCGGGTCGCGGTCCTCTGGCGGGTCCCGTGGTGGCCGCAGCGGTCGTCTTTGAGCCGGGCTATCAAAACGCCACCATCAACGATTCGAAAAAGTTAACCGCCCGCAAGCGAGATGAACTCTACCGGGTGATCTGGGAGGAGGCTGAGGGTGTTGCCGTTGGGGTTGCCGAAGCGGATGTCATCGACCGGATCAACATTCTGCGCGCGTCGCTTCAGGCCATGCGCGACGCCGTAATGGAACTGTCCATCTCGCCTGATTATCTCCTGATTGACGGTTTGCACAAAATCCCCATGCCCACGCCACAGCGGGCCATTGTAAAAGGCGACGCGCTGAGCGTTTCCATCGCCGCCGCGTCCATCATCGCCAAAGTCTCCCGCGACCGGATCATGGAAATGTATCACCGCCAGTTTCCGCATTATAATTTCCTGGGCAACAAAGGCTACCCGACCGCCGAGCATCGGAGAATCATCGCAGAAATCGGCATGTGCAAAATTCACCGGCGGTCTTTTCATATCAAAAGCACGGCGTGCGATCAAACCTCTCTGGACTGGTCGAAATGACCGATACAAAAGACACCTCGAAAATCGATACCGGCAAAGAAGGCGAAAAGATCGCAGTGGCGTATTTGAAGCGGCACGGTTACCGGATCGCCGAGGTCAACTATCGTTGTCCCATTGGTGAAATCGATATTGTGGCGCGCGACAAAAACGCTCTGGTGTTTGTGGAAGTCAAGGCCAGGAAATCAAATGCGCTGGGGTATCCCGAACAGGCTGTCGGCGTCAAAAAGCAGAAAAAAATGTCGCAACTGGCTTTGTGGTACCTTCAGGAAAAAAGATTAAGCGATGCCGACACCCGCTTTGACGTTGTGGCGATTGTCATCGATCCTCGCGGCCCCGATATCCGCTTAATCAAGAACGCCTTCGATTTCAGGGCCTGACCGGGCTTAAAAATGGCACAAGGCCGGTTTGCCGATGGGATAGACGTTAAAGCCGATCTCAAAACATTTCCGGTGATCGACAATATTGCGGCCGTCAAAGATAAACGCGGGTTTGACCATGGATTTGTATATTCTGCGGTAATCGAGTTTCCTGTATATTTCCCAGTCTGTCATGATGGCCAGCGCGTGACATCCGGCGGCGGCCCGATAGGGGTCTTCCACATAGCTGATCTGGCCTTCTTCGCAGGCCAGATCGATCATCGCGTTTTCCAGCGCCTTCGGGTCGGAAATGACCACGTGCGCGTGTTCGGATAAAAGCTTGCGCGTGATGTAGATGGCCGGGCTCTCCCGCGTGTCGCCCGTGTCGGCTTTGAAGGCAAATCCCAGGATTCCTATTTTTTTTCCGGCCAGCGTGCTGAACATGGAGCCCAGAATGTTGGCGATGAAACGGTCCTGCTGGTATTCATTGATCTTGACGACGCTTTCCCAGTAGTCGGCGACTTCCGGAAGCCCGTAGTACTGGCAAAGATAGACCAGATTCAGGATGTCTTTTTTAAAGCAGGAGCCGCCGAATCCGACGCCGGCCTTGAGAAATTTGGCGCCGATGCGGCTGTCCAGACCCACAGCCCGGGCGACTTCGGAGATGTTCGCGTCGGTTTTTTCGCACAGGGCGGAAACGGAGTTGATGGAGGAAACGCGCTGCGCCAGAAACGCGTTGGCGACGAGTTTGGAAAGCTCCGAGCTCCAGAGATTGGTGGTCAGGATTTTTTCAGGCGCGACCCAGCGCGCATAGATATCCACCAGCCGGGCGCGGGCTTTCAATCCTTCAGGGGTTTCGTGCGAACCGATCAATACGCGGTCCGGATGTTCCAGATCGCTTATGGCCGTTCCCTCGGCCATGAATTCAGGATTGGAAAGCACTTCAAAGGTGATGTTACCCTTTCCGGAAGACAAGATCCGTTCCATGGCCTGCGCGGTTTTGACCGGCAGGGTGCTTTTTTCGATGACGATTTTCGAACTTTCGGAATATTCCAGGATCTGCCGGGCTGTCTTTTCCACATATTGCAGGTCGGCGGCCATGCCGGCGCCCGTGCCGAACGTTTTGGTCGGCGTATTCACGCTGACGAAAATGATATCGTTTTGCCGGATTCCTTCCTCGATGTCCCTGGAGAAAAAAAGGTTCTTTCCACGGGTTTTTCCGATGATTTCTTCGAGTCCCGGTTCGTAGATCGGAAGCCGGTCCGAATTCCAGGCGTCGATGCGCGCGGCGTTGATGTCCACCACCGTGACTTTGTAGTCGGGGCATTTGCAGGCGATCATGGCCATCGTCGGCGCGCCGACATAGCCCGCGCCGATGCAGAGAATGTTTTTTTTCAATTTCATGGGATTTTGTGCTGCCTCCGTGTTAATGCGATGGTTCGTCAAGGATGTTCTGAAAGTAGCGGATGGTTTCCGTGAGTCCCTGTTCGAGTGCGACGGCGGGATTCCAGCCCAGTCGGTTTTGTGCCAGGGTGATATCCGGTTTGCGCTGTGTCGGGTCGTCCAACGGTCTGGGTTGAAAAACAATTTCAGACGCGCTTCGGGTCAGCCGGATTACGGTTTGCGCCAGTTCAAGAATGGTGAATTCAACGGGATTGCCCATATTGACAGGCCCGTAAAAATCATCGGCGGAATTCATCATTTTGACAAGACCGTCGATGAGATCGTCGCAGTAGCAAAACGACCGGGTTTGCGATCCGTCGCCGTAGACCGTGATGTTGTGACCCGCAATCGCCTGAATGATGAAATTGCTCACCACGCGTCCGTCGTTGACAGCCATGCGCGGTCCGTAGGTGTTGAAGATGCGCACGATTTTCGAGTTGACGCCGTTTTGCCGGCGGTAGTCCATCATCAGGCATTCGGCTGCCCTTTTGCCTTCATCGTAGCAGCTGCGGATGCCGACGGGATTAACCCGTCCCCAGTAAGTCTCGTTTTGCGGGTGGACTTCCGGATCGCCGTAGACTTCGGAGGTGGAGGCCTGAAGGATCCTGGCCCCGGTTCTTCTGGCGATGCCCAGGACGTTGATCGCGCCCATCACGCTGGTTTTGATCGTTTTGATCGGATTGTGCTGATAGTGCACAGGAGAAGCAGGGCATGCCAGGTTGTAGATTTCGTCGACTTCCAGGTAAACGGGATTGATGATGTCGTGGCGGATCAACTCGAAGCGCGGATGCGCCAGCATGGGCGCGATATTTTTCTTGCTGCCGGTATAGAAGTTATCCAGGCAAAGAATTTCGTGGCCTTCGTTCAACAGTTTTTCGCAAAGGTGGGAGCCCAGAAAACCGGCGCCGCCGGTGATTAAGATGCGTTTGGTCATGATGATGTGCCATTTCCCGGTGGTAATTTAATTTCAGCTTTGCTATTAAGCCGAAACGGACCTTGAATGTCAACTAAAAAAGGATTTCCAAAAGGGCATATGAATACACCTGTCAACATTACCCCCGGGATACTTTATGTGGTCGCGACGCCCATCGGCAATCTCGAAGACATGACGTTTCGGGCGCTCAGGATCCTCAAAGAAGTGGATTTGATTGCCGCCGAGGACACACGGCATACACGAAAACTGCTGGATGCTTACAGGGTTGCCACGCCCATGATCAGCCTGCATGAGCACAATGAGAAAGCCCGAAGCGCGCTTTTGATGGAAAAGCTCGCCGCCGGCCGAAACATCGCTTATGTGTCGGACGCCGGAACGCCCTGCATTTCCGATCCGGGCCGCCATCTGGTGGCCAGGGCACATGACGAACACATTCGGGTGGTGCCGGTTCCCGGTCCTTCGGCGCTCACTACCGCGCTTTGCGCCTCGGGCTTCGAGGCGGACCATTTTCTTTTTTGCGGATTTCTGCCGGCCCGGTCCGTAGGCCGGCGTCGCTTTCTGGAATCCGTAAAAAAGGAGGAAGCGACGATCATTTTCTACGAATCTCCCGCGCGCTTCACTGCCGCGCTGGCCGACATGAAGGAGGTGCTCGGCGACAGGCAGGTTCTTGTCGGACGTGAACTGACCAAGGTGTTCGAAGAAATCCGTCGGGGCCTTCTTTCGCAATTTTGTCTCGACGGGTCCTTCCAAAAAATGAAAGGCGAGTTTACCATCGTCATTCGCGGAGCTGAAAAAAATCAGCTCCAGACGACCGACAAAGAGCTTATGGAGATGCTCAGGGAACTCTTTGACCGGCAGAAAATTTCCCTGCGCGACGCAGTGGATCAGGTTGCTTCCCGGACAGGGGAATCACGCAGGAAAGTATACACCCTGGCGGTGGATATCACCTGCGGCCCGCGCAAAAATCAAACATAAAACCGACCGCATATAGTGCTTGAAGAGTTGCAGTCACTATGGTAACTCCATGCCCATATTCAATCGAAGAATCGGTTTTTATGAGGTGTGACGGATCGTGAAGGGGGATGGGCAATGTCGCCGGATTCCGGGAATACGGACGGGAAAAAAATATTTGACCTGACAGAGGTCTATGACGAACATGAGGTTCCCCGGCGCAGATCGACGGATAACCAGGCGAATTCGAACGTCATCGTCATTGACGGCAGGGTTTATGAAAAAGTGAGGCTGAATACCGGCGTCCATGATTTGACGGATGTGGTCGAAGAACGGACGCAGTTGACGGACATTCATGAAGTTGTACTCCGGCATGTATCCGAAATCACGGAAAAGATTGCAAGGGAAGCGATTCCCGGCATAGTCCAGCGAGTGATCCGTGAAGAAATAGAGAAGATCAGGCGGAAAACCTCCCATGATGTGAAGGATGAAAAGGGGCTATGATAAGAAAACTGACCGGCATATTGTTTTTGGGCCTGCTGCTGACCCTGCCACCGGGCAATGTCTCTGCGCAAAGCGCGCTTTTGGGAATGAATGTTGAAGGGATGGCGCTGATCCATAAAAGTGATGTGGCGCGCGCCCGCGAAGCGGCCGTTCAAGATGCGCTGGAAAAAGCGATCATGCAGGCGTCGGCGAAAATCGTATCCGACAGGATTGAAGAAGAAAAGTACCATGCCCTCAAAAGCACCGTCATTGGCACGTTGGACAAGTATATCAATCATTATCAAATTCTTGCGGAAAAGAAGACCCAGGAAGAGTATTTTGTGACGCTCAACGTGGTGGTGGTCCTGGCGGCGCTCAAAACGGATTTTCTGGAAATGGGCATTATCCAGCAGGAAGGCCAGGAAATGCATACGGTTTCTCTTTATTTATTAGGAGAGAAAACGTATACGGATTATGCGAGATTAAAGAACTTTCTGTTGAGTAGCCCCAAGCGGGTTAAAAGCATTTATCCTGTCCGTTTGGAACGGCGGCAGGCCTTATTTGAAGTTCAGGTGTTCGGTGATGCGGCGTTTCTGGTTCAGGATTTGGAAAAAACCGGCCGGTACGTAATCGATGTAAGCCGGAAGGAACAGATCATTAAAGAAATATTTTTACGGTAACCACAAGGAGGCAAGATGATGTTGGCCGCAAGACCCATGTTCATGTTTATGTTCGCGGCAGTGCTGTTATGCGCAGGTTGCTGGTCGAGGGCGGATGTCGTATCGAAGAATGAAGCAGCAAAACCCCGGGCCGGCGTGATCGCGCTGATGCCTGTCGAAAACCAGACGGCCGACACGCGTGCGGCCTCGATGCTGCGCACGAAAGTTCAAGACGAACTCCATTTCAAAGGATATCAGCGATTATCCCCCGATGCGATTGATCGCAAGCTTACGGAGGTAACGGCGCCGGACAGGAAGGGCCGGACAGCGGCCGTCAAACTTCAGGAGATCAAAAACCTGCTGGGTGCGGACGCCGCCATGTATTGCACATTGACGGAAAGCAGGGTATCCGTCACTTTATTGTACGCGCCGGTGCGGGTGGCCGCGCGGTGTGAATTGCGCAGCACGGATACAGGCGAAACCTTATGGAGCGCCTCATACAGCGCAACTTCCAGGAGTTTTGATATTACGCCGGCACGGGTGAGATTGAAATCTTACGGCGGTTTTGAGTCCGCCCTCGAAGAAGTTGTCGCGGGGGTGATGGAGTCTCTGCCCTACGGTCCGGGATTGCGCGGCTAAATCCAATGCTGTCGGGTTCGGCGCGGGCGCCGGCCAGTGAAAAAGGGCGGTATTCATGAAGATCCCTATTCGACTTTGCGGTTTCATCTCGTTTTTAATCCTGATATCCGTTGCAGTACAGGCGCAAACTTCGGCCGTGGTGAAGCAAAACCAGGGGGACGCCCGGATCCTCTCCCTGCGCGGAAAAGTGTCTGTCTGGTGCCCCGGCCAGCCGGACGCGCCATACCCGGTGCGCGGGGATTCCGTTGCTTCCGGCTGCAGGATCGAAACCGGAGAAAACAGCCGTCTGGAACTGCTGCTTCCCGATCAGAGTGTCGTGCGTTTTTCCGAGAAAACGACGTTTGTTCTAGAGAGAATGGAGGTAACGGAGAAGGGCGTTCGGAACATCCGCATCTCCATTGTTGCCGGAAGAATCTGGTCGAGCATCCGTAAGGCACTTCAGGCAGGCGACAAATTTGAGATATCCTGCCACAATGCCGTGGCCGGTGTGCGAGGCACCACATACCGGATGAATGTGCACGAGGATCAATCCGCCCTGGTTGCGGTTTATCAAGGAGAAGTCATCGTATCGGCCGTTTCGGACAAGCCGCCTGAGAAGGCTTCATCCACGGGCGCTCCCCGGCCGGTCGAAGGACCCAGGCCGGTCGAAGGACCCAGGCCGATCGAAGGACCCAGGCCGATCGAAGGACCCAGGCCGGTATCCATGGAACAGTGGTCTTATGTGGTCAGGTCCATGCAGCAAATTTCCATTTCCGCGGACGGTCAGGCCGGAAAGCCGGAGAGTTTCACCGAATCCGTGGACATGGACAAATGGGTAGAGTGGAACAAAAAAAGAGACAAGAAGCAGGAACCATAAAAAGAAAACCATGAACATACCAAACTTTTTGTCATTATTGAGAATTATTCTTGTTCCCGTCTTTGTCATTTTTATCATTCAGGAAGATTATTTCTGTGCGCTTGTCGTCTTTACCACAGCAGGGATCACCGACGCGCTCGACGGTATGTTGGCACGATGGTTGAAAGCTCAGACCACCCTCGGTGCCTATTTAGACCCGATCGCGGACAAACTGCTCATGGTAACCGGTTTTGTATCGCTGGCTGTTTTCGGTCTTGTTCCCGGCTGGCTGGCTGTGATCGTGATCAGCCGGGACTTCATCATTTTGCTTGGTATCGCGATATTGACTTTAATGTCGGTGCCTTACGAGATTAAACCTGCAATGATCGGCAAATTGACCACCGTGTTTCAGATAGGAACGATTTTTTTCGTGCTGCTGGACAAGGCCGTAACTCATAATTTCAGTGGTTTCTGGATTGTCGGTCTTTGCTGGATCACCGCTTTTGTCACCATCGCCTCAGGTGTGGTTTACATTATTCGGGGAATTGGAATTCTCAACCACTCCACGCCCCAGAAAGTATAAAAAAGCAAGATATTTGCTTGACACAACGGCATTTTACTGCTAGTTCACCAAATTCGATAAGTGCAAGGATTTACAGGCAAGTAGCTCAGGGGGAGAGCGCCATCCTGACGCGGTGGATGTCCAGGGTTCAAATCCCTGCTTGCCTACCATTTTTTTATAAAGATATGCATGTGCCAGAAATGCCGATCGAATAAGGGCATCAGCAAAGTGGTGATGCCCTTTTAAAATGAGTTTTTTTGAAGACCTATGAACATTAATATTGTTTTTCCGGACAAACAGCAGAAGGCCTTTGAGGCGGGTGTTTCCGTCGCCCAGGCGATTGCTCAGTGGCGTAACGAGGCGCTGAGTTCCGCCGTTGCGGCGAAGGTCGATTCCGTGCCCGTTGATTTAAGCTTTGTCCTGACCCGGGATGCCGCGTTGGATGTTATTGACGTTTCTTCCAGAGAAGGCCTGAATGTTTTGCGTCACAGCATCGCGCACGTCATGGCTCATGCCGTCCAGGATGTGTTTCCCGGCGCCAAAGTAACCATCGGGCCATCGATTGAAGACGGGTTTTATTACGATTTCGATTATGCGGAACCCTTTGAGCTGGACGATTTCGCCAAAATTGAAAAACGCATGAAGAAGATTGCCGCCGCGGATTATCCTTTCATCCGGGAAGTGCTGCCGCGCGCCGCTGCGGTGGACATTTTTTCCGCGCGCGGAGAAGATTACAAAGTCGAACTGATCAATGATTTGCCTGCGGACGTCACAGAGGTCAGTCTATACAAAGACGGCGATTATGTCGACCTGTGCCGTGGCCCCCATATCCCTTCGACGGCTAAAGTCAAGGCGTTCAAGCTGCTGAGTCTGGCAGGTGCCTATTGGCGCGGTGATGAACGTAACAAGATGCTCCAGCGCATTTACGGCACCGGTTTTGCCGATGAGGCGGCGCTGGCGGAGCACCTTGCCTTGATCGAGGAGGCGAAAAAAAGAGATCACCGCCGGCTGGGCCGGGAGTTGGATCTTTTTTCAATCAGCGATGAAGCGGGAGCGGGCCTGGTTATTTTCCATCCCAAGGGGATGATGTTGCGGTATCTCATTGAAGACTGGGAGCGAAAGGAACATTTAAAGCGCGGTTATGACATGGTCATGGGGCCGCAGATCCTCAAAGTCGACTTGTGGAAGAAGTCCGGCCATTTTGATCATTACCGCGAGAATATGTATTTTACGGAAGTTGACGAACAGACCTACGGCATCAAGCCGATGAACTGCCTGGCGCACATGCTGATCTACAAGTCGAAAATCCGCAGCTACCGCGATCTGCCGCTGCGCTATTTTGAACTGGGGACGGTTCACCGTCATGAGAAAACGGGTGTGTTGCACGGTCTGCTGCGGGTGCGTCAGTTTACGCAGGATGACGCGCACATTTTATGTATGCCCGAACAGCTCAACGCGGAAATCCGCGCGATTGCCGATTTTGTCAATTACGCCATGGGCGTTTTCGGTTTTGAATACGAGGTGGAATTAAGCACGCGGCCCGTGCATTCCATAGGGTCCGATGCTGACTGGGAATTGGCCACCTGCGCACTGGAAGGCGCCTTGAAGGACAATGCCATTCCCTACGAAGTCAATGAGGGAGACGGCGCTTTTTACGGGCCGAAAATTGATTTTAAGTTAAAAGACGCCCTGAAAAGAAAATGGCAATGCGCGACGATCCAATGCGATTTTACGCTTCCGGAGCGTTTTGATCTGAATTATATCGGTCCGGATGGTGAAAAGCATCGGCCGGTGATGCTGCATCGGGTGATTCTGGGGGCGATTGAACGCTTCATGGGCGTGCTCATTGAGCATTACGCGGGCGCTTTTCCCGTTTGGCTTGCTCCGACGCAGTGCATCTTGCTGACCGTGACGGACAAGCATATTCCTTACGCCGAAACGGTCTACAGCGCTCTGATTGACGCGGGTATCCGCTGCGAGAAGTTTTTTGACAATGAAAAACTGGGTTATAAAATACGCCAGGCGCAGATGCAGAAGATTCCTTACATGCTGGTGATCGGAGACAAAGAAATGGAAGCCGCGACGATCGCGCCACGGGCGCGCGACGGCAGTAATCTCGGCGCGCTGACGGTGGAACAATTCATTGCTTTAGTGCGGGAAATGTGTGAAAAGAAAAAAGGATAAGATGGTTTTTTCATCTTGGTATCAGGAGGTGGAGTATATCTAAGGATTTAAAGATCAACCGGGAAATCAGGTCGGCCACGGTGAGGGTGATCGACGAGGAAGGCAAGCCGCTGGGCGTGATTCCTTTCGATGAAGCCATGGCGCATGCGGAAAGGGTGGGTTTGGATTTGGTTGAGGTTTCCGCCAACGCCGATCCGTCTGTCTGTAAAATCATGGATTACGGAAAGTACCGTTACAAGCAGAGCAAAAAAATCCATGATGCCAGAAAAAGCCAGACCGTCATTCATGTTAAGGAAATTCGTCTGCGTCCCAAAACCGAAGAGCACGATGTGCAGGTGAAAGTCAAGCACATCAAGAAATTCCTGGACCAGCACGACAAAGTGAAAATATCGATGATGTTTCGGGGCAGAGAGATCGCATTCACCCATATCGGCCGTAAAATTATGGAGGATATCCGCGGCCGGCTGGCGGATGATTGCATAGTCGACCAGGAACCGCGTCTCGAAGGGCGCAATATGGTCATGATTGTGTCCCCGAAAAAATAATTATTATTTGAAAAAGAGGTGAGAAGATGCCAAAATTAAAAACACACAGAGGGGCGGCAAAACGCTTTTCCATCACGGCCAAAGGCAAGGTGAAAAGAAGCAAGGCTTTTGCCAGCCACATCCTCACGAAAAAGACCACCAAAAGGAAAAGAAATTTAAGGAAATCCACGTTGGTTCATTCCGCCAACGCCAGTGCAATCAAGCGGCTGATTCCTTATCTGTAAAGGCTATACGCAATTTATCGGTTATACATTCAGGAGAGTAAAGACAATGTCCAGGATCAAAAGGGGTGTGAACGCCCACAAAAAGAAAAGAAAAATTTTTAAAATGGCCAAGGGATTCTTTGGCGCGCGCAGCCGTCTTTTGCGCACCGCCTCTGAAGCCGTCGACAAAGCCATGGCTTACGCTTATCGTGACCGCAGGGGCAGAAAAAGAGAGTTTCGCCGTCTGTGGATTGCCCGGATCAGCGCCGCCGCGCGGCTCAACGAGATTTCCTACAGCCGTTTGATTGACGGCATGAAGAAATCGGGCATTGAGCTGGATCGCAAAATTCTGGCAGAACTGGCCGTGAACGATCCGCAGGGATTCGCACAGGTGGTATCCACGGCCAAAGGCGAGCAGGCGGCATGATCGGGAAGCTGGAGCAGCTCAAAGGCGAAGCGATTGCCGAACTGGAAGCGGCGTCAGACGAAGACCGCATCCAGGCTGTTCGAACAAAATATCTTGGCCGCAAGGGCCTTCTGACCGGTTTTTTGCGAAACATTGTTTCGGTGCCGGACGATGAAAAGCCCCTTTTCGGCAAACGCTGCAATGAAGCCAAAGAGCTTCTTTCCGTGAGGATTGACGAAGCACTGGCGCATCTGTCGAGCGGCCGCAAGGGTGATCTTTTAACCCGAGAGAAAATTGATGTCACTCTGCCGGGACGCGTTGTCCGCGCGGGCAGGATTCATCCGGTCATTCAAATCCGCCGTGAGATCTGCGGCATCTTTTCGGCCTACGGTTTTTCCATCGTGGACGGGCCGGAGGTGGAGCTGGATTATTATAATTTTGAAGCGCTCAATATTCCCAAAGACCACCCTGCACGTGACATGCAGGACACTTTTTATATTGATGACAACACAGTTCTGCGGACGCATACCTCTCCGGTTCAGATACGGATGATGGAGAAGGTCAGGCCGCCTGTGCGCATTTTATCGCCGGGCCGTGTCTACCGGCGCGATTCCGATGTGTCTCACACGCCGATGTTCCATCAGATCGAAGGACTGCTGGTGGACACCAACGTGACCTTCGCCGACCTCAAAGGCATTTTAACCGCATTTCTGAAGAAAGTCTTCGGCGAAAACACCACCTTGCGTTTCCGGCCCAGCTTTTTTCCTTTCACGGAACCTTCGGCGGAAGTGGATATCCGCTGCGTCATCTGTTCCGGACGCGGCTGCCGCGTTTGCGGACAGAGCGGATGGCTTGAAATTCTCGGTTCCGGCATGGTGGACCCCGCCGTGTTTGTCAATGTCGGCTATGACCCCGAACAATACAAAGGATTTGCTTTCGGACTCGGCCTTGAGCGTATTGCCATGCTGAAGTACGGTGTTTCCGACATCCGTTTGTTTTTTGAAAACGACAGCCGGTTTCTCCGGCAATTTTAGGAGTTCCCTTCTTTATGCTGGTCAGTCTCAAATGGCTTAAGGATTACGTTGATATCGAACTTTCCGTGACCGAACTGGCCGACAGGCTGACGATGGCCGGTCTCGAAGTCGATGAGATCAAAACGATTGCCCCGCAGTTCAGTTCAGTGGTGGTCGCGAAAATAATATCGGTCGTACCCCATCCTTCGGCGGATCATCTATCCGTTTGTGAAGTCACCGACGGAGAGCGCGTATATCCTGTCGTCTGCGGCGCCAAAAATATCAGGGCAAACGACGTTGTGCCGATGGCGAAAGTAGGCGCGGTCATTCCCGGCGGCTATACCATCAAGATCGCTTCGCTGCGCGGGCAGACATCCGAAGGGATGCTTTGTTCGGCCGCCGAACTTGCCATTGGTGACGACGCCTCCGGCATCCTGCAGCTTCCCGCTGACCTGAAATTGGGCGAGCCGCTTATATCCGCTCTGGATTTGGAAGACACCGTTTTGGATATCAGCGTCACCCCGAATCGATCCGACTGCCTGAGTGTGATCGGGATTGCCCGTGAAGTGGCAGCCATCACCGGGAAAAAAATCTCGATGCCCCGGGTTAAAATGAAAGAAACCGGCGATGAGATCACATCGCTGACATCCGTCACCATTCAGGACGCGGATCTTTGTCCGCGATATACAGCCCGGATGATTCAAAACATCAAAATCGGGCCTTCTCCCGTCTGGATGCAGTCGCGTCTTGAAGCTGCCGGTCTGCGGCCGATCAACAACGTGGTGGATGTGACCAATTTCGTCATGCTGGAGATGGGACAACCGCTGCATGCTTTCGATTTTCGCTTTCTCGAAGAGGGCCGCATTGTGGTGCGCCGTTCTGCAGCGGGGGAGGAATTTACATCGCTAGACGAAAAGATCCGGATTTTACCGGAGGATACCCTGCTGATCTGTGACGGCAAAAAGCCGGTGGCCATCGGCGGCATCATGGGCGGTCTGAATTCGGAAGTCAAGCAAGACACGCGAGTGGTCCTGCTGGAGAGTGCCTATTTTCAGCCCGCGTCTATCCGGCGCTGTGCACGCAAACTGGGCATGCCCACAGACGCGGCCTACCGATTTGAAAGAGGCATTGATCCTGGAGGGGTTTTGCGGGCGCTCGATCGCGCCGCCCAGTTAATTGCCGAGACAGCGGGCGGTAAAGTATGCCGCGGCACTATCGATGAATATCCTCAGAAAGTTGTGGTCGCAAAGGATATTCTTCTGCGCCCCGGCAGAATCCGCGATATCATCGGAACGGAAATTCCCGCAAAAGAAGTGGTCCGGATCCTGCGCCAGCTGGGCATGACGGTGCGTCCGGCGGGCAAGGGCCATTATAACGTGACGCCGCCGACCTTCCGGGTTGATATTACCCGTGAGATCGACCTGATCGAGGAAGTTGTCAGACTTTACGGTTATGATCGAATTCCTGTCACGCTTCCTTCGGCAGTCGCGACGGAAATGACCGATATTCCCCGTCCGGCTATGGAAGAGAGGCTCCGGGGTTTAATGACCGGCGCTGGCTATTCGGAAATCATCAATTACAGTTTTACAACCCCCGCAGCTGCCGACCACCTGCTTTTGGATGAAGACGATGAAAGACGAAGGCTGGTTGCGATCAAAAATCCATTAAGCGAAGATCAGTCTGTGATGCGCACAACGCTGGTTTACGGGCTTTTGGAAACCATGAAAAGAAATGCCAACAACGGGTCTTTCAACTTGAGGCTCTTTGAAATGGGTCGCGCATTCATTGCCGGCCGGCCGGGTGAACTGCCGCAGGAAAAAAACATTCTGGCCGGTCTTCTGACCGGAGCGCAAAGCGACAATCTCTGGGGTGCAAAGGTTCCGGTTGATTTCTATGACCTGAAAGGCTGCCTCGACAACCTGTTTTATGACCTAAAATCGATCAGCGTCCGTTACCGGTCCGAAATGTCCGAGCCTTTTCTTCATCCCGGACAGTCCTGCGGTATTTATTTGCATGACAGTCTGATCGGCCATCTTGGCGCGGTTCATCCGGAAGTGGTCGAGAGGATGGGAATCCGCAACAATGCGTATGTCTTTGAAATAAATTTGGATATTTTTGGAATTCCCCAAACGGAGCGGACGGTTTATACGGAGATTTCAAAGTATCCGGCCGTGACGCGTGATGTTGCCTTTGTCGTCGATTCGGTCCTTGAGACGGATAGGATACTGGATATTGTTTTGCAACAGTGCGAAGATTTGCTTGAAAATACCGCAGTTTTTGATATATACGCGGGTAAAGGCTTGGAAGAAGGAAAGAAAAGTCTGGGATTGCGGTTTTCTTATCGCTCTTACGAGAAGACCTTAACGGATGCGGAAGTCAACTGCGCCCACGAAAAGATAGTCAGTGTGATCAAGAATTTAACGGGTGCAACGATAAGATCATAACTGCAACATTAAGTTAAAACGGAGGAGAAAAAATGACGAAGATTGACATCATTCAAAATGTTTACGAAAAACTCGGTTTTTCCAAGAAAGAATCTGCGGATATCGTCGAATCCGTATTTGACATCATCAAAGACACTCTTGCGCAGGGTGAACGCGTAAAGATTTCGGGGTTTGGCAATTTCATGGTGAAAGACAAACGCGCGCGAAGAGGCCGTAACCCACAGACCGGGCAGGAGATATCCATTACCGCCCGCCGGGTGTTGACATTCAAATCCTCCCAGGTATTGCGCAAAGCGCTGAACAAGTAATGATTTTCAGCCTGCGTTTATCCTTTCCGACAGGATCACAGTCCATTTCATAGAAATGTCCTGCCGTCGGGAAAGCACACCGGTCAGGCCTTCGTCGAGCATAATGTAATTGCCTTGAGGAATTCGCGTATGGAGGCTATCGTTCCCGATAAGGCTTATTTCCGGATTGGAGAGGTAAGTAAGATACTCGGCGTTGAGCCGTATGTTCTGCGCTACTGGGAGACGGAATTCAAGACGGTGAAGCCGGTGAGGACCAAAACCGCCCAGCGTCTATACCGGAAAAAAGATGTTCACGAGTTGCTCGCCATTCGGGATTTGCTCTATCGCCAGCGGTTTACGATTGACGGCGCCAAAAGGCAGCTCCAGAAAAACCGCTCTGAACCCGGACCGGTCGACGTGGTCGAGGAGACAGACAAGCTGGTTCGCATCAAAATGGAACTGCAGCAGATCAGAAAAATAATGGAATAAAAAAGCCGGCCACTTCAAGCGACCGGCTTTTTCGCGTTTTTAAGGTGTTTTGCGTTATTTTTTCTTGCTTGCCCGCTTGGACGCTTTGAGCGGATTGATCTTTTGTGCCTCACTGATTTCCATTTTAACATGCGAAGCGGTCGGGCAGTTCCCTCTCAGCCACTTGCTTTTCGGTTCAGGATACACTTTGCAGTATTTGCCGGATTCGTAGTCGAAAATTTTACTGCACTCCCCGCACTGCTCAACCACCGGATGACAGCTGCTGCCGATAAAGCCACAGCCTTTTTTACTCATAAAGGCGCAGTCCACGCCTTTTTTAACTGTTTCACAAAGCATTTTTTGTAACCCCCTTGTATATTCAGAAATCAGCTTTAAGGTGCTGCGTCAAAGAAGCAAAACAAAAACCAGCTTTTCTTTGCCATGTTTCCATAAAGCGCAGTGTCCTTAACAGCAAAAAAAGCGACTGTCAAGGAAAAACAAACACATCAGCCCTCTGGGCAGCCTTTTGAACGCGGCCGGAGCCTGGATTGCCGCAAGACCCGTGTCCGCCGATTAAATTGACTTCGCTCGCCATTTATGTTAGTTCGATGCGCACGTAAACAAGCTGTGATCGTATCGCGCGTGAAAGCGTAAAGCCGGAAAAATAATGAAGAAGAGAACATTGCTGAATATTTTTTTAAGGTCCTTGCTGATTCACGCGGCATTGAACTTCCATCGGATGCAGAACCTTGGTTTTGCCTACGCGATCATTCCGTTGATTCGCGAGCGGAAGCTCACCGGTCCTGCCGCGCGGGAGGCGCTGACCCGTCACTTGCAGATGTTCAACACGCATCCCTATCTGTCCGGGCCGGTTATCGGCTCCATTGTCCGTATGGAGGAAGAAGCCGAATCGCCGATTGATTTTGCAGCCGTCTCCACGATAAAGCAGAGCCTGATGGGGCCATACGCCGCAATCGGCGATACGTTTTTCTGGGGCGCACTCAGGCCCTGTGCCGCGATCATCGCCGTTGTTTTCGCGTTTGAAGGATGGATGATTGCCCCCCTGATTTTTATGCTGTTGTACACACCCGCCCATGCCTGGGTAAGGATTGCCGGTTTTGTTGAGGGGTATCGCAAGGGGAAACGGGGAATCGAATTCATCCGCGGGCTTAATCTGCCGCGATTTGCAGGTCTTGTCCGGTGGCTGTCGCTGGGGATTTTGGCCGCCTCGGTGCTCTGGCTTTTGCAAGACGGCTATTCAACTTTTCCCGCATCAAGCGGTATGGTGGTGGGATCGGTTGCTCTGGCCTTGATCCTGCTTTGCCTTTTGTTGATTAAGAAAGGAATATCGCAGATTTATATTCTTTACGGCGCTGTGGGAATATTCTTGATATTTTCCTTAAGTGAGCTTGCGATTTGGTAAGCATGAAAACATTTAAACTCAAAAACAAACTGGGGATGCACGCACGGGCCGCCGCATCTTTTGTTCGTGTTGCCAGGCAATTTCAGGCCGAGATTTTCATTGAACGCGATGGTCAGACCGTCAATGGTAAAAGTATTTTGGGTATTTTGACGCTTGCCTGCCCGATGGGCTCTATGATAACAGTCAGGGCGGAGGGCGCGGACGGCCCGCAGGCGTTGGTCGAAATTGAGACGCTCATCGAGAATAAATTCGGAGAAGAATAACCCAAGCTATGAGCGCTGAACAGGGGAAAAAAACTTTTGTTTTAAAAGGCATCGGGGTGTCTCCCGGCGTCGTGATCGGTAAGGTCTACCGTTTTGACCCGCTGGATGCCCAGATATCCTTCTATAAGCTCAACGATCCCTCAAAAATCCCTCACGAAATCGAACGTTTTAAAACCGCCCTGAAAGATTCGTCTAGGCAGCTTTTGGAAATCCAGGAAAATCTCAAGAAGACAAAAGTCACAGAACCTCTGTATATCATTGATGTTCATATCCTGATTTTGTCGGACAAGAAATTCGTCAACCGCACCATCAAGTATATCCGGCGTCTCGGTGTCAACGCTGAATGGGCGGTGCGCATGACGCTGGACCATTACAAACAGATATTCGAAGGCGTGGAGGATGTTTACATCCGGGGCCGCATCAGTGACGTTCAGTATGTCAGTCAGCGGGTTTTGCGCAACCTGACAGGCGAAAAGAAAGAAATCGTCTGGGAAGTCGGCCGCGAAGGCGTGGTGATCATTGCCCATGATTTGTCGCCCGCGGATACAGCCCAGATGAAGCTCGATAAGGTGATCGGTTTTGCCACCGACAGCGGAGGCAGAACATCGCACACGGCCATTGTCGCCCGATCCATGGAGTTGCCCGCCGTCGTCGGTCTGGACAACGTCACCCGGTTTGTGCGCACTGGGGACGATATCATTGTGGACGGCACGTCCGGTCTGGTTGTGGTCAACCCCTACCCGGACATGCTCAAGCGCTACGAAGAGAAAAAGCGGCACTACGACGCGTCCAAAGATGAGTACCTAAAATATGCCCGTCTGCCTGCCACCACACTGGATCACTACCATGTTCAGATCGGGTCGAATATTGAGTTTATCGAGGAAATACCGTCTGCGATCATCCACGGCGCGGAACATATCGGGTTGTACCGGACCGAATTCATTTACATTTACCGGGAAGATCTGCCCACGGAAGAAGATCATTTCAACAACTACCGCCAGGTCGTGACGGAAAAGAATTTGTCCTGGGCGACCATCCGCACGTTTGATCTGGGCGGCGACAAATTTCCTCACTATCAAAAGCAGGCCAAGGAGTTGAATCCGCAAATGGGCCTGAGGGCCATCCGTTTCTGCCTTCAGGAGGTTGAACTGTTCAAAACGCAGCTGCGCGCCATCTGGCGGGCCGGTGCTCTGGGGAAAATTAAAATCCTTTTTCCCATGATTTCAGGCATCGAAGAGATTCGCGAGGCCAAAAGGCTCCTGGAAGAAACAAGATGTGAACTTTCGGCTCAGGGTGTGAAGATTGCTGAGTCCCTGGAAATTGGTGCCATGATCGAAGTTCCCGCCGCTGCGATCATTGCCGAGCAGCTGGCCCGCGAAGTGGATTATTTCAGCATCGGCACCAATGACCTGATTCAGTATTCTCTGGCCATCGACCGTTCCAATGAACGCGTAACCTATTTATACGAACCCCTGCACCCGGCGGTGCTGCGGTTGATCAAACAAATAGTGGATACGGCTCACAAGGCCGGCATTCGTGTCGCCATGTGCGGTGAAATGGCGGGTGATCCCCTTTACAGTTTAATTCTGCTGGGTTTGCAGCTCGATGAACTGAGCATGAATCATCTGGCGATTCCGCGCATTAAGCGCATCATTCAGCAATGCACGCTGGCGGAGGCCAGGGAGCTGACGAATAAGGCTTTGTCCTTCGACGCTGCCACAGATGTTCGTGCCTATGTCCAAGATCATATGTTTCAGCGGTTTCCGGATGAATTTCTCAAGAGGGAAGAGTGAGCCCGTCTTGTGATCCTTGCGTGCATTCTTGACGCAGCACGGTGAAGCATCAATGAGGGGAAAAAGTGTCTGAAGAAGATCTGCGCAACAATGAAGAATACTATTCCGGGTGTATGTATCAGAATCCCGGCGGATGGCGTTATCGTCCGGTCAAAGCCTATTTGTCGCGGGTTTCGATTGGCGATGAAGAGGTCGGCATGCTCAAAGAGCTCTCCGGTCGGGGCGTCGTCGTTTATGCCATCAAGCAGAGAAGCAAACTCAACAGCCTCATCATTGCCGAGATAGCCGGGCGAAAAGACCTGCCAACGCCGGTGTACTGTCATGGCATGAACATGTCTTTCTGGCAGCCTCTCAATAAAATGCTCAAATTTTACGCGGCGTCTTTCCTGCGCCGTTTCCGCAGGGATCGTGTAACGCGTCAAAGCAAGCTCGACTATATGGAAAGAAAAGTCGCGGGCAAAGAAAGCATTGTCATTCACTTAGGTGAGTCGGAATTCATTGAAAGCCGTTCGGCTCAGGACGCACTGGATTCCCTGATTCGTCTTCAGGGCCAATTGTCGTTTCCGATCTTTATCGTGCCGGTCCTGGTGGCTTACGGACGACGACGCGAAAGGGAAAACGAAAGTCTGGTCAACATCCTTTTCGGCCAGATGGAGCATACCGGCACACTCAGGCGACTGATCACCTTCATTCGCTATTCAAAAAAGGCGTTTGCCACTCCCACAGAGCCGGTCAATCTGGCCGAATATTTATCCGCCAACCGGGATCTGTCCGGAGACGACTTGATTCATGTTTTACGTGGCGAGCTGATTGACCGCATTGACGGGGAAAAAACCGCCGTGGTCGGGCCGGCGCTGAAATCACGCGCCGAGCTGATGGGCATGGTGTTGCATGATGAAAAGCTCAATGAATTCATCGCGGATTATGCGCAAAAAACAAAGAAGGACAAGGCCGTTGTCGTCAAACAGGCCCGCCGGTATCTTTATGAAATCGCTGCGGACTACAAGGAAACATTCGTCGAAATCTGGATCAAGCTGCTCACCTGGCTTTGGGATACCGTTTACGATGGTGTGCAGATTGACTCTGAGGGCATGGCCAAAATACGAAATTTGTCGAAAAAAATGCCGTTTGTTATTATATCGTGCCATCGCTCTCATATCGACTATCTGCTTTTGTCGTATGTTTTTTATAAAAACAACATTCAGATGCCGTTTATCGCGGCGGGAAGCAACCTCTCTTTTTTTCCGCTCGGTTACATCTTCCGTCGTTCAGGCGCGTTTTTCCTGCGGCGCAGTTTCCGCGGCAATGACCTCTACGCCGAGGTGTTTGCCAAGTATATGGCCATTTTGCTTCAGGAAGGCCTGCCGCTGGAGTTTTTCATTGAAGGGGGTCGAAGCCGCACCGGGAAAATGGTCATGCCAAAATACGGCCTGTTGTCCATGATCATGCAGGCCCATCAGGAGAAGTATTGCGAAAATCTGGCTGCGGTGCCGGTCTATATCGGCTATGACCGTGTCATTGAGGAGCGCGCCTATCTTGACGAACTGGCCGGCGCCCCCAAGGTTCAGGAGAACACTGCCGAAATCATTAAAACCACCAAGATTCTGCGCAAGCGATATGGTCGGGTTTACATCAACATCGGCGAGCCGATTATCATGAAAGAATATCTGGAATCCCAGGAAAAATCCTATGAGCAGATGGCGCTAGAAGAGCGCCAGAGCCTGTATCGTAAAATCGGCTATGAGGTCGTGCTCGAGATTAACAAAGTCTCCGTCGTGACGCCTTTTGCGCTGGTGGCGTGCGGCCTTTTGAGCCACGACCGCAGAGGTATCTCTCATGATGAGTTGGCTGGCATCCTTCATGAATTCTATGAATACCTCTGTACGCGACAGGTTAAATTCGCCGCGACTTTTTCATACAAGGACAAGGCTATAGCCGATTCCCTGAATATCTTCGATTCGACGGACATCATTTCGAAAATCGAAGCTGACGAAGAGGAAGAGGAAATGCAGGAAGTCGTCTATTCTCTCACGGATGCAAAAAGACTCAACCTGGAATATTACAAAAACAACATTCTGCATTTTTTTCTCCCCATCTGTTTTGTGGCCACATCGATGGTGAAGAACGCCGACGATGTCATGTCTCTGGCGAAGGTCATGGGAGATTACAAATTTCTTAAATGGATCTTATGGAACGAATTTATTTTTGACGAACGCACAGATGACGTAGAGGAGGTTGATGACGTCCTGGCCTATATGCTTTCCCGGTCCATGATTGTGACCTCCGAGCGCGAAGGCGAGGTCTGGATTGAATTCAAGGGGAAAGGCGGGGTGAAATTAAGGTCTTTTGCCGGGCTCATCCACAACTATCTCGAATCCTGCTGGATTGTGATCCGCGGTATGGTTTACCTCCGGAAAAAACCGCTTACACAGCGGGAATGGCTGGTCAAGATCCGGCCGCTGGGGGACAGGATGTTTCGGAAGGGAGAGGTGCTGCGCGCTGAGGCCCTGTCTCAGGCCAATTATATCAATGCCATCAAATTTCTGGAGGATGCCGAACTGATCCGGTCGCAGATCAGGGAAGGAAAAGGCGGAAAAGAAGAACTGGTCTACGGTCTGACGGAAAACCGCGCGCAAGTGGAAGTTTTACGCCGCCGCCTGTTTCGGTTCCTGTAGACATCAGAATGTGAAAATGACGTGAACCCCGCCGTAGACGATGGTATCTGATTCATTGTTGATTCCCCTGTTTTTGAGTTCCTGCCGATTGCCGCCGTTCACGGCGAAAGAGTAGGAAACGATCGGTGTGATCGTCAGGGATCTTGCTGCCGTTATCGGATACGAAAGCGAGATGAGGCCATCATAAAGATCCTGATGCCTTGATGCCGCCAGAACAGGACGGTTTTCATCGTCGTTCATGTAAGGGATTTGATCAAACCCCGCGAAGACATCCGGCTGATCGGGTTTCAAAAGGATTTCCTTCGTGAAATCAATCCCGCTAAACGGTTTTGACTGCGCGCTCCACTGAAGATTGGTTCCCCATTCCATCGTTGTCGTCAGTCCCGGCAGTAAAAGCCGGTAAAGTCCCTCTCCCGTCTGCCAGACGCCGGATAACGGGGGAAAAAATTTCTTTATATTGGTATTTCCATAAATATTGGCCAATGCGTTTTCGCTTATCGTTTGAAGCGGATGCAGACTACCTGTGGAAGTGTTTTTCATGGCATCAGGAACGGCTCTGCCGGCGGCCCCCTCATCAGCACAAGGCAGGGAAGGTCGTGCGGCAAGAAGCGCAAACATGAAAAGGGCCATCAATAGAATTCCGTGTTTCTTCATCACATAAACCACCTGGTTTTATATAGGCAAAAAATGAAATTTCCTCTGTGATACGCGGCACACATTTGCCGGATAAGTCCGGTGCAGGGTGTCTGAGTCAGCGTGAAAACAGGATTTGATATGTAAGTTGTTGATAAAGGACGATAAACAGGCGCGCGGTCTTTCCGGGGAATCCCATTGACGCCGATAAAAAAGGCCGCGTCCTTTTGGTCGGGGACGCGGCCTTAACGGTTGTGCGAGAGACTATTTTTTTCTGCCGGTTTTGGCCGGTTTTTTAATGTTGTAAAAAGCGGACATGCCGAGGTATCCGGCCGCGTCGCCAAGTTCTTCTTCGATGCGTATCAGCTGATTGTATTTGGCGAGTCTTTCCGTGCGGGAAAGTGATCCGCTTTTGATCTGCCCGCAGTTGGTTGCCACTGTGATGTCCGCCATGAAGGTGTCTTCCGTCTCGCCGGAGCGATGGGAGACCACACAGGTATAACCGGCCTGCTTCGCGCGTTCCATTGTGTTGAGCGTTTCCGTCAGCGTTCCGATCTGGTTGAGCTTGATCAAAACGGAATTGGCCACGCCCATCTCAATGCCACGCTCCAGTCGTTTGACATTGGTGACAAAAAGATCATCGCCGACAATCTGAATTTTGCTTCCCAGTACATCGGTCATCAGCTTCCAGCCGGCCCAGTCATCTTCCGCCAGACCGTCCTCAATGGAAATAATGGGGTATTTGGCCACGAGGTCGGCGTAGAATTTCACCATGTCCTCGGCGGATTTCATCGGTTTGGCCTCCGCCGCCATGTTGTATTTCCCTTTTTCAAAGAAGGAACTTGCCGCCGAATCCAGCGCGATCATGATGTCTTTTCCCGGTTTGTAATTCGCTTTTTCGATGGCTGTCATGATGAGCGAAAGCGCTTCTTCGTTGGATTTCAGATTGGGCGCGAAACCGCCTTCGTCGCCCACCGCCGTGTTGTAGCCTTTGGCTTTGAGCACGGATTTGAGCGCGTGGAAAACCTCTGCGTTCATGCGGATGGCTTCGGTAAAATTGGGAGCGCCCACCGGCATGATCATGAATTCCTGGATGTCCACGTTATTGTCGGCATGCTGCCCGCCGTTTAAAATGTTGGATTGGGGGATCGGCAGGTCTTTGGTGTTCACGCCGCCCAGGTAACGGTATAGCGGCAGACCGGAAATTTCCGCGCCCGCCTTTGCACAGGCCAGCGAGACGGCCAGGATGGCGTTGGCACCGAATTTTCCTTTGTTCTCCGTGCCGTCGAGCTCGATCATGGCATAGTCGATGTCGCGCTGGCGGCGGCAGTCCATGCCGATGATTTCCGGACCGATTTTATGGAGGATATTTTTGACGGCGTTTTGAACGCCTTTTCCATTGTATCGTTTCTTGTTGCCATCCCGCAGCTCCAGCATTTCATGTTCACCGGTGGAAGCCCCCGATGGCACGGCCGCTCTGGTGGTAACGCCCGACAGGGTGCTGATTTCGGCTTCAACGGTGGGATTTCCGCGGGAATCCAGAATTTCTCTGGCGTGAATATTGATGATTTCCGGCATATAAAGACCTCCTTTTGCTTTGCCCCAAGCTATAACAGAGACACGTTTTGATTTCAAGGCGATTCATCGAACAGAGTCTTGTTTTCTGCCGGGAAGTCGGATAAGTGAAAATATTACATGAAACCAAAGGAAAATCCTGAAAAACCGTGAACGATGCAGCAGTCGAAAAAGGGAAAAACACCAGGCTTTTTTTTCATTTGAAAAAGTGGCTCGAAAAAGCCGTACTCGATTACAACATGATCGAAGCGGGCGACCGTGTGCTTATCGGCGTTTCGGGCGGAGCGGACAGCTTCGCGCTTTTGGATCTGCTCGATTCGCGCATGATATTTGTGCCGAAATTTGAATTCATCGCCGTCAATATCGACATGGGGTTTGATCCGGAATATCGCGCCTGCCGCGCGCTCGAGCAGTATTTTCAGGATCATCGCTACCCGTACGTGATCGAAAAGACGGATATCGGTCCTTTGTCACACAGCGATTTCAACCGGAAAAACCCGTGTTTTTTGTGTTCGCGCCTGCGGCGCAAAAGAATATTTGAAATTGCGGATGAAAAAGGCTGCAACAAGATTGCTTTTGCCCACCATCGTGACGATATTATCGAAACCCTGCTGATTAACCTGTTTTACGGACGCGAAATCAGCACGATGATGCCCAACCAGAGCATATTTGGCGGCAAACTCCACATTATCCGGCCTTTGGCTTATTTGCGGGAGGAACTGGTGAAAAAGTATGCTCGCGAGAGGCAGTTCCCCGCGGTCAAAAACGAATGTCCGACCAGCGAGAATTCGCGGCGGAGTTATATTAAAAAGTTGTTAAACGATCTGGAAAAGGACAATCCCGACATCCGGCACAATATCTATACGGCCTTGAGCCACGTCAAGTCCGACTACTTAATGTCGAAACCGAAAAAATAAATGGCTTTAACTGCATTTTAAGGTAAAATCGAACCATGGCAAAAGAAAACACAGCGCAGAAACTCATCGCGTCCAATAAAACGGCGCATCTCAATTACGACATCAGCGACGTTTACGAAGCCGGGATGGTATTATCCGGCACGGAAGTCAAGGCGCTGCGCGCCGGCAAGGCCAATCTCAAAGACAGCTACGCCGTCGTGAAGGACGACGAAGTGTACCTGCGCGAGATGCACATCAGCCATTACGATCACGGCAACCGGGCTAATCACGAGCCCCTCCGGCCGCGTAAACTGCTTTTGCACAAGCGTGAAATCCGTAAACTCTACAGCAAGTCCCGGGAAAAAGGATTGGCGCTGGTGCCGCTGAAACTCTATTTCAAAAACGGGATCGTGAAAGTGGAGATCGGCATCGGTAAAGGCAAAAAGGTTTACGACCGCCGGGAAGACATTAAAAAGCGCGAGGAGCGACGCACCCTGTCGCGCGATTTCAAATCAAAGCAAATCAAAGTTTAACGTTTGGCCTGTCTCAGAATGCGGCGGCTCACGGGCCGCAACCTGTCAACAATCCGATGCGAGGAAGCCAATGGAAGGAAGAAAAGTCAGCGACAGCAGAGTGGTCATGGCGCAGGTGATGAATCCTGAAAACGCCAATCCGGCAGGCAACATTCACGGCGGCGACATCATGAAACTGATCGACACGGCGGGGGGTGTTGCGGCCACAAGGCACGCGCGGGCGCATGTCGTCACTGCGTCTATCGACCGGCTGGACTTTCATCATCCCGTTTATGTGGGTGATTTCCTGATTCTCAAGGCCTCCGTCAATTATGTCGGGAAGACGTCCATGGAAGTCGGCGTCCGCGTGGAGGCCGAAAATGCGATTACGGGTGAAAAACGTCATACCGGTTCCGCCTATTTGACATTTGTCGCGCTCGATGCCAACAGGCGACCGATGCCGCTTCCGGCGCTGATTTTGGATACGGACGCTCAAAAACACAGAAATGCCGAGGCGGCGGAACGAAGGCAGATGCGGCTGGCCGAAAAAAGCAAAGAAAAGAAAAAGCATGAAGCAGGCGGGTATTGTTGAGGTGTTTTGTTTCGGCCCGATCCGTTATGTGAAAACGGGCGGGCTGTTTCCTTGTTAGTAGCAAATAGAAAAGTCCT
>DDWS01000054.1 GCA_002347685.1 Syntrophaceae bacterium UBA2280
GAATCCCACGAAGGATCCCACCATCTTGCCCATGCCGACAGGGTCGTATAATGCGGAGCTGATGATCCCGTTGAGCCCGGCGATGCAGGCGAAGCTGAAGAACTTTTAAGGGAGAATTCCATATGCTCATTGAACAGGGCGCTTTGTCCATTACGATTCCCCAAGGCTGGCAAATCGGTTTTCCGGGGCCGCAAGATTGCCGAATCTAAAATGGTGGACTAATAAAACGAACAAGATGGAGGATCAATGGTGACAATGATGAACATTAGGCTTAAAACGATTATTATGCTGGTAGTGCTGACTCAACTTATTGCCTGCAGCGACTCTTCAATCGTAAGAGGCGTCAACAAGTATTCTATTTCGACCAACTGGCAGTCTCTACCGGCAAATGCGTCACAGCTGGTGGACGTGTTCTTCCTCTATCCCTCAACCTACTTCCCGGATCCAACCAGCAATGGTCCTGTATATTCTCCGAGTTGGAACCAGACCATCGGGCAGGCCCAGGCCGATCCGGGAATTAGTAATCAAGTCGCATCCAAAGCAAGCGTTTTCCATCGAGCAGGCACAAACCTCTATGTACCTTATTTCCAGCAGGCGGCCGGCATCAACGTTCTGGAGGCGCTGTTGTGGAAAACAAATGAAGCAAACAGCGCGGCTGCGTCCCTGGCAATGGAAATCGCATACAGGGATGTAGAAGAGGCATTCGACTATTTCCTGTCGCATTACAACAAAGACGCTAATAATAACCCGCGCCCATTTATTCTCGCAGGCCACAGCCAAGGTTCGAACCTGCTGCTTATGCTTTTACAGAGACGGTTCTCAGATGCCGCACTTCGCGAAAGACTTGTTGCCGCTTACGTGATCGGCTGGTCTATCACGGCCGATGATATATTAAACTACCCCGCTCTGTCGCAACTCGGCATCTGCAGCAGTTGGGATCAAACCGGATGCATCATCACTTACAACACGCAGCAAAATCCAGGTGATTTTTCACAAACCAGTCCTTCGCCGACCGGAATCGTGCAAGCGAATGCTTACAGTGTTAATCCGCTAACCTGGGCTGCAAGCGGTCCGAATGAAATGGAGACCACTGCCGCCCCCGAAACAGAAAATCTCGGAGCGCTCTTCTATAAGTTTCAGCCGCCCGCTAATCCCCAACTGGGACCTCCTCAGGGCGGCCAACTTGCAGAAGGTCAGGTTTGGCCTACCTGGGGAAATTATTCAATCGGGGGCGTCGATGTTGAGGCTGTCGTGATCGGCATCTATACAGGCGCACAAAACAATCGCGGCGCGTTAGTGATTGACCCGACCATCCTGCCGGTACCAGGGAATTACCAAAACCTCAATACGCCGTACAATTTATTGCCGGGCTGGTATCACAACTACGATTATAGTTTCTTCTTTTTCAACCTTGAACAGAATGTCATCGACCGGATTGAATCCTATCACGTGGGTCGATAAGCGGGAACATAAGAATGAATAGAGGGCATCCTATCTGATGATTGTCCAACAAAAGCAATTCAGCCGCATGGATCGCTCCCGCTGCGATATCGATCCTGATCATCAGTATATTTTTTGCTGCGCTTTACAATAACATCAGGGCGCGGATCAGACACAGGAAAGAAAACAGACAGAAAGGACAGAAAGGATTGAAAATATGATTCGTATAATTGGCTGTGTTTTGCTTGCCGTCCTGCTGTTTGTGCCGCAACTGTCCCGGGCGGAAGCAATCACGCTTGACGACAAAGCCTGTGGCACCCGGCATATCCTGAGCGTTGGGGATCTGCTGGAAGTTCGTTTGCCGGGCAATCCGACAACCGGGTATGTATGGACAGTGGCCGCTGTTCCTGAGCAGTTGCGCCAACAGGGAGCGTCCGTGCATCTGAGTGACGCTCAGAGGATCGGCGCAGGCGGTATCACCTCCTTTCGATTCACTGTGGTTGCAGCAGGAGACGTTCGTCTGGATCTGGCCTACCGGCGGCTGTGGGAAAAAGAGATACAACCTTTAAAGACATGCAGTATCGAGCTTCAGCTGGCTCTGTCCGCCGCAAACGAGGACAATATTCCGCTGACGCTTTCAGCGGCTCGCGCCCAGGTGGCGGCGGAGTTTGACCGTCTTGACATCGCGCTTGGTAAAGCGGCAGGTAAGTTAGGAAAAACAGGCCTGACCGGCGATGAGGCACGGCGCGTCCTGGCGAAAACCTGCGAGGAATTAAGCTATGCGATCGATTGCAGCACTGTCGATATCAAGGGGCGGCTGACGAACTTGTGACAGTCAAGCCATTATTGAAAAGGGGCGACGACTGGGGCAAATATCTTTCCGTACCGACGACAGATGAAAAAGAAGCATTGATTCACCGTCATGAACAGACAGGAAGACCTCTGGGAAGTTTCAGGTTTGTCCATGTGATGGAAAGCAGACTATCAAGAATTTTGCTTCCTCAAAAGGGTGGAAGACCAAAGAAAGAACGTCAATAACTAGTATGGTGTCCCCGGAACAGTGCGCAATGCATGCGGAGCCGGACGGGTGCTTCCGCTGAAAGACAGAGGCCTACTTTAAAATCAGTCGGAAAGGCGCGGGAGGAATGAATTCTCCGGGTTTGGCTTCGATTTTTGTCGAAAATACTTCGCAGCCGTCAGCTTCAATTTCCACATCATAAACGCCAGCCGGTAAATCGAAAAATGCAAATGAATTCTTGTAGGCATAATCCTTGGACGCCAGAAATGTTGCAAGGACTTCCCGGTCGCCCATTTTATCCGCTGGTGCAAGCGTCCGGGAGAAGTCCGGACCGCTTAATTTAATGGAGCGAATTTTTACTTTTTCAGGCAAATCTTTATAAAGCCCCCAAAAACTGTCATCTTCGGATGTTGAGGCGGCGATAAAACCAGCCACCATGCCTTGCGGCTTCAATGTAAACCCGGCATCGGCAATCTTCCCGGATGATATGTCCAGCGAAATGCGGTCCGGTTCCGTCTTAAACCCCAGAGCAACCAGACTGACATCATACTTTTTTGGCTGGATCGGTCCAATTTCCTGCGCAGGCAAAAAGGGATTAATTTTATGTTGTGTTTCTTTCTCCTCATTGCCCGAGGGCGCCAGAACCAGTGCCATCTGTGAAGGAAATTTGATATTCGGCGGATCAAAAGCATGGGTAACATGGAGGTATCCCCTGGTCCGGGAATACGTCTTATCCTTATTGGCCTCCGTGCCGGCCAGAATATCCTTGAAGCGGGCCATCACCTCCGGACTTGAAAGAATACTGACGTGGTCTTCGTTGAATCCCATTACTTTCAGCGCATCGGCCTGGGCCCTGGAATCCAGAATGCTCTCCAGAGTGACCGTATTGTCGTTGTTGGGACGAAAGAGGCTGCCGCTCCCCCTGTGGCCGAAAAATAAATAGTAATGAATCGACGGGTCAATTTTTCCTGCAAAGACACTTTTGATATAGTCGCTTCCCGGCTCGACATCTTTCCAGCACGGAATCACGGCCGGCGATTTTTCCACGCCTGTTTTTGCCCGTTCTTCTCCTCCCCAGGGTGTGGAAATGGAAATAAAAAGCTTCAGGGTGTCCTGATAGACATCCTGCGCCAGAATAACCGGTCTGGACACCAACCCGCCCATGCTGTGGGCCACAACATACAATTGTTCGAAGCTGTATTTCATGTACAAGTCATAAATTTTTTTGCGAAGTAGAAAAGATGTCGTTTGCAGACGCGCGCCGGACGGGTAGAAATACACCCAGGCCTGATAGCGCGACCGGTCCAGGTGATCGATAAAGTAGCGCCAGTCCTGTGGCGAACCTGCCGCACCGTGGACGAAAAGAATCGGGATCTTTTGGGGATCGTAAGGTTCCAAAAAATAAATATTGCAGCCCGCCCGTTTGAAAAAATCCAGCGGCTGCCAGAAACCGGCCGCTCCGGACTGGGCTGAAAACACCGGATCATCAAGATTCGCAAGCGCTCCGGCTGATGTCGGGGGTTTTCTTTTTCCTCCGGAAAATTCTTTTAACAACCGGGCAAAAGAAGCGGCGGGCGGTGTCTTTTTCTCCCCGAGAACAACATCAAGACCGTAAGCAATTCCGGCCGGCGGCGATTTCACTTTATTTGGCTTCCCGTAATATCCGGCAAGCTCGCTTTGCTCGAAATCGAGGTTTCCGTTTTGGTCTTCAAAAGCAAATATTTCATAATCCCCCTGCAATACCAGCATTTCATATGGCCCGGCCTCTGCCAGCACCGCGTAATCCGCGATGGTAATGCCGTCTTCTTCCCGGCTATAGGCAATCACAACAATGGGATGTTTCACGGAAGAATGGTTGATGATCTCGCCTGTCAGCAGGCAGGAACCTTGTGAAAACTGTACATCCTGCCTGAGCTTGAACAAGACGCAACCACCGAGGATGCCGCAAACCAGAAAAACGATGATGATGCCGATGATTTTTTTCATGAATAGATCCTTTTTAGATTTCAGGGCCCGGAAAACCTGCTGCTTTATCGAAATTACCAACTTCAGACATTGGATATAAAGATAACAGAACTGCGGAACGGATTCAATGGTTGCGTGAGTACGTGCAGGCCTTTTCCGGGGAAACAAGGGGGGGAACAAAGCTGTTTACTTATGTCTTTGTACCGCCAATGAATTATGTCACCGCGTGCTGAACAAATGCGGATGTTCCGATCTTTTTTTTGTCCCCTGCGGGCGCGATAGTCCGGCGGATGCCGGAGGGGTGAAGGGGGTGGATGTCCCTCTTTGGTTTTAGTTCTCTGTCGCATCCGCCGGCAGGGGATTCCCGGCGCAGTGAGTCAGCCTTTCCGGAGGGATAGTCCCGTACAGGAAATATTCGGCCACCGGCCTGTCGACACACTCCTGCCCGTAAGGAGGAATCAGCGAGTGTGAATATTCATTTTGGATCAGGATCATCCGGGTGTTCGGTAAATGGGCAAATGTCGTATCGGCCCCTTCCAGCGTGGTCCAGGGATCCAGCTCCGATTGCAGCATCAGGATCGGTCCGGCGCCGGCCACCCGCTCCACAGCCGGTCGGTGTACAGTCGGCGCATTCCAGTAAAGACATGCATTCTGCACCCAGAAGCCGCCGTAGAATGGATAAGACGCCACGCTGATTTTATTTTCTTCGATCCATTCATCCACTCCGAAACTGCTTCCGCTGTCGTTGCACATGACTGCCCGCTGCAGGGCGTCTTCCCCGTTTAATGCCGCCGGCTTGGTTTCATGGCGCACCATGGGAAAATACATGCCCGCGATTTCCAACGCCCCGGCGCGCGCCTGTTGGTTGAGCGTTGCGTCAGGCACGAATTGCGCGGTGTTGATCCAGGTTTCAACAGCCGCTTGATCGGCGTCCGGATGCTCGGCAATAAACGCCTGCATCCTCTCTGCCGCCCTCAGATAAAGCAGCGTGAGATCCGCTTTCTCCGATTTGGAAATCGGGAGCAATTTTGAAGTAGCCGCCAGCAGATGCCCCGGCATGGTTTTTAAAGAAAGGTACGATTGCTGGACCGCTTCTTCCGTAGCGCCCAGGTTGAAACGATCGCTATGGCGGACGGCGTAGGGAACCAGCACCTGATCCAGCACCCGCTGCTGCCCCATTCCCTGTTTCAGAAGAACATCGTTGAGCGGCACGGTAATATTCGCAGTGCCGATCAGCATCATCCGTCCCACCCGATCAGGATAGAGCCCGGCATACCAGGTGCCCAGCCATGTCCCGTAAGAGAAACCGATATAATTTAATTTGCTGTCCCCCAGCAGATGGCGTACCAGGTCCATATCCCGGGACGTCGTTTCGGAATTCATATAAGCGGTCTGCGGATTTTTGCGGCAGTTCTCGGCAATCAGGCGGGAGTTATAAAGAATATTGTCGATATTTTCCTGGCTTAAGTCCACGGCAATCGTTGCTTCAAATCTGAACATTTCGTCGGATGGGCAACTCAGATTCGTGCTGAAGCCGGTTCCCCGCGGCGAGAACCCGATCAGGTCATAGCGTCGGGACATCTCTTTATAGAGAGACTTGACCGGGTCAGACGTATCGGCATCCGTCCAGAGACTGCCCAGAACGACAGACAAATTCAACCCGTCCGCCCCCGGTCCTCCGGGATTGAAGAGGATCGCCCCCAGTCGACTCGCGGGATCCTCGGCAGAAACGCGCAGCAGGGCGATCTGCAAATCTCCCCTGGCGGGATTATTGTAATCCAGCGGTACTCGCATCAAAGCAAACTTGGCCCGCTCTCCCAGTTTGTCGAGTTCAACGACTTTTTCACCGAAATAGTCGCGGACATTCTGAGGGCATGTCTGCCACTCAAGAACCTGATTTTTATAGACAGCCAGCGGATCAGAATTGCTGCCATCCGAGCACGACACCACCAACCCGCAGATCATCAGAAGATATGCAACCAGAAACATTTTTCGAGTTCCTGCACTCATGCTTTGCTCCTTACGGGGATGGGATATGATGACCATGTGCTTTATGTTAGCGAGGAATGAAATCTAAAAACGGCTTCTTCCTCTTGCGGGGTGAAGTTTAGAAAACGTGGACTTCTATGTCAAGAAAATACTGGCGTGAAAATACTGGCGTGAAAGTGGGGTCAAATTCAATATGGCCAAGGGGGAAACCCTTAAGTATTTAAGCTGATGGTTCATGCTGCTTTTGCTATCAGGCAAAGCATGCCGAGAAAAAAATGGAATCAGGTCTTGAAATGCCAGTTTTCATAGCGTTCAGACCCGTCTGGTCCAAACTGGCTGCAGGCAGAATGTTCCGCCCCGGGCAATTCCTGCAAATCCTCCTCACTGCGAGGGCGGCCGATGCCTAGGTCATGCTTCGCCAATATTCCGGATGATGATTTGTCAGGCGAAAAAAGGGGTTAAACTGCTACGAATGAAGAACCTGGTGGACAATACTGGAAAATTCCGGAAAACGGTAGGGCTTCTGAATAAAGATGCGGCAACCCGAGTCCATGACTTTGCGCACTTCGCCGTCGATTCCGTATCCGCTGGTGAGAATCACCTTTACGTCAGGATTGGCTTCCTTGAGCATCTTCAACACCTGAGAGCCGTTCATACCGGGCAGAATCATGTCGAGAATGACCAGATCGATGCAGTCTTTCTTTTGCAGGTAAATAGCCACCGCTTCCTGACCGCTGGCTGCCTGATAAACTTTATAACCCAGCATCGTTAAAACTTCCGCGGCGGAATGCAATATCATGGGTTCATCATCGACCATCAGGATACATCCATTGCCGCGAATCAGCCCTCTGGAAGGGGCTTTGTATTCCTGCTCGACTGATTTTGAGGATGCAGGAAGGAAAATATTAAATGTGGCCCCGCAGCCCACTTCACTTTCAGCCTGAATATAGCCGCCGTGGTTGCGGATGATCCCGTAAGCCGATGCCAGTCCGAGACCGGTTCCGCCTTTTTGGGCCTTCGTGGTGAAAAAAGGTTCAAAGATTTTTTCGAGGGTATCACGATCCATTCCCGTTCCCGTATCGGTGATGGATATTTTAACGTAATGACCTGGTTTCATTTTAAACAGCCTGACATCCCGTTCCGGCAATTCAATATTCCCGGTAGAAATATGAAGAAATCCCCCTTGCGGCATAGCATGGGCCGCGTTAATGCACAGATTGAGAAGCACCTGCTCGATCTGTCCGGCATCCGCGTCAACCGGGTAAACATCCTTCTGCAACTGGAATTCCGCTTCGATCTCCTTTCTGGTTTCGACAAATATCTGGACGCTATTTCGAACCAGTTCGTTGACAGACAGCACCTTCACCTCATATTTGCCTCCCCTGGCAAATCCCAGGAGCTGCCGGGTCAGCCTTGTTCCCCGACCGACATGTTCTTCAATGCGGCTTAAGCGCTGATGATGCGGATCTTCCGGACTGACTTCCATCAACATCAATGACGCGTTGCCCTGAATGCCCATCAGGATATTATTGAAATCATGGGCCACGCCACCAGCCAGTTTGCCGATGGCCTCCATTTTTTGGGCCTGAAACACCATTTGTTCCAGGTTTTTTCGTTCCTCATGGGCCTGTCGGCGATCTGTGATATCATGAGTCACATAGAGCGTCCCCTTGATACTTCCCGCCGCGTCGGTGATCAACGACCCGAATATTTCTGCAGGAAAACGACTTCCGTCCTTCTTGAGCAAAAAATACTGATCGGTCATCACACCGCCATTGTGAACGAGATTCCGATAATTCGTCACCGCTTTTTCGTAGCTTTCCTGAGCGACGAATTCCATGATCGATCGCCCCCCGATGTCATCGAGGTGATCAAAACCGTAATGGGTCAAAGCGCGATGTGAGGCAAAAATAATTCGTCCATCCAAATCCGTCAGAATGACACCGTCAGGCAACGCATTGACGAGCGTGCTGTAAAGGATTTCTGCCTCCTTCTTCTTCTCCCCGGCCAGTTTTCTCTCCGTGATGTCCAACAAGATACCGTTGAAGACCAGCCGACCTTCATACCAGGCCGGCGTCGAAAGCCCATGAAACCATATCGTTTCGCCCGACGGCTTGACAAATCGCCCTTCATAATCCCATGACGTCCTCGCCTCAACCGCTTTATTGATAGAGTCCATAAAGCTGCTTTGATCTTCGCCATGAACATGCTCAAAGAATGCCGAAAAAGCGCTGGCTTCGTCCCGGACCAATCCGAATATTTCCCACATGCGGCCGCTGACATAACTCAGGCGGTAGGTTCCGTCATCGGTAATATAAAACTGGTAAACAACCCCCGGAAGATTCTGGGTGATGGCCAGCAGTTGATCTTCATTTTCTTTCAAGACCTTTTCTGCTTCTTTGCGCCGGGTGATATCCAGAAAAAGTCCTTCGACCCCGAGAATATGTCCATCCGGATCATAGTAATAACGGCTGTTGGTCACGATATGGATGGGAGAGCCGTTTTTATGCCGGAGTGTGACTTCGTAGTTTGTGACTTTCCCATCCAGCGCCAGATCCTTAACAAATTGGCCCCTCAATTCCGGATGAAAGTAGAGATCTTTCGCGATATGTTTGCCGATCAGCTCCTGGGGTTGGTCAAAACCGAGGCTTCTGGCCCCCGAAAGATTGATAAAGGTCAGATTCCCCTTCGTGTCGCACCGATACAGCGCATCTTGCATATTGGCCACGAGCGACCGGAAGCCTTTTTCCGTCAATTGAAGAGCCGATTTTCCTGCCTCTCCAGGGATTTGCGATCCGAATAAGATGAACCGTTTTTGTGTCGGATTCTCGTCGCCGGCAAACAGAATGCTCCAGCGAATGTTTTGAATCGATCCGGCTTCACAAATGATTGGAATATCAATGGTTTCCTGTGTGCTCCCGTGGACGGCCGAGCAGATCATTGCAGATAATTTATTCTGATCAGAACTTGAGAAGAAGTGCGGGGAAATCGTATTTTGGCCGGAGGTCGGAGAATATCCCGTATATTGCCGGCAGGCATCATTCATCCAGACGATTTCCCCCCCGGCGTTCAACATGATCGTTAAAGCGGACGTTGCACGAAATGCTTTTTCAAGGTGTTTCATCATGGCGTCCTCAGTATCCACACAATGATTCAAGGCCCTTTTTTCTTCTTTCCATCATGTAAAGTATCATATCGGCCAAAATGCTTCGTTCCTGTAGATCTTTTACAACTATACTCAATGCTGCCTGGGGTCAGTTCGTGAAATATGCATTTTTTTGATCTCAATTAGATCAATAATGGGGTACATCCTTCATAATATCTGTGGGATGTGCTTTCCGAGAAAGTGGCAGGGAGCCGCTATTCGTTCCCGATGAACTCATCATGATTTCAAGACGTTTCAGCTGTATCGAGCCCGCACCCATCGGCATCGGCCGCAACATCATCAAATGGTATGTGCCGAAAGACGAAAAGAAATACACGATGACACGGTAAAAAGTTCTTGACATTAGAACGTGCGTTCTATATAAGTCAGGCCATGAAAAAAGCACGCGACATGAAATCTATTGAGCAGGCCCTGGTGGCCTTTTACCGTAATCAGAAGCGTATGCCTACCTACGCCGAGATGATGGACCTGTTTGAGGTGCGTTCCAAGAGTGTCGTTTCCTACTGGATTGAAAAGCTCATCGAAAAAGGCATCCTGGAAAAAGACGCCCAGGGATTTCTCAAACTTTCAGGCGTATCCTTCGGTATTCCTCTCGTCGGCAATGTGGCCGCCGGGCTTCCCGTTTCCGCCGAAGAAAATGCGCACGATGTGGTTTCCATGGATGAATACCTGGTTGCCAGACCCGATTCCTCCTTCCTGCTTCGTGTCACCGGCGACTCGATGATCGGCGCAGGCATCATGGAAGGCGATCTGGTGGTGGTCGAGCGCGACCGCCAGCCGAAAAACGGCGATATCGTTCTGGCCGAAGTGGACGGCGAGTGGACGATGAAATATTTCCGCAGGCAGGGCAGGGGAGTATTTCTGGAGGCGGCCAACCCGGCCTACTCCACGATTCATCCCCAAAGTGAACTGAAAATCGGCGGCGTGATTGCCGCCTCCGTTCGAAAGTACTTAATGTAACACAGGTTCACTGGAGCAGACGCTATGCAAAGCGCAACGGACATGTCCTCATTTGGGATGGTGACGGGGAAGGGAACACAGGCTTCTTTTTCCGGGGGATGTTTAACAGCGAAAAAGCGCAGGGTAAAAGAGATCGACTGGGATTCTGTCGTCGAGAAAGCCGACGGAATCATTGCTGCAGCGGGCGCCGTGGCGGTTGCTTTGTCCGCTTTGTATTTTGCTCCGGTTTTGATATCCATCCTGTCGAGATAAAAAACGGACATTCAGACAGGGTTCTTCCGTAAACAAACAAGGGGGTAAGCCTTAAGCCGCCCCCCCCCTATTTTCAGGAAAATGGGATCCTCTATTCTCTCGGTTCTAAGCGAAAGTTTTCTGAAACAGGTCTTTGATTGCTATTTTCCCGTTTTCCTCCAGGAAACGCGTGCCGCCGCCGGCAAAATGCGTCTGCGTGATGACTGGTTCATCGCCTTTCTCGCGCTTCACCCATTCGAGCTTGTTCCAGGTGAACCAGGCATTTTTCTTCTGATCGAAAACGTGCAGGGGTTTGTTGCAGATTTTGCTGAATTCCGCACCCCAGCCGGTGCCGCCCTTGACGGTTTTGTCTGGCAGGATTTCACCGATGATGAACACTTCCTGTCCGTTGTTGATCTGATACCATATCGTCTGCAGAATCTTGCGGAAGGTGATGTTGTCCGTGTAGCGGCGGTTCAACAGCCGTGAGATGTATTCCAGCGAGACGTCGCCGTTTTTGAGCTCTTCATGGTTGAGCACGCGAAGGCCGCGGTGGCGGACGATGGTGTGCCCTTCAAAGGTGTAGTTGACCTCATCGATGGCGTGTAATTCGGCATTGGCGCCGAACTCCGCTTCCGCGCCCTGCGCGCCGCCGCTAAACAGTATATAATCTTCCTTTTTCATTGTGTTCCCTTTCCCTATTGTCATTTGTTGTGCTTTGCCGGAAAATGCCGATGTTAAAACCAGGCGTTGGTGTCTGAATATTGTCGCACCTTGTCGCAGGAACGCTTTGCTGTCAAGGGGAAAAATACGCGCCCCGGTCAGGTTACCTCTTCAAAATACGCGTCTTTCAGGCCGTCGAGGAGCTGAACCGTGCTGACTTTGACCACAATGATTTCGGCGTCATCCTCTTCAAAAAATGTCTTGAGGTCGGGATGACGCAGCAGCAGGCGTTGCCGAATTTGTGTTTTTTGTTCTGTGGAAGCAACGCCTTGAAAGAAACCGGTGACGGTCAGGGCCCTGGTCTTGCTTCTTTCGTCGTCTTTTCTGGAGTCGATCAAAAGGCTGACGGAAGGATTCTGCCTGAGGTTGGCATATTTTTTCGTGCCCTTTTGAGTCACCATGTAGATCTCCCGGCAGTCGTCGGCGGGGGCATAGGACATTAAAGAGCAGTGAGGGCGGCCTTCAGAGACTGTCGCCAGAACGCAGACGCTGTTGTCGGTGATCAGTTTTTCGATATCTTCGCGCATAAAGTCGCTCCTGCAATGAAAGAATGATTCATCCCAAACCTTACGTCGGCATGGATGATAAAAATAGAACGTTGTGGAGAGAAAATCAATATTAAACCATTTTTTATCCCGGTATCCCGCTGATCGCCGTGACGGATTTTTCCGGCAGAAGAATGAAACTGGCTGTGACCGTCACACCAATTCGATCCATTTGCAGCCTCTGGCATATCGGTTTTTGATTTGCGAGGGCGAAGTCCGCATAGCCCGCGGAGAAGCGGCGCGGCAGAAGCTTTTTGCCCTCGCGGCGCAGTTGCACGTTTACGTAGTCCATGATCCAGCCGAGAGCGGCATCGGTCATTTCGCTGGCGGTGGCGTCGTACACGACCGCAGCCTGGAAATCGCCCGCGTCTGTTTTTTCACGGATGGCTTCCATGATCGCATTGCCGCCGGTCGCGCCCATCAGAACGGCCTGACTGCAATCATGCAGGAATGAGGCGAGCTTTTCGCTGTCAAAGATCAGGTCACCCGCCAGATGAATGGTACGGCCGTCGTTTTCATGAAGGGCAAGACGAAGAAACGAACCCTGAAGGGTGATGAGCGATGCGGCTTCTTCCATTTGCCGCCGGGTCTGTTTTTGCTGTGCGATAGATAGCTGCGTGGTCTTTTTTTTAAAGCCGAGGCGGGAAAAGATTTTTGCCTCGGGCGGATCCAGAATGATTTTTTCCAAAACGGTTGTGGGATCGGTCATGAAACCAGCCTGCTTAAGTATCTTTAAATGTGGTTTCGGCGACGCTTCCAGCGATTGAGCTTCATAAAAGAGTCGGCCACGACGCCCTGCAGCATGTCCATATCCAACGGTTTTTCAAAGTAGTCGTCAAAGCCCGCTTCTCGGCACTCCTCTATTTCAAAAAGAGGTGCCCAGCCGGTGATCGCGAAGATAATGGAAACGGGTTTTGTTTCGCGGATGTGGCGGCACAAATCGATGCCGTTCATCCCGAAGAGTTTTAAATCCAGGAAGATCACATCGATGTCATCGTCTTTGAGGATGTTGAGGGCCGCATTGCCGTCTTCGGCGGAGATGACTTCGTAGCCTTCGTCACCAAATACGCCGGCGAACAACTCCCGCACCGACGCTTCGTCGTCAACAATCAGAATTTTTCCCTTCAAGGCTTTACCGCTCCTTTTCGCTGTTGATTCAGGACGGTTGCGCAATCCTTCGGACAACCTCGTCACCCATTTGCTGCGTGCCGACAGACTTTTTGCCTGTCGAATAAATGTCCTGCGTGCGCCAGCCGTCCTTCAGGGTTTCCGCGACGGCTTTTTCAATTAACGCGGCCTCCTGCGGAAGCGAAAGAGAATGCCGCACCATCATTGCCACCGACAGAATGGTTGCCAGCGGATTGGCAATATTCTTTCCCGCAATGTCCGGCGCCGAACCGTGAATCGGTTCATAGAGGGCCTTCGCCTCTCCGAGGCTTGCAGAAGGCAGCATGCCGATGGAACCGGTCAGCATGGCGGCCTCGTCGCTTAAGATATCGCCGAACAGGTTGGTCGTCACAATCACGTCAAATTGCGACGGATTGCGGATCAGCTGCATGGCGCAGTTGTCGACATACATGTGGTTCAGCGTCACGTCGGGGTAACGCCTGCCCGTTTCCGTCACCACATCGCGCCATAACTCCGTGGTTTCCAGAACATTGGCCTTGTCCACCGATACAAGATTCTTTTTTCGTCCCCGCGCCAGTTCAAATGCGCTAAGGGCAATGCGGCGGATTTCCTCTTCCGTGTAAACCATCGTGTTGACGCCGGTGCGCCGGCCTTCATTGTCCTTCGTCACACCGCGGGGTTTACCGAAGTAAATGTCTCCGGTCAATTCGCGCACGATCATGATGTCAATGCCCCGCACGATTTCTTTTTTAAGCGGAGACGCATCCAGCAGCTCATCGAAGACCGCCACCGGTCTCAGATTGGCGTAAAGACCCAACTTTTCACGCAAGCCCAAAAGCGCGCGCTCCGGGCGGACGCTGTAGTCCAGACCCTCCCATTTCGGGCCGCCCACGGCGCCCAGCAAAACCGCGTCGCTATCGAGCGCGATTTTCAGGCTTTCATCAGGAAGCGGGGTGCCGAAAACATCATAGGCGGCGCCGCCGATGAGTCCTTCCGCAAGCGAAAGGGTAACAGATGTTTTATCGGTAACGGCCTTTAAAACCTTTAGTGCCTCTTGGATAATTTCACGCCCGACGCCGTCTCCGGCGAACACGGCGATTTTGTATGCCTTGTTTGTCATGCCTGCCTCATTTCTTTGCGATATGCTTCATCAGGCCGCCGTCGGCAATGAGCTGTTCCATGAAAGGCGGGATCGGACTGATTTGGAAATTCTGATTCTTCCCGGCGACGGTGATCATCCCTTTCTTGCTGTCGATGGTGATTTCCACCCCTTCTGCAGCCGCGTCGGCAAGCTCACGGGATTCAAAAATCGGGAGGCCCATGTTGAAAGCATTGCGATAAAAAATGCGGGCGAAGCTTTTGGCCACCACGCAGGAGATGCCCGCCGCCTTGATCGCGATGGGCGCGTGCTCGCGCGAGGAGCCGCAGCCGAAGTTTTCACCGCCGAGAATAATGTCGCCGGCCTTCATTTTCTTCATAAAATCAGGATCCGCGTCTTCCATGCAGTGCCTGGCCAGTTCGGCGGGATCGGATGTGTTCAGATAACGCGCGGGAATGATTGCGTCGGTATCGATGTTGTCTCCAAACTTCCAGACTTTTCCGGTAAATATCATTTTTCAAAAATCCTCTTTATCTAAAGTTCTTCAGGCGACGCGATTCGTCCCAGCACTGCGGAAGCCGCGGCCACGGCAGGGCTTGCCAGATAGACTTCGCTTTTGGGATGTCCCATGCGTCCCACGAAATTGCGGTTGGTTGTTGCGACAGACCGTTCGCCTTCAGCCAGAATACCCAGATGGCCGCCCAGGCAGGCGCCGCACGATGGGGGCGATATCACCGCTTCAGCATTCATGAAGATTTCGAGCAATCCTTCCTGCATGGCCTGCTTGTAAATGAACGGTGTCGCCGGAACCACAATCAGCCTAACTCCGGATGCGGCTTTGCGGTTTTTCAAAATCTGTGCGGCAATGCGCAGATCTTCGATCCGGCCGTTGGTGCATGAGCCGATAAGCGATTGATCGATCTTGACGTCGCCCGCCTGACTGATCCCTTTGACATTGGACGGCAAATGCGGAAAGGCCACCTGTGGTTCGAGCGTGCCTGCGTCGATCTCAATAACTTGCGAATAAACCGCGTCGGCATCGGAGGCGTAGAAGGTATAGGGGCGCTTCGCGCGTCCTTTAACGTAGGCTTCGGTGATCGCGTCGGGTGTGAAGATGCCGTTTTTTGCGCCGGCCTCGATGGCCATATTCGCCATGGAGAGGCGGTCCGCCATCGGCAGTCCCTCAATGGTTTCTCCCGTGAATTCCATCGCCTGATACAGCGCGCCGTCCACGCCGATGCGTCCGATGATGTTCAGAATCAAATCCTTGCCGGAAACCCATTTGGCAAGTTTTCCGTAAACGACAAACTTGATCGAAGGCGGCACCTTGAACCACAGTTCGCCGGTGAGCATGGCGGCGGCCAGATCCGTACTGCCCACGCCGGTGGCGAAAGCGCCTAGTGCGCCGTAGGTGCAGGTATGGCTGTCCGCGCCGATGACCAGATCGCCGGGCAGCACAATGCCTTTTTCCGGCAGAAGCGCGTGTTCAACGCCGACCTGCCCGCCTTCATAGAAATGCGTGACGCCGTGTTCCATGGCGAATTCGCGAACCAGCTTGCATTGCTGGGCTGAATTGATGTCTTTGTTGGGTGTGAAGTGATCCAGCACCAGCGCGACTTTATCCTTGTCAAAAACCTTTTTTCCGCCCGCTGCGCGGAATTCCCGGATGGCGATCGGCGCCGTGATGTCATTGCCCAGCGCGATATCCACTTTGGCGTTGATCAACTGACCTGGCGAAATCTCTTTGAGGTCGGTATGTGCCATTAAAATTTTTTCTGTGATTGTATTTCCCACGTTCCAAACTCCTTGACGGACATAAATGCTTCTTAATTGTGAATAAGAGAAGCTGTCCTTATCCTATTTTTTATCTTAATTCAACTTTAACCTTTTTTACGTTATCCTTCAGGAATTCCAAGCGGTTGAGCGCGTTGATATAGGCCTTGGCCGACGCGACGATGACATCCGGATGCGCGCCGCGGCCGACCACGGAATGTTCATCGAACTTCAACTGAACCGTCACTTCACCTTGCGCGTCCGCGCCGCCGGTAATGGCGTTAACCGCGTATTTGAGAAGCGGGTGATTGGTTTTGGTGATGTTGCGGATCGCCGCGAATGTTGCGTCCACCGGGCCGTTGCCGAAGCCCGCGTCGCGGAGAACCTCTTTACCCACCTGCATTTCCATGGTGGCCGTGGGAATGGCGACGTTGCCGCTCACCACATTTAAGTAGACCAGGTTGTACTTATCCTCGACCCGGTAGATCTCCTCATAGAGAATCGCTTCCAGGTCTTCGTCATAAATATCCTTTTTGACGTCGGCCAGATCTTTGACGCGTGCCGCCACTTTGTTGATCTGCTCGTCGGTCAGGAGGTATCCCATTTTTTTCAGGTGATGCGAAATGGCGTTTCGTCCGGAATGCTTGCCCAGAACGATATGCGTTTCCGAGATCCCGACGGACTGAGGCGTCATGATCTCGTAGGTGATTTTTTCCTTGATCAGGCCGTCCTGATGAATGCCGGATTCGTGGGCAAACGCGTTGGCGCCGACGATGGCTTTGTTCGGCTGCACCGGAATGCCGGTGATCTGGGTCAACAGGCGCGACGTCTTGTAGATCTGGTCGGTCTTGATCCTGGTGGAAAGGCCGTACAGATCCTTGCGCGTGGCCAGAGCCATGACGATTTCTTCCATGGCCGTGTTGCCGGCGCGCTCTCCGATGCCGTTGATGGTGCATTCCACCTGCCGGGCGCCGTTTCGGATGGCGGCAAGTGAATTGGCCACCGCCAGGCCCAGATCATTATGACAGTGAACGGCGATAATCGTGTCTCCCAGGTTTTTCACATGGGCGAACAGATAGGCGATCAGATCACCGAATTCCTCGGGGATGGCGTAGCCGACCGTATCGGGGATGTTGACGGTACTGGCGCCCGCGTCAATGACGGCAGAGACCATTTCAACCAGGTAGTCTCTGTCCGAACGGGTGGCGTCCATCGGAGAGAACTCCACGTTGGCTGTGTAAGAGCGCGCCAGCTTCACCGCTTCCACCGCTTCTTTGAGTACCTGCGCGCGACTCTTTTTGAGCTGGTATTTCAGGTGAATGTCGGACGATGAAATAAACGTGTGGATGCGCGGGTGCACCGCGTCGCGGATCGCCTGCCATGCCCTGTCAATATCCGCTTTGTTGGCGCGCGCCAGTCCCGCCACCTGGGATTTTTTTATTTCACGGGCGATTTGCCGCACCGCGTTAAAATCCCCTTCGGACGCGACAGGGAATCCCGCTTCGATAATGTCCACGCCCAGCTTTTCGAGTTGTCGCGCCAGGATCAGCTTTTCCTCCGTGTTCATGCTGGAACCGGGTGACTGCTCGCCGTCCCTTAAGGTGGTATCGAAAATGTAGACGCGGTTTTTGTCTTTCTTCATATTGGGCTCCTTTCCCGTATGCTCGTTTAAGAAACGAATTCATTTACTTACAAAAAAGGCCGTGGGTTTTTTCCGCCCACGGCCTTTTAGGTGATCAGTTATGTTGCAAGTTCAGTGACGACCTAAAAACCAGGGGCATGCGGCCTTGAGTAACAGGCGCACAAGGGCGAGGCCCAAAAGCAGGTTGAGAAGCTCGCTTGCCATGATCGTTGATGCCGTAAATCTGAACATGATTTAACTTGCCTGTTTCTTTAAAAAATATAGGTAATATTAATGCAAAACCTGCCTTTTGTCAAAATAATTTTTACGGATCGGCCCGTGTCCCCCATTCCGGAGTGCCGCCGTTGCCGAAGTTTGACAAAAACCTTCACAAACTGGACCGGATGGTGTAGCATTTCATCCAATCAAGTATGTCCTGCGGCCCGAAGGCCGTATATAGAAGGAAACATCCGGGAGTTCAAATCGTTTTGATTTATAAGGAGGGGATAATGACCGAACCATTGAACAAGGCCGAGGTATCCGTTCATATGGCCGACGGCACGACCATCAAAGGGCTGCTCAACATCGGGAAGTACAACCGCCTGTCGGATTTTCTCAACTCGAAGGATGCTGAGCCTTTTTTAATTGTTTATGACGCATCCATGGATGGAAAGGCCGGTAAAGTCGTAATCATCAACCGCAACCATATCGCCTGGGCTGCGCCCGCATAGGTGCATCAGGAGATCAGCCTTTTTTTCCTCCCGCCATTCTTTCCATGATCCAGATTGTGAGCACGCCCGCCGTTATGATGAGGAAGGCCCAGACCACCTGCATGCCGGGATCGGGAAGAAAGAAGGAATAACCTTCAACCAATTCTTTTCCGCTGCGCACAACCGGATGCCCGCTTGCGTCGAGCCGGATGATTGCGTTTTTCCATGGCCACAGGATGATAAGTGATCCCAGGATGAAGCCGGTCATGGTTGCCAGCGTTTCGTCCCGGAATTTCCGGAAAAGCCAGGATAGAAAATGTGCAAAGGCCATCAGGCCGACCAATGCACCGATGGCCACGGGGAACAGGATTCTCAAATTCAATGTGCTTACCGCGTCGATGACCACAAGTTCGTAATTGCCCATGAGGATCAACACAAATGAACCGGACAGTCCCGGAAGAATCATGCTGCAAATCGCCACCACGCCGCAAATAAGAAGATAGATGAAAGAGTCGTTTTGCGCAGCCGGGCTCAAAAGGGAGATCGCCGAGGCCAGGCCGGTTCCAATGATGAAAAAAAGGATCACCGGTATGTTCCATCGGCCGATGGTTTTGCCGACGAAAAAGACGGAGGCCAGGATCAACCCGAAGAAGTAAGACCAGATGAAGACGGGGTATTGGTCGAACAAAAAGCGCAGGAGCCTGGCCAGGGAGAAAATACTGACGGCCGCGCCCAGAGAAACCGCGATCAGAAAATAAAGATCCGTGTGTTTGGCAAAGGATTTCCATTGGCCTTTGAAAACGAGCCTCGCCGCTGTGATGTTGAAGGATTTGATGCCATCGATAAGTCTTTGGAAAATTCCGGTTAAAAGCGCGATCGTTCCGCCGGATACGCCGGGAATGACGTTGGCCGCGCCCATCCCCATGCCTTTAACCACCACGATGAGATAGTCTTTGATCATGAATTCATGCTCGCCTTACTGCATGGATGAATCGTTGCCGATATCCAGAATTTTATCCACGTTAAAAATCCGTTTTTCATGGCGTGTCAGACAGAAGGCCTCAAGTCCCAGATAGGGATACCCTCTATATTCCATTTCGCCGACGAAAAGCGGTCGGACCATCCGTCGCGATTTTTCATCCTGCCCCTTGAGATAAAGAATTTCGATATTTCGTCTCTCGGTAATCGCGCTTTCGATGATTTTCAATTTGTCTTCCCGACCGAGTGTTTTGGCGGACTGCGCGTACTGGATGGATGTTAAAAATTTCACGACCTGCCAGTCCATCATGATATGGTTCTTCTTGAGCGGCTGTTTGAGCACCATGCCGGATAAGGTTGTGCATCGTGAAAGCGCTACATACATCTGACCATGGGCGAATGTGCCGCGGCCGACATCGATGATGACGTTTTCAAAGGTTTTCCCCTGACTTTTATGAATCGTCACGGCGAAGGCCAGGCGCACCGGGTACTGGGTAAATGAGCCGACCTCCTCGGAGTTCAGTTCGTTGTCCTTGAGAAAGAAACGATAAATTTTCCAGGTATAAGGAGAGATGCGGGCCGTGTCACCATTGTCCAGATCCGCCACAATCACTTCGCCCCCTTCATCGTCTTTTTCAAATTTCCGGATTTTTCCGATCGTGCCGTTAATCCACTGGCCGAAAGCATCGTTATTGAGCAGCATGATCTGCGCGTTTTTTTTCAATTTCAGATCCACTGCCGTCGGCAGATATTCTTTGCCGAAATCGCCCTCGATCATTCCTGCGGCCTTCCAGGCCCTGCCCGGCAGTTCGGCCAGCCGTTTTTCGTTGATCGCATCCGCCAGGGCATTGGTGCTGGTCAGTGATATGTAGAAGGTGTCTTCCGGGGGATCAAAATCCGGCCGGCAGCGTTTATTGAATGCTGCCAGATCGTCATCCGAAACCGTCCGGTTGCGGATGGTGTTAAGCAGCCGGACGAACTCGTCGTCTTTCTGGCGATAGACTTTCTCCAGTTCGATATATTCGATGTTGAGTTGATCGAAGACTTTCGCGCTGAAGAAGTAGGGCGTCGGGTAGTGACTTCTGAAAATTTCACGCTCGGCCGAGGTGACGACCGGCGGCAGTTGATAAAGATCCCCGATGAAGATCATCTGGACGCCGCCGAACGGTTGTTTTTCGTCCGGTCCGTTGAAACGCAGGAATTTGTCGATGCAGTCCAGCAGGTCGGCACGGACCATCGAGACTTCGTCGATCACAATGGTGGTGAGTTTATTGTAGATGGTCGGTTGGCCTTTTTCGGTTTTCTTCTTTTTTTTAATCGATGACGGCGTCACGCTCGGCTTGAAATGAAAGAAGGAATGAATGGTCTGGCCTGAAACATTGACCGCCGCCACGCCGGTCGGCGCGAGGATAACGACTTTCTTGCGGGTGGTATCGCGGAAATAGGACAAAAGGGTGGATTTCCCCGTGCCCGCCCGCCCAGTGACCAGAATGTTTCTGGACGTCTCTTCCATGAGCGCCATGGCGCGCAGGAATCCGGCGTTAAAATCAATTTTGACTGGGTTTTCGCTTTGAGTCATGAACGGTTCTTTCCTTAATTGATGCATTCATTGGCACATTTCATTCGGGCAATCAATAATAATTATTTGATTTTAGTTGCAGTTTGGGTGAATCAGGCATGGACGGATCGCTAAAGCCGTCAGGAAATCATGTGTTTTGGTCCATGGCCGGCTGCAAATGTCTGGTCCGGGATCTGCTGCGACAGGCAGGGTGTGGATGTCTCTCTTCTTTGCGCATTGAAGAAAATATTTGACAAATTCGGGACTTGGTAATAAAGTCCCTCAGAATTTGCATCGAGCGCTGCCGGCGCTTTTTTAGTTTAAACCATTCAGGAGTTTGTATTGTCTGTGCACCGAATCTTATCGAAAAAAAGAGCACTGGATATCATAGCCGGTTTTTCTAAATCCACTGTGCTGGTTGTCGGCGATGTGATGGTGGATCATTTCATCTGGGGGAAAGTGTCGCGCATTTCTCCTGAGGCCCCTGTGCCGGTGGTGGATGTCCAAAATGACAGTATTTTGCTGGGCGGCTGCGCCAACGTGCTCAACAGCATTGATGCGATAGGGGGCCGTGTCCGGATGACCGGCGTGATCGGCGCGGATGCCATCGGTCGCGGATTGATGAGTGATTTACGAGGCCGTAAAATCGATACGGCAGGCATTATTGTCGAAAAAGGACGGCCGACCACGCTGAAGACCAGAATTGTTGCTCACGGTCAGCAGGTGGTGCGCTTCGATCAGGAAAGCAAAAAACCGGTTCCGAATTCCAGCACGCAAAAAATTCTGAAGTACGTCGAATCGCTGCGTGATGAAACAGGCGCGATTGTCGTGTCCGATTATAACAAGGGCGTTGTGTCCCGCGAGTTGATCGCGGGGATCAAACGCATTGCCGCTGACTGCGGGATTTTCGTTTGCGTGGACCCGAAGAAAAGCGATTTTTCAATTTATTCGGGTGTTGACATCATCACACCCAACCATCATGAAGCACAGCGGGCGGCGGGCATCGAAATTGTCAATGGCGACGATCTGACGCATCTCGGGGACACGCTGCTGACAAAATATGATTTCCGGACGATCCTTGTGACAAGGGGCGAGGAAGGGATGAGCCTTTTCGAAAAAGGCCGAAAGATTTCCCATACCCATTTCCCGGCACAGGCCAAAGAGGTATATGATGTCACCGGTGCGGGCGATACGGTCATCGGCGTGCTGGCCCTGGCGCTTTCGGCCGGAGCCAATGTGAGGGAAGCAACCGCCCTGGCCAATTACGCGGCGGGTATTGTCGTCGGCAAAGTCGGCACGGCGGCGGTTTCGCAAAAAGAACTGATTGATGTCCTATGAGCAGACCGACCGAGGCTGAACCGGTCAAGCTGATTTTCAGTGTTTTTGCCGTTTCAGCGGAATCCTTAAACGGATCGATCCAAAGCCTGGCGGCACGATATGGTCAGCCTGATTTTGTCAGTGCGCAGATGCCTTTTGAGTATACGGATTACTACTGCCCGGAAATGGGCGATAAACTCATCCGGCGTTTTTTGTCGATGGAGGAACTCATCAGGCCTGACATTCTGCCTGATATTAAACGGGCGACCAATCGTATGGAAGAGGAATCGTCAGCCGATGCCAGACGCCGCGTGAACATTGATCCCGGCTACCTGTCTAAAGCCCATCTGATTCTGGCGACGGGCAAAGGCTATACCCACAGGCCTTACCTGCGCGACGGCATTTATGCCGATCTGACGCTGATCTACCAGGCAAAGAAGTTTTGTGTTCTTCCCTGGACATATCCCGATTATGCGGATGAAAAACAGCTTGCCATGCTGACCAAAATTCGGGAAAGGTACCTCCTGCAGTTGAGAATGGACAAAGGTGAATTATGATTAAGAGCATGACCGGCTATGGCCGGGTTGAAAGAGTTGAGCAGGGCAGAAACATCGTGATGGAAGTCAAATCTGTCAATCACCGGTTTCTGGAAATCTCTCTGCGCACGCCGGCCTCGCTTTTTCCTTTGGAAATGGAGTTCAAAAAGAAAATCTCAGAGCGGTTCAAACGGGGACGGATTGATGTTTCCATCCGCCTCGAAGGCGAAGGCGCTGACACCTCGAGAGTTCATGTGAATCCGGAGATCGCCCGCAATTATTTCGATGCACTCAAGCGCCTCAAAGACGAACTTCATATTGAGGAACCGATCAGTCTCAAAACGCTCATCGGCTTTCGGGATATCTTCACGCCGCCTTTCGAGACGGAACTGCCGGCTGTTTTTCTGGATCAGGTGGGGGACACTCTGGACGAGGCGCTGACGATGCTGATGAATATGCGGCTAGATGAGGGGATTTCTTTGTTTGCCGATATGGAGATGCGTCTCGGTGCGATTCAGGACATCATGGAGTCCATCCGTTCGCGTGCGCCGCAGGTGGTGCTGGAGTATCAGAAGCGTCTGGCCGATAGAATAAAAGAGCTGACCTCCGGATTGGCGCTCGATGAGGCCCGTCTGGCCCAGGAAGTGGCGATGATGGCGGATCGTTCTGATATTACAGAAGAAATCGTTCGCATGCAAAGCCATATCGGCCAGTTTCGCGACCTTTTGCAAAGTGATGAAGCCCAGGGCAGAAAAATCGATTTTCTGTTGCAGGAAATGAACCGGGAAATCAACACGATCGGTTCTAAAAGCAATGATTTGGAGATTGCCCGTCAGGTCATTGAAGTGAAAAGCGAATTAGGAAAACTGCGTGAACAGGCGCAGAATATTGAGTAGGAATGATGACGCCTAAAGGGTTGTTCATTGTGGTATCCGCCCCGTCGGGTGCCGGGAAAAGCAGTATTTGCCAAAGGTTGCTGGCATTGTGTCCGGAGATGCAATTTTCGGTTTCCTATACGTCGCGTCCGCCGCGTCCGAATGAAGTCGACGGACAGGATTACCATTTCATCTCCCGTGAGGCGTTTCAGACCCGCATCGCGCAGGGTGAGTTTGTGGAGTGGGTGGAGAATTTTAATCATTATTACGGAACGTCCCTCCGGCAAATGAACGAAACGCTGGCGCAGGGGGCGGATTTGCTGTTGGATATTGAACCGCGCGGCGCGAAAACTGTCAAAGAAAATTTTAAAGACGGCGTGTTTGTTTTCGTGCTGCCCCCGTCCCTGGAGGAGCTGGGCGACCGGCTGAAAAAGCGCGGTCATGAGAGTGATGAGGCGATTCAAACGCGTTTCTCGCAGGCCGCAAGTGAAATAAAAGAAGTTTCGTGGTATGATTACTCGATTTTTAATGATGACTTGGACACGGCGGTCAGTCAGCTGAGGGCGATTTATTTGGCGGAAAAATGCAGGACAGGGCGTTTAGCGCATAAAATCAATCGGTTATTATCATCAATGTGAATATTGTTTCAGGAGGTTGTACTTTTATGGCCAGAATTACAGTGGAAGATTCTTTAAAGGTTGCCAAAACCCGGTTTGGTCTGGTGTCGCTGGCTTCCAAGCGCGCGCGTCAATTACTCAAGGGGTCCGAGCCGTTGCTGCAGAGCAAAAACCGGGAAATCGTTCTGGCGCTGCGCGAAATCGCCGATGGGAGAGTCGTTTACGCTCATCCTGAATATTTAAATGGTTCCAACGAGGATTTCAAACCGATTCCGGATAACACGGAATTTATCGGCGATGACGAATACTTCGAATAAGCAGGCGTCAGACAAACTGATCTTTGCCCTGGATGCGTCCGATTATGACGAGGCGCTCTCCTGGATAGATCTTCTGTCCGGTCATGTGGGCATGTTTAAGGTCGGCAAGGAACTTTTCACCGCCTGCGGGCCGAAAATCATTGAAGCGATCAAGTCAAGGCAGCAGAAGGTCTTCCTGGATCTCAAGTTTCACGATATCCCCAACACGGTGGCACGCGCAGCTTGCGCCGCCGTACGCCTGCATGTCGATATGTTCAATGTTCATGCCGCAGGCGGAAGCACAATGATTCGCGAAACGGCGGAGGCGGTTGAGGCCGCTGCAGTGGAAGCTTGCGTGACAAAACCTGTGATGCTGGCGGTGACGGTGCTCACCAGTCTCAACGACGAGGATTTGAGACAGATCGGTTTTCAGAAAAACGCAGGCGAGCTGGTGCTGCATCTGGCTGGTTTGGCACAGGCGGCAGGCGCCGCCGGCGTTGTGGCTTCGCCTCAGGAAACCGATGTTTTAAGGCGGCATCTGCCGGCGGATTTCGTGATTGTGACTCCGGGTATCCGCGCATCGGCGGCTTCATCAGGCGACGATCAGAAAAGAACCCTGTCCGCCTTCGAGGCGGTTAAAGCCGGTGCGGATTATATTGTGGTCGGCAGACCGATCCGGGCGGCGGCTCAGCCACGGGAGGCCTGTCGGCTGATGGCTGAAGAGATTGCAGGCGCCCTGGCTGCGCGAGGATAAAGGTTCTGAGCAATGGAAGATGCGAGGAGAAACAGTGAACTCATTTACGGCATCAATCCCATCAAAACACTCCTTGAACAGGATGTCTGCCCGCTCCAGAAAGTAATGGTCGCCGCCGGTCGGAGCGGACGGACTGTTGAGAAGCTCATCGCGGTTGCCCGTCAAAAGAAAATTCCGGTGGAATTGCTTTCGAGGCAGGCGCTCGATGCCCTCGCAGGCTGTTCGGACCATCAAGGTGTGATTGCTTTCCGGAAATCTTTCGTTTATTCCGATCTGGGAAAAGTGCTCAAAAACCGGCATTCGTCTATACCGTACGATCTGATCATCATTCTGGACGGCATCATGGATCCGCAAAATCTGGGTTCCATGATCCGCAGTGCCCATTGCCTGGGTGCCAACGGAATTGTCATTCCGACGGACCGGGCCGCCGGTGTCACGCCTGCGGTGATCAAGGCGTCCGCCGGCAGCGCTGATCAACTGCCGGTGGTCCGGATAACGAATATATCCCAGATGATTGACGAGCTCAAGGAAAAGGGCTTTTGGGTTTTCGGCGCAGAAGCCCGCGGAGGAAGCGATCTGCGAGAGCTTGATTTCAACTGCCCGGTGGCCCTGGTGATGGGAAGCGAAGCCAAAGGGTTGCGCCCGCTGGTGAAAAAGAAGTGCGATTTTTTAGTGACGATCCCCATGGCGGGCGGCTTTGATTCCTTCAATGTGTCTGTGGCCGCGGGGATCATCCAGTATGAAATACAGTGTCGTCGCCGGATATGTTGATCCCTTGCCGCCTCGACGATGTGGTGAAAAAAGCAAGATATGGATTTAACTTGTTGAAACTGTGTGGAAGATGGTTTATGATCCCCATAGCCAAAATCATTCCTGAAAAAAAGAAAGGACATCTGCTATGCCGGTTTTTCTTTGGGAAGGAACCACAAAAAAAGATGAAGTCAGAAAAGGCGAAATGGAAGCGGCCGATGATCTGGCCGTGCGAACGCTCCTGCGCCGCCAGGGGTTCAAATCCATTGAGGTGCGCAAAAAACCGAAGGATCTCGCTGAATATGTTCCATTCCTGGCCGGACGTATTAAAGAAAAAGAAATCGTGGTCTTCTGCAGGATTTTCTCCACAATGATCAATGCCGGCCTCCCGCTGATTCAGTGTCTGGATCTGCTGGCCCAGCAGGAACAAAACAAAGCATTTTCCAAAATCATCCGGTCCGTCAAGGAAGACATCGAAGGCGGCACCAGTCTGACCGATGCCATCAGAAAACACCCGAAAGTCTTTGACGAATTGTTTGTCAACCTGATTGCCGCCGGTGAAGCGGGCGGTATCCTGGACATTATTCTGGGTCGCCTCTCCAGCTATCTGGAAAAGGCTATGAAACTCAAGCAAAAGGTTAAAGGCGCGATGACCTATCCCGCGGCGGTTTTGGTGATTTCCTTCGCGGTGGTCGCCCTGCTTTTGCTGAAAGTCATTCCGGTATTCCAGACCATGTTCGAAGGGGTGGGCAGTGAACTTCCCGGGCCGACGATGATGCTGATTAACGCCAGCCAGTTCGCTCAAAGCTATTTTCTGATCATTGTGGGAGTGATTATTGCGTTGATTATAGCGTTTATTCGGTTCTATCGGACACAGAAGGGCCGCTGGATTGTGGATTCCACGCTTCTGAAGGCGCCCGTCTTCGGCCCTTTGCTCAACAAAGTGGCTGTTGCCAAGTTTTCGAGGACTTTGTCGACGATGTTGAGCTCCGGTGTGCCGATTCTGGAAGGTTTGACCATCGTCAGTAAAACCGCGGGGAATGTGGTTGTGGAAGAGGCTTTGTTGAAAACCCGGCAGAGCATTACGGAAGGCCGATCAATTGCCGAACCCCTTTCCGAGACGGGTGTTTTCCCTCCGATGGTGGTGCAGATGATCGCCGTGGGCGAGGCCACCGGCGCGTTGGATGCCATGCTCAACAAAATCGCGGATTTCTATGATGACGAAGTGGACGCCGCCGTGGACGCCATGACGGCTTTGCTCGAGCCGGTGATGATGGTTTTTCTGGGCGGTATCGTCGGCGGAATGATTATTGCCATGTACCTGCCGATCTTTAAGATGGCATCGATTGTGTAGGCGCTCTGGCTGGTAAAAAAATGGTCGGGATGGCGCGATTTGAACGCGCGACTCCTGCGTCCCGAACGCAGTGCCCTACCAAGCTGGGCCACATCCCGACACGGCCTCGGACGTTATATAATTTATTTGCAAATGTCCACTTGTTTTTGTATTTGGCGGCGCTGAAGTGAAATATTTCCACCGGGAGCTGTGATAAACGTGATTATCTACGATATCAAATGCGAAAACGGCCATATCTTTGAAGGCTGGTTTAATGACCGCCAGGCCTGGATCAAACAAAACGCACAGAGGCTGGTCAACTGTCCCGTCTGCAACAGTTCTACGGTGGAGGTCGTTCCCACGTCCATTGCCATCCGCGGGAAGGTTGATCGGTCCGGTCCGAAGGATACACAAGAAAATCTTTCTCCCGAGCGGGTTTTGCGCACACTGAATGATTACGTCCATCATCAATTTGAAGATGTGGGGAATCAGTTTGCCGAAGTCGCCTTGAAAATTCACTATGGCGAAGAAGAAAAGCGCAATATTCGGGGAACAACGACTCCGCAGGAAGAAGACCAACTGCGGGAAGAGGGTGTCCGCTTCATCAAAATTCCACTGCCCAAGATGGACAGTTAGACCCTGATCAATCTGCCACGGGACTGACCACGCAGCGGGCTCATTCTTTGTCCGGTCCGGTTTGACGATGACTAAATGCTATGAAAATGTAATGGAAGGGATCGGCGATACGCCACTGGTGGAAATTCGCAGGCTCAACCCCAATCCCAGCGTTCGGATTTTCGCCAAGCTCGAGAGCGCCAATCCCGGTGGTTCCATTAAGGATCGAACCGCGCTTTACATGATTGAGAGCGCGGAGAAAAGGGGTGAATTGACGCCCGGGAAAATCATTCTCGAAGCGACCAGTGGCAATACGGGAATCGGTTTGGCCATGATTGCCGCGGCGAAAGGTTACAAGCTGTGCCTGACGATGTCCGAGGCGGCCAGTGCCGAACGGAAAAAAATTTTAAGAGCGATGGGGGCCCGGCTGATTTTCACACCCGCCGCTTTAGGGACGGACGGCGCCATCGAAGAAGCCTATCGGATGCTGCGTGATCACCCGGACCAGTATTTCGGAACGGATCAATTCAACAATGATGACAACATTGCCGCGCATTATGAGGGGACTGCCCGGGAAATCTGGGATCAGACCGAAGGCAGGGTGACTGCGGTGGTGACCACTCTGGGCACCAGCGGTACCGCAATGGGGTTATCCAAACGGCTCAAGGAACTCAACCCGGAAGTCCGGATCATCGGTGTTGAGCCTTACCTCCAGCACAAAATCCAGGGTCTCAAAAACATGCGGGAATCCTACCGGCCGGGGATCTTTGATAAAAGACGTCTCGACGAAAAAGTGAATATTCTCGATGAAGACGCCTTTGAAATGTCGCGCAGGCTGGCCCGTGAAGAGGGGATTCTGGCGGGAATGAGTTCGGGAGCGGCCATGTTTGTTGCCGCAGCGAAAGCGGCTGAAATGCGGGAGGGATTGATTGTCGTCATTTTTCCGGACAGCGGCGAGAGGTATTTGAGCACCGAACTTTACGCCGTGAAGGAAGAACTGGCCACATTGAACCTGTACAACATCCTGGAGAGGAAAAAGGCGTTGTTCCGGCCGGCCAGACCAGCGGAAATCGGAATTCATACCTGCGGCCCCACCGTTCATGACGCGCCTCATCTCGGTAATTACCGGCGCCTGGTGCTTTCCGATCTGCTTTGCCGTTATCTGGTCCGTAAAGGGTATAAGGTCAATCATGTGATTGATATTGTTGATCTGACGGATAAATCCATCAAGGGGTCTGAAAAGGCGGGGATGGATCTGGGGGCGTATTCGCGTAAATATCAGCAGGTATTTTTGGAGGATGCGCGTTACCTGAACATCCGTCCCGATAATATTTACGCACCGGCTTCGGAAAATGTTGATGAGATGCTCAAGATTGTTGAAATATTGGCCGATAAGAATTGTGCATATGAAAAATTGCACTCCGTCTACTATGATATCTCGAAAATGTCTGATTATGGACGCCTTTCCAATATTGATTTAGGAAAGACGAGGCTGGGCAAATCCATTGATCTGGACGATTATGAAAAAGACAGCCCGGCCGATTTCGCTTTATTGAAAAGAACCAGTCTTGCGGAGTTGAAAAGAGGCATTTATTACAAGACACGCTGGGGAAATGTCCGTCCGGGCTGGCATTTGGAGTGCGCGGCCATTTCACGAAAATATCTGGGAGCGGTCTACGATATTCATATCAGCGGGGCCGATGAAATTTTTCCCCACTGTGAGAATATTCTGGCCATCAACAAAGCCACCGCCGGCGCTAGCGGCCCGAATTGCTGGATGAGTGTCGAGTTGGTGATGGTGGATGGGCGAAAGATGTCCCGTTCTTTGAATAACGCGGTGATGATCGATTCCTTAAGGCTCAGCGGATACAGCGGCAGAGACATCCGGTTTTTCCTTTTGAGCATGAATTACCGCAAACCGATCAATTATTCCGCCAAGACACTGGAGGCGGCCGGCAATACGGTCAAGAAAATGGACACGTTTATTTCCCGGCTCCAGGCCTGTGGTGATTTGGATGAGGAATGCGGGGAGGTAGACCAGTGGATTTACGATTTGAAACACGCCTTTGAGGCGGCATTGGATGATGATTTAAATGCATCCGGTGCATTCGCGGCGGTTTTTAACTTTATCAGTGAAGTCAATGTGCCCCTTGCGAAGGGGATGATCGGACGGGCCGATGCGGATAAAATGCTCGGCGCGCTCGAAAATATTGATCAGACATTAGGGATTATGGATTTCAGCGGAAAAACTGTCCGGCCTGAAATTACGGAGCTCATTGAAAAGCGCGAACAGGCCAGAAAAACCGGTCAGTGGCAGGAGGCAGACCTGCTCAGAGGCAGGCTCACTCAACTGGGTGTGGAGGTGATGGACACCCGGCAGGGACCCGTCTGGCGGGCCATACAGGCGGCAAAATGAATTCAATGAGAAAATCAATTCTCGCGGGATCATGGTACCCGGCAAAACCGTCGACATTGAGAAGCGACATTCTCGGTTACATGAATGCAGCACCCGATCTTTTTTTAGACGGCGACATTGTCGGGATGATTGCCCCGCATGCGGGTTACATGTATTCCGGTTTTGTCGCGGCGCACGCCTACCGGCTGATCCGCGGCAGTAAATACGATGCGGTGATTCTGATCGGACCCTCCCACCGGCTCTCTTTTTCGGGTGTGTCGATATGGCCCTTTGGCGGGTATGAAACGCCCCTGGGAACTGTCCCGATCGAGGAGGAGCTTGCCCGCCTGATTATAAAAGGAAGTGATCTGATTCACGAAGAGCCGGCGGCCCACCTGCAGGAGCATTCCCTGGAGATTCAGCTTCCCTTTCTTCAGGTTGCACTGGAGACATTTAAACTGGTACCCCTGGTCATGGGGGATCAGAGTCCGCAGACATGTCTTATGCTCGCAGAGACGATTTTTGAAGCAGTGCAGGGGAGAAATGTGCTGATTTTGGGCAGTTCGGATCTTTCCCATTTTCATGATGCCCCGGCAGCGGAAAAACTTGACAAAGTGGCCTTGAAACACATCGAAAGGAATGATACGGAGGGACTTCTCGAGGGCCTGTCGAAAGAAAAGACCGAGGCCTGCGGGGGTGGTCCGGTGGCCGTCACGATGATGACCGCGAATCAGATGGGGGCAGGAAAAGTCAGGCTTCTGAAATATGCCCACTCCGGTGATATCACCGGTGATAAAAGCTCGGTTGTCGGATACGCGGCGGCCGTTTGTTATCGATAAAGAAGAAACAGAGGATGTGATGGAATTAACAGATCAGGAAAAAAAGACACTTCTGGAGATTGCCAAACGATCGATTATGGCAAAAGCCGGCAACAAGGAAATGCCCAAGCTGGCCAGTGACTTGCCGATCCTTAAAGAGAAGCGCGGCGCTTTTGTCACCCTGAAAAAAAGAGGTCATTTGCGTGGCTGTATCGGTTATATCAAGGCCGTCAAGCCATTGGGTGAAACGGTTCAGGAAATGGCGGTGGCGGCGGCGTTTCATGATCCGCGGTTTCCTTCCGTGAAATTCGACGAGATCCGCGATTTGAGTTTTGAGGTGTCTGTGCTGAGTCCATTGCAAAAAGTAAGTAATGTTGATGACATAGAAGTGGGGAAGCACGGGCTCTATGTCGTTCGAGGGTACAATTCCGGCCTGTTGCTGCCGCAGGTTGCTGTGGAATATGGCTGGGATCGGGAGACCTTTTTGCGGGAGGCCTGTTACAAGGCCGGTTTGCCTTCTCAGGCCTGGACCGACACGGAAACGGATATTTTCATTTTTTCGGCGGATTATTTCAGTGACAAGGATTGATTTTCGCGCCGGGGTTTATTTCCGGTATTTTTTAAAAAAAATAAAAATTTACTTGACAAAAGTCATCATAAAAATTAAAGTCCGCAATTCGCACAACAGTGTGTTGTCGCTTATTTGCGTTTAAAGATGTAAGTGTTTGATGTGAAAAGACAATAATTTATAAGAGTTTGCTGGCGTAGCTCAATCGGTAGAGCAGCTGATTTGTAATCAGCAGGTTGCGGGTTCAAGTCCCATCGCCAGCTCCANNTGCGGTCGAAATGACACAACCGATAGTTTTTCAAAGGTCTCTTTTTGAAGTGAACCGTGCCTGTGTAAAGCGGGAGTAGCTCAGTGGCTAGAGCGTCAGCCTTCCAAGCTGAGGGTCGCGGGTTCGAATCCCGTTTCCCGCTCCAGATTCATGTGGGGCGACAGGCCTCATAAGATCGTGCCCACGTAGCTCAGTCGGTAGAGCACATCCTTGGTAAGGATGAGGTCANNGTTCAATCCTGGTCGTGGGCTCCAGCATAAGGAGAGTTATGAGAAACAATATTATTTTGGCTTGCACGGAGTGTAAGCAGCGCAATTACACGACAACAAAAAATAAGCGTACCATGCAGAACCGCCTCGAGATGAGCAAGTACTGTAAGTTCTGCCGCGGGCACAGACTGCACAGGGAAACGAAGTAACAGAATAAGGTAAAGGCCAGTAGCTCTAATGGATAGAGCGCCGGACTCCAAATCCGGATGCTGGGGGTTCAAGTCCCTCCTGGCCTGCCAGTTTTTTCCCAAGAAGGGCACGATAGATCATGATGGAAAAAATCAAATTACAGTTCAACAGGGCCGTGCGGTTTCTTACCGACGCGAGAGGCGAACTGAAAAAGGTTACCTGGCCGACGCCGAAACAGGCGTTGGCATCGACGGCGGTCGTTATCGTTTTGGTCGCTTTTGTGGCGGTGATACTGGGGTTGATAGATTTTATTCTGGCCAAACTGGTCAAATTATTGTTGGGTTAAGTTCATGGCTTTTAAATGGTACGTTGTTCATACCTATTCGGGATATGAAAACAAAGTAAAAATGAGCCTGCAGGAGAGGATTGAACTGGCTTCCGCTCAGGATCATTTTGCCGACATTCTCATTCCGGAAGAAGACGTTGTGGAATTGATTTCGGGTGAAAAGAAAACCTCCAAAAGGAAGTTTTTCCCCGGCTACATTCTGGTGCGAATGGAGATGAGCGACGAAACCTGGCATATTGTGAAAAATACGCCCAAGGTGACCGGATTCATCGGCAGCAAGGATAAGCCCTCTCCGATTCCCGACAAGGACGTGGAGAATCTGAAGGTACGGATAGACGAAGGCACTTTAAAGCCGAAGCCCAAGTTTCGATTTGACGTTGGAGATCATGTAAAAATTATTGACGGACCCTTTACCAATTTTGACGGGGTGATCGATGAGGTCAAGCCTGAAAAAAGCAAGCTTCGGGTCATTGTCAGTATTTTCGGTCGTCCGACGCCGGTAGAGCTCGATTTTATTCAGGTGACGCAAGAAGGATAGGGTGTTGCGAGGCATCAGCATCGGCTTTTAATAAATTTTCAGATTCAGGTGATTGTTATGGCAAAAAAAGTTATTGCGAATATCAAATTACAGATCAAAGCGGGAAAGGCGACTCCTTCACCTCCGATCGGTCCTGCGCTGGGACAGCACGGCGTCAATATTATGGAATTTTGCAAGGCGTATAATGCGCTGACACAAAATCAGGAAGGCATGATCGTTCCCGTTGTGATCACGGTTTACGCGGACAGATCCTTTACCTTCATCACCAAAACACCTCCCGCATCGGTTTTGCTCAAACAGGCGGCTAAGATCGCCAAGGGTGCGGCCGATCCGAAAAGGGAAAAAGTGGGAACCGTGACGGGGCAGCAGGTTCAGGAAATTGCCCAATTGAAATTCAATGATCTCAACGCTGTCGATCTCGACGGTGCCATTAAGATCATAGCCGGGACGGCAAGATCCATGGGAATTGAAATAGCAGGTTAAAATTAAAGAGGTTGATCATGTTAAGACGAGGCAAACGCATTAAAGCAGCGAAGGCGAAGGTTGAGCCGACCAAGCGGTACACGCTTGAAGAGGCAATGGGAATGGTAGTATCCATGGCGGGCGTCAAATTCGACGAAACGGTGGATGCCGCAGTCCGCTTGGGTGTCAATCCCGCGCATGCAGATCAGATGGTTCGGGGCAGCGTGGTATTGCCCAATGGCCTGGGAAAGACGGTGCGTGTCTTGGTGTTCGCCAAGGGCGATAAGGAAAAGGAAGCCCTGGACGCCGGTGCGGATCTGGTCGGCAACGATGAAATCATTGAAAAAATCAAAGGCGGCTGGCTGGAATTTGATCGCGTAATCGCCACCCCGGACATGATGGGATCGGTCGGGAAAATCGCCAAGATATTGGGCCCCCGCGGCCTGATGCCCAATCCCAAGGTGGGAACCGTTACCTTTGAAGTGGCCAATGCCGTCAAAGAGCTCAAGGCGGGTAAGGTGGAATTCCGTGTGGAAAAGGCAGGGATCATTCATTCTCCCGTGGGAAAGGTGTCCTTCGGGGCGGAAAAGCTCTCTGAAAACATCAAAGCCGTGCTGGAAACCATCATCAAGTTGAAACCGGCCACCAGTAAGGGAACCTATATCAAAAGCATCTCGATATCCAGCACCATGGGTGCGGGGGTGAGAATTGATCCCCTGGACATCAAGAGCGCCACTTAAGAAGATTGAATACGGATTCGCGCGGGCGGGTTTTTAAGAAAACCGCCTGCGCGTGTGATGTAGAAGCAGCAAAGGTCGAAGACAGCAGGTACGGAAGTTTAAACGGATGATGGCCTGCCGAGACTCGTAGCGTAAAAGATAGTTACTGGGTGTTTCGCGGTAATCTTTTTTCGGAAAACGGGGATCGGAACCAGGTTCAAAGACCGTTTTTCCTTCTGTGTGTGGCTAGACTCTCCGGCCTCAAGCAAAAAATAATTTTGAAAGGAGGCTGATAGATTGGATCGGAAAACAAAAGAACAGATTGTATCCGAGCTTCAGGAGAAACTCAAACAGGCCAAGTTGGGTGTTTTGACCAGTTTCAACGCGATGAACGTTGAAAAAATGGAAGCATTGAGAAATACTCTGCGAAAGAACCATGCCGAGCTGAAGGTCGTTAAAAACACCCTGATGGGCATTGCCTCGAAAGAGACGGACTTCCAGATTCTTTCGGACCATTTCAAATGGCCCGTAGCCATGGTCTTAAGTTATAAAGACCCGGTGGCCCCGACAAAGGCTTTGGTCGAGTTTGCAAAAAAGAATCCGGAGCTGGAAGTAAAAGTCGGTGTTCTCGATGGTAAAATTCTTACCAAGGCGGACATCACCGCGCTGGCCGAGTTGCCCAGCCGGGAAGTGCTTCTAGGCAAGCTGGTTTCCGTGATGGCTGCGGTGCCGACGTCTCTGGTCACCGTTTTGAGCGGCGTTCCGAGAAGTTTTGTCCAGGTGCTCAATGCCTATGGCGAAAAGCAAAACACTTTAAACTCATAACTACACACAAAAGAGGGATAGAAAAATGTCGAATGCAATTACCAAAGAAGATGTCGTTAAATTTATTGAAAACATGACCGTGCTGGAATTGTCCGCGCTCGTGAAGGAACTGGAAGAGAAATTCGGCGTATCCGCCGCCGCGCCCATGATGGCGGCCGCCGCCGCACCCGGCGCTGCTGCAGCCGCCGAAGTTGAGGAACAGACCGAGTTCAACGCGATTCTGACCGGTTTCGGCGCTGACAAGATTAAAGTCATTAAAGAAGTTCGCGCGATTACCGGCCTGGGGCTGAAGGAAGCCAAGGATTTGGTGGAAGGCGTGCCCAAGGCTGTTAAAGAAGCGGTTACCAAAGACGAAGCAGCTGCCATCAAGAAGAAAATCGAAGAGGCAGGCGGAACCGTCGAGATTAAATAATCTCATTTCCAATATTTTATTTATGTAAGGATGCTATGGGTGACTTTAGAAGAAATTTTGGCCGCGTAAGACAAATACAGGATATTCCGAATCTGATAGAAATCCAGACACGGTCCTACGAGAAGTTCCTGCAAGCCGATCTGCCGCTCGCAAAGCGGCGGAACATCGGCTTGCAGGGCGCTTTCAAAAGCGTTTTCCCGATTTCGGATTTCAGCGGAAAGTGCTCTCTGGAATATGTCAGTTACAAAATCGGCGATGTCCGGTACGATATGAAGGAGTGCGTTCAGAAAGGCATGACCTATGCCGCTCCTTTAAAGATTGTGGTCAGGCTGGTGGTGTTCGATACCGATCGTCTTGCCGATGGCAAACCAAATCGTGAGGCGCCTGAAACCAAGCCGATCCGCGACATCAAAGAGCAGGAGATTTACTTTGGTGAAATTCCGCTCATGACGGAAAACGGAACGTTTATCGTCAACGGGTCGGAACGCGTCATTGTCAGCCAGCTGCACCGGTCACCCGGCATCTTTTTCGATCATGATAAAGGAAAGACCGTTGCCTCCGGAAAGTTGATCTATTCGGCAAGAGTCATTCCGATTCGCGGTTCCTGGCTGGATCTGGAATTTGATTCCAAGGACCTGCTCTATGTGCGGATTGACCGCCGCCGGAAAATGCCCGTCACGATTTTATTAAAAGCGATGGGCAACTCCACGGAGTTTATCCTAAATTATTTTTATAACATTGAGAAGATTACGCTCGAAGGCGAAAAGATTTATTTCGCGGTGGATGAAAAGCTAGCCGGACAGAAGGCCCCTGAGGATATCAAAGATCCAAAGAGCGATGAAGTCATCGTGAAGAAGGGTCGAAAGCTTACCAAGCCTCTGCTCAAGCGGGTGATGGACGCCGGTGTGAAGCGCGTGGCGATTCAGGAGGCGGATCTGACCGGCAAGGTTCTGTCATCGGATGTGCATGATCCGCAGACCGGAGAAGTGATCTTCCGCTGCAATGAAGCCCTGCCTGTCAATGGTCTTGAAATCGCTCAGGAAAAAAATGTAAAAGAGCTGAATTTCATTCACATTGACGAAGAAATCGACAGCGCTTCCATTCGGGACACCCTGGTGGTGGACCATATCGACAGTGCTGAAGAAGCTATTTTGGAAATCTACCGGAGGTTGCGTCCGAGCAATCCCCCCACGCCCGAAACGGCGATGAAATTTTTCAACAGTCTCTTTTTTGAACCGGAAACCTACGATCTGTCTGACGTCGGCCGGGCAAAAATGAACTATAAACTGGGGTTAAAAGTCTCTACCGACATGACAGTTTTACGCAATGAAGATATTCTGGCGTCCGTCAAGTATCTGATTGATCTGAAAAACGGTGTCGGGGAATGCAGCGTCGATGATATTGATCATCTGGGGAACCGTCGTGTGCGCTCGGTCGGTGAACTCATCGAAAATCAGTATCGTGTCGGACTGGTGCGGATGGAGAGGGCGATCAAGGAAAAGATGAGCCTTCAGGACATTGAAACCATGATGCCTCACGATCTCATCAACGCCAAACCGGTGTCGGCGGTGGTCAACGAATTTTTCGGTTCGAGTCAGCTTTCTCAATTCATGGATCAGACCAATCCGCTTTCGGAAATTACGCACAAACGACGTCTATCGGCTCTCGGTCCCGGGGGGTTGACCCGGGAGCGGGCGGGATTTGAAGTCCGGGACGTTCATCCGACACATTACGGCCGCATCTGTCCGGTGGAGACGCCGGAAGGACCGAATATCGGCTTGATTGTGTCGTTGAGTACCTACGCCCGAGTCAATGAATTCGGTTTTATCGAGACACCCTATCGTCTGGTGGAAAGCGGCAAGGTTCAGGAAACTGTTCAGTTTATGACGGCCATCGAGGAAGAAAACCAGATCATTGCTCCTGCCGATCGCCCGCTTGATAAAAAAGGAAAATTCGAAGAAGAACTCATTTCCGTCAGAAAAGGTGGCGACTTCATTTCGGTGGTCCCGGAAGATGTTAAAATGATGGATGTATCGCCCAATCAGCTGGTATCAGTCGCCGCGGCCCTGATTCCGTTTCTGGAACATGACGATGCCAACCGGGCGCTGATGGGTTCGAACATGCAGCGTCAGGCAGTCCCGCTGATGTGTCCGGAAGTTCCCGTGGTTGGAACGGGGATGGAAGCGATTGTTGCCCGTGATTCCGGCGCCGTTGTCATTGCCAGACGTCCGGGGACTGTGGAAAACGTGGATGCCTCCCGCATCGTGGTTCGTGCCGACAAACCGGAAGAGGACGGTATCGACACGGGCGTTGACATTTATTCTTTGTCAAAGTATCAGCGATCCAATCAGGACACCTGTTTCAATCAAAAACCGATTGTCGCCGCCGGTGATCGCGTCCGGAAACGTGATATTCTGGCGGATGGTCCTGCGACGGATAACGGCGAGCTGGCCCTGGGCCGCAACGTGATGGTTGCCTTTATGTCCTGGGGCGGATACAATTACGAAGATTCCATTTTGGTCAGTGAACGGATCGTGAGGGAGGATATCTATACCTCCATCCATATCGAAGAGTTTGAGACCATGGCCCGCGACACCAAACTGGGCAAGGAGGAAATTACCCGCGATATCCCGAATGTGGGAGAGGAAGCGCTGCGCAACCTCGACGAAAGCGGCATTCTCCGTATCGGTGTTTCGGTGAAGCCGGGCGATATTCTGGTCGGCAAGATCACCCCCAAGGGTGAAACCCAGTTGTCCGCCGAAGAAAAACTGTTGCGGGCGATTTTCGGTGAAAAAGCCAGTGATGTCCGTGATACGTCTTTACGGGTTCCTCCCGGTGTGGAAGGAACGGTCATTGACGCGAAAGTCTTTACCCGAAAAGGGGCGGACAGGGATCTGCGTTCGCAGGCCATCGAAGAAGACGCGATTGAACAATTAACACAGAATCGTGACGACGAAATCCGCATTCTGGCGGAGTCGATTAAGAAAGATATCGCGAAGCTGGTGATTGGTAAGACATCAGCAGGGAAAATCGTTGACGTCAAGAAGAAGACCCTGTTGAAAAAGGGCGATAAGATTACCAAGGATATCTGGTCGGAAATTCCCTTCACCTACTGGAAAGACCTGACGATCAGCGAAAACGACGGTTCCGAGGAAAAGCTGGTCAATCTGTTGTCCGCCATGGAGCGGAAAATTGATTTTGTCCGTGCCCATTTCGAAGAGAAACTCGAAAAGATCAAAGCCAGCGATGAGCTGCCACCGGGCGTCATCAAGATGGTCAAGGTCTACGTTGCCATTAAAAGGAAACTGTCCGTCGGTGATAAAATGGCCGGTCGTCACGGAAACAAGGGCGTGTTGTCAAGAATTCTGCCGGAAGAGGATATGCCTTATTTTGCCGACGGTTCCACGGTGGATATCATTCTTAACCCCTTGGGTGTTCCTTCGCGAATGAATGTCGGCCAGATTCTGGAGACGCATTTGGGCTGGGCGGCAAAGACCATCGGGGAAGGCTTGAATGAACTGCTGGAGAAAAACAGCCATCTCAATACGGTTAAAACCGAATTGAAAAAAGCCTATTCATCCCCGGACTTTGATGATTATATCGATAATGCGTCGGCGGAGGATATTAAACGATTTGTCAGCCGTCTGAAAAAGGGCATGCTGGTGGCAAGCCCGGTATTTGACGGCTGCCCCGAGTCCCAAATCTGCAAGCTGCTCGATACAGCGGGGCTGCCTGAAACGGGACATACGATTTTATTTGACGGCCGCACCGGTGAGCCTTTCGATCAGGAAGTGACCGTCGGCATTATATACATGCTGAAGCTTCATCATCTTGTTGATAATAAAATTCACGCCCGTTCCATCGGTCCCTACTCCCTTGTGACACAGCAGCCGTTGGGCGGCAAAGCCCAGTTCGGCGGACAGAGATTGGGCGAGATGGAAGTATGGGCGATGGAAGCCTATGGCGCCTCCTACACGCTTCAGGAATTTTTAACCGTCAAGTCCGACGATGTGGCGGGCAGGACGAGGATTTACGAGTCCATTGTAAAAGGTGAGCATACATTTGAGCCGGGGCTTCCGGAATCCTTCAATGTGTTGGTGAAGGAACTCCAGAGTCTCGGATTAGACGTGGAATTGATAGAGGAAGAGTAACTTTCAATTTTCACTTAAGTTTAATCGTACAGGAGAAAATCTGTGGAAGACGTTTTCAGCTATTTCGAAAAACCAAAGAATCCGATTCGCTTCAACGCGATGAAGATTTCGATCGCGTCGCCGGAAAAAATTCTTTCCTGGTCCAACGGTGAGGTCAAAAAGCCGGAGACCATTAATTACCGGACGTTTAAACCGGAGCGCGACGGTCTTTTTTGCGCGAAAATTTTCGGTCCGGTCAAGGACTATGAGTGTCTCTGCGGACGATACAAGCGCATGAAGCACCGTGGCGTGGTTTGCGAAAAGTGCGGCGTCGAAGTGATTCAGTCCAAGGTCCGCCGCGAGCGGATGGGGCATATTACGCTGGCGACGCCGGTGGCCCACATTTGGTTTTTAAAGAGTCTGCCCAGCCGCATCGGCAATGTCATGGATTTGACCCTCAAAGAGCTGGAAAAAGTTCTTTATTTTGAATCCTGGATTGTTCTGGACCCGAAAGATACGCCCCTAAAGAAAAAGGAGCTTCTGACGGATGAAGAATATCTGGAGGCAAGAGAACAATATGGCGAGACCGGATTTGTTTCGGGCATAGGCGCGGAAGCCGTTCGCCAGCTGCTCGAAGAAATGGATCTGGAAAAGCTCTACGAGGAGTTGCGTGCGGAACTGGCCACATCGATTTCCGACACCAAGAAGAAAAAGCTTGTCAAGAGAATCAAGGTGGTCGAAGCATTACGCAAATCCGGCAACAAACCCGAATGGATGGTTTTAACCATTCTGCCGGTAATCCCGCCGGACTTAAGACCGCTTGTGCCTCTGGATGGCGGCCGTTTTGCCACATCGGATCTCAACGACTTGTACCGGCGCGTGATCAACAGAAATAACCGTCTCAAAAGGTTGCAGGAGTTAAATGCACCGGAGATCATTATCCGTAATGAAAAGCGCATGCTGCAGGAAGCGGTGGATGTTCTTTTTGACAACGGCCGCCGCGGCCGGGCCATTACCGGGACCAATAAGCGCCCGCTCAGATCGCTGTCCGACATGCTCAAAGGCAAACAGGGGCGCTTCCGTCAGAATCTTCTCGGAAAACGCGTAGATTATTCGGGTCGGTCCGTTATTACCGTGGGCCCCGATTTAAGGTTGCATCAATGCGGGTTGCCCAAGAAGATGGCCCTCGAGCTTTTCAAACCGTTCGTTTATAACCGTCTGCTCGAAAAGGGTTATGTCACCACCGTGAAAAGCGCCAAAAAAATGGTCGAAAAGGAAACGGCGGAAGTGTGGGATGCCGTCGATGAAGTCGTCCGTGAATATCCGGTTTTGCTAAACCGCGCACCAACGCTGCACCGTCTGGGCATGCAGGCTTTTGAGCCCGTTTTAATTGAAGGCAAGGCCATCCGTCTGCATCCGCTCGTCTGTACCGCCTTTAACGCGGACTTCGACGGCGACCAGATGGCCGTGCATGTACCTTTGTCCATTGAGGCGCAAACCGAAGCGCGTGTGCTCATGATGTCCACGAACAACATTCTGTCTCCGGCCAATGGAAAGCCGATCATCATTCCCAGTCAGGACATCGTTTTAGGGATTTATTACCTCACCCGCGCTAAAAAAGATGTCAAGGGAGAGGGGATGATTTTTTCCGGCCCGGATGAAGTAAGGTCTGCCCTGGATGCCGGCGCCATTGATTTGCATGCCCGCATCAAGGTCCGTGTTGATGCGGAACTGAAGGAAACAACAGCCGGTCGCATCGTCCTGTCGGAAATTATCCCCGAAGAAATTCATTTTGATGCGATCAACAAGCTGATGAATAAAAAGGAACTGGCCAACCTGATTGATCATTGCTATCGCCTTTGCGGCGATAAGACCACGGTGCTGCTGGCTGACCGGCTTAAAGATCTGGGGTTCAAGTACGCTACCATCTCGGGTTTGTCATTTGCCGTCGGCAACATGATTATTCCTGAAAACAAGAAAACGATTGTCGCGCAGGCCGATAAGGACGTTCTGAAAATTCAGAAGCAGTATATGGAAGGTTTAATCACAGACGGCGAGCGTTACAATAAGGTGATTGACATCTGGGCGCAGGCCACCGAGCGGATCGCTTCAGAAATGCTCACGGGCATCAGTACGGAGGAGGTTGCGTTCGGCGAAGGTAAAAAGCGCCGGATTGAAAGTTTTAACCCGATCTATATGATGGCCGATTCCGGCGCCCGCGGTTCTGCCGTGCAGCTTCGGCAGTTGGCCGGTATGCGCGGTTTGATGGCCAAGCCGTCCGGTGAAATTATTGAAACGCCGATCACCGCCAATTTCCGTGAAGGTTTGTCGGTACTCCAGTATTTTATCTCGACGCACGGCGCCCGCAAGGGTCTGGCGGATACGGCTTTGAAAACAGCCAATTCAGGTTATCTGACGCGGAGGCTCGTGGATGTGGCTCAGGACTGCATCATTACCGAGCAGGATTGTGAAACCGTTGACGGCATTTATGTTTCCGCGCTGATGGAGGGCGGCGAAATGATCGAAACGGCCGGCGAACGCGTTTTGGGTCGTGCGGCTCTTCAGGAAGTCAAGGATCCATTCACCAATGAAGTCATTGTGAAAGCGAATGAGGTCATCGATGAAGCGCTGGCCGAAAAAATGGACCGCTCCGGCGTTGAACGCGTCAATATCCGTTCCGTTTTGAGCTGCCGCGCACAGCATGGCGTTTGTGCGATGTGTTACGGACGCGATCTGGCGCATGGTCATGTGGTGAATATCGGTGAAGCGGTCGGCATTGTTGCCGCGCAGTCCATCGGTGAGCCGGGAACGCAGCTGACGATGAGGACTTTCCATATCGGCGGTACCGCGAAGTTTGATGAACATTCCACGCTCGAGGCGCGTCATGACGGGGTGATCAAGTATGTCAACCTGAACACAGCCAAAAATCGCGACAATGATTATGTTGTGATGAACCGTCATGGAGAAATTCATGTGCTCGATGAGCAAAACCGCAGCCGTGGCAAGTATACCGTGCCCTATGGCGCCCATCTCAAAGTGAGCGACCAGCTCACCGTCAAAAGAGGACAGCTGCTCGCCGAGTGGGATCCTTTTTCGATTCCGATTCTTGCGGAAGTGGACGGAACCATTAAGTATGGGGATATTATTGAAGGGAAAACCATGCAGGAACAGGTGGATGAAGTCACCGGTTTGTCCCGTAAAGTCATTGTTGAATTCAAGGGGGCGGATTTAAGGCCGCGTGTTTCCATCAAAGACAGCAAAGGAAAGACGGCCAAGCTCGCGTCATCGCATACAACCGCCCGTTATTACCTTTCCGTCGGCGTCAATATTGTTGTTTCCGAAGGCGATGACGTTCGTGCGGGTGATATCCTGGCGAAGATTCCGCGGGAGACAACCAAAACAAAAGATATTACGGGTGGTTTGCCGCGAGTCGCAGAGCTGTTTGAAGCACGCAAGCCCAAGGATTTCGCCGTCATCAGTGAAATTGACGGGATGGTAACTTTTGGTAAAGACGCCAAGGGCAAGCGGAAAATTATTGTCACACCGGAAATCGGGGAAGAAAAGGAATATCTGATTCCCAAGGGCAAGCACATCAGCGTACAGGAAGGCGACCGCGTGATGCCGGGCGATGCACTGATGGATGGCGTTAATAATCCACATGATTTACTGGCTATCAAAGGCGAAAAAGAGCTGGCCAGGTATCTGGTAGATGAGGTTCAGGAAGTGTATCGTCTTCAGGGCGTTAAGATCAATGACAAGCACATCGAAGTGATTGTTCGTCAGATGCTGCGACGGGTTCGTATTACGGATCCGGGGAATACGGGATTTATCGCCGATGAGCAGGTTGAGCGGTACCGTTTTCAGGAGGAAAACGAGAGAGTTGTGGCCGTAGGCGGACAGCCGGCAATCGGCGATCCGCTTCTGCTGGGGATTACCAAAGCGTCGCTGAGCACACAGAGTTTTATTTCCGCCGCGTCTTTCCAGGAGACCACCCGGGTGTTGACGGAAGCATCGCTTTCCGGGAAAACCGACTATTTGAGAGGCTTGAAGGAAAACGTGATTATGGGGCGTCTGATCCCCGCAGGTACCGGGCTGGTGATGTACCGCAAGCTGGGAATTCAGGTGAAAAGTGAGGATGCCGAAACCGTAGAGGAATAAACGAAAACAGAGAAGAAATTGCTTGACAGAAGCAAGTTGAATTGATAGTTACCACAGATTTGCTGCTGCTCACAAAAAGGGCAGAAAAAGGCTCGGGAGGAAAAATGCCGACAATTAGTCAACTGGTTCGCAAAGGCAGAACCAAAATAAAGAAGAAAACAAACGCACCTGCACTGGCCGGTTCTCCTCAACGCCGGGGAGTATGCGTCAGGGTGTACACGACGACACCTAAAAAGCCAAACTCCGCGCTCAGGAAGGTGGCAAGGGTTCGTCTGACCAGCGGTTATGAAGTATCGTCATACATTCCGGGGATTGGTCACAACCTTCAGGAGCATTCCGTGGTGTTGGTTCGGGGCGGCAGGGTCAAAGACTTGCCGGGTGTGCGATATCATATCGTCAGAGGGACGCTGGATGCCGTCGGTGTGGCGGATCGTAAGCAGAGCAGATCAAAATACGGTGCTAAAAAGCCAAGTTAAACAAGGATTGGGAAAATGCCTAGAAGACGCGAAGTTGAAAAAAGGGATATCCTGCCGGATCCCAAATATCATAACAAGCTGGTCGCCAAATTCGTAAACTCTCTGCTCAAAAAGGGGAAAAAGAGTGTCGCGGAGAGCATTATGTACGGCGCATTTGATATTATTGAAAAAAGAGTGAAAGAACAGCCGGTTGAGTTTTTTGAAAAGGCTGTCAATAACGTCAAGCCGGTCATTGAAGTTAAATCCCGTCGCGTCGGCGGTTCAACCTATCAGGTTCCGACCGAAGTGGTCCCCGCGCGTCGCACGGCCCTGGCGATTCGATGGCTGATTTCAAATGCCCAGGCGCGCACCGAAAAAACAATGCGTGAAAAGCTGGCCGGTGAATTTATCGATGCCGCCAACAATCGCGGTGGCGCGATCAAAAAGAGAGAATCCGTGCATAAGATGGCGGAGGCCAACAAGGCTTTTGCCCATTATAAGTTTTAATTAATGAGTTTGAATTTACAAGGAAATCAACCATTCACAGTTAAGGAGGAAAGGCGAGATGGCAAAGAAAAAATTTGAAAGGAATAAGCCGCATTTAAATATAGGGACCATCGGTCACGTGGATCACGGCAAGACCACATTGACGGCCGCAATTACCAAATATCTGGCAAAAAAGGGTTTTGCGGAGTTTCGGGCCTTTGATTCTATTGATAACGCTCCTGAAGAAAAGGAACGCGGCGTCACCATCAATATTTCTCACGTGGAATACGAGACGGAAAAGAGACATTACGCTCACGTAGACTGCCCCGGCCACGCCGACTATATTAAAAATATGATCTCCGGTGCCGCACACATGGATGGAACGATCCTGGTTGTGGCCGCCTCCGACGGTCCCATGCCGCAGACACGCGAGCATATCCTCCTGGCCCGTCAGGTGCAGGTTCCCTATATTGTCGTTTTCATGAATAAAGTAGACTTGGTTGATGATCCCGAGTTGTTGGATCTGGTCGAACTTGAGCTTCGCGAACTTTTGAGCCAGTACGAATTCCCTGGCGATGATCTTCCCATTGTCCGTGGTTCGGCGCTCAAGGCGCTGGAAGCCGATGAAGCCAATTCTCCCGATGTCAAATGTATCGAGGAGCTGATGAAAGCCGTGGATGATTATATCCCGGAACCGAAGCGCGACATGGATAAGCCTTTCCTGATGCCGGTGGGTGATGTCTTTACCATTTCCGGTCGTGGTACTGTTGTTACCGGAAGAATTGACCGTGGCATTGTCAAAGTTGGTGAGGAAATTGAGATTATCGGAATCCGTCCGACCATTAAAACGGTCTGCACGGGTGTGGAAATGTTCCGCAAAACCCTCGACGAAGGCCGCGCCGGCGACGATGTCGGTCTGTTGATTCGTGGAATCAAACGCGAAGAAGTTGAAAGAGGCCAGGTCGTTGCCAAGCCCGGTTCCATTACGCCGCATACAAAATTTGAAGCAGCCGTTTACGTACTGACTAAAGAAGAAGGTGGCCGTCACACGCCGTTTTTCTCCGGCTACCGTCCGCAGTTCTACTTCCGGACAACAGACGTGACAGGCGTTGCAACGCTTCCTGAAGGCGTGGAAATGGTCATGCCCGGTGATAACGTTAAAATGAGCATTGAGCTCATCATGCCCATCGCCATGGAAGAGCAGCTCAGATTCGCCATTCGTGAAGGTGGCAGAACGGTTGGCGCGGGTGTCGTAAGCAAAGTCATTGCATAAAGGAAAATAGGTTATCCGATCAATGAAAGAACAAAAGATTAGAATTCGACTCAAGGCTTACGATTTTAAATTGCTGGATCGTTCGGTTGAAGAAATAGTGGACACTGCAAAGCGGACCGGCGCGCGTGTTGCCGGTCCGATACCTCTTCCCACGGAAATCAATAAGTACTGCGTAAACCGCTCTCCGCATGTGGATAAGAAATCAAGGGAGCAGTTTGAAATCCGAACGCACAAAAGATTGATTGATATTGTTGAGCCGACGCAGCAGACGGTCGACGCTCTTATGAAACTCGATCTGTCCGCGGGTGTGGATGTCGAAATCAAGGCGTAGGCTCCGGGTGATCAGCTGGGAAAAGCGTGTAATTTTGCTTATTCCGGAATGACCAGTGTTGACATTATTTGACGAGTATAAAAAGTTGGATGAGCATGAACAAGGGAATTATAGGAAAAAAGCTGGGGATGACGCAGGTATTTGCCGAAGACGGCGCGGCGGTGGGTGTAACGGTCGTTGAAGTGGAACCGACCGTCGTCGTGCAGGTGAAAACGATGCAGAAGGAAGGCTATGATGCCATTCAGGTCGGTTATGGCCGTGTCAAGCAGAAGAACGTGACGAAGCCGAGGCAGGGCCACATGAATAAGGCAGATAAAGGTTTCTTTCGCGTGCTCAAAGAGTTTCCCGCGGATCCCGGCGCGTATGAACCCGGCCAGGAAATATCGGCTGATATTTTCCAGGAGGGTGAGTATGTCGATGTGGTCGGTACGTCGAAGGGCAAGGGGTTTCAGGGTGTTGTCAAAAGGCACGGCTTCCATGGAGGCAGAGCGACACATGGGTCCATGTTTCACCGGGCTCCAGGTTCCATCGGTGCCAGCGCGGATCCCGCCCGGGTTTTCAAAGGGACAAAAATGGGCGGACATATGGGTTCAGATCGTAAGACGATACAGAATTTGCAGGTCTGGCAGGTACGCAGCGACCGGAATTTGTTATTGTTGAAAGGGTCGATTCCCGGTTCGAAAAACGGTTTTGTTTTCATTAAGCAAGCTCGTAAAAAAAGTGTTTAAGTCATTGGAGTTGTAAACATGGCGTTCGCGGATGTTTTTGATATTCAAAAGAATAAGGTTGCGCAAATAGAGATCAGCGACACGGTATTCGCCGCCGAGATCAATGAGGCAACAGTTTATGATGTCGTTAAAATGCAATTGGCGTCACGTCGCGCCGGCACGTCTTCCACCAAGGGAAGAAGCGATGTCAGAGGCGGCGGGAGAAAGCCCTGGCGTCAGAAGGGAACCGGACGCGCCCGTTCAGGATCTTCGAGATCTCCGATCTGGAGGGGTGGCGGCATCGTCTTCGGGCCAAAACCGAGGGACTATTCCTTCAGCGTTCCGAAGAAAGTCCGGAAAAACGCTTTAATGTCTGTTTTAAGCCTGAAGGTTAAAGAAGAAAAAATGACGGTTTTGCGCGATTTTCCGATGGAAGCGATCAGCACAAAGGCTTTCAAGAGCGTGGTGGATCTTTTCGGTTTCAAAAAAGTCCTCTTCGTGATTGACAAAGATTGCGCGATGCTTCAGAAATCATCGAAAAATCTGCCCAATGTGAAAATGATCCGGTCGGAAGGCATCAATGTGTATGATGTTTTGAATCATGAGCACCTGGTTCTTCTTGAACCCTCTATAAAAAAGATCGAGGGGGCGCTGTCATAATGGAAATCCATCAGGTTATTAAAAAAATACTCATTACGGAAAAAAGCAACCTGGATCGTGAAGTTGCCAATAAATATCATTTCGAAGTTGACCGCAATGCCAATAAGGTCGAAATCAGCGGCGCCGTCGAAAAATTATTCAAGGTCAAGGTTGAGGATGTCCGTGTGCTGAATGTTTTAGGCAAAAAGAAGAGAATGGGCCGCACGACGGGTCAGAAACGTTCCTGGAAAAAAGCCGTCGTCACACTGGCTGAAGGCAGCCGCATCGAAGTCGCAGAAGGCGTATAATAAGATTTAAGGATTAACGAAATGGGCATTATCAAATACAAACCGACATCGCCGGGCAGAAGATTTCAGAGCGTTTCTGATTTTGCGGAGATTACGTCATCCGAGCCGGTCAAAAGTCTTCTGAAGCCGCTTAAGAAAAGCGGCGGGCGAAACAGTTACGGGCGGATTACGGCGCGCCATATAGGCGGTGGCCACAAGCGAAAATACCGCATCGTTGATTTCCGCAGGAATAAAACGGACATACCCGCAAAAGTAGCGGCTATTGAATATGACCCGAATCGTTCCGCGAGAATCGCGTTACTCAACTACCGTGACGGAGAAAAGAGATATATCGTGGCTCCTTCTCAAATCAAGGTGGGAGATGTTGTGGTCAGTGGAGATAAAGCGGATATCAAGCCGGGTAATGCGATTCCATTGAAATACATCCCGCTGGGTTCTTTGATTCATAATCTGGAATTAAAAGTGGGGCGCGGAGGCCAGTTGATCCGGTCCGCAGGGGTTTACGGTCAGTTGATGGCCAAGGAAGGCACTTACGCCCAGGTGAGACTGCCGTCAGGAGAGGTTCGAAAAATATTCATTGAATGCATGGCTACTATCGGTCAGGTCGGCAATACGGATCATGAAAACATCAGCATTGGGAAGGCCGGGCGGACCCGCTGGCTCGGGAAAAGGCCTCATGTCCGGGGTGTTGTCATGAACCCGGTAGACCATCCTATGGGTGGTGGTGAAGGAAAATCTTCAGGTGGTCGACATCCGTGTACACCGTGGGGTGTGCCGACCAAAGGACATAAGACGAGAAAGAATAAACGAACTGATAAATATATCGTGAAAAGAAGAGGTTAAAATAACGTGGCACGTTCGATCAAAAAGGGTCCGTATATAGAAGAAAGTTTGCTGGCCAAGGTAAGGAAGATGGAGGCCGAAAGCAGCAAGAATGTGATTAAGACTTGGTCGCGGCGTTCAACCATTACACCGGAGTTGATCGGTTTCACATTTGCGGTGCACAACGGGAAAAAATTTATCCCGGTTTACGTGACAGAAAACATGGTCGGTCATAAAATGGGCGAATTTGCACCGACGAGAACTTTTTATTCCCATTCCGGTGATCGTAAAACGAAAGTTCGCAAGTAAACATTACGGTCGCGGACCAGTTTGGAGTTGATGAGAGATGGAAGCAAAAGCAGTTGCAAAATATATTCGGATGTCACCGCAGAAAGTGCGTTTGGTCGTGGATCTCGTTCGGGGAAAGAAAGTCGATGAAGCGCGTCACATTCTTCTTTTTACCCGAAAGTACGCCGCAGGTGTTGTGGCCAAGGTTTTAAAATCCGCTGTCGCCAATGCAGCCCAGAACCCCAATATCGATGAAAATACTCTGTATGTTAAGGAGATATTTGTCGATCAGGGGCCTTCGCTGAAAAGGTGGAGAGCCAGGGCGCAGGGCAGAGCCGCAGGAATCAAAAAGAGAATGTCACACATCACAGTCGTTGTAGATGAAAGGTAAGGAGGAACGATATTGGGTCAGAAGGTTCACCCGGTAGGATTACGATTAGGCTACATTAAAAAGTGGCAGTCTGTATGGTTTGCCGATAAAAATTACAGCCAAATGCTGCATGAAGACGTTCAGATTCGAAAGTACCTCAAAAAGAAACTCTATCATGCCGGTATTTCCAGGATTGAGATTGAGCGTGCCGCCAACAAGGCCAAGGTGAATATTTACGCGGCCAGACCTGGCGTGATCATCGGCAAAAAGGGTTCGGAAATCGAGAAATTGAAGACTGAAATCGAGAAATTCTCGAAGTCCGAGATTATCATCAACATTCTCGAAGTCCGAAAGCCCGAAGTAGATGCTCAATTGGTGGCGGAGAATGTCGCCATGCAGCTTGAAAAAAGAGTGGCGTTTCGACGGGCTATGAAGAAATGTGTCGGGTACGCTTTGAAATTCGGCGCCAAAGGCATCAAGATTACATGCTCCGGGCGGCTCGGTGGTGCCGAAATGTCCCGCTCCGAATGGTTTCGGGAAGGACGGGTTCCGCTCCACACGCTGCGTGCCGATATAGATTATGGTTTTATTGAAGCGCACACGGCTTATGGATTGATCGGTGTCAAGGTTTTGGTTTTCCATGGTGAAGTCCTGCCCGGGAAAAATGAAAAAAAAGGATCAATCTGACGGGGATTTATATCGCGTGTCTCGGTCTCAATGAGATATTGGTGAAGATGAACGGGAGTTACAGCTTATGTTAATGCCAAAAAGAGTGAAGTATCGAAAGTTGCACAAAGGCCGTATGGGCGGCAAGGCAACGAGAGGCAGTTCGATCGCCTTTGGCGATTTCGGTTTGCAGGCGGCGGAATGCGGATGGATTTCTTCACGCCAGATTGAAGCCGCCCGTGTCGCCATGACGCGTTACGTCAAGCGCGGCGGAAAGATATGGATTCGGGTGTTTCCTCACAAATCCATAACGAAAAAACCTGCCGAAACACGCATGGGAAAAGGAAAGGGCGCTCCTGAGGGATGGGTCGCCGTAGTGAAACCCGGCGCGGTCCTCTATGAGATGGAAGGCGTCAGCAAGGAAGTGGCCAAAGAGGCATTTCGTCTGGCGGCTCACAAACTGGCGATCGCGACCAAGTTTTTATCAAGGGAGATATCTGATGAAAATTAAAGAAATCAGAGGTCTCGGGACCCAGGAACTTCAAAATAAAAATAATGAATTGTTGGAAGAACTCTTCCGCTTGAAAATACGGCATGCATCAGGGCAGTTGGATTCAACGGCGACTCTCGGAAAGATGCGCAAAGAAATCGCGCGCGTCGCCACTGTGCTGAAGGAAAAGGAGGCCGCAAATTAATATGGCTGAAAAGAGCAATAAGCGCACGATTAAAGGGATAGTGGTCAGCGACAAGATGGACAAAACCATCGTGGTGAAGGCTGAAAGGCTGGTCAAACATTCCGTGTTTCATAAATATATCCGAAGGCATGCAAAGTACAAAGCCCATGACGAGCAGAATCTCTGCAGCGTGGGTGACACCGTGAAGATTATTGAAGCCAGGCCGTTGAGCAAAGACAAGCGCTGGCGGATGCTGGAAATTCTTGAAAAAGCGAAATAGACAGCAACTTTTGCCTTTTGCAGGCGAGTTGAGATGATGAGGATGATGTTATGATTCAGATGCAGACCATACTAAATGTTGCGGATAATTCCGGCGCCAAAAGGGTGGCTTGTATTAAGGTGTTAGGCGGGTCGAAACGGCGTTACGCCAGTTTGGGTGATGTCATCGTTGTTTCGGTAAAGGAAGCAATTCCGAATTCCAAGGTCAAAAAAGGCGACGTGATGAAGGCTGTCATCGTCCGCACGGCCAAGGAAGTCAGAAGACCGGATGGTTCATATTTGAAGTTTGATGACAACTCCGCTGTTTTGATCAGCAATCAGATGGAACCGATCGGAACGAGAATTTTTGGACCCGTTGCCCGCGAGCTCAGAGCAAAACAGTTCATGAAAATTATATCTTTGGCGCCAGAGGTGTTATAGTCTGTTTCGAAGAGGGGAAAAATGAGTTTAGGCAGATTGAAAAAAGGAGATATGGTCAAGGTACTTGCCGGAAAAGATAAAGGAAAGACCGGAAAGATTCTCAAAGCCATACCCGAGAAAAACAAAGTAGTCGTCGAAAAGGTCAATGTGATCAAAAAGCACAAGAGGCCTGATCAGAAAAGTAAGGGCGGCGTCCTGGAAAAGGAAGCGGCTATGGACATTTCCAAAGTCAGCATTATTTGCGGCAAGTGCAAGGAAGCGACACGGATAAAGAATCGCATCCTCGAGGACGGCAAGAAAATCAGAATCTGCAGCAAGTGCAATGACGTTATCGATGTAGGTTGATAAAAAATGGCAAGATTAAAGGATTATTATTTAAAGACAGTGGTCCCGGCGTTGGTTACGGAATTTGATTATAAAAATCCGATGCAGGTGCCCAAGGTATTGAAGATTGTGGTGAACATGGGTCTGGGTGAAGCCATTTCAAATGTCAAGATCATTGACAGCGCCGTCCAGGAAATGGCTTTGATTACCGGTCAGAAACCCGTTGTTACGAAAGCGAAAAAATCGATCGCCACCTTCAAGTTGAGGCAGGGAATGCCCATCGGCTGTTCAGTCATTTTGAGAAAAGACGTGATGTATGAATTTTTCGACCGACTGGTCAACGTCGCTTTACCCAAAGTGAGGGATTTCCGGGGGATATCACCCAACGCGTTTGACGGCAGGGGAAATTATTCATTGGGACTCCAAGAGCAGATCATTTTCCCGGAGATCGAATACGACAAAGTAGAAAAGATCAAGGGCATGAATATTACCATTGTCACCTCAGCCAGGACGGATGAAGAAGCCCGTGTACTGCTGAAATTGATGGGTGTGCCTTTCAAGAATTAATTGAGGAAGCTCCGGAGGAACTGCGCGTGGCAAAGAAGTCGTTAATAGCGAAGTCAAAAAGAAAGATGAAGTTTTCGGTTCGGGAATACAATCGCTGTCAGATTTGCGGCAGACCCCGGGCTTACTATCGGAAATTTGATATGTGCAGAATTTGTTTGCGGAAACTATCCCTGCAGGGCGAGCTTCCCGGTATGATAAAATCAAGTTGGTAATTTTAGTCTTAAGGAGAAAAGAGCATGGGGATGACGGATCCTATTGCCGATATGCTGACCAGAATTCGCAATGCGAATAAGGCTCGTTTTAAAAGCGTGAATGTTTACATGTCACGGACAAACACGAATATTGCCAAGGTCTTAAAATCGGCCGGGTATATTCATAATCATGATGTCGTCAAAGATGAAAACGGTCATTCGATGTTAAAGATTACTCTGAAATATCCGGACTCGAAGCGGACGGTGATCACGGACATCCAGCGGGTCAGCAAACCGGGACGCAGGATATATGTGCCTGCCGACAGCATTCCGAAGGTTCTCAACGGCTTTGGAATAGCGATTCTTTCGACGTCCAGCGGTGTGATTACCGATCAGGAAGCCCGGGAAAAGAATGTCGGCGGCGAGATTATTTGTAACGTTTGGTAATTTAATGTTGATGAATGGGAGTTCTTGTTCATGTCGAGAATAGGTAAAAAGCCGATCGCCCTGGCGAAAAACGTCAAAATCAGCCAAAGCGATGGCATGGTAAAAGTCGAAGGGCCCAAAGGATCGTTAACTTCAAAATTGCCGGACGGGGTCAGCATGGTCGTCAGTGACAATGAAGTGGTGATTGAACGCAAATCGGACAGCCGGGTTGATCGTTCCTATCATGGTCTGGCCAGAACACTGGTTGACAATATGGTCAAAGGGGTCAGCACCGGGTTTGAGAAGGGGCTGGAAATTTCCGGTGTCGGTTATCGGGCGGAAGTGGCCGGAAGCATCTTGAAACTGGTATTGGGTTATTCCAGCCCTGTGGAATACAACATTCCCAAAGGGGTGGATATCCGGGTTGACAAGCAGGTCAATCTGATGGTGTCGGGAATCAACAAGGAGCTCGTTGGACGTGTGGCCTCGGAAATCAGGTCCCTGAAAAAACCTGAACCTTATAAAGGGAAGGGCATCAAGTACGCGGGAGAATACATCAGGCGTAAAGCCGGCAAGTCGGCGGGCGCTTAAATCAGGCAAAAATATATTGTGTTAAAGAGGTGGAACCTTGGCTTCCAAGAAAACGTTAAAGATTCGGGATAAGAGAGAAAAACGAGTAAGAGGTAAACTAACGGGGACATCGAGCAGACCACGTCTGTCTGTTTTCCGTTCGGACCGGCATATTTACGCGCAAGTGATTGATGACGCGCAGGGGACGACCATTGCGACCGCCTCCACGTTGAGCAAGGAACTTGCCGGAAAGCTCGAAGGCAAGAAAAAAGTGGATGTAGCCAGAGAAGTCGGCCGGTTGATTGCAGACCGTCTCAAAACACTGGGTGTGGAAAAAGTGGTGTTTGACAGGGGGCGATTCCTCTATCATGGCCGCGTGAAGGCATTAGCCGATGCGGCGCGGGAAAATGGTCTTCAGTTTTGAAAGTAGTGCTTACACAGATAACTCAGGATAAGGGAAGAATCATTGGATAAGAGAGAAATGAAAGATGCGGAGTTCCTCGACAGAGTGATTGCCATTAACCGTACGGCAAAAGTCGTCAAGGGTGGAAGGCGGTTTCGTTTTAGTGCGATCGTAGTCGTCGGAGACGGCAAAGGCATGGTCGGCGCGGGATTGGGAAAAGCGCATGAAGTTCCGGAAGCGATTCGCAAGGGAATGGAAATGGCCAAAAAGAATATGGTCAAAGTCGCGGTGATCAACAAGACGATTCCTTATGAAGTAATGGGGAAATTCGGAGCGGGCAAGGTGTTGTTGAAACCGGCGTCGGAAGGAACGGGATTGATCGCGGGCGGGGCCGTGAGGGCCGTGCTTGAGGTTGCCGGCGTTCACAATATCCTGACGAAGTGTTTGGGATCGCACAATCCCCACAATTTGGTGAAAGCTACCGTAGAGGGGCTTTGCCAGTTGAGGGAGCCGGCGGAAATTGCCGCCCAGAGGGGCAAGTAAAAAAGCAACGAGGTGGCTGACAGTGGGCAATATGTTGAAGATTCAAATGGTAAAAAGTGAAATCGGACGTCCGGAAAAGCAAAGAAAAGTTCTGCGCGGAATGGGATTGAGCCGTTTAAACTCCACGGTTACCCTGGCGGATACTCCGGAAGTTCGTGGAATGATCAATAAAGTGATCCACCTGGTTTCAGTGGAAGAGTCAAAGGAGTAGGTTATGGATTTAAGTTCTCTCAAAGCGCCGGCCGGAGCGACAAAGAAAAGAAAAAGAGTTGGTCGGGGAGACGCTTCCGGTCACGGAGGGACGTCCGGCAAAGGTCATAAAGGACAGAAAGCCCGATCGGGCGGCCATGTTCGGTCCGGTTTTGAAGGCGGTCAGATGCCCATGTCGCGCAGACTGCCCAAAAGGGGCTTTAGGAATCCGTTCAGAAAAAGCTACGTCGCCGTGAATTTGAGTGATTTATGCCGACTGTTTGAAAAAGGGGCCGTGATTGATGAAGCGGCGATTCTGTCGAGCGGTATGGTCAAGAAAAAGGGAGAAGGCATCAAGATTCTGGCCAAAGGGAATATCGATTTTCCCGTAACCGTCAAAATGGCCAAGATCAGTGAAGCCGCGAAAGCGAAAATCACCGCCGCCGGCGGATCTGTTGAAGAGGTGATCTAACTTGTTAGAAGGACTCAGTGGCGTCACTAAAGTGCCGGAATTGACCAGAAGAATCCTGATTACCCTGGGTCTTCTGGCTGTTTATCGTATCGGCGTTTTTATTCCGACGCCTGGAATCGATAAAGTCGCGTTGCTGTCCTTTTTTGATCAAGCTCGTGGTTCCATGCTGGGATTGATGGATTTGTTTGCCGGGGGTGCTCTGAGCTCTTTTTCAATTTTTGCCCTGGGCATTATGCCTTATATTACCGCGTCCATCATCATCAATTTGCTGACGGTCGCGATTCCGCATTTGGAGAAGTTGTCCAAGGAAGGTGAAAGCGGACGCAGAAAGATCACGCAATATACCCGCTACGGTACGATCGGATTAAGCATTATTCAGGGTTTCGGCATTGCGTGGGGCCTTCAGCAGATGGCTTCGCCGACCGGTGCGCCTATTGTTTTACAGCCGGGATGGCCTTTTATCCTGATGACGATTATCACCCTCACATCCGGTACGGCATTTTTGATGTGGCTCGGTGAGACCATCACGGAAAAAGGCATTGGCAACGGAATATCACTGATAATCTTTGCCGGTATCGTCGTCAATATTCCCGCTGCGATCAGCAACTCCTGGCGTCTTTACGCATCCGGAGAACTGCATTTTATCATTTTGCTGCTTTTGCTGGTCTTTATGATTGCCGTTATTGGTGCAATTGTTTTTGTGGAGGCGGCACAAAGGCGAATCCCTGTGCAGTATGCCAAAAGGATTGTCGGGCGTAAAATGTATGGGGGGCAGACGACACATCTGCCGCTGAAAATCAACTCTGCGGGCGTTATTCCGCCGATTTTTGCATCATCCGTGATCATGTTTCCGGCAACGATCGCTAATTTCGCGCCGGAAGGCTGGATGAAGACCATTTCGAATCATCTGCAAATGGGCCAGATCGGCTACGAAGTTTTATTTGTGGGCTTGATCTTCTTCTTCTGCTTCTTTTATACAGCCGTGACGATTAAACCCGACGATATGGCGGAAAATATGAAAAAATTCGGCGGTTATATTCCCGGGATTCGTCCCGGCAAAAAAACCGCGGAATACATAGAGGAAATCCTTGAGCGGCTGACGTTTAGCGGGGCGATTTATGTTTCGATCATCTGTGTGTTGCCCAGCATTCTGATTGCTCAGCTCAATACGCCTTTCTATTTCGGGGGTACGTCGCTTCTGATTGTCGTCGGTGTGGCGATGGATACGGCAAGCCAGATAGAATCGCATTTACTGACCAGGCAATATGAAGGATTTATGAAAAAAGGACATATTGCCAGAAGGCGTTAGAGCCAAGTTTTCCGGAAGGCAAATCCTTATGGTCATTCTGAAACGTCCGGAGCAGATCGAGAAAGCCAGAGCCAGTAACCGGATTGTTGCAGAGGTTTTAAAAACGCTTCGTGAGAAGATCGTACCGGGGGTGACAACCGCACAGCTCGACAGAATCGCCCAGCAGATGGCGGAAAAGAGAGGTGCAAAGCCGGCGTTTAAGGGTTATCGGGATTATCCGTATTCGCTTTGCACGTCGGTGAATGAGCAGGTTGTTCACGGAATGCCTTCCGATCGGGTTTTAATGGAAGGCGACATTATCGGAATCGATTTTGGCATTTATCTTGATGGGTTTTATGGGGATGCGGCGATAACGGTTCCCGTTGGAAGGGTCAGCCAGAAAGCCTCTCGGCTGATGCGGGTGACAAAAGACAGTTTGTATGCCGCCATTGCTGAAATGAAAGAGGGCGGTCGTTTGGGGGACGTTTCGGCTGCGGTTCAGAAGACCGTAGAGGATGCAGGATATTCCGTCGTTCGTGATTTTGTCGGTCATGGTATTGGAGAAAGCCTCCATGAAGAACCGCAAATTGCGAATTTCGGCAGGAAGGGGCGGGGCATCGAGCTCAAAAGAGGCATGGTGTTCGCCATTGAGCCGATGGTAAACGAGGGAACGTATAAAGTAAAAATATTACCGGATGGTTGGACGGTGGTAACGGAGGACGGGAGTCTTTCGGCGCATTATGAACATTCCGTTGCCATTACCGAAAACGGACCGGATATATTAAGTCAATGGGATGATTGAGTTTAAATCGTCGGATAAGATTGAAAAAGTATGGCTAAAGAGGAAGCAATAGAGGTTGAAGGTCGGGTTCTTGAGCCCCTGCCCAATGCAATGTTTCGGGTGGAACTCGAAAATGGCCATAAAGTGTTGGCGCACATATCGGGGAAGATGAGAATGCATTTCATTAAGATCCTTCCGGGAGACAAAGTGACGGTGGAGCTTTCCCCTTATGATTTAACCCGGGGTAGGATCACTTACAGAACAAAGTAAATCATTTACCGGTGATAAGGAGTTGGCATCGTGAAGGTAAGATCGTCAGTGAAGAAAATTTGCGAGAAATGCAAAATTGTCAAACGCAAGGGTGTTTTGCGTGTGATTTGTGAAAACCCGAAACATAAACAGCGTCAGGGCTAGTTTTTAACATTTCAGGAGGTTGATAGGTGGCACGAATTTCAGGTGTTGATTTACCGAAAAATAAAAGAATGGAAGTTGCTTTGACGTATATTTACGGCATTGGCGCCACAAAAGCGAAGCAAATCCTGAAGGATTCCGGTGTGAGCCCGGATACGAAAACCGATGAACTGGCCGACTCCGAAATTGCCTCAATTCGAAATATCATCGACAAAGAGCACAAAGTGGAAGGTGATCTGCGGCGGGAGATTTCGATGTCAATCAAACGATTAATGGACATCGGCGCATACCGGGGATTGAGGCACCGTAAAGGACTTCCGGTGCGCGGACAGAGGACCCACACAAACGCCCGAACGAGAAAAGGCCCCAGGCGGGCGATCGCGGGCAAGAAAAAGTAGTTCAATAGAAGATATTCTCAACCGGAGGCAAAATGGCGAAGGCAGTCAGAAAAACGGGCAAGAAAAAGGAAAAGAAAAATATTACGGAAGGGGTGGCCCACATCCAGTCCACTTTTAATAACACGATCATCACGATTACGGATCTGACCGGAAATGTGATTTCATGGTCGTCGTCGGGATTACAGGGATTCAAGGGATCCCGCAAGAGCACTCCTTTCGCGGCTCAGATGGCCGCCGAAGATGCGGTGCGCAAAGCCAAGGAGCACGGCATGCGAAGGGTTCAGGTCTATATCAAAGGACCGGGGTCTGGAAGAGAATCTGCTCTGAGGTCCCTTCAGCTGGCCGGGTTGACGATTACGATGATTCGGGATGTTACGCCTGTTCCGCACAACGGCTGCAGACCGCCGAAGCGTCGCAGGGTATAATAAATTTATCAATAAGGATTCGAAATTTAAGGGAGGCGTTTTTTGGCAAGATATACGGATTCCTCATGTCGGTTGTGTCGCCGGGAAGGCTTGAAGCTTTTCCTCAAGGGCGATCGGTGCTATTCGGAAAAATGCTCTTTCGAAAGAAGGGGCTATGCACCTGGAGATCATGGTCAGTCACACAAGAAACAGACTTCTGACTATGGCGTCCAGCTGCGGGAAAAGCAGAAACTCAAAAGAATGTACGGTTTGCTGGAAAAGCAGTTTCACGGGTATTTTGAAAAAGCCGACAAGCAAAAGGGTATTACCGGTACCAATTTACTGGTGTTGCTGGAGCGAAGATTCGACAATATGGTGTTTCGACTCGGCTTCGCCACTTCCCGGGTAGAGGCAAGACAGCTCATCAGTCATAATCATTTCCTGGTCAATGGTAAATCGGTGAATATACCTTCCTACCTGCTCAAAGCGGGTGATGAAGTGACGATAAAAGAAGGATCTCGAAAGATCAATCGGGTTCTTGAGGCAATGGAAACCGTGGCAAGGCGCGGCGTGCCACATTGGCTGGAATTGGATAAAGACAACTTTAAAGCGACGATTAAAATGCTGCCGGTTCGGGATGATTTGACCATGCCGGTCCAGGAGCAGCTTGTCGTGGAACTTTATTCGAAGTAAGAATAATTAATCGGTTCTATAAACCAGCTAAAGGGTGGGTTTAATTATGCAAAGAAACTGGTCGAGTTTGATTCGTCCCAAGCGTGTTGACGTCGATGAAGCGACACACACACGCTTTTATGGAGAATTTACAATTCAGCCTTTGGAAAGAGGTTTTGGTATCACACTCGGTAACGCACTCAGAAGGGTATTGCTGTCTTCCATTCAGGGCGCGGCGATTACCTCCGTTAAAATTGAAGGCGTGCAGCACGAATTTTCCACGGTTCCGGGGGTCAAAGAAGATGTCACGGATATTATTCTGAATCTGAAGGGTGTTCGCCTTAAGCTTGGCGCCGCGGATACGAAAGTCGTACGATTTGACGTATCACGGCCGGGCGTGATTACCGCCGGCGACGTCATTACCGACGGGACCATTGAAGTATTGAATCCCGATCATCATATTGCGACCTTATCCGGTAAGGGAGCTTTCAAGGCGGAAATGGTGGTTAAGATGGGCAAGGGTTACCTGCCCGCAAAAAAAGAACTGGATCCGGATCAGCCTGAAGGAACCATTAATATCGACGCTGTTTTTTCGCCGATCAAAAAAGCGAATTACATCGTGTCGCATGCGCGCGTCGGACAGATTACGGATTACGACAAGCTGGTCTTGGAAGTGTGGACTGACGGCAGTTTGAATCCGGGCGATGCCATTGCATATGCGGCCAAGATCATCAAGCAGCAGTTGGATGTCTTCATCAATTTCGAAGAGGTGGATGAAGAAGTCGTTTTGGAAAAAATTGAGGAAGCAGAGAATCTCGGCGAAATAATGATGCGCTCTGTAGAAGACCTGGAGCTCTCCGTCCGTTCCGCGAATTGTTTGAAGAACGCCGGAATCAACACCATTGGCGAACTCGTGCAGAAAACCGAGGCGGAAATGCTCAAGACGAAGAATTTCGGAAGAAAATCTCTCACCGAAATCAAGGAAATCCTCAATGAGTATGGTCTTGTTTTCGGAATGAAAATGGATGCCGCCGCGTTAGATGGCAGAAATGAATAGAGGCGGACGTCTCGGGTGATTTAGAATATAGGTCAGGATTGAAAGTCAGGAAAGGAATATTTAGCAATGTATCATGGTAAGGCGGGCAGAAAACTGGGACGAACGTCCAGCCATCGGGAAGCCATGTTTCGTAATATGGTGACGTCGATTATCAAGCATGAGAGTATCCGGACAACGGACACCAAAGCAAAGGAGTTGCGCAAGCTGGCGGAAAAAATGATTACACTGGGGAAGCGGGGCGATTTGCATGCCAGAAGGCAGGCTCTGTCCGTCGTGCGCGATAAACAGATGGTGGACAAGTTGTTCGGCGACCTGGCGGAACGTTACCGCACACGCGCCGGAGGATATACACGGATTATCAAGGTCGGCTATCGCATCGGTGACAACGCTCCGGTCTCCATTTTGGAATTCATTACCGCAGAGCAAAAGAAGCAAAAAGCAAAGGCCAAGACCAAGGATAAAAAATCACAGTAGCTTAATTGTGTTTGACGAAACAAAAAAGGCAGGGTTTTCCCCTGCCTTTTTTTATGGTTGTATTTTCATTTTAAAAACAGTATTTAACAAACAAATGTTGGAAGGAAGGTCTTCGTTGCAGTGTTTTAAGTCCTTGCAGCCAATCCGGGAGGTAAGATCATGACAGAAAGAAGAATCGGAGAAGTGATCAAGTTTTTCGCGAAGCCTTCGGTTGCCGCTGTGCAGATCACCGAAGGTGAATTGCAGGTCGGCGACAGCATTAAGTTTTCAGGACATACCACCGAATTTGTCAATGTCGTCGCATCCATGGAAGTGAACAATGCGTCTGTACAAAAAGCCGTGACCGGTGACCTCATCGGCCTTAAGGTGTCCGACCGCGTGCGTCCGGGAGACGAAGTATTCAAAATCGCGGCGGATTAGCCTTTTCCTCTTTCAGCAGAAATCACAGCGTTTGCAAAACGAAAAGGTCAATGCTGCTCAATTGACCATGATATGGGAGTTTTTGATGGTAAAAATTCTGGTGGTTGACGACGAGCAGGACATTGCCGAACTTGTGGCCTATAATCTCTCCAGGGAGGGTTTTGCCACGGTCAAGGCCTATGACGGGGAAGCCGCATTGAACAAGGTGAGGCTGGAAAAACCGGATTTGCTGATTCTGGATCTGATGTTGCCCGGGATGAGCGGTTTGGATATCTGCAAAGCCATTCGTGCCAATCCTGAAACCGCCCGCCTGCCGATTATCATGTTGACCGCCAAAAGCGACGAATTCGACAAGATACTGGGTTTGGAAATCGGTGCGGACGATTATATTACCAAGCCTTTCAGTGTCAAGGAACTGATGGCCAGAGTCCGGTCTATTCTTCGCCGTGTGCAGGAAGGGAAAAAACAATCGGTCAAAGAGAATTTCGAATATGACGGATTGGCAATTAATTATGTCTCCTGCGAAGTCCGTGTGAACGGCACGCCGGTTAGTTTGAGTCCCACGGAACTCAAGCTGCTTATTTTTTTATCCCAGCATCCCGGGCGGGTCTACTCGAGAAATCAAATTATTGATAATGTCTGGGGGGATGATACGTTTATCACAGATCGTGCCGTGGACGTGCATATCCGGCGACTGCGCAGCCATATTGAGAAGGACATGGAAAACCCCAGATACGTTCTGACAGTCAGAGGATTTGGCTATAAATTTGCCGACGTCAAATGAACTGTCGTGACCTTGCCCCGCAATATGCACCAGATTCAAATTGAGTTTTCCCCCCTGCAGCATGGTTTGATGCATTCATACGGCGTACTATTTACGAGAATGCTCTGTGTCCGCTTTCCTTGCTTTTAGTCCGTCACATCTCGACAACATCCTGAACCTGTTTGAAATTCAAAAATCCATGTTTTCTGATGAAACTTACGCCAGAAGCATGGCGGTTTGATGATGGCCAGATGAATTAGAATTCACGTGAACGCTTTATGAAAATGAATGCCGATCCTGTTTTGGAAACACCGGGAACGGTCGATTCATTTTGTATCCATTCTTTCACGGTATCGTCATCTCCCTGTAACATTCGGTCTGTACAGTCCGTCGTCAATAGGAAATAGAGACAGGTCGTGGCCTGGCTTCTATAAATTTAACAAAGGATCAGGAGGAAGAAATGAAGAGAATTTGGGTCGTTTTACTGGCGCTGGGGTTGATTGCGGCCTTCAGCACAACAGGTTTCGCACTGGATGTGAAGTTCAGCGGCGAGTACTACGCGGCGGGGATGTATCTGGATAAAACATCCCTGAGAAATGATGTGGCGGATGCCGGTCCCTCAACCGCTTTTTTCTACCAGAGATTGCGGGTCCGGACTGATTTTACCGTATCGCCCGGTTTGAAACTGATCACGCGGTTTGACGCGATGGAGCGGGCCTGGGGAACCGGCCGGAGCGCTGCATCGACCACGCTGGCAACCGATTCATCCGGAAGCCGCGCGGAAAATGAAAACATCGCTTTTGACTGGGCTTACCTCGAGTATAAAAGCCCCATTGGTGAGTTTCGGGTTGGTGCGATGAACAAAGGCACCACGGGAACGGTTTTCGGCAATAATATTCAGCCGGCTTATCGGATCAAGTATGTCTATACGCAGGGTCCCTTTGTGCTTGATGCCACGTACACCAAGTTGAAAGAATCGAGCCGCACGGCGATCAACACGGTCAGTTACGCAGATGCGGACCAGGACGAATACTCCATCGAACCCATATTTAAGTGGAAAGACGGCCGCGCCGGTATTGGAATTGCCTATGTCCGTCAGGCGGACAACCGTCCGGGATCCGATTACACGAAGAAGTACTGGCAGTTTGTACCTTACGCGTTTCACAAGTTCGGACCGGTTGCCCTAGAGGCGGAAGCGGGCTATGCGACAGGTAAGGAAAGAGAATATGAGACCACAGCCGCAGATATCGATCTTACAAGCCTCTCCGCGTACCTGAACGCGACGGCGGATTTAGGTATGTTTTACGTTGGCGGTACCGTGGCCTATGTTTCCGGTGACGATCCCGGCACAGCGGATAAGAGAGAAGGCGGCACATTTACCGGAGGGCGTGACTGGAACCCCACGCTCATTATGTGGAACTACGAACGTACCAACTGGGCGGGCGCACTGACCGGTCATAACGGAGCCAACCAGGACACAAGAATGGCCAATGGCTGGTTCTTCCAGGGACGCGCGGGTGTTAAACCGGTTAAAGAATTGGATATTATGGCGTCTGTTTCCTATGCCATGGCGGACAAGAAGCCGTGGGCTGTAGCCGGTGATCCGACTTCTGAGTATGTCAGTAATGTCTATGGATGGGAAGTGGATGTCACCGCCACGTACAAAATTACCCAGAACCTGTCGTATATGTTAGGCGTGGGTTACTTGTTTACCGGCGACTACTACAAGGGAGCCTCCGAGGCCAATCAGTTGACGAATGATTACCTGGTGATCAACAAGCTGACGCTGACCTTTTAGGACAAAGTTAGCAGGCTAAAGAACAGAGGTATAAAAAATGAAGCCGGGCGGGGAAGACATTTCCGTCCGGCTTTTTTCTTGATAAATTTCATCATCTCTTCTTTTGAATGTCATCATCCTGAAACAATGATTCATTATAATCCGCCTGAAAAATTGAAATACTTGTTTCAGGAGCGTAAACTTGAGTATCATCAGCAGCCTCATTTTGGATTATCCGGTAAAGACGGCGCCCCGCGCGCGGAAATCACCCGCCGAATTAGTGAACCTGATCGGTGTCCGGTCTGATCCTGATCGCCTGGGGATTGATCCCGCGTCACTTCCTTTTTCCTGTGCGGACACAACCGCCGGCAGCGAATCAGAGTTGCAGACCGTCGTCATCGGAAAAAGGACGGATGTGGATCTGCCCTTGATCATTGAACAGTCCAACTATTTTGCCAACACCAGACGGCGTGCCGGGACGGGTGATCTTCCCCGGCAAAAAATAAATGACCTTGAAAAATATTTGCAAAACAATCCCGCCGGTGTCTGGGAAAACAGCTGGGTGCGTTTTCCGCTCAAAGCGCTGGGTGGCTTTGCCGAACGGTTGTTCAGGACGGATCTGTCGGCAGACAGAACCAATCCGGGTGAAGGTCTGCGTACTGACGTGGATCAATTTATCATCAGGCACCGGGGGGAAGAATTTATTCGGGTGCCCATCAGTTATATGCTTAAGCTTGCGCTGGCCGAGGTGATCACTTCTTCGGACATAAGTCATCCCCTGATTTATGAAGCGGGGATGAAGCTGATGGACCATTTTCAAAACGACAATACTTCACCGGAAACATCATCCTTTTACGTGATCGCCTCGCCTGATGAGGAGAGCGTCGGCAAGGGTATTGCCCGGGAGATGTCCCTTCGTTTTCTTCTGACGCAATTGCTGACGCAATACGCCAATCTGAAATTTCAACTGCAGGAAAACGGACAGCAGGCGTTGATCTTTTTTTCGCCGCATCCACCGATCCGGCAAAAGACGCTCAATAACTGTGTTTCGGATGCCTTCTACCGCGAGCTCTTTATGAATCCCTGTCTTTCCGGCTGGACGCGGGGTGAAAAAAAGCATGACTATATGCACTTGTGTCATCAGGTGCTGAGCCGGTCGCAGTTTAACGCGGTGCTCAAACTGCGCGAGGCGGGAATCATCAACAATAATCTCGTTTCCCTGCCCAATCTCTCCAACATCAGCCTGGCGAATAACGGGACGCATGTCAGTCTGGGGAGCCGGAAGCTTTCAGCCTTGCTGAGCGATTCTTCTTCGGGTTATACGCGCTGCGACGAGAAAGATCTGGGCGACCTGGTCGTCAAAATCGTTGAGCACTTCCTCCCGCTGTTTGTCGGTACCTATACCGCCGCGCCTTATCGTCTGGACTTCAGTGACTTTCATCCCGAAAAGGCCCTCGGCTTCCTGCCGCATGAGCTGGATTTCACGCATTTGCGCATGATGTGGCGGCGCTGGCGCAAGAAAGCCGATATCGGCATCATGGGGAATCCTCTTACCCCTTTCGGGCCGCCCGCAATCGACAAGCTCATCAGCAAACTGTTCCGGCTGAAAGGAGACTATGTCGCCGATTTCCGACTGATTGATTATCTGGTCGCACTTCTTAGCACGGATCAAAGTCCGGCACTCGATGGAACCTTCGGGAATTCGCTTGCCCTTAAACAGGATCTGTCCGATCTGGGAGTCTTTGACACGCAGATGTCTTTGTACCTTTTTGAGAAGCTGCGGGAACATGAAGTGATGGGTTTCACCGGTTTTGAGGCGCGTCATTACAGCCTGTTTGAAAGCTTTGAGCAGGATATGGGACGCGCTGTGAATCTTCAGCAGCTTTTGTATCTTCTGGCATTCAAGTATATTGCTTCCGGGGAGGTCCGTCATGAAATGATTCCCGATTCTCCCCTGGTCGAAAGTGAAAGGCGGCAGGTGATCTTTGGCGCCGCCATCGGCATTCCGACTTTTTTTGTCCGCCACGACACGCCCAACCGATTTCTTAAAAGCATTATCGCCCGAACAAAAGGGGTTCGTTCTTCCAGTCGCTATCGCGGGTATGTGAGGGTATACAACCAGGAATACCGCCTGGCCCTGCTTTCAACGCTCCGTGCCGATGCCGCCGATCTCATCGAAATGACCGGGATGAAAGAAACGCTTCGTGATCTGGAAGACCGTTTGCGGAAACCGGCTGTCTTTGCAGCATCCGGAAGATTGACGCAGGGGGTTTTGCGGCAGGCCGGCAGGCGGTCTGCGATGGCGATGGACGCGGAAAGTTTCAACGCACAAGCAGAAGCCTATTACCGCACCGGATTGCGAAGGCAACATATCGAAGAAGCTTTTGATCATTTCGGAGAGGTTGTGATCTGGATGGATAAAGCAGAAACGCGCTCCAGGCCTGACATTCGTGCGCTGCTGGGTGAAATCTTTCGGCATGGAGACATTGCCGTTTTCCTGGATGAAGCGCGCCAGTCGGTCATACACGGAAAGGCATCCATCCGGACGCTCGAGAAGTTGATTGCTTTGGTGATGATTTATGTGCAGGGCAAATTGGATTTGAACCAGAAATATCCGGAAAGTCCGCACAGGGAGGTGGCCTGACATGGTTCATCAGTATATTGAACGAGATACCCGCAGAATTCGGACGGAGCGTCCTTACGGTAATGAGGCGGTCCGGATTTTATATTCCCGCATCCGTGAATCTTCGCCCTGGCTGTTTCGAAATCTGACCGGTGCACGCGCATCGCGGTTTTTAAGCTACATGAACTATTCCGGAATCCTGGCGGATCGTCTGCAGGATTATTTAAATGTGCAGGAACTTTTGAACATCCATGCCGGTGAGTGTCTCGAACCGGTAGACAAACTCGATACGCTTCGAAAAATCTTTGAACGCAAAATCCGTTACCGCCAGTATCGCCCCATGCCGAACGATCCGGCGGCCGTTGTGTCACCGGCGGATTCGCGGATGCTGGTGGGTTCATTTGCCGAAGCGTCGTCTCTTTTTATTAAAGGGAAATTCTTCGACTATGACGAGATGCTGGGTGAACATAAAAAAACGTGGCTTGAGGCGTTTCGCGAAGGCGACTTCGCCGTTTTTCGCTTAACACCTGAAAAGTACCACTACAATCATACTCCGGTAGCCGGTAAGGTGATTGACACGTACGCCATCGATGGCCGCTATCATGCCTGCAATCCGAACGCAGTGGTCTCTGTGGTCACGCCTTATTCCAAAAACAAGCGGGTGGTCACCATGATTGACACGGACGTGGAAGGGGGCACAGGCGCGGGGCTGGTGGCGATGATTGAAGTCGTCGCGCTGATGATCGGCGATATTGTTCAGTGCTATAGCGAAAAGGATTATGAGAACCCCCTGGCGGCGGGAACCGGCATGTTCGTACGAAAAGGCTGTCCGAAAAGTCTTTTCCGGCCGGGCAGCAGCACGGTCGTTTTAATGTTTCAGAAGCAGCGGGTGAGGTTTGCCGACGATATCGCGGCGAATCTGTTTTATCCGGATGCCCGCAGTATTTTTACACAGGGCTTCGGAAAGGATCTCGTGGAAACAGAGGTTGCAGTAAGATCATTGATTGCCACAGCATCTGTGGCCGCGAAGAAAGATTTAACCTGAAAGGAGAACATCGCATGACAAGAAAGCTAAGCATGGAGCGTGTGCGGGATTTAATGGTTCAAAGAATGGACGCGTTGAGACAGTCTGTTGATTCCACGATGTGTACACTGAAGGTTATGGATGAGAAGTTTGCCGATCCGTTTGATCAGGCTGTCATCGAAGCCAGCAATTCGGTGGAACTCAAGTGTCGGACAAATGACTGGCATGCGCTTCTGGAGATTAAGGAAACGATTTTGCGCATCGATCGAGGCCTGCACGGCATGTGTGACCTTTGCGGTCGTCAGATTTCGCAAAAAAGGCTTCGCGCAGCGCCCATGAGCAAGCTGTGTCTGGAGTGTCAGAAGGAAAAAGAGGCGGAATCCCGCCAGCGTCCGAAACACGGCTGTCTGCAGGGAAGGATGTCCCTTACCCATGCTTAACGAGATTTTTACCTTAAGCCTTGCAGGCGGGATGGCCGTTTTATTCGCCTGGGCCTTTAAGAAACTACCCGGGGAAGGTTGGCAGATCCTTGCCTGTGTGCCCGGAAGAAAAGGGGTGGACGGAATTTGGAACGGCATGAATTTAACCTATTACGGGTTATTTAATGCTTTCGCCTATCTTTTTGCCATTGTAATGTTTTTGATCATGGCGGGGGCCTTGGGGATGACGATGATCTCTGCGCTGGCTCTGATGGTCCCTATACTGATCATTTGCATGTGGGCCGCACGTTTCATCGCCCGGCTGGTGGAAAAGAAGCCTCACACCTTTTCTGTAGGGGCCGCCGCATTTTCCGGGATCATCATTGCCCCGGCCATGATGTTGTTGACCAACATAACTATAGGCAAGTGGCTGGTGTTTCAAATTCCGGTGACAGAAGTGATGTCGGCGATGTTTATCGCTTATGCCTTCGGTGAAGGAACAGGAAGATTGGCCTGTATCAGTTTTGGTTGTTGCTATGGCAAGCCTCTCGACGATTGTCATCCGATGATCAGGAGTATCTTTCGAAAAAGGCATTTCGTTTTCCGGGGAAAAACCAAAAAAATATCCTATGCTCATCAACTTGAAGGTCAGGCGGTTGTTCCCGTTCAGGCACTGACCGCCGTGATTTATTCAGGAGCAGGTTTTTTGGGCTTTTACCTTTTCCTGAAAGGTTACCCGTATGCGTCACTGATGCTGGCCATGCTGGTAACGCAGCTCTGGCGATTTGTATCTGAATTCCTGAGAGCCGATTACCGGGGGAACGGTCGCATCAGTGCCTACCAGGTGATGAATTTGCTTGCCATTGTTTATACCCTGGTGATTTTGACATTGACGACTAAGTCAGATGGTGTGGCACCTGACTTACTTCTGGGGATTAACTCTCTGTGGGATCCCGGCCTGTTTATTTTTTTAGGGATTTTATGGGTCGTTTCTTTTATGTACACAGGGAGAAGCAGTGTGACCACTTCATTGATAGACATTCAGGTTGTCAAAAAGAATATTTAGCCGGCGGGTTCAAAAAGCTGGATTGGTTTTCGTGTTTCAAGTCGTTGAAATAATTAATGAATATATTTCGATAAATCTTTTCTCTGCGCAGAATGTCTTATTCAAGAGTTGCGCGGATTGCCCGCTTGCGGCATGTTGTATCTGTTACTTCATCGGTTTGTCATCAAAATGTAACATTGAAGTTGTATATTGTTTTCAAATTAAATTGAGGAGGAACAAAATGTTCAATATTATTAAGAAAACGGTTTTTGCGCTCATGGTGATGTGTTTTGCAGCGGGTGCTTCTATTGCATCTGAGTCCATCGTCATCAAGGGATCGACAACGGTACTGCCGATTACTCAAGCGGTTGTTGAAGCGTACATGAAGGCCAATCCGGGTGTGCAGATGTCTGTTTCCGGCGGCGGTTCCGGTGAAGGAATTAAGGCGATTATTGACAAAACAACGGATATCGCCATGTCCTCACGGGCTATAAAAAAAGAAGAAATTGAGCTGGCAAAAACAAGAGGCGCCAACCCGGTGGAACATGTGGTCGGATTGGATGCGCTGATTCCAATCGTGCATCCGAGAAACAAAGTGAGCAATTTATCCATTGATCAGCTAAGCCAGATTTATCAGGGCAATATTACCAACTGGAAGGAAGTCGGCGGCGAGGATTTGCGGATTGTGGTCATTTCGCGTGACACATCTTCCGGAACATTTGAATCGTGGGACCATTTTATTATGAAAAAGACCAAGGTTACGCCCCGTGCCCAGATGCTGGCCTCCAGTGGAGCCGTGGCGACCGCAGTGGCAAAAAACCGCTACGCCATATCCTATGTGGGCATCGGTTATCTGAATAAAAGCATCAAGCCTCTTTCAGTGAACGGAGTTACCGGATCAATCGACGCAGCCCTCGATAAGAGCTATCCGCTTTCGCGTGAGCTTTATATGTACACAGATGGAGAACCGAAGGGAGCCGCGGCTGATTATTTGAATTTTATCAAATCACGGGCGGGCCAGGAAATTGTGGCTAAAGTCGGATTTGTGCCCACGATGTCTTTAAAGTAGTTCTTTGATAGAGACTTTTGTTTTTTTAAGTGAGAAAATGGTTTTGCCGCGGCAATAAATATTGTATAAACCGTTGTAAAACCATTTTCCCATGAGACTGAAACAGAGTTGATTTATTATTGTAAGCCCATGTCCATATTGTGTATAAAAGGACCGCAATGAACCGGAAAACCAAAGAAATATTCATAAAATATATCTTCTTTCTTTTCGCTTTGGTTGCGATCATCGTTTTGGCGATGATCGTATTTTCTCTCTTTCGTGAAGGAATGCCGATATTCAAGCAGGTATCTGTCAAAGATTTTCTGTTTGGAATGGAATGGTATCCAACCTTCGACCCGCCTTATTTCGGTATATTCCCGCTGATTGTCGGTTCATTCATTGTAACCATATTTGCAACTTTAATAGCGGTACCCTTGGGAGTCCTGGCCGCCATTTATATCTCCGAAATCGCCCCGCGGTCGATTAAAGAAGTTCTGAAATCCGTAATCGAGCTTCTGGCCGGTTTGCCTTCGGTTGTTCTGGGTTTTTTCGGCATGGTGGTTATCGCACCCGTTTTGCAAAATGTATTCGACCTTCCCACGGGCCTGAACATTGTCAACGCTTCAATGATCCTTGCATTGATGGCCATTCCGACAATATCCAGTATTTCCGAAGATGCTCTCTATGCGGTGCCGCAGGAGTTCAAGGAAGCGTCTTATGCTCTGGGGGCCACAAAGTTTGAAACCATCGCTAAAGTTATTTTTCCGGCTGCTCTTTCCGGCGTTACCACCGCAGTCATGCTGGGTATGGCCAGGGCCATCGGGGAAACAATGGTTGTGTTAATGGTGGCAGGCGGTGCGGCGGCCATTCCGGAGAGCATTTTTGATTCTGTGCGTCCCATGCCCGCAAGTATAGCCGCGGAAATGGGGGAGACGCCTTACCGCAGTTTGCATTATCATGCTCTTTTTGCCACCGGCATGGTTTTGTTCTTTCTGACGCTGACATTCAATTTAATTGCGGACTACGTATCAAATAAATTCAAGCAGACGGGTTCTGCCACTCTTTAAAAGGAAAGAAGCATGCATCAGATTCAGGCAAGCACAATGAAATGGCGCTATCTCCAGCAATCATTGTTTTTTGCTCTTATCCGCGGGGCGGCGCTGATTATCACGTTGGCCCTGGGGGGCATCATCTTATATATCATTATACACGGGATTTCTGCCATCAGCTGGGATTTTATTACCAAGCCTCCCACGCATTCCATGACGCAAGGCGGCATCATGCCCGCCATTTTAGGAACGATATATCTTACGGTCGGCGCGATTTCTATTGGTCTGCCTCTGGGAGTCGCTTCGGCCATCTATCTGACGGAATATGCCAGGCAGGGCAGGGTGATCAGATTGATCAGGGTGGGGATTAATTGTCTGGCCGGCGTTCCTTCTGTTGTTTTCGGTCTATTCGGACTCGCTTTCTTTGTGATCATTTTCAAGTTTGGTTCGAGTATTCTGGCTGGTTCCTTAACTCTGGGATTCCTGATTCTGCCGACGATCATCGGCGCCTCGGAAGAAGCGCTGAAGTCTGTGCCAAAGACATTTCGGGAAGCGTCGCTGGCGTTGGGGGTGTCCAAGTGGCAGACGATTTTCCGTATTGTTTTGCCCAATGCCCTGCCGGGAATTTTAACCGGGTCTATTCTGGGTATCGGCCGTGCCGCCGGGGAAACTGCCCCGATTATGTTCACCGCTGCTGCTTTTTTCACTTCCAAACTTCCCGGCTCTGTCTTTGATGAGGTGATGGCCCTGCCTTACCATATTTATGTTTTGGCGACAGCAGGAACAAATATCGAAGAAACGCGTCCGATTCAGTATGGGACGGTATTGGTTCTGGTGGCGCTTGTTCTGGGTATTAATATGATAGCTATAATCATACGCGCTTATATGAGAAGAAATAAAAGGTGGTAGAGATGGACGCAGATATTATAATCAGACTGAAGAATGTTAACTTTTTCTATGGTGAAAACCAGGCGCTGACCAATATAAACATGAATTTCCGCAAAAATAAAGTTACCGCCTTAATCGGTCCTTCCGGATGCGGAAAATCAACGCTCCTTCGGCTGCTCAACAGAATGAATGAATTGATCGACGCGACGCGCGTGGAGGGAGACATTATATTTGAGGACAAGAATATCTACGCGCCCGATGTGGATCCGGTCGAAATCCGCCGCAAAATCGGCATGGTTTTTCAAAAACCCAATCCGTTTCCGAAGACCATCTACAACAATATTTCCTACGGACCGAAGCTGACCGGTGTGCCGGTTGATGATATGAACGCCCTGGTGGAGCAGAGCCTCAAGCAGGCGGTGCTGTGGGATGAGGTCAAGGACATTCTCAACAAGTCCGCCATGAACCTGTCCGGGGGCCAGCAGCAGCGTCTCTGTATCGCACGCGCGCTGGCAATGAAGCCGGATATTTTACTGATGGACGAGCCGACTTCTGCACTCGATCCTATCTCGACTGCAAAAATTGAGGAACTGATTGAGGAACTCAAGAAGAACTATACGATTATCATCGTGACCCACAACATGCAACAGGCGGCCCGCATCTCCGACGAAACTGCTTTCTTTTATCTGGGGAATCTGATCGAATATAGCAAAACGGAGAAGATATTTACCAAGCCGGACGTCAAGCAGACGGAAGATTACATCACAGGAAGATTCGGTTGAGAATCAGGGGGAGGATACAATGGAAGAAAGACGACATACCAGTTCTCACTATGAAAAAGAGCTCCAGGAGATCAAAAACGGCCTGATCTACCTGGGCGCTTTGACCGAAAAAGCGATACACGGCGCGATGAGATCCCTCTCGGAACGTGACTCGGAGGTAGCCCGCAAAGTCATCATGGAAGATGATGAAATCGACCGCTTGGACTCGGATCTGGAAGAGCGCTGCATTAAAATACTCGCCCTCAGGCAGCCGACGGCTATTGACCTGCGCTTTATCACCACAGCGATCAAAATCACCGGGCATTTGGAACGCATCGGCGATATGGCCGTCAACATTGCCGAAAAGGCCATACAGTTAAACGAAGTGCCGCAACTCAAGCCCTATATCGATTTGCCCCGCATGACGGATTTGGTGGGCCAGATGATCAAGGACTCCCTCGATAGTTTCATTCTTTCCGATTTGAAACTGGCCGAGAAAGTCCGGCAGACCGAGCAGATCATTGACGATCTCAATGAGCAGATTTTCCGGGAGCTTTTGACCTTTATGATGGAGGATTCCAAATCCATCCATCGCGCTTTGCTGATTATGCAGATTTCCAAGAACATGGAGCGTATTGCGGATCATGCCAAGGGGATCTCCGATATGGTCACCTACATGGTGACGGGGGAATGCGTCCGTCATCAAACCTGTCCGCTTGCCGAATGAGGATCGAACGTGAAAGGGAAACTTTTTTTCAAACTGCTGCTGTCTTATCTCGCAATCGTTTTTCTGTCATTTCTGATCCTGAATTCGTTTGTCAAAAACGAGCTTCGGGATGTTCTGAGCGGAAAGATTGAACGCGAGCTTCTGGCTTATGCCCGGCTGATTGATTTGAAGTCCCCTTCTGAAGCGTCGGCACAACTTGACCAGGTTTCCCTGATTTCAAGAGCCCGTGTGACCCTGATTGACAGACAGGGGAAGGTGTTGGCGGATTCGCGTCTGGACGCGTCGGGACTTGAAAATCATTTAAACCGGCCCGAAGTGCAGCAAGCCAGAGTCCGTGGCGAGGGCAGGGCCACCCGATTCAGTGCTTCGGACCGCGAGGAAATGCTCTATGTTGCCGTCGCGATGCGTGACAGCTCGGGGATCATCGGCTACGTTCGTCTGGCCCGTACGCTCGGTGACGTTAAAAAAACCGTCGATGAAGTCTACGGAACATTTTTTCTGGCTTTGATCCTCACGTCGGTTCTATCTCTGATTCTGGCGCTGGTCTTTTCGTATTATATTACCAGACCGGTCCGAATTCTGGAAAGTTTTACCGAGAAGCTACGCCGTGGGGAGACTTCGGGAACGCTTCTTCTGCAGACATCCGATGAAACAAAAAAGCTGGCTGATAATATCAACTACCTGGTGGAAGAGCTTCAAAGTCAGATCCGTCTGGCCAACGAAGAGAAGAGCAAGCTTATGGCCGCTTTCACCAGTATGACGGAAGGTGTTTTGATTGTCGATGAGTCCGGTCATATTGAATTTGTAAGCCCTGTCCTCCAGGGCATTTTGCTTGAACCCTACGGTGGCATCGAAGGCAAGACGCTGATGGAGGCCTTTCGGAATGTGGAGTTGCACAAAGCTTTTCACCAGTTCAAGTTGTCGGGAGAGGCCGTGTCCGCCGAGATCGTGCTCGACAGTATAGAACCGGTCATCATGAACGTGAGCATTTCCGGGGTTCAAGGGTATCCCGGTGAAGAAAAAAGCATGATTGTGTTTCATGACGTGACAAGGTTAAAAAAACTCGAAAGGATCCGCACAGACTTTATCGCCAACGTCACCCATGAAATCCGCACACCCCTGACGGCGATTATCGGCTATCTGGAAACGTTGCAGGCAGGCGCGATTTCGAATGCCGATGACGCACGGCGTTTTCTGGACATCATGCTGAAGCAGGCCGGGCGCCTCAATCGCCTGGTGGAAGATTTGATGACGATCTCCAAGATCGAACTGGGCGAAGTTCGTTTTCATTTCGAGCCCGTTTCGCTCCGGGATATTGTGGACAGTGTGGTTCCTTTGCTCGATGCGAAGGCCGTCGCGAAAAAAATCAGTATTGACAATGCCGTCGGAGAGAAAATCAAACCTGTTTTTGGCGATCGTGATCGCCTTTGCCAGGTGTTTGTCAATCTTCTGGATAACGCCATCAAGTATACGCCTGAGGGCGGAAGGATTGCGATTTCGGCCGAGGAGAAGGAGTCGGGAGTTACCGTTACCATCTCTGATACTGGAACGGGTATTCCCCGCGATGAGATTCAGCGTCTGGGTGAGAGGTTTTACCGCGTTGATAAAACACGGTCGCGCGAACTGGGTGGTACGGGCCTGGGATTATCGATTGTCAAACACCTGATGCAGGCGCATGGCGGCACAATGGTCATCGAAAGTCAATTGGGTCTCGGCACAAAAGTTTCTTTATTTTTTCCGGTGCGGCACGTATAATCCTTCCATCTTTTCGGGAGGGGAAAAATGAAAAGTCGCATTGCCGGAGCCGTCCAACTCCAATATCAGCCGGTGGCCCTTTTGTGGTCCGATGAAAAGCCCGAAGACGCCCTGCAGTTTGCCCCGGGCAAATGGGGCTGTGTCATGTGGCTTGCTGTCCACGCCGCCAAAGGCAAACCCGCCGTGGCGGATGCCAAAACCTTCGGTTGCTTCGGCGGCGGGGTGGGGTTGGGATTCGGCAACCAGTATCAGAACTTTCCCGGCGGCGAAGAAGGCTTTTGTCATTTTTTATCGTCGGGAAATGCCTCGCGTCCAGGCGGGATGGCGCTTGCCGAGCAAATTCAGCCTTTCATGACGAAAGAAAGCCATGACAATTTTGTTCACGGAGAGCGCTACATCAAAGACCCCGGCGGTGTCCGGACGTTCATCGACACCCTGCCGATGATCGATATTCCATCGACATATGTCGTTTTCAAGCCGCTGGCCGATGTGGACGGAAGCAGAGAGAAGCCGCAGGCCATCATTTTTTTTGTCAATCCCGATCAATTGTCCGCGCTCACGGTGTTGGCCAACTTCGGACGCGGCGATAATGAAAACGTGATTATGCCGTATGCCGCCGGTTGCCAGACGATCGGCATCTACCCCTACCGTGAAGCGAAATCGGCGAAGCCGCGCGCCGTGGTGGGGCTCACAGATCTGTCCGCCCGCGTCTATGTCCGCAAACAGCTGGGGAATCCGAATTTCATGACGTTTACTTTGCCGTTCGCCCTTTTTGAGGAAATGGAACAAAATGTAACCGGCTCCTTTTTGGAGCGGCACACCTGGCAAAGTCTGCTTGCTGAATAATCCGGAATGCGGCAAATCCCAATACTGAGGTCTTTGTGCCTTTGAAAACCCGGCGCCTGATGAAGACTAACGGCAAATGCGCGGTATGTGCGAGGAGCATGACCTTTCGTCAGCCCTAGGTGTCCGACCAGTGGATTGACCGGTTGCGTCCCGAGGATTTCGCCTCATAGAGCGCTTTGTCGGCGCAGTGGACGAGCTTCAAAGGCGAGCCGGCATCGGAAGGAATCATCGTGGTTACCCCGAGGCTCAACGTAACACAGGGAGCCACTTTGGAACTTTTATGCTCGATACCAAGCTGCTCTATGGACAGGCGGATATTTTCGGCGACCCTGTCTGCACCTTTTGCATCCGTTGCCGGCAGGATGGCGACAAACTCCTCTCCTCCATACCGCGCGACGCAATCGCCTCCACGCTTTGCCGAGCTGTCCATTGCTTTGGCCACCGCGCGCAGGCAGTCATCTCCCGCCTGATGTCCGTATGTGTCGTTGTACAATTTAAAAAAATCCACATCGCACAGGATCAGCGAGAGGGGTTCGCCCGTCCGCTTCAGACGATTCCATTCCTTCTCCAGGGTCTGGTCAAAGAAGCGCCGGTTGGCGACCTGGGTCAGGCCGTCGATGGTCGCCAGATGTTCCAGGCGCTGGTTGGCTTCGCGAAGCATGTTCTCGGCGTATTTGCGCTCTGTGATGTCTTTCAAGCGGGCGACCATACCGATTAACTCTCCGTCGATCCCCCGAAACGGCGTTGCGGTGAACATGAAGGGTACTGTGGTGCCGTCTTGTTTTTGCCGTCGGATATCCATTTCGATGCGGGGTAGTTTGTGAAGGATTATTGTAAGCGGGCATTCCGGTGTGCCGCACCAGGGGCTGGCCATCAGCTCAGAGCATTTTCTGCCCAGCGCATCGGCTTCTTTCAAGTTCAAGAAAGACAGCAGAGAGTCATTGATCCGTTTGACTGTAAAATCCTGATACACGAGGAACATCCCGTCCACAGAAGTATTGATGATTTGGTTCAATTCGATATTGGCAATTTCGGCTTTGGCGGCCAGAGCGTTTGCGCGTTCAATGGCGGCTTCCAGATCGATCTGTCCTTGTTTTTGATCTTGCCTGACTTCCTGTAGTTCCTCCACAACGCGCTGATAATCCGCAATGAGAGTATCCGCCGCAGCAGGGTGTGATGTTTGTGGAGACGTTTGTGTTTTTTTATCCATGGGGCTGCCTTCTGCTGAGTGTTTTGGTGGCTGCACAGGCAGTGCCTCCGGTGTCTCGATCCGAAACCTGCCTCTTTTCGTTCATCCTGTCTATGCCGGTTGAACTTTACGTGTAGTCTGCAAAGCGTTCTGGTAAAGCTGTGCGTTTTCCATCGCAACACTGACGGCTGTCGCAATGGACTGAAGCATTTTTTCATCGGACTCGTCAAAGCTTCCATGTGTTTTATTGAGCACTTCCATAACGCCCGTGATTCGCCCCTGAGAGATCATGGGGACTGATAAAATCGATTTGGTGACAAAGCCGGTTTCCTTATCCAAAAAGGGTGAAAAATTCGGATGCTCGGCGGCATCATGGACGATAACAGGAGTTCCACGATCCCTGACAAACCCTGCGATTCCAACCCCTTTTTTGATTCTGATTGACCTGAGCTTTTCCATATCCAGAGAAAATGCCGCCGCGAAGGTCAGCTCTTCATTTTCGACCAGCAGGATGTATCCCGCATCTGCCTGTATGGATGTCCGAATCATTTCCACGGCATGTGCAAGGGTGGTTTGAATGTCAAAAGCCGACAAGGTGAGCGCGCTGCACATCAGGTTGAGCGAATCAAACACGCTGTCGCGCTTTGTCAGCGCGTCGATCATCCGCTCCTTTTCGATAGCCAGGGAAAGATGATCCCCCATCACGTCGATGATTTCAGACAGTCGGGCCCAGTCCTCCTCCAGGATGTTGAAAAGGAGAAGCAGGCTGGTGATCCGGCCGACCACGGTCAGCGGTATGACCAGACCCGTTTTGATTCCCGGCTGAGCAAAGAGCTTGTTGTCAATGTAGGAGCTCAGCTGAGTGATGTCGGGAATGAACAAATTTCGCTGTTCCTTGATCGCTTTTTCCAGCACTGTTCCCTCGTAGGTAAGGGTTCTTCCCCTGCTTAAGTTGGTTGAAATATAGCTTCTGAAATCCACAATGGCGAGTCGGCTGGGCGTTCCGGCAAGTATGGTCATCAGAGCGATCGTGTCGAAGGGGATGTTTTTTCTCATTTGCTCGAAAATGACCTGGATCATCTCCTGCCCCTGGAGGCTGGAATTGACTGCCTTGGAGACAATCCGAAGTGAACTGAGGCTGCGCGAGAGGGCTTTGACATCCTGAAATAGATTGATGTTGTCAAAAATGTACGCCGCACTGGATAAAAGCGGGGTGAGGGTATCCACGTCGGCCTTGGTAAAGATGATGTCCGACCGCTTTCGCGAAATCGTCACCACACCGATCACTTCATTGTTGGTTTTAAGCGGCATGCAGATGAAGGATTTGGTCGAGTAACGGCCGCGCGACGGTCGACCGAAGCGCGTGTCGGTTTCTATATCCTCGACCAGCAGAGGGGTTTTATTGATCACGGTATGCTTGGCGATGCTGTCTTCAAAGGGGGTGAGCGTTCCCTTTCTTCCATGGTCACTCAAGCCGATGCTGGCCTTGATCACAAATGCGTCCTGATGCGGCCGGGTCAGAATCATCACCGAGCCTATGTCCGCGTTGACCAGCCGAAGAGAGCGCTCCAATGCGATGAACAGAAGATAGTCGGCGTTGAATGTCATATAGGACAGATCGGACATTTCTTTGAGCGTTTCGATTTCCGTCGTTTTCTTCTCCAGGTGCTCCACTTTACTTTTGAGCTCCTGTTCCATTGCGCGAAAGGATTGGACGATGCTGCCCAGTTCGTCGGCCACAGCGGTCAAATTGCTTTGAGAAGCCTCTTGCGCGGTTTTGACAAAGGTAGTCGAAATGGACCGGATGCTGTCGAAGAGTCGCCTCAACAGTCGAAAGCCTATCAGGCAGAAGACGAGAAAAATAAGCATAAATGGCGCGAAGTAGGAATCCTCGACGACATTGTACTTGAAGGCGAAGTAGACCAATCCGGTAACCGGAACAATGAAAAATAAGCCGAAAACGATGATTAATTTATAATAGAGTTCTTTGTTGGAAATCGAGACCTTGTCGAACCATTCCCTAAAGCCCATGAGAATACCCCGGATGAAAAAGTCTGAGCAGGAGTCTCGTCTCTCTTTTAGGAGGGCAGCCGATTCTGATACGTGAGAGACTCCCATGCCATTTACGGCGGATTATAAGGGCAAAGGCGGTATCATGTCAAGGTGATTGATCGTAAGGCTATTGATTTCATGATAGATCTGCTCGAGCGGCCGATCAGGAAGCAAACAGCTTTTGTGGCGCAATGACAGGGTCCGGGAAAAAGTTTGCAAAAAACACCTTCGGGAAAACGGCCCGAAGGGCGGTTTCCCGAAGGCTGTCCTTGTCGCGCGGCAGACTATTGGTCCGGGCAATGCAGCTTAATGCTTCAGTCGCGCGATGAGATCCTTCATCAAGAGTTCGCGTTCTTTGAGCTCGTTGCGGAATTCCCTGCGATCCGTGTTCGCGATTTCATGGGTGAGGTCCGGAAGGTACCTCTCCAGAATCGTCAAGAGCTCACCTTCTTCCCGGGGGCTTAAATGCAGTCTGTCCATATCACACCATCCTTTCGTTTACGTTATGATTAACTTGCCTGAATCATGAAACGCCATTCGGCCGCCGTCGGTTGATGACTGCGACTCTTCGTAAAAAGGGTTTCAAACAAGGTTAGCCGGGAGAATTCACGAGAAAAGGCGGGCAGAGATCATGTTTCTGAAGGTGCATTTCGTTTCTAAAGCAAGCGTCGTCGGGATAAAATGGATAAGTACCTCCATGTGCATCATTGCAAAAAAAATTTTCTTCCGTGCAGATGACACGGCATACGCCTTTTTGCTGCCTACATTCCTATTTTTATCCTTGATTCCCGCTTTGTCAAGACGACTGACGAAAGATGTCAAAGGCTTCCAGGCGGGCATACCACTGTCCGGTCCGGCGGTTATCTCACGGGTTTTTTTCTTTCGGCCGGTTTTTTAGCCTTCTTTTTTATAGTGCGTTTCTTTGGGGGCTGTTTCGCTTTGGAAAAGAAAGAAGCGATATGCTTTCCTTCCTCTTCCCCGACCGGTTCGGGGCCTGTGGTGATCTGCGCGACGCGGTTTTCGGGCGACCAGTTGAACATGACCGGTTTTTCGTTGCGCAGCATGTCGATAACATCACGAAGATCTCTTTTGTGAAAGCTCAAAAAAACCGTGCCGTGGAGATTTTCCCTGGGGCCGGGCAACTCCCCGGTGCGCTCGACGAATGCGGCCATGCATAAAAGCTTGTTTTGCGCGTCGAAAAGGTAAAGAAACGCGGCATTTTCGGAGTTGATTGCCCGAAACTCGTACTGATAATTGGTGACTTGTGTGCTGATGCTCGGCATACGGTTTTCTCCTTTCCGGGATGATCGTTCCCACGGCAAAATGGTTATTGCGGGAAAATGAATATCGGATGATATTTGATTGTATTATAATCCATTGCCCGGAGAGTTCAAGTGGGAAAACGCTTGACAACCTGTCCATTATGGATACTCCTTGAGCTGAAAAAACACAGGAACAAAAACCGGGTTTTGGATGTCTAATACCATGGAGGAGAAAAAAGGGTCGGCCACCGACGACGATCTTGAATATGTGCGGGCATGCCAGAAGGGGGATGCGGAGGCTTTTTCCGTTCTGGTTTCAAGGCATTCCGGAAAAATACTTAATATCGTCTACCGGATGCTGGCTGAATATGACGAAGCCTGCGACGTTACACAGGAAGTGTTTCTGGCCGCTTTCCGATCCATCGGAAAGTTTAAAGCCGAAGCGAAGTTTTCAACCTGGCTGTACCGGATTGCGGTCAATTACACCAAAAACCGCCTCCGGCAGCGCCGGAACCTGTCCCGGCATGAAAGCGTGTTTCTTGACGATGTGGCGGATATTCAGGGCGCTTGTGCGGCATGTTCGGCTTCTTCTGACGCCGGCCATCCGGGTGAGCACATGGAGCGCCGTGAGTTGAATGCCGCCGTTGAGAAATGTATTTCGGGCCTTGACGGTGATTATCGGGAGGTGCTGGTTTTGCGGGACATTCAGGGTTTTTCCTACGAAGAGATCAAGACGGTATTACGGATACCCGACGGCACGGTCAAGTCCCGTCTGTCGCGCGCGCGACTGGCGATGAAGCACTGTCTTGAAAAAGTGATCGGGAATTTATGAAAAACTGTAAAGATATTGAAAATCTTCTGCCTCTTTATCCGGAAGACGTCTCATCGGATGATGAAAGGCGGACGGTTGAAAATCATCTGGCCTCTTGCGATGCCTGCCGTGGGGAGCTGGCCCGTCTGCAAAAAACACACAGGCTTGTCACAGACCTCTCTGACGTGGAAGAACCAGTCTGGTTTCAGCAGAAAATCATGGCGCGCGTGCGCCGGGAAGCTCAAAAGAAAACTATCGCCCGGAAATGGTTTTATCCTTTGCGTGTGAAGATTCCCTTGCAGATTGCAGCCATGATGGTGATTGCGGTGATGGTCGTTTACATTTACCGTGCCGGTGATGAGGGGATCAAAGAGGTTCTGCCCGGGGCTCTGCCAACTAAGATCGAATCGCCGGCGTCTGAACCGTTGCCACCACTGGAAGTGACGCGGGAACCTGAATTGAAAAAGGTGCCGCCGGTGAACCTGCCGGAAAAAGTCCGGGTCGGGGTGGATGCAGAATCCTCCGCGGGTGTAATGCGGCCTTCGGCGCCCACGCCTGTGCCTGAGGCCAAGCGGGAGGCCGCCGCCGGGCCTGAAAGCGATTCACAGGCCGCGAGACGGTACAAGTCCCTTTCTCCCGCTATGGAGCAAACGGTTGCGGTTCCGGTCGCGGATGAAATCGCCGCTTTCGTAATCCTGCGGGTTCCAGATGTTTCCCGGGCGGTTTCCGGTACGGAAAAAATACTCGAAGAGTCCGGCGCATCACAAATCACAAGGCGTTCTCTTGAAAACAAAACAACGTTCCATGCCTTTGTGGAGGCAAAAAACTTAAACGACTTGCTTTCGCGTTTATCCGGCCTCGGCGATGTGGATCAAAAAAAGATTCATGAGGTTTCCGAAGAGCGCATCTGGCTGATCATAGAAGTCACAAAACACAAATTTTAAAAAAATTCTTTTTTTGTCGATCGAATCCTGCCGGCTGTCTGTATATGCCCTCCGGGAGGTCATCATTAACGCCCGGACGTTTCCCGCCAGATGCGGCTTCCTTTGTATGGATAACCCTACAATCAGGGTATGCTTAAATGTATGGAACTTCCTATACAAGGGTTAACAGTAAGGAGGCTTTCTTACTCGCGTCGATGTTTTATTTCTACATTCCTTTGTTATTTCAAAGGGCCTCAACGATTTTGCAGGCAGACCTTATATTTGGCGTGATCATTGCTGACGTACGGGATACGAATCACCCCATTTAAAGACAAGAAAAGGAGAAATGTATGAAAAGATTCAGTTTAGCTGTTTTGTGTTTCATTGTTTTGGTTTTGTTGACGTCCACCGCGCTGGTTTTCGCGGAAAGCACGAACATAGACGGTAAGTGGACCATGAAAGTCGTTACACAAAAGGAGTCCGGAAATGCCACCTTTACCCTCAAGCAGACTGGCGATCTGTTGACCGGAAAATACTCGGGGTCCCTGGGGGAGGCGCCGGTGACCGGCACAATCCACGGAAGGGATGTTCAATTCCAGTTCACGACGGATCCCCAAAAAGGCTATGCAGTTTACACAGGCAAAGTGGACGGCAAAACCATGAAAGGCGATGTTGATTATGGCGGTACGGCCAGGGGCACTTTCGAGGGCAGATTGGTAGAATAGCTTTTCGGAGGGAAAACGAATAACGCTGCCATGACAGTTTTATAAACATGGGCGTGAATTTGATCAAGGGGAGGGGCGAAAGGGTTGAAAGGGGTGGCCCGAAGCCCCCTTCCTTTTTTTGGATATGCTGTGTGTGAAGGGGCTGCAAAAAAGCGCAGCAAAGGGGAAAGTTTTTATTCCGGCGGCATAAAATTTCTTTTATCGGAATTTTTAAAGTCTTCAGGTTTAAGGTGGTATTTTTTAACAAGATTGTGAAAATCAGCCCGATACTTTTCGGCGTGTTGCGCAGCCTTGCTTACGTTTCCTTTCGTGAATTCGAGGATACGCACAACATATCCCCTTTTAAAATCTTCCAATGCTTCTTTGTAGGGTTTTAATGTTTCAGCAGGGAGGTTCTTTGCGGGGAGAATGATTTCTTGACCTATGACATCATCCCGCGTGATCGCCACGGCATGCTCAATGGTGTTTTCCAGTTCCCGCACGTTTCCGGGCCAATCGTATAGCATGAGCTTCTGCATGGCCATGGCCGAGATGCCTTTAACGTCTTTCCTCATTCGACGGCTGATGTCCAGGAGGAAATACTCCGCCAGAAGGGGGATGTCTTCCTTCCTTTCTCTCAACGGCGGAAGATTGACAGGGACGACATGGATTCGGTAGAAAAGGTCTTCACGGAAAGAACCCTCTTTCACCATGGCTTCTATATCCTTGTTTGTGGCTGCGATGACCCTGACATCCACATCCAACGGCTTTGCGCTTCCTAACGGATGGAACTGTTTCTCCTGAAGAACCCTCAAAAGCTTTGCCTGGATGGCCAGAGGCATATCTCCGATTTCATCGAGAAAAATTGTTCCCTGATGTGCCTGGGCAAACATCCCCTTGTGGCTTTTTCTGGCGTCGGTAAAGGCCCCTTTTTCATGTCCGAACAGTTCGCTCTCCAGAAGGGTTTCGGGGATGGCGGCACAGTTGAGCGCCACATAGGGGTTGTCCCTTCTTTCACTGGCAAGGTGGATGGCTTTGGCAATCAACTCCTTGCCGGTACCGCTTTCTCCGAAAATAAAAATGGTTGAGTCCGTGGGAGCCACACGGGATACCCAGTCTAAAACTTTTCTCATTTTATCGCTTCTTGCGACGATGTTTTTGAAATCATATTTATCCTTCAGAAGCCCCTCGAGCCTTTTCACTTCAGACATAAGCCGCCGGTTCTCCAGTGCTTTTTCGATCTGCAACAACAACTGCTCATGATCAAAGGGCTTATTCATAAAGTTATAAGCTCCTTTTTTCGTGGCTTCGACGGCACTTTCGATACTTCCGTGGGCGGTGAGAATGATAATGGGCATATAGGGACTGATCGAATGAATCTCCTCCATCAGGGAGATTCCATCCCTGTGAACGAGCCTGAGGTCAACGATAGAAAGGGCGAGGGACTCTTGCGTGATTTTTACAATGGCGTCTTCTTCGTTTAAGGCGGTGACGACGTCATAGCCTGACAGCTCAAGCCGCATCCTGATCAACTTCAAAAAGTTGGCATCGTCATCCACCACTAAGATCTTTTTTAAAGACTGGGCGGTCATGGTGAAAGCTCCTTCGTTTTCCCGTCAATTTCTATATCCACTTGCTTCGATTTTTTAATCGTCATTTTCAGCTCGTCAATTTCCCTGTTGAGGCGCTCATTTTCACTTTGCAGTTTTCTGATCCACTTGCTGAGATCCTCCGTCTTAGCAGTGTGTTTCGCTTGCTCCTGAAGAATTCCGATCCATATTCTTGCCTGCCCGGAAAACGGACTTTGAGGAAAGACCTTTAAAAGTCTTTTAAAGAAGGCAAGGGATTTTTCATGGTCCCTTCCGGGATTGCCGTAATGAGCGTAAATAAGCCCTGTCATAAAGAGGGATTCATCGCCGGGCGGAATATCTCCATACGAGGATATAATTTTCCGGTTTTCTTTCAGAGCCCCGTCGTAATCCCCTGCATTGAGAAGGTGACGCGCCGTGATGAGGGATTCGCGGGCCTCTCTTTCGAACGGAAGCTCCGTTAACATTGCGCAACCCGCAAGAAGGATGATGACTATACCGGCAGCAGGAATGTAAAGACGCTTCCGTGACCTGTTTCGCTTTGCACCCAAATCGTACCTCCATGAGCATGAATGATGTGTTTGACGATCGCCAAACCCAGACCGGTGCCCTTGATGGTTTGATAATCCGTTATCGTGCCCTGCCGGAATTTATCAAAAATGACATTTACGTCCTCTTTTGCCACACCGGGCCCTGTGTCTGCGACGGAGACTTTCACCCAACCGGCCAGGGGTTCGACCGTTGCCGTGACATGACCGCCTCCCGGTGTAAATTTTACGGCATTTCCTATCAAGTTTCTGAGCGCCTGCAGGATTCTTTCTTCATCCACCCGGATGTAAGGAAGATCCGGCGGCACCTTCGCTGTGATGCTGATACTTTTGTTCATCGCCAGGGGTCTCAAACCGGAAACAGCCTGATCGATAAGGTAGCCGATATCGGATTTTTCAAGGCGCAGAGCAATCATTCCCGCCTCCATCTTCGAGAGATCCAGAAGGGAATTGACCAGGTCCGTCAGGCGGTTGCTTTCCTCTGCAATAATCCTCAGAACCTCGTTTCGTTCTTTGAAATCATCTTTGCCGTGATGGAGCAGGAGATTGGTCCCCTCTTTAATCGAAGCGAGGGGCGTGCGCAACTCATGGGCCATCAATGAGAAAAAGTCAGACTTCATCTTATCGGTCGCCTTCAATTTGTTGCACATCAGATTAAAGTCCTGTGCCAGTTCCCCGATTTCGGGGGGGGAAGACAGGTTCAAACTGCATTCAAAGTCACCTGTGGCAATCTGTCTTGTTTTTTTTCTCATGCCGGAGAGGGGCCTGGTGATGCTTCTGGTAATGAGAATGGAGGTGACGACGCCCCAGAGGATGAAACCGACCGTCATGGCGACAGCGATCTGATTGGCTTTTACAACTGACGCTCCCAGATGCTTGATCTTGTCGTATGTGTCCTGCTCGATGTAAATTTTTAAATTTATCAGATCCGATAGAATCTCATCGATTAATTTTTCCTTCTCCTCTTTATAGTGTTCCTGAAGATAGGGCTGGTTTTGCTTTACATACTCCACCTCCTCATGGAACGCCGAATTATAGCGTTCATAGGAATCCCCGATCCTTTCTAGCATCTCCCTCTTATGCGCGTTGTTGGCTATGGACGTGACTTCGTCAATGCGTACATCGATATCCGCTCCGGCAAGCACAAACTGATTCATGAATTCCATATCCTTTGTAATGATGAACTTCCGTTCGTTGCGTGTTTGCGCCAGGACTGAATCGGTAATTCTCTGCACAATATCTCTCATGCGATTGTCAATTTGTAAAATGTCGTCGGTGACATCGCGATAATACGCGAGCTGCGAAAAGGCAAACACGCTCACACCTGCCACGGGAATGAATATGGCCAGATAGCCAATCATGATGCGTGCAAAGATCGTCAGTCTCATCCGGTTTCCATACCTTGAAAATTGATTCCGTTCAGTTCCAGCCGTTCATCTGGATAGAGGTGATGCATTCATTGCTGTTTTTTTGTTTTTCAGGGGATGATGCACTGCATAGAATAAATCGTTTTTTGTGTCAATGAAAAACCGGTGGATTGCGATTAATCTTTGACAAGATCGAACTTGGCGTCAAGCAGGATGACCCGCAAAGACATGCCGCCTGAAAGGGGGCCTCATGTTTTTCGGATCCGTGTTTTCCTATCGCGGCGACCCGAAAGCGGTTTGCGAGTGATCATGTCCGCGCAGGCCGGCGATATGTTTCACTTGGGCGCTCAGGTTCGTCACATAGGAGACCCGTTCCTGAAGGATGCCGCCTTTCACGTCATATTCGGCATGCGCCATGTCCTGAATCGTCTGGTCAACCTCACCGCCGGCGGCATCGAGATAACGTTCAATCCGCTCGCGATACCGGAACGTCTCGGCCAGAGAACTTTCCAGAAAATCCGCCGCGTCGCTCTGGCTCAATACCCAGCCATGCCCCAGGCAAATCCTTTCCGGTTTGAGCGAGATCATCAGTTTCAGGGATTCGATGTAGTTCTGATAGGAAGACAGAAACTCCACTTGTACCTCTCTGTTTGTTTCCCCCTGCAGAACCCCTGCTGCCTCTCCGGGAAACAGTGTTTTGATCTCCGGGAAGTAAAACGTCAGAGAATCCCTGGTATGGCCCGGTGTTTCATACACACGACAGGTCAGCCCGCCCAGATCGAATTCGTCTTCGTGCTTCAGGAGAATGTCGATTTTAAACGGATGCAGCGAAAGGTCTTCACCGTCCGTATTGTATTTCAGCAGCTCCACATGATTGGCGCTAAGCCGGTTCATCATGTCCAGCACGGACGGTTTTCTCAGCAGGCCGGCAAGCCTTTCGTGAGCGCCGATCATCAAGCCGGGGATATGTTGTTTCAGATAATGCGCGGCGCCCGCATGATCGTAATGTGAATGTGTTAAAAAGAGATGGTGCAGATTTTCCGGATTTCCCAGAATTTCTTTAATGAAGGCGAGGTAGCGCGGTCCCAGAAGATTCACGCCCGCGTCGATCATCAGATTCTTTTTTTCACCCCGAACAATGTAAGCGGGATACCACGCGTTCGGAATCGCGGTGATCCTCTCGTGGATTCGCCCTTTCGCCTCCTGCTTCATAGAATTCCCTTTTTTCCGTTAGACGTTATCATCAATAGTCAACTCTGCCTTGTGTGGCCACAAGGGAAAACCCGATTTCAGCCGACAGGTAACGGCCCTTCTTGAAACTTCCCGAATTGGCCACAAGCGTGTTTTGAAAACGTTCAATTCCGGCCGCCTCATGAATATGACCGCACAGGCACAGGCTGACAGGTTCTGTCTCCAGAAACGCCTTCACGCTTTGACTGCCGCCCCGAAGGCCGAGGAAAGACCGGTCCCGGACGCCCCGGGGCGGAACATGGGAAATCAGGACGATGGGTGTCGCCTCCCTAACCTGCTCATATCCCGTTTTGAGGTTCAGGGCGATTTCCTCTTCCGTGTATTCCGTGGCGGTATTCAGCGGCGTCGGTGATGATCCGCCCAGCCCGAAAAAACCTATGCCATCGATCAGCCGGCCTTTTGCGTGCATACTGTACCCTTTTTCCACCAGAAGGTCATTGACCTCCAGCCTGTCCCAGTTTCCGTGGACGGCGAGGATGCGGGTTGAATATTGTTCAAAACAGGCAATGACGTCTGCTGCCTCGGCTCTTGTTTTGGATCGCGTGATATCGCCGGCAATTACAACCCAATCGGCTGCGCGAATCAGTGGCGCAGCCGCTTCGATCGGCTTTGTTGCTCCGTGGATGTCGCTTACTGCAAAAAGTTTCATGTCATTGCCGGGGCCTTCCCACGGACAGCCTGTCTGTCAGGCCGTTCAAATATTTCGAATATACAATTCCACAATAGGCAATCATTGAATTTTATGCGGACAGGCTTCGTAAACATTCATCTTCGGCGGCCCGGCAGCCATCGCCTGGGCCGCCTTTACGAAGGCCCGTGAAGCGGGTACTTTAAAGTGTGCTGCCAGTGCTGCAGGGGCGGTCCACTCCTCAACGAACGTAAGGAGCATCGGATTTTCACAATCCCGATGCAGCCTGTGGGCGAGGCAACCCGGTTCGGTACGCGAACGCCGTGAATGCTCCAGGCTCAACTCAAGAAGCTCATCGAATGTCTCTTTTTTGGCAAGCACACTGCCTATGACGATGATCATGGACATCTCCTGATTCTCAATCTTTCGCAAGCGAGTATAGGAAACGCGGGTTTATATGTCAATGAATGATTGGCTGTAAGGGTTGATTTGCGCCGAAAACGACCGCGCCTTCGGGGTATCGCAGGATCTCGTCATGCGAAAACTTTTGATGAACCCCGGTCAGTTCAATTATCGTGTCTTTAAAAAAAGAATACTGGCCGCTACGGATGCTGCTTACAAAAGCGGTGTTGATCCGTTATTGTCCCTCTTGAAAAAGCCGTTCGGCGTCTGGACGACTACGTCTCGAAAATGAATGGGTGGGCAGCCAGGCAGATGTTCGGGCGGATTCTTTCCGGTGCAACACCTTTCGGGAAGGCGATCTGTATGCTGGCTGTCGCATGGATGGCCTGTTTGGTGACGAGTGGACGGTGCTTGAGGCATCGGCGGATTTTTTTCCGGCACGGTTGAGATGTGAGGTCAGACAGCCTTGCGCTGAAATCCGTATGCCGTAAAAGCCAGCTGGCCGAGACCGGGCGTGGAGATATGAAGCTGCAAAAAAACAAGTGTTTGTTTAAAGTTGTCCGACTGCCGGTCAGCTTATTCGCCAAGAGATGGAGTGGCCTGTATCGCGCTGTGCCGCTGCATTTCCATGGCAGGAATCGCATAAAAATGTCAGAAATCTGATCATTAATTTGAAGAAACGCGTGTTTAAGAAAAAAGTCATTGACAAACATTGGTCGCCATGATTTATAGCTCGGAATGTAAAAACGCACGATATGAAATTCTGTACATCAGAGCAAGAATAACGGTTTTAAAAAAACTAATCAGAAGGAGGAATGTCAAATGTCTAGAACGCAAGAAAAAGGGTTTTCCAGATTGTTGCTTTTGACAGGTATGATCATTGCGGCGGGTACTTTTCTGTTTGCCGGTTGTGCCACGGTTCCCAAAACGCTCGATTCCGCCGTTGCCGGTCCGCAGGTCATTGTTAATCCGGAGTCTGTCAGTCTCGGCGCGGCTACATTGCTGGGAGCCAAGATTGTTTTCGAAGGATCGGGCTTTACGCCGGACGATGATGTTTTTGTTACACTGAAGGGTCCCAAAGACACCGAGGCGACTGTTGCCGACGGAAAGGTTCAGGCCGACGGAAAATTTATGGCCACCGTGGGAACGCTTGCGAAGGTCACGGGGATGTTGAACGGAACGGTCAGCGGCACTTATGGGAAAGACGGATCCTACAAACAGTTTGTTGTTTTGTCAAAACCTGCGATTCCGGCGGGCGTTTACAAGGTTGTGGCCACGGGTATGCTTTCCGGCCAGACTGCGGAAACAAAACTCATCGTTAAAGAGCCCTCCACCGGCGACGAAATAAAAACCGCGTTGGGGGTATTGGTAGGAAAAATTCAGGACAGAAGGCCGTAAAACCAGTATATGCGAGTTCGCCGGCTTGTTGTGAGAATTAGTAAAATTTCAGATCTGTATTGAAGGGGTGTTTCCGATGATCAACATGAAGCGTGCGTATTACGAGGATATTGAGCTTTTCAAAAGCGGTACGATTGTTTTCTGGACGATTGTTTTTCTCGCCGTGCTGTTCACATTTCCTCTGTATGTGTCAAATTATTACTTGTATTTATTCAGCCTGATGATGGTATATGTGATCGTGGCGGTTGGGCTCAATATTCTCGTTGGTTCCACAGGGCAGATCTCGCTGGGGCACGCGGGATTTTTTGCGATAGGCGCCTATGGGACCGTGATACTGATGACTTCCCTGAATCTGCCTTTTTTTGTTGCCATTATCGCCGCGGCTTTTATCGCGGCTTTTTTTGGTTTTGTATTAGGCTTGCCGGCGTTGCGGCTCGAGGGGCCGTATCTCACCATTGCCACCCTGGCTTTCGGTTTGGCCATCATGCACATCATCGGGCACACGGAGTTCTTCGGCGGTCGGCAGGGTCTGGTGGCTCCCGCGTTTGATATCGGGGTGCCTCAGCTGGGATGGAGCTTTATTCTGGACTCCATGATCAGCAAGTATTATCTGGTTTTGATTTTCACCATCGTTATGGTTCTGGTAGCCATCAATATTTTAAAGACAAAGGCAGGCAGAGCGTTTGTCGCCATCCGGGACAGTGACATTGCCGCAGAGGTGATCGGCATCAACCTGACCATGTATAAAACCCTGTCTTTTGCGACAAGCGCTTTTTTCGCCGGGGTCGGCGGCGGGCTTTTCGCCTTTGTGCTCGGGTTTTTTGATCCCTTCACGTTTAATATGCTCCTTTCGATTATCTTTATCGTCATGATTGTCGTAGGCGGGCTCGGTTCGGTGATGGGATCCATATCGGGAGCGATATTGATCACCTATCTGATGTATGATCTTTTCAAGAATGTCGATGAAGTTCCTGTTGTGGGAGCATTGCTGGTCGCCTTTTCACAGCAGTTTATGACGACTACGGGTATGGACAATTTCAATTTAATCGCCGTGGGCCTCGTTATGATCGGAATCATGCTCTTTGAGCCCCTGGGGCTGTTCGGGGGATGGATTCGCATGAAGAAGTACTGGAAGACATGGCCGTTCTAACAGATCGGCATAAACAGGCCGGAGATGATGAATTAATAGCACGTTCCTTATGTTTACGATGGACTTCTGATCTGCAGTGTCCGCGGAAATCGGAAAAGGAAAGTAGCAGTAAATAAGAGGGGAGATATATATGCCGTTTGGACAGTTGTTAATCGATGGTTTGGCTATGGGTGCCTGTTACGGTCTTTTCGGGCTGGCGGTCGTGATTATCTACAAGACGTCGGACGTGATCAATTTTGCCGCGGGTGAAATGGCGATGTTTTCGACGTTTGTTGCCTTTCATGTGATGAGTATTTTCGGTTATCCCTTCTGGATGGCCTTTATCGTGTCTCTGGCCTTTGCGGCCCTTCTGGGTGTGCTGGTGGATTATTTCTTCCTGCGGCCCGCGAAGAATCCTACGCTTCTCGGCCTCATCGTGATCACGATCGGCGCGAATATGCTGCTTGCCGGTCTGGCCAGCTGGAAATGGGGCGCGGAACAAAAACAGTTTACCATCCCTGTTTCATACTCGGTGACCTATGAGCCTTTTCCGGGATTCATTATCAGTCAGTGGGCTCTGGCCGTTTTCATAACGGCCATCGTGATCGTGAGTTTTATGTTTGTTTTCTTCAAATACACAAAGATGGGAACCGCCATGCGGGCGACGCAGCAAAACAAGCATGCCGCAAAAATCATGGGGATCAAGACCGACCGTGTCTTTGCCTTCGCCTGGGGGTTCAGCTCGGTCATCGGCGCGATAACTGCCCTGCTTTTGTCCGCCAAGACCATTCTTGATCCCGGCTTTATGATTGAGCCTTTTCTCCGTGCTTTCGCGGCCGCGGTGCTCGGAGGCCTCATGAGCATTCCCGGTGTGCTGCTCGGTGGCTTTATCATGGGGCTTATTGAAAACTTCTTTGGATATGTCTGGCCTGCATGGAAACCGATCACGGCCTTTGCGGTCATCGTTCTGGTTTTATGTGTTCGCCCGAGCGGTCTGTTTGCAAAACACTATGTGAAAAAGGTTTGATCCATGACGGTAGAGGAGCGCCACGTGAAAAAAGGAATGCTGCACGCTTCGATGGTTGGTTTTATTATCGCCATGATGCTTGTGCTTTGTGTTCCCGGAAACGGTTTTTGCGGGTCGTCAAACGATCCCGAGAAGACGGCGCTGCTGGAGGCTGTCCGGAATTTCCTTGATGCGGAAGTCCGGCGCGATTATCCGGCGATTTATGCCTGTTTCGCAGCCTCGTCTCCGTATGCACAGTCGCACAGCTATGAACAATATCTGGCAGAAGTTCAAGCGCTGCCCTACCGCATTATCGAATACCGCATCGTTTCGGTGAGCTACATACAGGATAACGAAGAAAGTGTGAAGTTTCCCGCAATCGAAAAGATTGCCCAGGTCGAGGTGGAATTAAAATTCCTGCATGCGGATACGCAGGATCTGTCGGAAATCAATATCGGTTTTGTTTTTTTTAAAGAGCGGGGAAGGTGGTATAAAAGTTAGCTGTCAGGTTTATGAAGAATCCATAAGTCAAAGATGGCCGTGCGATCAGACAACCGGGCGTGGCGCTGGTAAATAAGTGATTGCCGGAATCAGACAGCGAATCAAAGACAATGCAGTAAATAACACATTTAGAAAGGGGAAAGGTTTATGCGTATGAGTAAAAAAATTCTTGTAACAATGCTCGTTCCTTTACTTGCTGTTTTTCTGGTTGCTACCGACGGACTTGCACAGAAAAAAGGGTTTG
>DDWS01000015.1 GCA_002347685.1 Syntrophaceae bacterium UBA2280
ACCGCCTGTTTGGTGACCCCTGGACGGCCGCTCCGCACATTGAAGGATCGTTGCGCCAGCCTGAAATGCAGCTGCCGTACATCAACGATGTCGGATGGGCTTATACCGGCGGCCCGCATACCGGGTGGGGCAGCATGGCCCCTTACGCTGCCCTGGACTTTGCCCCGCCTTCTGAGGTGACCGGTTGTTATCCGACCTCATTATCTGCGACCGCTGTCGCGGCCGGGGTGGTGGTCAGGGATGGGGAAGGCGTGCTTGTTCTGGATTTGGATGGTGACGGAGATGAGCGTACCGGGTGGGTGGTGCTGTACCTGCATATCGCCGAATCAGGGCGCGTATCGGTCGGGACGGTGGTCGAGACAGGCGACCCCCTGGGATACCCTTCCTGTGAAGGGGGGCATTCAACCGGGACGCATATCCACATTGCCCGCAAATATAATGGGGAGTGGATCACGGCTGATGGGACCATCCCGTTTGTGCTTTCGGGGTGGGAGCCGATCCGCGGCGATGAGGCTTACGATGGGTATCTCGTGAAGGACGAGTATATCGTGATCGCCAGTGAAAACCCGGATAACCGGAGCGTGATCCCGGTGGCGGAGTCAGACGATTAGGAACTGGGCGATTGGGGATTAGGGTTCTGAAATCGGGGAACAAGGTCAGGGAAAAGGAAATCGGGTTTCTTGACGGTAGTTTCTTACGAAAGTAAGAATTGTTTTTGGAGCGCGGACTTTAGTCCGCTAACTTTTTTAAACAATTTTATTCATTTTTGTTATTACTTATAGGCATGTAATTCCATGAAAAACCCCCGTCAATTTGACAGGGGCTTGATTTTTCTTGGTTCAATTTATTTTATTTACTGCAGGTACTGCCAGGGGTTGACTGGCTGGCCGCCTGACCGCAGCTCAAAGTGCAAGTGCGGACCGGTAGAGTTGCCTGTGCTGCCCATGGAGGCGATCAATTCACCTTTGAGCACGTTGGAGCCACAGGGCAGCAGTGTGTTATCCAGGAGGTGGCCATAATAGGTCTGCCAGCCGCCATCGTGGTCGATCACGATCAGGTTGCCGTAACCCCGGTCCGACCAGCCAGAGTAGATGATCACACCGGAATCAGCGGCGTAGATCGGGCTGCCGAAATCACCGTCAAAGTCGAGGCCGTTGTGAACGGGCGGGGTGTAATCGTAACCTGAAAGCCAGGTAGCTGTCGTTGGCCAGGTGAAAGTGCCTGTACCGATATTGCCGTAAAGGATGCCGCTGCACGCGCCGGGTCCGAGGTAGGAGTTGCCGGAGATTTCTTCGCCGCGGGCCGGTATCCAGGAAGTGTTTGGCCGGGTACCGCCTGGCACGAAGAGCATCGTACCGGGTGTAATGTTGGGGAGTGACCAATCACCCAGCGTATCCGGGTCAAGATTGTTCAATGGATAGTTGACAATAGCTTCCGGGGATACACTGAAGTAACTTGATACGCCGTTGAGTCCATCGCCTTCATACCACATATACATGGCGCCGTCATCCGGCGGAATGGTCACAATATTTCCGGGATAAATCGCATCCGGCATTTCTCCCAGGGTATACCAGTTGGTCCACAGGATGGTTTCGGCCATTAAGCCGAATCGTTCCGCAATGTCAAAGATGGTATCCCCTTCAACGACGGTGTAATATTCGAATTCGGTCCGGTCCTCAACAATGATTTCCGTTGTGACGGGGGTAATAATGACTTCCGGCAGGCGGACCAGGCCTTCCTCTTCATTATCGGTTGTGAAGACCGGCGTCGCATCCAGGGGGGTCTGAACGATGGTTGTGGGCGTACTGGTTGGAACGGCGGCCGCCTGGGTGCCATTGACAATTAATGCACCGACGCCCCATACCGCCAGGGCGAGGACAATGGCAGAGACGATCAGCAGGCTGCCCCGTAATACGGACGGCCTTTTAAAGAAGGGAACGATCTGTTGGTCCCCGGGGTCAGTGGAAACCATGTCGTTTTCGGTTTCGGAGACGATGATCTCGCCTTTAATACCCTGTTTTTCAGGGTTTTTCGGGGAATTTGATTTTTCAGTCATGTTTTTACTCCAGTGGCATCATAACATGAAAAAACCGAATGTCAAGCGCGGGGAGAAGACAATTAATGAGGTGCTAAGAATATAATGCAACGAGTGAAGAAAATTAAACATTTGTAATCAAACAGGAAAAATTTAACGCCTTAAAAAATGACGAAAGAGGAAAAAGAAGCCGAAACTTTGTACAAGGAAAAGCCATGACATGAATTGAATAATATTTATTCATCTTCTCCGTTTCCCATTTGGCGCTCAAAAGATTGGCGCACTAACCCCATCACATACGGCAAATCCTTTTTGGAATTTAAACCAATTTCCACATCACCATTTCCCCATCGCCCAAGATTTGTTACATCTTTACATAGATTCTTTGGATCGAATACCTCTGAGAAAGGCATGTTAATTGACAAGCGCAATCGCGATGCTTGTGGAACAACATCAACAAAATTTGTTTCCGCTTTATAAGCAATGTATAATTTTAAAAACTCTTCCACGACGACTTTGTCCAACGCTAATACTTCGACTCTAAATGCATCAAACAATTCTCTGGTTTTAGTTCCTTGCGATAGATAAGGAAAGTCTTCGATTGTATAGCCAGTATGTTGCTCTTGCTTTTCATTGTAAGTTGCTAAGATATCATCAGACAGCTCTGGTTTTTTCCAAACATTGAGGGCTATTGTTGCTAACTTTTCTGCGCGAGATAAAATGGCAGATTCGTCCCATACCTTTACATCCGCTAAGCCCTCGTTTAATTTCAGGGGGCTATTCCTAAATCCACCCTTCATATCACGTTTTTCATCGAAAGGCCGATTTGAATATTCGCTATTGTAACCTGTCAGAGTTAGGTTTCCTAAAGTGTGGAGCAAAGTTTTATGGATCCTCTCCCACTCTGGCCCTAACACATCGCGCCACACTTTAGAGAGTTTTTCATCCTGAGGCATGATATGTTCGATGGTGTATTCTGTAACAGGGACCCGTTCTTTACGGTTGAAGTTTTCAAGTGCAAAATCCGGCTGATGCCGCA
>DDWS01000035.1 GCA_002347685.1 Syntrophaceae bacterium UBA2280
GACTTTTCTATTTGCTACTAACAGGAAATATAAATTGCTAATGAGATCAGGTTACAGCATTAACTCTTTTTAGGACATTCATATGAAATTTAGCGTTGTTGTTTGTACATTCAATCGATCCGAAAGTCTGCGAAGAATGCTGAAAAGTCTTCAGGAGATTGTGATCCCCGATCATTTATCATGTGAGGTTATTGTAGTAGATAACAATTCGGATGATGATACGCGACTTGTTTTCGAAGAAATAGCGAAGGATTTTGAATCACGAATACGATATGTATTGGAAGATAAGAAGGGACTTTCCCATGCCCGCAATCGAGGGGTAAAAGAAGCCAGGGGTGAAATTATCGCGTTTACAGATGATGACGTGATCGTTGACAAACATTGGATCCAAAATATTGATAAGGCATTTAAAGAATATGATGATGTTGCATGTATAGGTGGGAAGATATTGCCGATTTGGGAGATTCCCAAGCCGAAATGGCTAAAACCTGATTTGTATGGGTATTTGGCATTGTTAGATAAGGGTGATTCAGTCGCTTATATGGATGCGTTAGATATTTGGGGAGCGAATTTTGCTGTAAAATCTGAAATGTTCAAAAGATATGGCCTGTTTGATACAAATCTTGGAAGAACGCCAAGAAAACTTTATAGCGGTGAAGAAGCCGAATTTTTACAAAGATTGCAGAATGCTGGTAAAAAAATATTATATTATCCTTCATCAATTATTCATCATCATATTCCCGCTTATAGAATGTCGAAAAAATACTTACGCAAGTGGAAATTTGATCAGGGGGAACTGGAAGGAATTCTTATGGAAGATACAAAATATCTGGAGATTATGAATTACCACTCTCACACAACAAAAATAATATTCTTGAGACATATCATTGTAAGCCTATTGAAAATTGGATGCTTCACAAAAGACAGGTTCAAGCATGAATTAAGAATCTGCCATATTTTAGGATTTCTGTCAGGGAGAATGAAACGGATGCTTATAAAATCATGACTCAAGGTGTTATTCTCATTTACAGTCTTTGCCTTCCTGAACATTTATCTCTTTATTATCCTTTGATGACATTTTCATTAAACAATTCGTTGCCTTATTTATCATGTTCCGCCAAAGTGATAATGTCCTAAAAAGGCAAAGTAGAAATGTCCTAAAGAGAGACTATAGTTATCTCCGGGAGGAAGGAGATCGTTATGGTCGGAAGGAACATGATCATCATGAGTGTCAGGGAGTTGAAGCGGCTGAAGTTAATCCAGTCGGCGATGGACAGGAAGAAAGATGACGCAGAAGAACGTTTCGAGGCTGCTGGGACTCAGCGAACGCCAGGTAAGGCGGTTAGTGAAGACGGTGCAGGAGAACGGGGATAGCGACATGCCAAGAGACTGTAAAATAATCTGTGTAAATGGAATTTTTCTCATATTGCCGCCAAATCAAACCGGCCCTCGTACATAACAGCCAGCTGTGAAATTGTCAAAGCCCAGTTAGCCAACGGCATCGTCCATTTTTTCATAACGTCCTGAATCGCCAAAAATAATATTTTCGTTAACGCTTCGTCATTCGGAAAAACCGACCGGTTTTTTGTTACCTTTCGGAGTTGCCGGTGAAGGCCCTCCAAAGCATTTGTCGTATAAATGATTTTCCGGATGTGTTCAGGGTATTTAAAAAAGGTTGCTACATGAGTCCAGTGGTTTTTCCAGGGGTTCACCGCCAGAGGATATTTCTGGCCCCACTTGGCCGTCAGCTTATCCAACTCATAAGCAGCCTTTTCTTCGCTGGGCGCTTTATAAACCGTCTTCAGATCGGCGATAAATTCTTTCTGATATTTTGATCCTACATATTTGAGGGAGTTACGGATCATGTGCACGATGCAGAGTTGAATCTCTGCCTTAGGGAAAGCGCTGTTAATCGCTTCCGGAAATCCTTTCAAACCGTCAACGCAGGCAATCAGAATATCTTCAACGCCCCGGTTCTTTAATTCGTTCATGATTCCCAGCCAATAGTGGGCGCCTTCGTTTTCACCAACCCATAGGCCTAAAACGTCTTTACGTCCTTTTAAATCGACCCCCAGGCAGGTATAAGCCGCTTTATTGATCACTTTTCCTTCCTGCCGGACATGGTAATGAATGGCGTCAAAGAAAACGATCGCATAAACGGCTGACAAAGGCCGGGCCTGCCATTCTGCCGACAATGACATCACTTTATCAGTTATATTGGAAATGCTGGTCGGTGAAATGTCTACGCCGTAAATATCTTTGATGTGTTCCTGAATGTCACGAACGGTCATGCCCTTGGCGTACATCGATATGATCTTCTCATCAAATTCACTGATGTCGCTCTGCCGTTTCTTAACGATGGCGGGTTCAAAAGTCCCGTTCCGATCACGAGGTGTCTCTATCCTGACTTCACCATAATCGGATCGGACGGTTTTGGCTGTTTTGCCGTTACGGTTGTTTCCGCTATTGTTTCCGTCTGTTGAATGTTTCTCGTAGCCCAAATGGTCAGTCATCTCTGCCTCAAGGATTTGCTCCGTCATATCCTTCAGCATTCGCTTCAATAAACCATTTTTCCCGGAAATATCTTCCAGGGTTTTACACTGGCTCAATGCCTCCTCAACATCAAACGTCAACTTCATACTAAATCCTCCTGTCTATTCTGGTTTTATTCCTACCCTAAATAAAACCATTTACACAGTTAGATTTACACTCCCCATGCCAAGGGGGACGCCCTTAAGTTGTTAAGTATTGCCGCAGTCGAATTTATTGAACTCTTGCTCGGATCAAGATATTTAATTTCTTAAGGGTGATCTTCCCGGTGGCTTCTGGCCTTCTTCCATCAACCTCACGGCTTCCAGCTTAAACTCCCGGCTAAACAACTGCCTCTGTTTTCTCAACGGACACTCCTTTCTTCTCTATTGTATACGACTCTGTATACCTTTTGAAGTGTCCGTTAAACTGGGGTAGGTTCATTGTGTCCCCCGAATTACCCCGAATTCCCCCATAGTCACCTTTATAGCAAACTCTTACTGATGGGATTTGTCAGTTCTCCCACCATGTCAATCTCAAGCCGAATAACGTCTCCACATTCCAAAACCGTACCATTTTCCATTCCACAACAGTTAGGAATTGTTCCCGTCGCCATAAATTCACCGGCGTAAACCCGCTCTCCTTTTGATGCGTACGCCACCGCTTTTCCGAGTGAATGATAAAACCCTTTTATTTCACCTTCGGCGACTTTATTGTTATTGATATACACCCGCGTCGTCAGCGTATCAAGAACCGGCAATATCTCGTCCGCGGTAACGACGACTGTAGAGATCGAGCTTGCAAAATCCTTTGCTTTACAGGGGCCAAAACCTGTTTTTCTCATCTCGTCTATCTGCACATTTCGGGCGCTGAAATCGTTAAACACGCAAAATGCCCCGATCGCCTCAAATCCTTCCTCTTCGGTGGCGTTTAACAGATCTTTTGTGATAATCATTCCGAGCTCGAGCTCATAATCTTTTATATTCGCGTATCGGGGAAATGCAACGGTTTCACCATCGGCTACAAAGGACAGAACGTTTCCTTTGTAGTAGACGGGATTTTCATACCATGGTTTTTTCGGTAAAAAAAATGGAAAAGTCCTGCGGGTAATTCCCTCATATAGTTTCGCGACCAGCGCCGCCATTGGCATCAGACGTTTTACAAACCCGCGCGAGCTGTTGATCACGTGCTTTTCATAAAGCATGAAATCACGGTATAGTAAAGGTCTGAACGGAATTACATCCCATCCATCCAATGTCAATTCAGCATTATTTGTCCGGGCAATTGTGATCAATTCTTCCAGCTTCGGCTGGAGGATTGCGCGGTCTTTCAAAAAAACGATCAGATCATCCGATGAGTTCTCGAGTTTTTTACGTTCATTTGTTCCGTCGGCAGGCACCGCATCCAGGACCGCTCGAAAAGCAACCCATTGATCATCTTTAAATACACATAAAGAATATATTTCGAGATTTTTAAGTTTTATTCTTTTTAATCTCATGGAGATTTCCTTTCGTAGATTGTTCTCTATTCATTGAAATTCTATTCACCAATGATTGCAACCAATCTTACCGGTGAAGCTGAGCAACCATGCAAAGGAAGCGGCATAGCTATTACTTTAAATCCCTGAAGAGGCAGTTGATGAAGACCAACAACCTGTTCGAGATGACAATATTCCTTTCGACAACCAACCCGATGTCCTTCCCAATAGGATTCGGGAGAACAGATTTTTTGCTTAATTCTTTTTGCCTGTTTTGCCAACGGCAGATCCCATCCCCATTGATCAATACCCATAACCTTGACACCCTGATCAATCAGCCATTCTGTCGCTTCCGCGCTCATGCCTGTACCGGAAGACATGTACACTTTCTTTCCCATAAGCGCGTCACGTCCGGTACGGATCAGGACGATAGTGCCCTCTTTGATGGTAATACCGGTATCACGGACCGCATTTATTATATCTTCCCTGGTGATAATCTCCATGTCTTTCTTATGGGTCATATCAATCACAACGCCATCACCATAACACCATTCGAGCGGTATTTCATCAACAGTCCTGGCTTTTACGCCATTGATTATCGGAGCGAAATGCCATGGAGCATCGATATGTGTCGTTGAATGAACGCCCATGGATTTGATTGTGTCATTTGCCCAGCCGATAAAATTTTTCGGAAAAAGACGCAATGGGAGTCCTAAAAACATTATCTCCAACCTCCCGATACTATGTGGTTTATGCTTGATTTTTACTTTGAGGAATCTGGATTCCTCCGGATAATTCTTAATCGGTTTTGTCAGATCGATGATTTTTGGCATACACCCACTCCTATTTTTCTATCAGATTTTCTATCGCCCGCAGTCCCAGCATTTTATCAATGCCACCGTTCAGTCTGAGGTATTCATGGAAATTATCTGTTTCCATAATCTGCTTCTTAAAGACTTCTCGATTGTGAGCCACTGGTTGAGGTATTCCTCATCGGGGATTTGGGGGATATAACACTAATTCAAAATCACCGCACAAGAATTTCGATTTCACAACTTGCGGATTCTTCCTTGATGAATTGTAAATACTGATTCCTGTCGTCGTCATCATGAAAGATATCCACAGAACGAACACCACGCTGTGTAATGTGATGCGGATAATCTACGGCAACGATTCGTGATACTCTAGGCATGAAGGACGTCTAATGTATTAATTTGCAGTGGTCAAGATAATTAAGTGTTGTGTCCCCCGAATTACCTACCCCCCGAATTACCCCCCTTCTTTGCCGATTGATATTTTGAAGAACGTCCCCTAGGGCCCGTCCCTGAGCCCATTGTTTTCCCCGGATTCAACATTCACGCGCTGTTTAATGCGGCCGAGAATTTCATCAACGGTCACATCTATATTTTCAACAATGATCGATGTTGCCTGCTGCAGACAGACCATTGAACAGCGGCCGCAGCTAATGCATTTATGTTCATCACGCTGAATGGCTCCGCCTGAAAGTGTTATGGCTTTGGCAAAGCACGCATTCATGCAACTACAACATTGAATGCATTTTTTTGCGTCAACAATCACGTCAACATTTTTAAGCCGGACGAGGGAGGACTTCGCCTCTTCGGGCAGATACTGCAGGGCGCTAAGGACGCTGCAGCAACAGGGGCAGCAAAAACAAATCGTCAGCATCCGGCCGCGATTGGGGATGCCATAAAAGAAGTCATCCATTCTCACCCGGCCGATCATGGGAATAAGGCCTGCGGCAGTCTTTTTACGGACATGCAAAAGAGCTTCATCCACGGACACATGTTTGGCAATCCGGGAATCCACAACCCTGGTATCTTCCCCAAGAAGCAAGCAGGAATCTTCGATAGGAAAATTACTGCATTTTTTTGAATCGCGGCAACTGCACCGCCCGATGATGACGCGGTGTGACGATCGCCTGACCAGCTCGTCGAGAATTTTCCCGCAAAGTGCGCTGCTGACGACCGGCTCGATATGCGCGTTGATGGGTATATACGAGATATTAAAATTATCTTTCGTGAAAAGTGGAATCACGACGCGGGAAAGCAAAGGGCCCACCATGGGCCAGCGCGTCATTTTTGCGCTCAGCGTGTTGAGCGGCCAATAAAATCGTAATACGTCAAGCCACCACTTGGGTCTCCTGGACATAAAGAACGCTCCGCCATCCACATCTGAAATTGGTGTAACTCAAATGACAGTAGTGGATGCCGAGGTAATTTGTCAAGGATAAGGATCTGGGGGACGGGACGTACTTCAATTTATCAAGTTATCCAACTTCAACGGAGAACAGTGGGACGCTGGCGAGAACAGTGGAGAACATGGGGTGGGACGCTGTAAACTTATTAACTTCAGGTCAATATGAACGCGTTGTCTTCGGCTATCTGCTTGCCACGGACAACGGATTTGCTGATGGCCGGAAGGGATATCCCCAACCTTCGGCTTAAACTGGACATGGAAACACCCAGTTCGCGTACCGCCCAATAACATAAAAGGCTCCGGGCGTTCACGATGTGTTGCTGTCTGCCCGCCGCCCAAACATCGTCAACCGCAAGTCCCAGTAAACTCGCTACATGTGAGGCGATTTTATCCACGTCCATCCCTTTGGACTTCAGTTTTTGACTCTTTGTCAGACTCTCTTTACTTTTGTCCAAAATCTCGCCCACAAAATCACTGTCGCCCAGTATCCTTTCATCACTTCGCTGGTATTGCCCTTCCTCCCGCTTCTGCTTCAAACCTTCCCATCCGCCCGCGCTCCGGATCAAGCCGCCGCCTGTGAGGTCCTTTCTTCGCCCCTGCCCAATCCCCTGTTCCACAAACTGCCGATACCTTCGGCGGGCCAAAGCCGGTTTATTGCCAAAATGTTTGAGGATTTCATCTGTTTCCTGCCAGGATTTCATCAAACCGCCCATGAAGGTGCCATGACCCGAATAGGGATAGACGTCCAATTCTTCAATGCCCTTAACCAATCCAGCCCGCAGCGGATTGAGATGAATATAGCGTACGAGTTCCAGAAGGTAGGCATCTTCCTGGCATAGGATGGATTTAAATCGGTTCTGAAACAGATGGCCGTGGCGGCGGCGTTTTCGGCTGCGGTTAAACCATATTGCATAGCCCGTCAGCAGCCGTCTCATAAAGGTCGAAACAGGCACATTCCCGGTGCGTAACAGCAGATGAAAGTGATTGGGCATTAAAGACCAGGCAAAGCAAGTGGTCCCTGTATCGAGAAGAATCTCGCCCATCCGGTGAAGAAAGTGATCCCGATCGGCATCACCGTCAAATATATTCCTGCGTTCAATCCCGCGAACCATTATATGGTGCACGGCTCCAACAGCATCTATACGTGATCCTCTAGGCATGGGCTCCTATAACCTGATTTCAATCCACCGTCAATGAATAAGTATATAAGTTAACAGCGTCCCTCTGTACCTCCCTCTGTACCTCCCTTAAGTTAACAGCGTCCCTCTGTCCCCTACTCTAGGCATGGGCTCCTATAACCTGATTTCAATCCACCGTCAAGGAATAAGTTTATAAGTTAACAGCGTCCCTATAATTAAGCGGTGGTCTTGTTAGTGTTCAGTGCAAGTTCAAACTCGTTCAGGAGGTGTTGCAGATGGCTTAATACCTCCTCAGCCTTTGAACGTGTTGCGAATGCGAACTCGTAATCGTCAATGTATCTTATACCTTCAAGCATAGGAAATTTTTCGGCCAGTTCAAGATCGATACGGGACAGGATAAGTTCCGCTATCAGTCGTGACGTGTCCGGCCCAATGGGAATCCCTATTGTCTGATTATTGAATATCGACCTGGAGAAACGGTCAGTTTTGTCAGACCAAGAACCTTTTAGTGTGCCGGAAGTGTGTGCTGATTTAGCACTAGATTTACCCATAACAGCCCAAGGGATAGAATGCGTATAAATAGATGGGAAGAACCTTGATATGTCTGCCTTCAACAGGAACCGATTAGTCGCGCGAAGATTGGCCCTGTAGCCTACACGCGAAGAAAGATCATGTTCCGGTGATATCGCGCGTTCCGCACCCGCGTCAACAGGTTTAGTTAAAGAAAAGCGTGATAAAGATGTGTGCGAAGTAAAATCAGCCCAGTGCGCGACAATATGTTCTGCAAGACGAAAGAAATGCTTTGGATTAGGAATTGCTAGGTTTCGACGAAGGCCACCTGTCCTGACAAGGTTATGAATACTTGGTGCGGAATGACAAGGGCTGCTAGAAAAAGCATCCATCGGTGGCGCAACTTGGGGCTGCGTCCCACATAGTGCCTGTGCATAGCTAGCAGTCACAAAAGGAGGTGGTAACTCTTTCGGAAAGTAGCCTTTAAGTAGTAAGTCATGAAGCTGAAGTGACATTGGTCCCCATGTTGGTTTTTTATTATTTATTTCTACTTGTTGCACTAAAAAATTCAGTTAAACGATAGACTTCTCTTGGTGGCCTATTTAGCGGATGTACAGTTCTTATAACAAACTTTACTGTCCAATGTTGATGAACTATGTCAATGCCATTAGAGAGAAGGGCGTTGTACTGTTCTATTGCTTCTTTAGCAACGGAACCATAAATGACATCTCCTTCTGAAGTTTTTAGTTCAAATTTCTTATGCTCTGGAAGGAGTCCGATGATTTCACCAGCCCTGACATCTTCTTTCTCTTCAATGGAAGTTGTTTCAGTCCTCAAATGTCCGCGATGAACAGCAGCTCGATCTAGGGTAAAATCGTGTTCATCATCAACGATACGAATAGTTGCTTTATTTTTATCTAAGACTGCAAAAAAATCTTTCAATCCTAAAAAGGTTCGTGGATCTAAAGAATCAAGAATTCCTTCAAAATCAAGTTCATTAGCAGATCCCGTCTTTTGAACAACATTAGATACTTCATCTACCATTAATTTCAAAACGGTCTCCTGATGTGATATTTGATTCGTCATCTCATCAAGAACAAAACCAAAAGAACCTCGTGCAAGTTCTGTTAGCATTAGTTGGGTGTTGCTTTTTTGCGGGATAGGACCTCTTTCTCCCAATTGTCCTAGTTCTGTTTTTGCAAAAGTTCTTGTTATCAAGTCTTGAAATTTTTCTAAAGCACTTCCTGCGAAATCGGCAGCAATTCCTTTTGACCCCAACACGGGCTCGCCACCGAAAAAAAGAGCAACACTTGCGTTTGTTGTTATGTTCTTCTCAAGCTCTTGAATTTCTTTTTCAAGGATTATTTTTCTATACTCATATTGAATCTCGCCCACAGGATCTTTGGCATCCTGTGCTTGATGCAGGAGTTCCAACACAGAACCGTAATCAGCCATAAGAGCATCTAGGCGTAATTTACGATGCATTTTTACCCCCAGTACTTAAAAAAGATATTACGTCTTGGTCTTGGGATAAAGGGACTTCAAGCATCCCCTTCCATAAAAATGTATCTCTTTGATGAGAGAAAACTCCAAACCAATATTGGGTCCTGCTAATAATCGTTTCAGGTGGTAAACTCATGTCAACATAGTATGCATCGCATCTATAACGCTTTTTGCTTTCTTCTGGATAAAAAATATCTGGGCGACTCTTAACAAAATCGCTCCACTTTTGTTGTTCTTTGTAAATTGCTGGCCTATGCGCGAAAGTTATTATATCGACATCGCTTGGCGGTCGGCCTTTATTCTTTTCAATATTTTCCACAAAACTACCATTGAGCCACTGAAACCCTGAAGTGATTCCAGCGTTAATCAGTTCAGAACGATATGAAACCAAACCTGCTATGATTGCACATCTGATGGAGCTTGTCGAAAAATGTTGAGCAACCTCCAATAGGGTTACTTTGTAAGGCGCCATCAGATTTCTTTTTGTTGGTGATGACCCCAAGTAGGGTGGAAGTACACCGGATTGGTTATGCGCAGGAATCACTTAATTTAGACTCCTTTGAAAGATTTAGTTATGAAATTTATATTTTTAAACTAAACATACTAAATTCATAATTGTTTATTGTAAATAATGCATATTACAACGTCTTAAAAATAATGCAAGAATAAAAGTAATTTAGTAGACGTGATGGAGTAACCTTTCGTCTTTCTGGTCGGCGTAACATTCCAGGTGTCGTCCGGCCAGGGATGCTTCGGGTAGCGGCCTTTGAGTTTTTTCCCTGCGGGTAACCGGATTGAGGGTTGCTAAAACTAAAAGTGCGAAAAATTGTTGACACTTCCCATATATGAACCTTTGTTCAGAGATCAAAACGATAAGCGATCAGAGGAACCCTTGATTCCTTTTTGATGGCTTGCAAAAAGTTCACCACCCGCTACAATTGCGGCCGTCACGGATCCATACCCGCTCGCCTGTATTCATTGGCACGGGCAAGTTCACTTCACGTACTGGATCACCTGGATCAGCACACCGTCCGGGTCCGAGATGAAGGTTGTAAGCCGGTCTGGCCGGGGATGAAACGGATCCATCAGCACATCGGCGCCTTTCGCGCGCGCTTCTTGCACGAACCCGTGAATATCATCCACCACCACACTCATATGGTTTAGCCCTGTCATGGTGGATGGATCTGCCTGCGTGTCGCCGGGATTGCCCTGCTCAATCTCAATCTGAACAGTGTCGTTGCCCACGAAGGTGAACTTCTTTCCCCAAACCTCTACCGTATCAACGATATCAAGCCCCAGGATGTCCCGATAAAACCGGATGGACGCTTCACTGTCTTTTGCCTTGATGCCCAGATGGTACCATTTCATGTCAGCCTCCGATTTTTTCTTTCGTGAGTTTGAAACAAGCAGAAGCCACATCGATGGTCTGACGGATATCGGACTCCTGCATGGCCGCGCACACAAACCAGTTGTGGTGGGGGTGGAAAAAGATGCCCCGCCTTGCTGCCTGACCGCAGAAAAAGCGGTTTGTTTCAAAAAGCGGATCGTTGGCGAAAGTCATGTAGGGCATCGCCGGCGGGCCGGTGAGGTTAACCTGCACGCCCTCGGCGTTTGCGGCATCCTTAAGGCCGTCCATCAGCAGGGTTCCCATCTTTTGGATATGCTCGATTGCGCCGCTGGCTTTGATTTCATCGATACAAGCCAGGGCGGCGGCAAAAGGCACACCCGAAAAGTAATGGGTGCCGGTAAAGAATATTTGCTTCGCCGCGTCCATCAGCGCCTCCCGCGCGGCGGCGACAGAGATGGCATAGCCGTTGGCCATGGCCTTGCCGAAGCACTGAATATCGGCGTTGAAACCGTAATGCTTCGAACTCCCCGCAAGATCCAGCCGAAACCCGCAGCGGACATCATCCACAATAATCATGAAACCGTCTTTTTGAGCAAGCTGGTTGACCGCGTCCACGAATTCCTTTGTCGGAAGCTCCTGGTCTCTCATGGCGTCATGCCGCTGCGGAGTGAGCATGATGCCCGCGACGGTGCCGCTGCGCTCCGACAAAACCCGTTTGAGGTCGGCCACATCATTGTATTCGAAATAATGCACATGGGTTTTCCATTCCTCAGGCACGCCCTGCCCGTGGGGCTGGCACCAGAAATGGGAGCCGTGATAAGACCCTTTCGCCAGCAGGATATCCATTTTCCCGGTGAATATCCGGGCCAGCGTGATCGCGTAGGAGGTTACGTCGGAGCCGTTTTTCCCGAAGACGCACCAATCGATCCCATTGATGGTTCCCACAATTTTTTTAGCCAGCGGCAGCCACTGGTCGGAAGGCAGGGTAAAACAGTCCGCGTTCTCCCACTGTTTTTTCGCTGCCGCGTCCACCTTCGGGTGTTTGAGCCCCAGCAGATTGGTGCCGAAAGAGCACATGTAATCAATATATTCGTTCCCGTCCACATCCCAGATCCGGCATCCCTCGCCGCGATGAATAAAAGCGGGATAGGATCCGAAAGTAAGGAAAGCAGGGGTGCGCGGGCCATAGATGCCATTGGGAACATATTTCTGCGCTTCCTCAAACAGCTGGTATGATTTTGTCAATTCATAGAGTTTCATTTTCTACCCTCCCGAAAAATGATTAATAGACTATGGTTTATGAGGCTTCGGGCCGTCGTGTCCGGCCTCTTCTCCGCCGGCGGATATCATGGAGACCATCTGTTGTGAAATCTCCTGAAAATTGACACTTTGAGGCGCAAGCAGAAACTGAATGGTCAGGCCGTCGATCATGGCAAGCAGGAGTGTGCCCAACGCCTGCAACCGGCGTGAATCGGAAATGCCGAAGGCACGGGCGATCTGGCCTGCTATCAATTCACGCCAGGTTTGGTACTTTACCGCAAATCTGTCCTTCAGATCGCTGTTGTCGATGATCGCCTCCTGCAATAAATACAGATTGATCCGGCCGCTGTTTTCGTCCTGAATGAGCCCGGTCAAGGCACTTTGCAGGACGGAGGCGAGATCGGCGGTACTGCTTCGGCGGCGGGGCAGGCTGGCAAAGATCGCATCCGTCAGATCGGAGAGGTGTTTTTCCAGAATATCGTAAATCAGATCATTCTTGCTGGCATAGTAATAAAAAAGGGTGCCGCGGCTGATCCCGGCTTCCCGGGCGATATCGGCCAGCGTCGTCAGCTTGACTCCCTTGTCCGCCATCAGTTTACCGGCTGCATCGATGATCCGTGTACGGTTGGATGTCTTATCTGCGGGCATGCTGGTGTTCAAGTTGGCCCCCTTGTATGGATATTGAAACGAACCCTGCCCGCCGAATGGACGTGACTCGGTTGCTCGACCGACATATTTAGAACGTAATGTAAACGAATTTCACAGTATAATCAAGATGAATATTGCGTAGACGGGCTTTTTTAAGATGGTCGCATACGGAATATGTCGGTCAGTTGACCGACATATAAGATTTTTCTAAAGTTTTTCTGACAGACAGGATGGTTGATAACGAAAATTTTCGGTCGATCGTCTGCCTTTAAGTACCCAATCCGCGCAGGATATAAGCCAGGGTTATACCCAGGTAGGTTCCCACCACCCAGCCGATGATGCCGGTGATGACCCCGGAAAGCACAATTTCCTTGTTCTTCAGCGCGGAAGCGATCATGGGAACAAGAGGAGGCGAGCACATTCCCGCCACGGATGTAATGATGACCGTATCGGCATCAATCTTGAATATTCTGGACAGTATAACATGCAGCAGAAAGCAGACAAGCAGTGTCGCCGTCACGTAGACAAATATGATCGGGGCAGTGGACACCAGCCGGTTAAAGTCCGCCATGGAACTCACCACGAGACAGAATATCAAAATGAAGTAATTGCCCAGCTGGTAGGTCATCTTGATATTTCTGATCTTCGGGACGAAAGAACAAAGGATGCCCAGCGTGGAAATGGCGAGGATCGCCACCACAAAGGCCGTGTCCTCATTGAAGACGAGAAAGGACAGGGCACCGGTGATAAAGATCAGTACCGAGAGCCCCAGAGCGCCCATCAGCGGAACAAAGGTTTTCCTTTCAAATATACCGGCATACGAATCGAAATCCGGGTCTTTTACCGCCTGTGCGGTTTCGGCCGGTTGAAAGGCAGGTAAAAATTTTAACAGCACTCGCTGCCCGATCGTCATCAGAAAGAGCAGATAGATCGAGGATACGAGAACGTCTGATGTGTGCGCGGCGATATACAGAGTCTGATCGGTCCTGAGCGCTGTGGCGATCGCACCCAGGTTCACCGTTCCACCGGTGTACAGGCCCACGAACATACCGGATAACTTCCAGGTTTCCTCTCCCACCCATCCGCGGAAGATAAAAAAACCCAGGGTCGCGACAATCAGTATCGCCGAGACCTGCAGCCCGAAGGAAAGGAGCGATTTTCCCGCGAGCCTGCTCCAGCGGCGTACATCAATGGAAAAAAACATCAGAGGCAGGGCCAGGCTGATGGCAACCAGCATCAGGGGATTCTGCATGGGAGCCAGATTCGCGGGAAGCACATTGATGTTGCCGATAATGATTCCGGCGATGTAACAGATAACAACCGCGCCGAGTTTTTTACAGAGGGAATTTTTACGGGCCAGGTAAACAGCGACAACAGGGAATAAAAGATAAAAAAGGATCAGTACAATGGTTGCCATAACACCTCACTTAGGAATGAACGTTAATCAGTCACGAAACGGTTTTCAGCAAAGCTGCCATTCATTTTCCAATAAAACATACTCTCCGTTTATGCGGGAACATAAACCTTGCAACCTGTTCCTTTCATCTTTCACAGATAAACCCATGGGGCACTATCCGGAAATATCATTCAAAAATCAAGAAATAAAAAAATTGGATAATCATAGAAAGCAGACGGACGTGGTCACCTTATTGCCTGGTGATGCGTGGTAAAATAATTGGCTTGCCCGCATCACAAAGCCTTGTATGTCTGGTTTTTTTTCGTTTCGACTCAATGCACGACTTCGGTTAAGTCGTTGGCTAAAGCCCGGTAGCTCTGGTATCGCTCCTGGGGTTTCTTGGCCATCATTTTGCCGATAATGTCTGACAGATCGCCCGACACCATAGGACTTCTTTTTTTCAGGGGAACGAGCTGTTCGTTCAGGTGTTTCGCGGTGATGATTTCGTCGGAGTCGCCTTCAAAGGGCGGCACACCCGCAAAGACGTGATAAAAGGTCGCCCCCAGAGAGTAGATGTCACTGCACAGATCCAACGGCCTCCCCATAATGCATTCCGGCGAGGCATAAAGCGGCGATCCGAATCCATCGGGTTTTCTTTCTTCGCCGGTTCCATCGTCTTTGACAGCGATGCCGAAATCGACGATCTTTAATACGCCCCGGTCATCGATCATGATGTTCGCGGGTTTGATGTCCCTGTGCACGATGTTCTGTTTGCTGACGAAATCGAGGGTTCGGCAGGTGGTGATAAAGTATTCCAGGCATTTGGCCAGGCTGAGCTTGTTTCGGTCTTTCAGGATATCCGCAAGGGTGCCGCCGTTGATAAGCTCCATGATGAAGTACATGACATCGTCCATCTGATCGATATGGTACAGCTGTGCAATATTGGGATGGGTCAGGCGGGAAACCAGCCTTGCTTCCCGGATGAACATCTCCCGAAAGGACGGAATGGCCGAAAGCTTGTAGGAGATGACCTTCAGCGCCACATGTCTTTCTAGAAGCACATCCCACCCCTTGAAAACGCCCGCCATGCTGCCTGAGCCGATAAACGACACAGCCTTATAGTTGCCCAGTTGTTTGCCGATCAGACTGCGGTAGAACTTATTTTCCAGCACCTTTTGCGCGGAGCCGTCATGAACCGCATGCAAGACCGGATCGACATAAACGTATTGCTTTTTTCGCTCCTGTGGCCTATCCGCGATGCCGGAGGAGGCGTCTGTCGGCAAAGGCGCCTGAGCGTCAGCCGCGATTTGTTTTGTTTCAGCCGCTTTCACGATGCCCATCAGTTTGGCGATGTAGTTGTAGATTTCAATCCACTCAATCGAGTCGTCCGCTTCCACACCGATCTCCGCGGAGGATGGATGCCTGATGATGGAGATATGGCGAATGTGACACTCTGCCCTGACATATCGCGCGCCGGGCAACGGCACCCGGATATAGACCTGCATGCCGAGCTTGCCCAAAAGCGAGGTTTCCATCTTTAAGCCCTGCTCGTTGATGTTTGTGATCTGACCGGGGATCCACAACACGCCATCGCGGGATATTTCAACGCTCACGGCATGACTGGGAATAATTCGCTTGCTGTCGCGGCGCTCCGCCGGGCCGGGCATGCTCTCATCCGATCGATCGGAAGGCGGCGTCAACAACCCTTTGCTTTCTTCCCGGAAATCGGCGGGTAGAATTTTGTTGATGCGTTTGATTAAAACCCGGGAGACGTCATCCTCCATGCTGTCGATAATGAAGTCGATAGCCCCCATATCGAAGGCTTTTAATATCTTGGAGACTTCCTCCTCCAGGCTGTCAACCACAAAACGGGTCGACACAAGAAACATAAACGGAATATTCCTGGATGCCGTATTATTTTTAAGATAAGCGAGGAAATCATATCCGTCGCAATCTGATAGCTCACTATCACAGATAACAAGCGCGATGGATGAACTGGAAAGCAGATCCAAAGCGGCGCTTTTCGAATCCGCGGCAAGGACCGGGTATCCGGCTTCAATGAGCGATTGAGAAACGGTTTTGAGGAATCTCGCTTCGCGATTAACCAACAGTAGATGACTTTTAGCGTTCATAGGCCCCGGCTTGAATGATTCATCCTGTGTTTAAAATACATGTCATCGACCTGCGCTCCTGAACAGGCGGCGTTACACCGCCGCGGTTTTCGGCTTGATGCAGACATGCAGCGCAAACGACTGTCCGTCCACCTCGAATATCAGGACGGCGGCGGTGGTATTTTGAAAGTAACCGATCTGATGACCGGGGCCGACAATCACTGAAGGCAGCGTGATTTCAAAATGGTAGGGCTTGCCGACAAAATCTTTTTTCGTGGTGCCGCTGATCATATTGATAATTTCACTGACCCCGTCATGAATTAATTCCGCGTCAATCAGGTCTTCTTCCGTGCTCATCATCTTTGCGATGATGGTCTTGGCCAGATCCCAATAGAAAGTCACGGCGAGTGTCCCCTCTGAAATTCCCGAAAGTCCCATAATTCCGGAAACATCTCCGAATATTCGAATGGTGTTGGAAAAATAGACCTTTTTAAATTCCGCGTCAATGCCCGCCATGGTTTTCAGGATATGCCGCGTGTTTCGGATAAACGGATCCAGATATTCCTTTTCTTCCGGCAGAGGTTCCCTGCCCGGTATCAGGTAACCGTTGATAATATTTCGACAGGCGGCAGCGGAGTCGGCAAAGGAAAGCACCTCCGTCGCCCCGGCAATGATGAAAGGCTGTGAAGCAATGTCCCGGTTTTGTTCGTGCATCAGAATAATAGGAATATTTTGAAATTTGCAGGCATAGCGCAATTTACAAATTTTTTGGTCGATTTGTTCGTGACGATCCTCCATCCACAAGATGATCATGTCATTGTCGCGGATATCCAGATCATCGTGAAATTTTTCATATTGGATATAGGCATCCTTGACCATCATTTTCAACAGGGCGATTTCCGCTTTCGGACTGAAATCAATTCCTAGAATCTTCTTCATAAAAAAGAGCCTCCATTTATATTCATCACAGGTATTGTGAACATCCCGCATTGGGCCTGGCCATTTCAGGCAACAGGCCTGGCAGGCGGGTTAGAACGTCATGGCCTAGAGTTGTCCGGTAAGACACGGCCAATGGCCTCAGTCAATTGCCCAGGCGTAAAAGGTTTCGGCAGATACCCCTGGGCCCCGGCGGTTAAAACCTGCTGGATTCGATCCTCTTCGGATTCGGTAGATACCATCAGGACAGGAATGTTTTTGAAACGGTCGTCGCTGCGCATCTTTTTAATCACATCCATACCGTTTAAAACAGGCATATTCCAGTCCAGAAGCACCAAACTGATTCCGCCGTTTTCAAGAATATCCAATGTTTCCTTTCCGTTGGCAGCGTGGAGAGCTTCGAAACCCAGGGCGGTGACGATCTTGTCCACAATACCGCGCACCAGGCGTGAATCATCTGCAACGATTAATTTCATCGTTTTCTTCTCCTTTTTATCGAGACATGACCTCTTTGAGGCGAATTTCCAAAACCAGGCAGGCCATCACTGCTGAAATTCCTCCCGGATTTCATCAGTTTTCGTAAAAAGGCCTTATCCGCAAAAGCTATCGGATGCCCGGCAGGATTTCTGTAGGATTTGCTGCCGTTTTCTTTATCTTTTTTATGATTATGCGACCTCATAACCGGAGAGAGGGATCATAATTTAAACAAATCAATTGCAAAATCGAACGGATAGACTGCTGTGCCGGTCTGTAAGATGCACTTCCGGGAAAAGTATGTTAAGGCAGGCGTAAAAGAGATGAATTCGGCAAGACAAGAAAGGGTCTATGGCATTACTTTGGATCAATAATCTTTCGATCAGTTTCGGCGGACCACTGTTGCTCGACGGGGCCTCACTTCAAATCGAAGCGGGCGAACGCATCGGCCTTCTGGGGCGCAACGGATCCGGCAAATCCACCCTGATGAAGCTGATGCATGGCGATATTCCGCCCGACAGGGGTGAAATCATCTGTGACAAACATGTGCGCATTGCCGTCATGCCCCAGGACATCGAGGATCTGCCGGGCACCATTTATGACGCGGTCGCCTCAGGCGGACAGAAACATCTGGATTTGCTGCACACGTATCACGATCTGACCTCGCGATTGAACGGCGGCGATGACCAGGGCCTGCTTTCCAGGATCGAACAGGTTCAGCACCGGCTCGAATCGACGGGCGCCTGGCAGTTTCATCAGAAAGTCGAAGCGGTGATCTCGCGCGTCGGATTGGATGAAAACGCTGAATTCGGACTGCTCTCTGCCGGCTTGAAGCGCCGGGTGCTTCTGGCGCGGGGGCTCGTGAATGATCCCGATATTCTGCTTCTGGACGAACCGACCAACCATCTGGATATTCAGTCCATTCTCTGGCTGGAAGATTTTCTGCAAAATTACGACCAAACCATTCTATTTGTCACGCACGATCGGACGTTCCTGCAAAAAATCGCCACACGTATCGTGGAAATCGACCGTGGCAAACTTTTTTCCTTCGCATGTGATTACGCAACTTACCTGGAGCGCCGTCAGGCTATGCAGGAAGCAGAAGAAAAGCAGTGGCAGACCTTTGATAAAAAGCTGGCGCAGGAAGAAATATGGGTCCGGCAGGGAATCAAGGCAAGGCGAACGCGCAACGAAGGCCGGGTGCGCGCGCTGATGGCATTGCGAAAGGAACGCGCCGAAAGACGGGAGCGCGATGGAAACGTCCGGCTCGCCGTTTCGGAAGCCCAACGAAGCGGCAAGCTGGTGGTGGATGCCGAAAATATCGGCTTTGCCTATGACGACACAAAGATTATCGATACGTTTTCCACGAGGATTCTGCGCGGAGACAAAATCGGCATTATCGGCCCCAACGGCTCCGGCAAAACCACCCTGCTTAAGGTATTGCTCGGCGAACTGCCCATCTGCGGGGGAAAAATAAAAATCGGCACAGGCATCGCAATTGCCTATTTTGATCAGCTCCGTGCGCAATTCGATGAAACCGGATCCATCCGGGACAATGTTGCCGATGGCAGCGATACGGTATGGATCAATGACGCACCCCGGCATGTGGTCGGTTATCTGCAGGATTTCCTTTTCCCGCCTGCGCAGATCACCGCGCCGGTATCAACACTCTCCGGTGGTGAGCGAAACCGTCTGCTCCTGGCCCGGCTCTTCGCCACACCGTCCAACCTTCTGGTTCTGGACGAACCCACCAATGACCTTGACGCGGAAACACTCGAACTGCTGGAGGACCGTCTTTTAGAATACGGCGGTACGATATTGCTGGTCAGCCATGACCGGACCTTTCTCAACAATGTGGTCACGTCCACCATTGTCCTGGAAGGAAAAGGAAGATTGCGGGAATTTGTCGGCGGCTATGACGATTGGCTAAGGCAGCGCGGTGAAGAAAAAGAATCCTCCCGGACGGTGCCCAAAGAAGCAAAGACCAAAAAAGGAAAACCACCAAAGGAGAAAAGCAAATTATCTTTTAAAGAAACACAGGAGCGCGAAGAGCTGCCTGGTAGAATCGATAAAATGGAGAAAGCAAAAGCGGAGCTTCTGGAACTTCTGAATTCCCGGGATTTATACAAAACCGGCAATCCGTCCCGTGTACTGGATGTGAATTCACGGCTTGCGGCATTGGAGGCGGATCTGGAGGCGGCCTATGAACGCTGGGATCAGCTCGAAGAAATGGCAGTAAAGTTTGTCAACGAATGAGGAACTGTCCATGAACCTATCCGAGGTGCGCTTTCCCCGTCAGCTGGAGGCAGACGGCTCCGACACCGTCATCCGCCAGGCCTTGATGGCGCGGACCACCAAGCTGTGGTCCGGCAGCGAATTCACCGTGCCGGTTATCACGCTTTGTGAGCCGTTGAAAAAGGCGTTAAAGACGGCAAGGCTCCAGGGACGAATTCGCTGCGGCGCGGAGGCGATCTTCGAAAAACTGGCCTCTGAAAAAACAGGGATTGCCCAGGTCAGAAGTCAATCATCCGCACCCTATGGAGACCGGATTTCCCGCCTGCTCTTATTTTCCAATGACGGCGCGGAACGCTTCTACCGCAACATCGAACAAACCATCCTGACTCACTCCCCCAGATTACTCGGCTGCCTTCTGGATATGGATGGCGAAGCGTTAGGTCATCTGATCACAGGCAGGGAGGGCATCATCAAGGTCGTCATGGCCGAGCACAAGGATGTGGTTTCCGCCATCCTGCGTGCGCTTGTTGAAAACCAAAAAGCAGATATCGGAGATCCGGGTGGTGAGAAATGAAAACAAACTGTATCATTTGTCGTTGTCCATGGGTGGATTTATCTAAACCCGATTATGTTGAATATCACGATAAGGAATGGGGCGTCCCGGTGTATGACGACCGGCTGTTGTTTGAATTCCTGTCTCTTGAGACCGCCCAGGCCGGTCTGAGCTGGTACACCGTTTTAAAGAAAAGGGACCATTACCGCGCCGCCTTTGATAATTTCGAGCCGGCAAAGGTTGCAAAATTTGATGAGAAGCGAACCAGGCAACTTCTGCAGGATTCCGGGATCATCCGCAACCGGCTGAAAATTGAATCGACCATCAACAACGCGCGCCGATTTCTCGAAGTGCAAGACGCCTTTGGCAGCTTTTCAAAATACCTCTGGGACTTTGTCGGCGGGAAACCCATCATCCATACCTTCCGTACCCTGTCGGATTATCCCGCAACAAGCAAAGAGTCAGACAACCTGAGTAAAGACCTGAAGAAAAGAGGCTTTAAATTTATGGGCTCAACAATTTGCTACGCTCATATGCAGGCCACCGGCATGGTCAACGACCATGCGGTGGATTGCTTAAGGAGAAAAGAAATTATTGAGATGAATTCAGACAATCGCACAACCGATCCTTCGTAATTCCCGGACCACACGATCCGTTATTCAGATAATGACCGAACACCGCAATGATTTTAGCAGTTTAAATATTTCAAAAAATAATACTTGAATATATGCTCATATTTTCATATAATGCACGGCATGATGAATAAGAAACCCATCAAGGCCTGCGGCCATAAGACCATCCATCAGCATCTGGTGGAAAAGGCGAAGAAGTCCATGCCGGATGACGCGGCGCTGCACGATCTGGCCAATCTGTTCCGGGTATTCGGCGACAGCACCAGGATTCGAATTTTACACGCGCTCATGTCTTCGGAAATGTGCGTGTGCGACATTTCTTTTCTTCTGGGCATGACGGAGTCCGCGATTTCGCATCAATTGAGGGTGCTGCGGCAAACCCGCATGGTCACACAGCGAAAGGCCGGTCGGGTGGTGTACTACTCCCTCGCGGATAATCATGTCAAAACCATATTGAAATGCGGCCTCGATCACATGGTCGAATGACGGCATCGGATGGGACAGATCCATAAACGCTTATGAACTTTTTACCTGCAGCGTCAGCAGACACTCATGTGTGAGGATAAAATGAAAGCGATTATTTCAACCATCATGACAGTAAAAGCAGACAGGATGTGGAAGGAACTGCAAAAAACCAGTTCACTGGTCTATGTCGCCTCCCCCGTCCTGATTTTCAAATCTCAAGACGGCGCGCCGCTGCCTTCAACCTGGCAGATCGGGAAAGAATACCGTTTCAAGCTCTATGCGTTCCATCTCCTCCCGCTGGGCCGCCATCGCATTGTCCTGAAAAGAATCGACGCAAAAAAAATGGAAATCTTCAGCAATGAATCGGGATCGCTGCTCAAGATCTGGAATCATCTGCTGCGTGTCGAACCTCTGGACGCCGGGAGGGTTCGATACACCGACGCAATCGAGATTGACGCAGGAATGCTCACGGGAGTCATCTGGCTGTTTGCACATTTTTTCTACAGGCATCGGCAGCTCAGATGGAAGCGGCTGCTCGCAAAATAAAAACTCTGCGACAACGGATATACGTAAAAGGACAGGATCATGCACAGGGAAACCATAGAACGCACTCAGCATCCACATGTTTTCAACACCGAAAAAAAGGCGGTGGAAACACGAACATTGATCGTGGTGATCATCACACTGATCACCATGTTTACGGAAATATTTTTTGGATGGCTGACGCGCTCGATGGCCCTTCTGGCCGATGGCTGGCATATGGGCACACACGCCTTTGCCCTCGGGATTTCTCTTTTGGCCTACGTTTTAGCCCGAAAGTACGCGCAAGACGGCAGGTTTGCCTTCGGCGCGTGGAAAATCGAGATTCTGGGCGCATACACCAGCGCCATTGTGATGGGCATTGTCGGTCTGTTTCTGATCTACACATCCGTTGAAAGAATGATCCACCCGCTTAGCATTCAATACAATCAGGCCCTGCTCGTCGCGATTCTGGGCCTGGTGGTGAATGTCGTCTGTGCGGTCATCCTCAATGCCGGCGGGCACAGCCACAACCATGCCCATGACGGCCATGATCATGTAAAAGCTCATCAGGACCTGAATCAAAGGGCCGCTTACATGCATGTGGTGGCCGACGCAGTGACATCCGTTCTGGCTATCATTGCCCTGATCGGGGCGAAATATTTCCAGTTTGTCTGGCTCGACCCCTTCATGGGACTCGTGGGCGCAGCCCTGATCATGCGCTGGGCCGCCACGCTTCTGAGGGACACATCCATCATCCTGCTGCAGCGCGAGATGGATGCGCCGATTGCCGGCGAAATCAGGACAATGATGGAATCCGACGGCGATACGAAAGTAAGCGATTTGCATATCTGGCGGGTCGCGCAAAACAAATACGCCTGTGTCGTCTCCGTCGTGGCGGAAAACGGCTACTCCGTCGAAGAATACAAAACACGCCTGACAGGCATTCACGAACTGGCGCATTGCACCGTTGAAATTCACGCCTGCGAACGAAACTGCCTGCGGACGGTAACAAAAAACGATAAGCCGCTTTAAAAGGATCAGCCTCTTTTTAGCTTGACATCTTTTCCCATGGATGATTTTTAAAACACGCCAGATCACCGCATGATACTGTAGGAGCCCTCCGATGAACAGCCTGATCCTCCTTTTCAAGAAGCACGTGAGAATCCTCATCAGCAATGTTCTGGATTCGGAAAAGCTGACCTATTACCCTGAAGCGCAAAGAAAAGGCGTTTTCAGAATTCTGCTGGATAATCTGTTATGGTTTTTCCGCTTCGGCCATGCCAACGAATATTACTACATTCTCGGGTTTGATCGCATCGACCACAGGCAATACGAACAGAAATTTATCAACGGCAGAACCTGTAAGAAATGGCTCCGGCGCAGAAAACTTCAACTGCACCCCGATGCGGATAGCTACGACGTTTTGGTGCATGATAAATTCGTCGCCTCCCGCTATCTGCAGGCCAATGGATTCCCGACGCCGAAAACCATCGCGCTTGCCTGTCGAAACACTCTTTTGTTTCCCGAGTCGGGTGAAGAGCACTCCCTGGAGGAGGCGCTCGACCAAAAGAAGTCCCTTTTCAGCGACTGCATATGCAAACCGGTTACGGGGTATTGCGGCATCGGCATCTTCCGGCTTTGCGTCCGGGAAGACGGGCTCTACATCGATGAGCGGAAAACCGATCTTTCCGGACTGCGTGAACGCCTGTCCGATTCCTTATATCTGATCGAGGAAAGAATCATCCAGCATGAGCGTATGGCGATTTTAAACCCGGATTCGGTCAACACCATCCGTCTGGTCACCTGCATCCATCAGGGTCATGCAACGCCTTTTTCCGCAGGTGTCCGTATCGGTGTGGCGGGCAAGGTAACGGACAACTGGCATACGGGAGGCATATTGATCCGCCTGAATATGGAAAAAGGATGTCTGGAAGGATACGGCTACACCCTGCCCGAATTTTCCGGAAATAAATTCGACCGACATCCCGCCACCGGCGTCGCCTTTGACGGCTACGAGATTCCATATGCCCGGGAAGCTGTGCAACTGGCGATCCAACTCCATCAATACTTTTATTTCACCCATGCCATCGGATGGGACATCGCCCTGACGGCCAATGGACCTGTTTTCATTGAAGCCAACCAGGGCTGGGATCCTTATGTTCATCTGGTTTTGGAAGACCGCTTCAAAGAAAAATTTCATAAATTCTTCGGGTAAATATTCAAGACGCAAGCGCGGCCCCGGCAAGGCGATGAATTCGCCGAAAAGCCCGGTTCAACTGCACTGGCTGATTGCCTGATCTCTTCTTTCGCGAAACGCTTCGTAAGCTAGTGAAACGGCAAGCGCCCGCACGGCTTCGTCCGCTCTTTCAAACACGGGAATCCTGTGTTTGGCGCGTATAGAGATCGTCTTGGCAATGGCGTTGGGTGTGTAAATGGCCGCGGGCTTGTCATAATGTCTGCACATCTTGATGAGTTCCAGAAGGGCATCGATCACAAAAGGCTGCCAGACGCTCAAGACAGGAAACAAACCGTCCACCTCTTCGGCGGATAACAAAATCTCAAAGATGTCAAGATAGGTCTGAGGCGGTGCAGGGCCGATGTCCACGGGGTTTTTTACATTGAAGACCTGACCGGCTTTTTTCAGCCGCTCCTGTGTTTGCGGCGAAAGGACCGACATCGCAAGCCCCGATTCCACCAGCAGGTCCGCGGCGATGCTTCCGAAGGCGCCGGTGTTGGTGAATACCGCGATTCGCTTCCCTTTCAACAGCGGCATCTCGGTGAACATCTTGGGGAGCGAGTGCAGTTCGTCCGCAGATGAAAGCCGGATCATACCCGCCTGCCGGCAGGCACTGTCAAAAATCCGGTCGTTTCCGGACATCCCCGCCGTGTGCGACATGGCGGCCTGCGCGCCTTCTTCGGTTTTCCCCGCTTTGTAAATTAAAATGGGCTTTCGCGATCTTCTGGCGGCTTCCATGAGCTTGCCGCCGTCACCGACATTTTCGAGGTAGATGCCGATGACCTGGGTTTCGTCGTTCTGGAAGTAATCAATGAGGTCCGCCTCGTTCACATCACACTTGTTGCCGATGCTGACGACTTTATTGACGCCGACCAGATCGTAGTAAAGAGATTCCATCACCAGCACAGCCATGCCGCCGCTTTGGATGATGTAGGACATCGTTCCGGGAGATTCGAAGATCTGCTTCATCTCCACGAGGCTGGGATTGATGCCGTAGAAGCAGCAGAACTTATCGCGCGTGCTCAACGTCCCCAGGCAGTTGGGCCCCATCATCCGGATGCCGCAAGACCTTGCGATGCCGTCGATCTCGCGTTGCAGGGCCGCGCCGTCTTCGCCTTCCTCGGAAAAACCGGCACTTTCGATAATAACCCTTGTGACGCCTTTTCGCGCGCAGTCCCTGATGACGCCGGGCACGTGGCGAGCCGCCACGATGATCACGGCCAGATCAGGGGTTTGCGGCAGATCCAGAACCGATTTATATCCCGGAAACCCCTTCACCGCCTCGCCCTTGGAATTCACGGCATAGACGGCTCCCGGATAACACAGAAATTCTTTGAGCATGCTGCAGATGGTGGCCCCGAGATTGAAAGGAGCGTTGGAGGCGCCGACAATGACGACGGATTTGGGATCAAAGAAGAGTTCCATGAGCGTTTTCCCCTGAAGTGTAGTTTTTCAAAGACATCCGAAAGAACAAAGCCCCCCTCGCCATCCCTGCGGACAATCTTAGCCGGTCATCGAAGTCAAATCTTTTCATGTTTGTCAAGGGGCAAAAAGAGACACGGGCGATTTTGCCGTCTCCATGTGCTGTTCTGCACGGATATTTCGTCAAAACCGCTTGACTAGCGGGATTGTTGTTTGTATATACCCCCACATCCAAACAGGGGGAATACCGTAAAAGATGCCAACGAAACGAAAATCGAACAACTCCAGCCACAAGGCGCCAAATGACGAGGGTTTTCACACGAACGGACGGCGCACTCAGGTGCGCGCCTCGGGTGTTCACGGCAAAGGCGTTTACGCCGTCCGGCCGATCAGGGCAGGCGAAAAGGTCCTGGAATACAAAGGTGAAATCATCACGTGGCGCAAGGCCCTGACTCGGCATCCGCACGACCCGAACCAGCCCAACCATACGTTTTACTTTCACCTCAACAACGCCTGTGTCATCGACGCGAAATCCAGCCTGGCCCCCGCGAAATGGGTCAACCATTCCTGTAATCCCAATATGGAGGCCGATCAGGAGGGAATGCGCGTCTTCCTCAAAGCCCTGCGCGACATCCAACCCGGTGAAGAACTTTTTTACGATTACGCGCTGATGATCGAGGGCCGCAAAACCGCGAAGGATAAAAAAGACCACGCCTGTTTATGCAAAGCGCGAAAATGCCGGGGCACAATGCTGGCCTGAGGAAGGCTGCCGTTCCAGGGCAAAAGGATAAAAGACAGCGGGGCGCAATATCCATTGAAAATGAAGAAAGCAAGAATCAACATCCTCACGCCTTTCTTGCAACAGACATTCATGCGGCAATTGCCGGATCACCTGGAGAAAGACGGTTTTCTTTTTTCAGAAAACGCGGCCGCGCAAGACCACTGGGACATGGTTGTGGTATATGAGGGCATTGAAGCGCCCCGCAATATCCGATGCCGAAAAGGCGGTTGTGTCTTCATATCGGGAGAACCGCCTGCAAGCCGGACGTATTCATCCCGCTTTCTCGCGCAATTCGATCATGTCATCTCATCGCATCATCGACCGGGGCATCCGTCTCATCATCACACGCAGCAGGCGCTGCCGTGGCATTTCGGCCTGAACAGGCAAAACGGGCATTTTAATTTTCGTTATCAAGACATTTCAGAAATGGCCCCGCCGTTAAAAAGTAAAAAAATCTCCATGATCACATCAGATAAAACCATGATGCCGGGCCACATAAAGCGAATGGCCTTTCTTCAGACGGTCAGAAAAGAATTTAAAGACGGTATTGATATTTTCGGACAAGGCATTCATCCGGTGTCCGACAAGGCCTGCGCCCTTTTGCCCTATCAATTCAGCATCTGTATCGAAAACGCGGTCTATGACCACTACTGGACGGAAAAACTTGCCGATTCGCTTATCGCCTTTACCATTCCGATCTACCACGGCTGCCGTAACCTTTCGACATACTTCAACCCGGACGCTTTTATTTCCATTGATATTGACAAGACACATCAGACCATCGATATCCTCAAGACTATTTTGCTTCGTGCGGATGAAATCTATACGCAGCGCCAGGAGAGCCTGACCAAAGCCCGCACCCGGTTACTGGAACAATACAATCTTTTCCCCATGCTTGCCCGTTTCTTTGACAAATATGTTATAAAGCACGACTCTCAGGGACAGCTGAGAGTTCTGTATCCGTCTCATCATTATCCGGATCATCATCTGAAAATGGGTCTGTTACGCCTGAAACGCTATACCTATCGTCGGATTGGACGCTACCTCGCATGAACAAGCTTACCGCTTCCATTGTTATCACGACAAAAGACAGGAAAGAGGACTTGGCGGGCGCGATTGAATCAAGCCTGCACCAGAAAGGTGAACCGGAAATATTTGTATTTGACGACGGTTCGGATGACGGCACGTCGGATTTTATCAGGGCGGCCTACCCCGCCGTCAAACTGCACCGGGAGGAACACTCGTCCGGCCTGATCGCCGCGAGAAATAAAGCGGCTTCCATGGCTACAGGCGACATCATTTTCTCGATTGACGACGACGCTGCTTTTTCGGATGACACCATTGTAGAAGAGATTTTAAACAATTTCACGTCACCCCGGATCGGTGCGGTGGCCATTCCCCACATCGACATCAACCGCAGTCCGAACCTGCTCCACCAGCCGCCTGATGATACAACCCCCTATATTACATCCGAGTTTACCGGAACGGCGCATGCGTTAAGAAAAGATATCTTTTTGCGTTTGAATGGCTACCGGAACTACTTTTTTCGACAGTGCGAGGAAATGGATTACTGCATCAGGATGCTGAATCTCGGATATTATGTTCGTCTGGGAACGTCCAAACCCATTATTCATTACGAATCACCAAAACGCGATCAAGCGGCAATTAAATTCTATGCCGCAAGAAACAACGTCCTGTTCACCCTGCAAAACGTGCCGCGAACCTGTCTTTTTTTTCACATGGCGGTCAACATGTTCAATCTCATTCGGCATCACGAGGGTTATTTAATACCTGTTTCAAAAGGCATCCTCACCGGCTTGAAGGATTTTTTTCAAAACAAAAACATTGTCCGGTCACCGGTCAACCGGGAGGCCTATCATTTATTCCGAGAGATGAGGAAAAAGCAGGCCATCGCCCTCAGCGAGGCGCCTGTTTTTCCGGATGAACGCAGAAAACATCCTGGGCAGCGGTGCACGGACGATGACTTCCCTGTGCGTCTCGGGATGTAAAAAAATGAGCTTTGCCGCATGCAGCGCCTGACGGGGCAGTAACAAACGCCTTTCCAGATCCGGCGTCAGGCCCTGTTGAACAAATTCCAGAAAAGCGGTTTCGTCGCGGCCGTAGAGCTTGTCGCCGACCACGGGAAATCCGATTGCCGAAAGGTGCGCGCGTATCTGATGCAGCCTGCCCGTTTCAGGAAAACAGCGCACCAGGGAAATATCACCGGCTGCCAGAACGCTCAAAAATCTTGTTACCGCCGCCTCCATCCCGCCCTGCCAGGCCCGTCGCTTTTTGCGTATGGCGGATGTCTCGTCCGGCCCGAGGGGTAAATCCACCACCGTCTCACCGTCCGGAAAAATTCCATGCACCAGCGCCAGATACGCTTTGGTCCCCCGCGCAAGTGACGCGGACAAAAGCCCCGCGGTTTTACCGTCATAAGCCAGCAGCATCACGCCCGATGTTTCGCGGTCCATCCGGTGTACGGGAAACACCCTGCGCCCGAAGCGGTCCTCCAGAATGGCCGTCAACGTATGGTTGAAATACCGCCCCGACGGGTGAACCGGCAAATTGTCTGTTTTATTGACGGCAATAAAACTTTCATCTTCGTAAAGAATGCCGATGCGATCGTCCACCTCCGGTTCGACAATGGCGCTCCCGTCGTAGGCCAGGCTTTCACCGCCTTTGAGAATGATTGCGGGATCGGCAACCACCACGCCGTCGAGCGACAGCTTTCCTTCGGCTATCTCTTTTTGCCATTGATCGGGCGTGAAATACGTGAAGCGGCCCGCTAAATAGTGGATGAGTGTTTTCAAACCGTCTGCCGGTTCAATTCTGGATGTGATGATTCGCTTGCGGGTCATGGCTTAAGGCAAGGGCTTTCGTTTTGTTTCGTTTTCGATTTTAAGTTGTCTGACTAAAAAACTGTCGAGCTGGTTTGCAAAATTCCGGCGGTCTTTTTTGTCGAACTGCGCGGGACCTCCGGTGATCATGCCGGTGTCTCTGAGTCCGCTTAGCAAATCACGCATGGCCAGCCGGTCTTTAATATTGTGTTCCGTGTAGAGCATGCCGCGGGGATTCATCGCAAAAGCCTGTTTGTTCACCACCCGGTCGGCAAGCGGAATGTCGGCGGTGATGACCAGGTCCCCCGGCTGCGCCAGATCCACGATGCGGTCGTCGGCAACATCCGGCCCGCCCGGGACCACAATCAAAGACAGATTTTCCATCTCTTCCAGACGGAGCGGCTTGTTGGCCACAAAGATCAGCGGAAGGTTCAGGCGTACGGCGGCCTTAATCAGGATATCCCGGATACTGTTCGGAAACGCGTCCGCGTCGATAAATATCTGCATAACACCTCCGGCACTGTTTCGCATGTCATCGTGCGCACGTCAACGGATAACAGCATAGAAATTGTCATGCATCCTAAAAAGATGGGAGGGTGTTCCGACAGCGCTCAGTCACCGGGCGTCATCGGGGATGATTGCCCCCCCGGCATGAGGCATAGCCATGCGTTTCATCATCTCTGATATTTTAATGTCTTTGCCTGCCCACAGGGTGTTGAGCCAGTTGTTAAAACGGTCCCTGTATTCCGGGTCATCGGGATCCTGTCCGCGAAGGTTCTGATCGATCAGCAGCACCTCTATTCTGACCATGATGCGGGATTTTCTGCTGCTGAGAAATGCCCAGGCATTCTCCACTCCGTCGGGATAAACAATGGTCACATCGATCACTTTTTGCATATTTTCACCCATCGCTGAAAGAACATACGAGATACCACCTGACCGCGGCATAAGAAGGTGCCTGTATGGAGAGTGCTGCGCGTCATGTTTTTCGGAGGTAAAACGGGTTCCTTCAACGAAGTTCATGATCGAGGCGGGCCTGTCTTTGAATTTCGCACAGGCCTTCCTTGTGGCTTTGATATCCCCGCCCTTGAGATGCGGTTTCTTTTTGAGAAGCTCAGCGGAGTACCGCTTCATAAAAGGATAATCAAGCGCCCACCAGGCAAGACCCAGTATGGGCATCCATATCAGCTCCCTTTTCAGAAAATACTTCAGGAAGGGGATGCGGCCGTGAAATATTTTCTGAAGAACAACAATGTCGACCAAAGTCTGGTGGTTTGAAATCACGAGGTACCATTCATCGAGCCTCAGTTCTTCGAACCCCTCGATATCATATTCAACATTTTTAATGAGTCCGATAAAACCGTTGATGCAGTAGATCCATGAATAAGAAAGAAAATTAAGGATGGTATCAAATAATCCCCTTGCAGCCCGAAAAGGCACGACAAGCTTGAATACAGCGGTGATATAGACCGGAACAGCCCAGAATAAAGTATTCAAAACCAGCAATGTCACACCGATCGCACCGCGCAGGGATCCGGGCAGGAATGTCAGCATGGCCTTTTCTCCTCGTTATTTCCATTTTAACTGAGAGCAGGCTTATATGTCAATTTCAGGAAAAAGCAAATGCTTCCGGCTTCCACCAATAAAGGTCTTATCCTGAACATTTAAACAGTAACGAATCATTACAACAGGATATCAGCTGTGGTTCTGACGGAAAAGAGGCGGACGATATTCACGTCTCCGTCTTTGCATTTCAGCCGGACGAATTTGCTGCGCAGGCCTCCGGTGATAATCACCCGCTCTGAATCATGTCGATGAATTCAGGCAGCATGAGAATTTTAACCTGCCTTTCGGAAGGCATGTTGAAAACAGCCTGAAAATAACAGCCCGTGCAGATATGAACCATATAGTCTGCTCTGACATGATCGATCATATGGGCCAACCCATCGGGCTTATAGCAGCAGGAGGGCGCGCTGATCCGGTTGATGGTAAGACCCTTGATCTTTTGAAACACAGCGTTGGTCGATTTCAGTTCCATGGGCACTTCAGCGAAATTCCGATGGAGTTTGTAGCAGCCGGCGTAATAGTCAATTTCACAAGGCCATTCCAGATCCCCGATCACCTCAGCCAGGGCCCGGGGATAAAAGATGATGTCTTCCCCGGGAAAGGCATGTTTATAAATGGGATAGCACGGAGAGCACAGGAGGATCAACCGGCGGCCCCCCAGTTCTTTCATTCGCCGGATATTCAATCCGGCGAATTCCTTTGAAAAGGACCGGCATTCTATCATGGCCTCTTCATCTCTGGCTTTGATGGCCGGTCGATAGAGGTAGTTCCCGCAGCAGTATTCTTTGGAGAGAAACGTGTAATCCATGCCTCCCCGCTCCAGAACGCGGGCAAACGCCTGGATCACCGCCGGCATCATCCTGAGGTTCTGGCAGCCCATGATGACAACATTCTTAGCCTGACGATCATAAGGAAGCCCCAGGGATTCCATGATTTCCACACGGTCCGGCTGATCTTCAAGGGCATGGCCGGTTAAACGGATATGCTCAACCATCTCTTTGCTGATCAGGGGATGCATGACAAACCTCCGTGATTAAATCCTGATTAAAAAGGACGGATGGTATAAACCGTGTCGCAGACCGGATCGCCGGCGGCCCTGGTCTTAAGGATCTCCAGGGTAGTCTTGCCGTCCGTTGCCGCGAAAAAATATTCGCGATCAATCGCCATCACTGCTTCGCACAGTTCCCTCGATGTGTTTTCCAATCCGAAAGGGCAGGTTGTCCCCTGAATATGGAACTTTTCATCGGAGATGGAAACCACGTTGATCGTCTTCGGGTCAAAGTTTTTTGTAAAGGCCCCGGCAACCGTCGACAGACGGCCATCGGGCAACCTGCTTTTGACTTTTTGCCCCAGAGCGCATCCCTGGCGGCCGAGAATGTTACCGATGACGGGCAATGCCTCATCGCCGCATTTTTCGTGGAAGGCCTTGATTAAAAGCCCCTGCGCCTCCGTTGCGCTTTTCGGCAACGGTTCTGTCGTTTTTCCGGACATGCTTTTCACCGCCTGTTCTTTTTTATAGTTTTTTCTCCCATGAATAACGCATGGCACTTCGACCGCTGGAATATGGGAGGAACTTACGTCTGTCCCTCAAGGATTCCTTTTACCCGGCCTACAGTCCCGTCTGTGAGACGGACTTTGATGCCGTGCGGGTGCGTCGCTGATTTCGTAAGAATGTCGCGCACGACACCCTCGGTCAGCCTGCCTGTTCGCTGATCCTGCTTTTGCACCATGGCGACGCGGACGCCCGGATGAATGGCGCAACGGTCTGTTCCTGTCATGAAGGAGATTCCTTTCGATTTAAACGATTCCTTGACATCAAAAAATAGCATTACTATATTTAAAGATAAATTAAAAACACTTCTTTATCATAAAAATATCGTAGCAGAAGCGTCGACGGATATTTTAAAACAACCAACAAAATAAAGGAGGTATGTGATGGATCCAAAACAAACCACCAGACAGTTGCTCGAGTTCAACAAAAGGGTGTTTGACAACGCATTCAACACGATGTCATCATTACAGGATGAAACGGAATCCCTTTTCACGCGCTTTATGGACAAATCCAACTGGCTCACGCCGGAAGGGAAAAAAATCATCAGCAAGATGTCGGAATCCTACAAGACGGGCCGCAAAGACATGAAATCCATGGCCGATGACAATTACCGGAAAGCTTCAGAATATTTTGTACCGGCCCGTAAGAAACAATAGGCACGATATACACAAAAACGCTGCCGGTTAAACAAGCGGATACATGATGCTCTTGATCATTTTCGCAGCTGTTTCACGAATCGAAACGAAGAGCAAGACAAACAAACTCAACCTCTCATTTTTTTGTGTATAAGAAACATCAGCAATTGAGGCGCACTAAAGAGCGTCGTCGCGGTGAACTGTCTTTTCATCCGGTTCTCGCGCCGACGCTCAATGGTTGATTCGGGGCATCTTTCCCCGGGCGGGCCCCTGCATGCACTCTCGTCATTTACCCCCCGTTTATCCGTTCCGGCAGGCGATGTTCACCCCAGGGGCGGGCATCGTCTGATTCAGCCGTCGGACACAGAGAAATGAAAAGCGCCTTCGGCGGCGATTTGGGCAATCCCTTTTCTCGATGACGGAAATTCCCGTTCCTGCAGCAAATCCGGCAAAATTTCCTTTTTACCCGGCTTGCCCACGGCGATCATCGCCTCCACCTGGTAGTCATCCGGCACATTGAGAACTGTTCTGGCCCGATCATAATCAAAACCCTGCATGCCGTGAACCACAAGGCCTTTGAGGGATCCCATCAAAGCGAGATTCACCCAGGCGGCGCCTGTGTCATAGGAGTGGGTTCGCGCGGGTTTTCCGGAGTCAAAGGTTTTTTTTGATACGACCACGATCAGGGCGGCCGCGTTTTTCGCCCAGATCTGATTGCCTTCGGCAAGCAAATTGAAGAAGGTCTCCCAAGCGGAGGTATCCCGGCGTGCGTAGATAAAGCGCCACGGCTGATTGTTATTTGACGACGGCGCCCAGCGCGCGGCTTCAAAAAGCGTCATCAATTCAACCTGGTCCATCGCCTCGGCGGACATGGCCCGCGGCGACCAGCGGTTGATAAACAGATCATCCACACCATGTGCCGGCTGACGGTAATCACGAATTTTCATTTCAAGCCTCCTATCTGCCTTGATTCTTCCGGTTAAATAACGGTTGACCTCGTCTCGAGCAAGATAAACTAAAAAAAATGGATGGAATGCTTGACATTCCGGTTTGAAAAATATATAAGGCGCAACTTATGTAAAAGGCAGGCTTACGACGTCCCCATCGTCTAGAGGCCTAGGACACGGGCCTTTCACGCCTGTAACCGGGGTTCGACTCCCCGTGGGGACGCCAAAATATAAAAAGGGCAAACTGAATTAATCAGTTTGCCCTTTTTTCCTTCAGGATGCCTAGGCCTTCAGTTCTTCCTTTTTCTTGCGGGGCTTTTTTGCCGCCTCCGGTTCCGCGGCCGCTTTCTTCTTGCTCTTTTTCTCCTGTGGCGCATCGGCTGACGACGCTTGCACCTTTCCGGCCTCTTTTTCAGCCAGTTTCCGCGCCTTGGCTTCGACCATGTCATTACTGAGCTTCACGCTTTTATCAATCGTGGCGATGCGCACATTGGTTTCTCTGATCTGCGATTTCAAATTTTTAACCGTCGGGTCTTTCTGCGCTTTGGCGCCGTCAATCCCGCCTTCGGCCAGTTTCTGCAGGCGCATCGCCAACTGTTTCTCCAGTTTCTCGCGCTGCTGAATTCTTACTTCCTTGTTTTTCGATGCCATCTTTTCATCTCCTTGAATGCTTGTAATATAGGTTTTGCCGTACGCGGGGGAAAATAGCAATATTTCCCGTTGAAAGCTATTAAAATTTCAAATTCGTTTCATTCACGGACCGTCCAGAATCTCCCTGACCTTAAAAGCCAGATCTTCCAGCCGGAAAGGCTTCTGCATAAATGCCCGGCACCCCTGCTGCATGACCACGCCGATCTGCCTGTTCATCACATAACCGCTCGCCAGAATCACCTTGACCGCCGGATTGAGCTCTTTGAGCGCTTGAAACGTTTCCGCGCCGTTCATCCCGGGCATCACCATGTCCTGAATGACCAGGTCGATCTCGTTTTGCTTTTCACGGTAAATATCGACGGCTTCATAGCCGCTGCTCGCGGTGAACACCCGGTAGCCCAAAAATTCCAGGATGTCCCGGTTGACTTCGAGGATCACCGCCTCATCGTCGACAAAAAGGATCGTCTCCGTGCCCATGGGTAAATCCGGCTCAACGCCAGAGGTATCGCCCGCCGACAGATTTTCAGACAAAGCCATCAGCGGCTCTGCGGCTTTCGCCTTTCCTTCTTCTGGAAACAGCTCTGAATTTGCGTTTTTAAAGCTTTTCATCATTCAATGTCATTCGCCTCGGACACGACGGCTTCTTTGGTCCGGTGATACCAATATGATCATGTCGTTCAGGATACCGCACAGACCGGATTCTGGTGTATTTTTTTCATCGGAGGGCATCCCGACCCTCTTGATCCTTCACTTCCCGGTCATCGCGTCGACCGCCGCAACGAACCTTCCCTTCTCCTGCCTGATCAAACCCCGACACTTCCATCATGCTTGAATCAAACTTGTTTGAGTTCATATTGGCCGATGCAGCGTTCCGCAAGAAACTGGCATGACCCTGTCGCAGGTGTAACAAAGTGCAATGATGTTGTACGGTTTCATAAGAAGATGTCCAGCGCGCGTAAAAACAGGCCCGAAGGCGTTTGTGATTCATTTGCACTTTCATCTTGGATCTTTGGATGATTTGCCTATATCCATCCACACGAAATGTCAACACATTTATTGCCTCCCGCCGTCATTTTGCATCAGTCCGGATGACGGAAATCACAAGCGCCGCCCGACAAGATAACCAATTATTTCAATATGCTGCGTTTGAGGGAACATATCCAGCGGCACAAGCCCCGCCAGATCATACCCCGCTTCGCAAAAAAGCCGGACATCGCGCGCCTGTGTGGCCGGATTACATGAAATATAAATAATTTCAGATGCCTTGACATCCACAATCGCCCGAAGCGCCTCGGGGCTCAAACCGGCACGCGGCGGATCCAGAAGCATCAGGTCTACCGCCTCTCTTCTTGTTTCCATGGCGCGAAAGACGTCCGCCATATCGCCGCAGATAAATTCCACGTTTTGTACCCCGTGTCTTTCGGCATTGATGCGCGCATACTTGACAGATGGTTCATAAATTTCGACACCCAGAACACGGCGGGCGAAAGGGGCAGCAAAAATTGAGAAAAGACCGGAACCACAGCAGGCGTCGACAAGGGTGCCCCTTTCTTTTTGCGAAACAATTCGACAAACCTCCTCGACCATGCGGTCCGTCAGAAACAGGTTGGCCTGGAAAAATCCGTCGCGGGGAACCAGAAATTCCCTGCCTCGAACCCTCCGGACGACGCATTCTTCTTTTGCGTCGACGCCGTCCGACCAAAAGGGGATGTCCGCATCTCCGGGTCCATTATACGGCGACCGGCGAAACGCCCGGATCTGATCGTTGATGGTTTCATCCATAATCTCACAACGCTCGATATCCGCGATCTTCCCACCGGAAACATCCATAAATCCCAGCTCAGCGGGCATCTTTTTCCCCGTGTGTAAAACCGCCTTCCCCCGATACTCATAAATGCGCGGCGAACGGATGATATCCTCGAGGGGCGGTTCGGCGATCCCGCCGATTTTAACAAACGCGTCCCGGATTTGATTTTTTTTCATGACAAGCTGCCGGTCATAGCTGATATGCTGATAGCAGCAACCGCCGCAATGGCCGTAAGCCCGGCAGCGCGGCGTCGCCCGAAACCCGGAAGGGTCCAGAAGCGAGATCAGACGTGCACGGCCGAATCGCTTCTTTAGCGACACGATCTCGACTTGTGCCACATCGCCCGGCGCGGTAAAGGGTACAAAAAGCACAAACGAATCCACACGGGCAATACCGTCGCCACCAAACGCTACCGATTCAACGGAAACCGTAATTATATCTTTGAGCCGCACACATCATCCTTTTCCTTTGCAATATCGTCTATTCCGGCATCGTAGTCAACCCGCCGGCGTATTTTTCTTTACAACAGGGCCTATTTGTTGTTAATAAACCCCAAAATCATCAGGATTACAATATGAGCCCGTCGAGAAACTCTATTTTATGCCCCAACTGCCGCAAATTGATCAGCCTGGACGAACCGGCCTGCCCTTATTGCGGGCTTTTACGCCCCGGCATTCACGAGACAGCGGGCAAGCTTCAGAGTATCTTCTTCGCTTTCGGCCCGGTTAAAACCATCATCGCCATCAATATCGTCTTTTTTGTCTTGTCGCTGGCCCTGTTTCCGCGGGGAGTTTTTATGGGCGGCAGTCCGTTTAGCTTCCTGTCTCCATCCAGCCAGAGCCTCCTTTTGCTTGGGGCCACCGGCACGCTCCCCATCTTCGAGTATGGACGCGTCTGGACGCTCGTTTCCGCTTCATTTTTACACGGCGGCATCCTGCACCTGGGCTTCAACATGATGGCCTTCTACCAGCTGGGACCTTTTGTACTCCGGGAATTCGGCATTCATCGTTTTGTGAATATTTACATCCTCACCGGCTTCATCGGTTTTGCCGCCTCGGTACTGGCAGGCGTTCACTTTACCATTGGCGCCTCCGCCAGCGTCTGCGGACTCATCGGCGCGATCATCTACTTCGGCAAAAGCCGCGGCGGATCCTACGGTGAGGCTATCTTCAAGCAGGCGCTCGGGTGGGTTATCGGCCTGGTGATCTTCGGATTTATCTTCAGCGGCATCAACAACTGGGCACACGGCGGCGGGTTGGCGGCGGGAATTCTCTTTGCGTGGCTGATGGGATATAACGACCGGAAGCAGGAAACGGCCTGGACCAAACTGCTGGCCTATGCCTGCATTGTCGCAAGCGCGGGAATACTGCTGTGGGCGGCCGTCTCCGCGCTGATCATCCGATTCTCATCGTAGATGGGATAATCCTTTAAAAAATGCACCATAGGGAGATTGATATCATGAAGATGAAAATGGCACTCCTCATTCTGACAGTCTTGTTTTTGCCGGGATGCAGCGCAACCATGATGATCGGCAGCAAAGTCATGGGCATCAGCTCGGGAAAATTCATTTACCAGGACGGCTACATGACCACACAGTATAAAGCGGATGTCGAGCCGGTCTGGCAGGCGTGTGAAAAAGCCGTCAAAGATCTGAAGGGATGGAATATTCAAAAGGATCGGAGAATCACCGGCGGCTCGATGAAAGCTGTCATCTCCGATGAAAAGATCACCATCCTCGTGGAGTATATCGAGAAGGATTTGACCTCGGTGGCCATTTTGGCCGGTGTTGCAGGCAACAGATTTGCGGCGGGACTCATCCACGAACGCATCGTCGCCAACCTGGCCCCGGCGGAATAATCACCGGCCAACGGATCTCCGGGAACTCGACGAGCCGCCAAGATCACACTTTCCTCAAAAGCAGCCCTTTGAGATACCGGCCTTCGGGATGCCCCAGCGCCAGCGGATGATCCGGCCCCGCCGTCAGTGTGGCCAGAAGCTGCAAATCCGCCCGTGCGTCCCGCGCGGCCCCCTGCACGATTTTGCAAAACAGATCCTCTTCGATAAAATTCGAGCAGGAAAATGTCGCCAATATGCCGCCCCTGGGCAAATGCTTAACGGCCTGCATATTAATGTCCTTATAACCGCGCGAGGCCTTGGGCACATCCCGTTTGCTTTTGGCAAACGCCGGCGGATCGAGAACAATCACATCATAGCTCTCCTGCATGTCACGCAGATATTGAAAAACGTCCGTTTCGATCACGGGGTGGGCCGTAGACGAAAACCCATTGAGACGCAGATGCCCGGAGGCGGCGGCACAGGCGGATCTGGAAATATCCAGCGAAACCACTTTTTTCGCCCCGCCGGCCGCGGCGTAGACTGAAAAAGCGCCGGTGTAGCAAAAGCAGTTCAGCACCTCCGCGCCGCGCGAAAGCGCGCCTAACGTCTCGCGGTTGACGCGCTGATCCAGGAAAAAGCCCGTCTTTTGCCCCCCGACAACATCCACGTCAAACGCATGGCCGTTCTCCATCACCCGCACAGCGCCTTTGGGGTCGTCTCCGTAAATAAATCTTCTGCGTTCTTCGAGGCCCTCCAGGCTGCGCGATCGCCCTGCGCTTTGTTCATAAATTCTCGCAGGTCCGATCTGCTCGATGAGCGCGTCGATCACGGACTGCCTGATTTTTTCCATTCCTGCCGTCGTGATGGAAACCACCATTGTGTTGTGATAGACATCGACAATGAGGCCGGGAAACCCGTCGCCTTCCGCGTTAATCAATCGATATGCGTTGGTTTGCGAAGGCAAAAGGGTCCGGCGCAACTGCACAGCCGTATTCACACGCGCGCGCCAAAAATCCGCATCAACGGCCTTGTCGCAATCCCGGGTTAACACGCGAAAGGAGATGTCCGTTTTGCGATTGAAAAACCCCAAAGCCAGCGCCCGGCCTTTGGCATCCCTGGCCAGCACGATTTCTCCGTCGGACGGGTTCCCCCCGACCGAAGCCACTGCACCGGAAAACACCCAGGGGTGCCCGCGCAGCAACGACGCCTCCCTGCCGCTCTTGAATGTGATTTCCGCATCGTTTATTTTCGTCATGGCAGGCAAACTAGCTTTTCGGGCTTGAATTTGCAAGCCGGATTGTACTATGTTTAACTATATTTTTTTCAGGGACAAATCATCCTTTGCCCCCTGCACGAAAAAAAGGAGAGACCTCATGCACGCAGTCATCATGGCCGGAGGACGGGGAACAAGATTCTGGCCGCGCAGCCGCGAAAAAATGCCGAAGCATCTGTTGGATATCGTCAGCGAGCGGACCATTATCCAGGAAACCGTGGACCGGATCAAACCGCTGATCAAACCGGACAACATCCTCATTGTCACAGGGAAAAAGCACGCGCGGGAATTGATCAAACAGCTGCCGGACATTCCCGTGCAAAACATCATTATTGAACCTGTCGGCCGAAACACGGCCGCCTGCATCGGCCTGGCCGCGGTCCATATTCAAAAGAAAGCCAAAGACGACATCATGGTTGTCCTGCCTTCCGATCACGCCATCGGCAATCCGAAAAAATACCGGACGGTCATTGCCGCGGCGGCCCGGGCAGCACGGGCTAAAAACGCGCTGGTGACCATCGGCATCCAACCTGCCGGACCGCACACGGGGTTCGGGTACCTGGAGGGCGGCACCTCCGAAGGACGTTTCGGCGCCGAAGAAGTTCTGCACGTGGCGTCCATCCGGGAGAAACCGGATCTGTCTTTGGCCCGCAAATTCATCAAAAGCGGCAACTTTTACTGGAACAGCGGTATGTTTATCTGGAAAGCATCCACGATCCTCGGAGAAATCGAACAGTATTTGCCCGAACTTTATTCAGGACTGATGACGATCAGAGATTCACTGGGGAATGCTCAAGAAACCCAAACCCTGTCGCGGGTGTATCGTCAGCTACCTTCGATTTCCATCGACTACGGCGTGATGGAAAAAGCAAAAAGCGTTTTCGTCATTCCGGCCGAGTTCGGCTGGAGCGACGTGGGGAGCTGGGATGCACTTTGGGATATCTCGAAAAAAGATGAAAAAGGCAACGCCGTCAGGGGCAACGCCCCGGTCATTCTTGAAGACACGTCGGGCGCGCTGGTTTACAGCACGAAAAAACTGGTGGCCCTGGTTGGCGTGAAGGATCTGATCATCGTGGAAACCAAAGATGCGCTGTTGATCTGCAAGAGGGGACAATCCCAGGACGTCAAGAAAATCGTGGACGCGCTGGAAGCCAAAAAGATCCATCAGCTGCTTTGATCTTCCGGCTCGGGATACGCTTTGAGGTAAACCGTCGCCCCCCGGACATTGAAATTTCCTTTTTTCAACGCGGCGATGATGGTTTCCAGAGTGGTCTTTTCATCGTCAAAGACGATAATCAGAAAATTCGGGCGCCTGGTCTGATGTTTCTCGACGCCTTCGATTTTTTTAAGGATACGACCTATCCTGCGGTCCGCGCCTCAGGCAAAGCAACCCGGCACGGTTAACTGAACAATCCTCTGGGCTGCAAAGGCGGTATCCGCCAACGACATCAGCAGCAGAAGCATCAAAAGAAGACTTACTGTTTTTTTCATCATTTTCTCACCTGCGGCAACTGACCATTCATTTTCATTTTTAAATTACGTCAAGTCCCCAAAAGATGCAACGGCAATTTACAATTGACAGGCTCAGGTTTATTTGGAATAGATCATCTAAAAGAAACGAAACAGAAAGAAAACATCATGAGCCTTTCCCTATCCGCCCCCCTGATTCTGGCCTCCATTTCACCGCGCCGAAGGGAGCTTCTGCGCTCTGCTGGACTGACGTTCAAGGTGCGGCCGGCGCATGTGGACGAAACGTATTTTGAAGGTGAAACACCGCGGGCGCATGTCCGAAGGCTCGCTTGCGACAAGGCCATGGCGATGGCAATCCGGTACCCGTCCGCCTGGGTGCTTGGCGCGGACACCATTGTGGTCATCGACGGGCTCATTTTGGGCAAACCGAAAAATAAACGTCAGGCCCGCGAAATGCTGGGGCGACTGAGCAACCGCCGGCATATCGTATTCACCGGCTTTACCATTGCCCGCGCCGATACAGGCATCTTGAAAACCAGGGTGGTCCAATCGGCCGTGCAATTTAAAAATATCAGCCCCGAAGAAATGGACTGGTATGTGAACTGCGACGAACCTTACGACAAGGCCGGCGGCTACGCCGTACAGGGGAAGGGATCGTGTTTCATCAAAACCATCCGCGGCTCCTATACCAATGTTATCGGCCTGCCGCTTTGCGAGGTCATGGAAGACATGACCAAGCTGGGCGCCGTACAATTCAGGTGAAAACCATGCCGGAAAGCATCGCTTCAAATATCCTGGAAATCAGAAATCGAATCGACGCAGCAGCACGGCGTTCAGGACGTGATCCGCAAAGCATCCGGCTGATGGCGGTAAGCAAAACGGTCCCTGCCGAACGCATTCGGGAGGCTCAGGATGCAGGCATCAAGCTGTTTGGTGAAAATTATGTTCAGGAAGCCCGGGAAAAAATTCCCGCGGTTGGCCATGATGTCGAATGGCACATGATCGGACACCTGCAAACCAACAAGGTCAAATATGTCGTCAACCTCTTTGACTGGATTCATTCCGTTGACCGTCTGGAGCTCGCGCAGGAGCTGGATAAAAGAGCGCGGCAGCATTCGCGAAAATTAAAGGTCCTGATTGAAGTCAACATCGGCGGTGAGGCATCCAAAAGCGGTGTGGAAATTTCACACGCTTGCGAACTGGCCAGGCAGGTTTCTGTCCTGCCGGATTTATGCGTGCACGGCCTGATGACGATGCCTCCCTATTCCGACGATCCCGAGCACTCACGACCCTACTTCAGAGCCCTGCGGGCGCTTCGCGATGAGATCACCCGGGCTGCCATTGCCGGTGTGTCCATGGATGAACTGTCCATGGGCATGACGGACGATTTCGAGATCGCCATCGACGAAGGCGCGACCATCATCCGCGTCGGCCGCGCAATCTTCGGCGCAAGATGACTGTGTTGAAAGAATTACACGCAGGATGTAATTTTGCTCACCATAAGTACCCCCGTTTATGAGCTGATGAAATCCGGAGCGGGGACTCAAGCAGACCACCCCGCAACACATCCCGAATAAGATCCTTCTCACGCCTCACACCTCACGCCTTACACCTTCCTTCCCGGTTCAAATTGATTCTTCGCGGCCCAGAAAGACGGCAAATGACGCAGGAGATACAGAAGGCTCTTGCGGTGCTGCCAGATGCGGCCGCGGAATCTTCTGCGCCAGGCGGGATCGGAATAAAAGCGTTTGACGTGTTCATTGTACAGATGATCCAGTTTTTCTTTGGAGTCAATGCCTTTGGGAACAAAAACAAAATTCAGGCAATTCATCAGACGCCAATCCTCATCAAAGGTTCCTTCATCACGGATTTCCTTCCACAGCGGCGCGCCGGGAAAAGGCGTGAACTTGGCCATGTTCATGTCGTCGAGGCCGAGGGAAATGATAAAATCGGATGTCTGCTTGATTGATTTTTCCGTCTCTCCCGGCAGACCCATCATAAAGAGCCCCTTGGCGCGGAGATTCGCCGCCTGAATGCGTTGCACGGTATCGCGCACGCAGTCGAGCTCTACTCCGGATTTGTGCCGCGCCAGCATGTCCGGGTCCGCCGATTCAATGCCCAGAGACACCATCAGGCATCCGGCATCCTTGAGCATTTTGAGTAAATCATCGTCGGTGTAACCCACGCGCACGGCACAGTTGAAGTTCATCCCCAGCGGCTGACGCGAAAGCTTTTCGCAAAGCTCCACAATCCGTTTGCGGTTGGCGGTGAACAGATCGTCGTAAATGTTGACGTGCCGGGCGCCGAAGCGATCGCGAAGGTGTTTCATATGTTCGTAGATGTAGGCGGCGGAATTAAACCGATACCCTTTTTTGAAAACGGAACGGTCGCAATAGGAGCACTGGAACATGCAGCCGCGCGAGGTGATCATCGTCGCGCCGGGCGTCTGTGTGTAGCTGAAAAGCGGCAGATGGTAATCACGGGGGAAACCCGGCAGTTTTTCGTAAGCCGGGAAAGGCAGATCATCGAGGTTGGCGATATGCTCTCTTGGCGCGTTGGCGACGGCCTCGCTTTCCTGCCTGTGGATCAGGCCGGCAATGCCTGCGGGGTCGACATCTGACGCCAGTTCGCTCATCGTCAGCTCGCCTTCACCCGCCACAAAATAATCGAAGGAAGGACAGGCCGCGAGCAGCTTTTCTTTCAGCGCGGAGACATGAACGCCGCCGCACACGATGACGATATCGGGATTTTGCTCTTTGATCTTCTGTGCGATATCCGCAGCATCGGGAAAGGATGAAGTGGTGGTCGAAAAACCGACGATCTGCGGCTGAAAACCGAGAATCGTCGAAACCTGCCGATGGATATCCACGGGTGCACCGGGCCCCAGGCAGTCATAGACGAAAACCTCGTGGCCTTCGCGAATCAGATAGGCCGCGATGGAAAGCATGCCCTGCGGAACCATGCGGTTGGCGATGTCGGTGATGTCGCGTTTTCCCGGAAACCAGTTAAACCCGCGCGGATGTACCAGTGCGATGCGTTTTCTTTTCCCGGAAGAAACCATAGGATTACTCTGTCGTCACGGTGACCAGCGCCTGACGGCCGGAGGGGTGATAATTATAATGGACGCAGTGCGCCGCACGCCGGGAACGCAAAGCCCGGGCAATGCCATAAGCGGCGGCGGTCGGGGAAATGCCGCAGTGCGGCAGATAATCTTCCACGTCCCATCCCTTCGCCGCAAACAACGGATCATCGCTTCGGGTCAGTCGAAACCCCGGCAGGAGGATTCTTTGCTGTGGCTTCGTCTCCTGCTCAAATGCGGCCGCTCTATCGCACTGGCTGATGATGTGTCGCGGAGTGGACAATTCTTCAGGCGTTGCGCCTTGACCGTCGAGCAAAACGGAGACGATCCTGCCGATGGCCGCGTCGCCGGGTCCACCCAGAAGCAGCCACGAGCTTCCCTCCCCCATTGGCACGCTGCGGGCGTTATCCGATTTTAAGTCCATCCGCTCGCGGTAGTCTTCCACGCTCGGTGTAAAGACATCGCAGCCGCCCACCAGCGCCAGGTCGATGTCGCGAGATTCCAGATAACTTTGCGCCAGCCACAACGAGGACTCAAAAGAGAGCTCCTCTTGAGAGATCGTGAGCACAACCCCCTTGACGTCGCAAACCCTCGCCAGAAAAAACGCAGCAGCATTGCTGACAGAATTGGCAAACTGATTGGGACTGGGAAACCCGCCGTCATGTTTGAAGACCTGTGTGATAAACGGGAGGATTTCATCAATATTACCCAGACCCGTAGCCAGAAAAATGCCGACCTTTTTCCCGGACAGCACTTCTTCGGGCGCGCTTCGAAGGCAGGCCAGCGCGCCGCAGCAGACCAGCTTGATAAACCGGCCCGCGCGCCGCATGGGCTGCCCCATCATTTTCTGCACCAGATCGTCGGGATTGTGCGGCAGACCCGCTTCATCCCAGGCAGCGTCCTGATTGGGCACAAGCGAAGGCCCCAGGTATCCGGCGGCAATCACCGGCGTGGAACAGACAGGCTTATCTTGATCATTCGTCGCAGTGCTCATAGGTTTCCTACGATCTTTATCCGGTCTCCATAACAGGGTTTTTGGTAATTACATAACTCGTGCATGTTCCGCCGAAACCAAAAAAGGTAAACAGATAAGCTCCGTCTTTTGCGGGCAGATTCACTTGCGACGGCGCAAAACCGATGTCCGGATCAACTTCCGTAAAACCGAAACTCACCGGAATCGTTCCCTCCTCCAGACAGGAAAGCCACAGCGCGGTCTCCACGGAACCTGCTGCACCGAGGCCATGTCCGATGGCGCCTTTGATGGAGATCACCGGCGGCAATTGCTCCCCGAATACTTTCATCAGACCCCGGCCCTCGGACAAATCGTTGTCTCTTGTGCCGGTGCCGTGCGCCTTGACCGCAACAATCCGCGCAGGCTCGACACCGGCAGCGGTCAAACTGTGCCCAACGACTGTGCTGACCAGTTCACCGTCGGTGCCGGCGGACGTCAGGCTGCTGTTGTCGTTGTACAGGTAGCCACCCGAAAACAGGAATCTGTCCCTCCTAGCGGCGCCTGACGCGCCTTCTTCCATAATCACGCAGGACGAGGCTTCGCCAATCTGCATGCCGGAACGCAGGTTGCAGAAAGGCCGGCACTGTTCCGAATCGTAAAGAAGCAAACTGGCAAAGCCCTGCAGAGTCAGATTCAACAGCGGCTCAAAGCCGATGACAATCGCCCGTTTGATTTTCTTTTGTTTGAGCATCTGTGCTGCGACCACCAGCGCGTGAGAACTCGACACGCAGGCCATGCTGAACGTCAGTGGCAAACCCCGGATGCCGTATTTTTGCGAGATCGCGTCGGCCACTTCACCGGGTCCGCGGTTGCGACAGACAATCGGCGGTGTTTCCTTGCCGGGATTCCGGCGCACCGACTCGGTAAACTCAAATTCATTGCGAATGAAAATACCGCCGGTGGTGCCGACAAGCAAAGCGCTTTCTGCAATCTCTGAGGCGGACAACCCCGCTCTGTCAAAAGCTTCCGTGATCGATGCATCGAGCATCGACAGCGACTTGTCGAGCGGATTGCCGTCATAGGAGACTTCAAACGCCTTCAAGTCACGGTTCATCAGATGGGACGACGAACAAACGCCCGCAGGATGCACATGGCCCGCAATCAGATTGCGCGCGGAGACGGACGCGTTCCACCCCAGCGTGGTGACTGCCCCCCAACCGCGGATATAGATATCACTTCTGCTCACTTTTTAACCTTCGGCGCCTCAATCACAAAATCGGCAAGTGAATCGAAGGACTGCATCGCCTTCGCCGCGGTTGACGCGTTTTTCAATTCCACACCGAACTGAAACCGCAGTTCCATTGCTATTTCCATCGCATCGAGCGAATCGAGCTTAAGCGGTCCGGGGCCCCCGATAAATGGCACATCCGTGGGCACATCCTCCGGTTTGACATCCTTGACTTCGCAGGCTTTGATCACCAATGCCTTGAGCTTGAAAATCAGATCTTCTCTGGAGGATACGTTTAAATCCTGGTAAGCCTTTTCTAAATCCATTGAACTCTCCTTCCCGCAATATAAAAGCAGATTCCTGCAAACAGTGTCAACACAATTAATTTAGGCAAAATGGCAGTCAATGCCGCATCGCGAATAAAAATGTCCAGGTACGCCTGATGCGCCCAATACATCGGCGAAATCATCGCCACTTTTTTCATGACCATCGGCATAAGCGCGTGCGGCATCATGATCCCACCGAAAACGCCCATCAGCACGGCTCCGGTTGCCGCAAGTGTCGAAGACTGTTCAGGCGTCCGTGCCAGTGCCGCAACAAGCACGCCAAAACCCGTTGTGGCGGCGGCAACCACCAAAGTGACCGGAACCATATGCCAGGGATGTTCTCCGAGATGAAAAGAAAAACTGATGATGTGGGACATTATATAAACACCGACCAGTAGCATTAAAACAAACTGGAAGACATTGATCAGGTAGTAAGGAACAATTTTCCCGAGTATCAGTAAGTTCGTATTGACCGGATAAGTAAAAAGACGCTGGAGAGTACCATCCTTTTTTTCCTTCAAAAAACCAATGGACATCGGGATGGCAATAAAAAACATCGCGAATATGGCATAGCCCGGAACATTCTGCTGAAGAGGAGTGGGGAAATTCCGGTTGGGTTTTGTTTTCTCAATGAGCAAGCCGGCAATCACCGCATCCAGGTTATCTATCCCCATGACGACTTCCACGATGATACTGGTGATCAGTGAACGGGCCGCTATTTTGTAACCGGCGTCGATCACCGGGTCGAAATACATTTCCACCGGCTGATCGCCCTCATCAAAACCTCCGGGAATGGTGACAATGGCATGCGCCCTGCCGTCGGCAAAAATCTCATCATCCGTCATGTCGCGCGGCCGGTCAACCGTTTGAATCAGCTTGTTGGATTTTATCTTTTCTGCAAGAAGATTTGCCTTGAGCGTGTTGCTTTTGTTTTCAATGACCAGCTGAATTTTCCGTCCGGTCAATTTGTCCGTCCAGACGCCTTCCATGGCCAGTGAAAGAAATAAAATCAGCGCCACCGGCATCAGGAATAGAAGCAGAATCGTCTGCCGGTCGCGAAGCAGGATCAACATCTCTTTCCTGATCAATTCTTTCAGCTGCCGTAAGATCAATTTATCACCCCGGCCAAAAATTCCATTTTTGTTTTACTCATCACGCAGCCCCCTGCCCGTCTTTTCCAGAAATAATTTCTCCAGATCATCAATCTCGGACATCTGACCGTTGAAAATGACTTCGCCTTTGTCGGCCAGTGTCACGCTCGAACACAGGCGCTCGGCTTCCTCCATGATGTGAGTGGACAATAAAATCGTCATCCCCGCGGCGTTTAATTCCCTCAATGTATCATAAATATGATTTCGGCTCTGCGGATCGACGCCGACCGTGGGTTCATCGAGCAACAGCAATTTTGGCGAATGCAGAAGGGCCACCGCCAGATTCAAACGCCGCTGCATCCCTCCGGAATAAATCGCGACGGGTTCTTCCGCATGAGCCGTGAGACCGGTCTGTTCCAGCACGATTTCCGAGCGCAAAACGATTTGCTCATCCGACAGTCCGGCCATTGCGCCGAAAAAATTCAGATTTTCGCGCGCGGTCAGCGTCGTGTACAGCGATATGGGCTGGGGGGCGTAACCGATAGATAAAAGCGCTTTGCGATCCGGCATTTTTTTCCCGTAAATGGAAATATCTCCTGAATAGCCCCGCAGTTGTCCGGTGATCACACGCATCAAGGTTGATTTTCCCGCTCCGTTGGGCCCCAGAAGCGCCTGCATCCTGCCGTCGGTGACGGTCAGAGAGACGTTCTGCAAGGCGCGGACCGTCGCACCCTCGTAGCTGAATGTGATCGAGGAAATATCCAGAGCGTTCATGCCTTAAGCTTCCTGGCGACTTGATCAAGATTCTTAAAAAAATTCTCTTCACGTCCCGCACAGATCAACATCAATCCACCTGCTTTGGCAAAGGTCTCTTCAGGCTTGTTGCGTTGTTTGATAATCCGCGCGGACATCACGGAAAAATCGCGCCAGGTGTCACCGATTACTGTCATCTCATGCGACAATTCTGCCAGGTCTTCTGAGCCGAACAGTTCGGCTGCTTCCTGGAAAAAGGCGGCATACATATAACGAAATCCGCTGCCGCCGGTTCCGACTTCCTCCAGCCAGCGAACGACGGCGCCGAGATTCCGGCGGGCTTCATCAATGCCCAGTTTACCCTCGCTTTGGATGACCCTCTTAGCTAAAAAACGAATGCCCCGGACACCAAAAAACGGCAGGGGTATCCTGATCATCATATTGCAGGAATCCTTCATTCCCTTGATGCACGCTTCCCGCAGATCCGGATTGAGCTTGACGGTTTTGGGATAATACATATAACCGCTCCCCTCCATAGGGCCACGTGCGAAACGAGCTTTCTGAAGACCTTCCGCCGAACAATCCACCGGATACTCAAACGTCGGATCGCTGATGCGAAAGCCGTTCTCAATCTCACGCAGAACAATCAGGTTGTGCGAGCCGAAATTAAAACGAAAGCGTTCAGATATATAGGGAAGCCAATACAAGTTGGTTTTTAAGCCGACTACCTGTCCGGTTCTCAGCACCTGCCTTAGTTCATCCATTCCTTTTTTCGGATCGCGAAAAGACTTGATGACAAATTCTCCGCCCAGCCTCTTGACTGTCTTACGAAAAATCGCCCCCGGCTGTGACCGGAAAGTACTGACCGGATGACCGAGGGATTTCATAAACGGCAGATGAGCAAAAAAGATACCGCTGCCAATGCCGAAAGCCATCGGTTCGGAAATATCCACACCTTTATTCCGAAACAGGGCGGATGTAACGCCACTTTCACAATGAGCGGCATGATAATGGATAAAGGGTTTGCCGGTTGCCGTATATTCTGTGATCATACAGATTTCGTATCCTTCCTTTTAAATATCCGGTACCGTTTTCAGCTCTTGCTGCGTAACCATCAGGACTTTAGCGTAGCGTTCTAAAACAGATGGTTTGAGTTTGGCAAATATTTCAGGGCGCAAATGTCTCTTTACCCGGAATGACGCAATGCCCGCTGATTTAGCGAGTGTTGGCAGATCAAACTGGCGCAGTTCCATGTAATAAAATAGAGGACTCTTCAAGCCGGCATGCACCGCTTTTCTGGATTCCTCGAGATGGGTTCGCAATTCAGTCAACATCAGACCGTTGACAACTGCTTCACCCAGGGTGGGATTGGTATCCAGGACATATTTCCCCTGACCATCGAGCTTATAATAACCTTTCCGCAACCCGTCAGCATCAAATAATTCGTTGAATATTTTGTCATATTCCATGGCCAGGTCCTGATAATCACTTTGAATTTTTTACTTTTCTTACCCTATTTTTAATACAGTGCAAAGAGATTTTTCACTAAAAGAAACTGATATTTTTACTGCTTGTAACAGAAAACAGATAAGAACCGGCGCGGGAGATACCCAGAGCCTTTATGCTTCAAGTTTTTTGACGACTTTCTGGAGTTCTTTAAAAAAAGCTTCTTCGCGGTCAGCACATTTCAAAATCAAACCACCCGCCTTGGCAAACGTTTCTGCCTCTTTGTCCCTTTGTTTGATAATACGCGCGGCCGTTACGGAAAATTCGCGCCAGGTATCACCGATAGCTGTCATATCGCGCGACAACCGGGCAAGCTCATCTGAACCGAACAATTCGGCTGCTTCCTGCATAAAAGCGGCATACATGTACCGAAATCCGGCACCCCCCGTGCCGGTCTCTTCCACCCAGCGAACGGTGCCGGCAAGACTTCGGCAGGCTTCCTGAAAACCAAGTTTGTCCGGACTTTTGATAATTTTTTTGGCCAGAAACCGCATACCCCGAACACCAAAAATCGGCAGAGGAATCCTCAGCATCAAGCCGCAGGAGTTCTTCATTCCCTTGATGCAGGCCTGCCGCAAATCAGGATGTGGCTGAACGGATTTGGTATAATACATAAAACCGCGGGGGTTCATAGGCCCGGGCACGAAGCGTGCTCTTTCCAAACCGTCCGCAGAGCAATCCATCGGATGATCGAAAGTCGGATCACTGATGCGAAAACCAGCTTCGGTCTCACGCAGAACAATAATGTTGTGTCCGCCAAAATTATGGCGGTGACGTTCGGACACATAGGGAAGCCAGTAAAGATTGGTAGCCAAACCAACAATGTGACCGGCTTTAAGCACCTGTCTAAGTTCATCCATGCCTTTTTGGGGATCGCGATACGTCTTGATCACAAAATTCGCGCCCAGCCTCTTGGCCGCCTTGCGAAAGACCGACCCGGGTTTATTACGAAAAGCTGTGACCTGCAAATGGACAAGTTTTACCATCGGCAGATAACCAAAAAAAATACCGCTGCCGATGCCGAAAATCATCGGCTCGGAAACATCCAGCCCCTGATTGCCAAACAGGGCGGATGTCACTGCTGTTTCACAATGTGCGCCATGATGATGGACAAATGGTTTGCCATTGGCCGTGAGTTCTGTGGTCATGAAAAAATAGCATCCTTCTTTAATTTCAGTTATTCGGCACGGTTTTTAATTCTTCCATTGTGACCCTGAGAGCCTTCGTATAACGATATAAAACAGATGGTTTAAGTTTGGCAAATATCTCGGGGCGTAAATGTCTCCTCACCCGGAATACCACTATCCCCGCCGCCTTGGCCAGCATTCCCGGCTCCATCTGCCGCATTTCCATATAATAGCAAAGCGGGCTTTGCTGACCGGCAAGCACTGCTTTTCTGATTTCCTCAAGCCTGGCACGATTACCGGCAATAATCAGGGCGCAAGATACTTTTTCCGCCCAGGGAGCGTCTGTCTCAAGGACATATTGCCCGTTATCGTTTTGCTTGTAATAAGCTTTCGGCAACCCGTCATTAAAAATTTCATCTTCTAATTCCATGGCCGGTTCCTTTTGATCATTTTGATATTTCTAATATTATACTAATTTTAACAAGACACAAAGAGATTTTACACAAAAAATAAAGATTATCCCCATGATTTTTAAATAAGAGACGTTCCAGGACCAACAAAAAAATTACTGAGCGCGTTCACGCTTTAAGCTTCCTTGTCACTTTATCCAGGTCTTTAAAAAGCTGTTTTTCACGCCCCGCGCAGATCAGCATCAACCCTCCGGCTTTGGCAAAGGTCTCGTCGGACTGCCCCCGTTGCTTGATGATGCGCGCGGACACGACGGCAAACTCCCGCCAGATATCTCCGATGGCCGTCATGTCATTTGACAGTTCAGCCAGTTCGTCTGATCCGAACAGGTCGGCGGCTTCCTGAAGGAATGCCGCGTACATATAACGAAATCCGGCGCCGCCCGTGCCGACTTCTTCCTGCATCCGCACAATGTTGCCCAGCTGGCGTGCGGCTTCTTTAAAACCGGACTTCTCGCCGCTTTTCATGATTCGTTTGGCCAGAAAGCGCATGCCCCGGATGCCGAAGATGGGCAGGGGAATCCTGAGCATCATATTGCAGGTATCCTTCATGCCTGCGATACAGGCAGCGCGCAGGTCGGGATGGGGGTTGACCGACAGGGGATAATACATAAACCCGCGAGGCTCCAGCGGGCCGCGCGCGAAGCGCGCCCGTTCCAGATCTTCGGTCAGGCAGTCTACCGGATGATCCAGCACCGGATCGCTGACACGAAAGCCGTTTTCAATCTCATGCAGGATAATGATATTATGACCGTTGAATTGAAAACGGAAGCGGTTGGGGAAATAGGAAAGCCAGTAGATGTTAGTCGTCAGGCCCACAATCTGTCCGCCGGCAAGCACCCTTCTTAATTCATCCATGCCTTTTTGCACGCTTCGGTAACGTTTGGTGACAAATTCACCCCCCAGCCTTTTGGCTGCCTTACGGAATACAGAACCGGGGTGAGAACGAAACGTGCTGATCGGCAGCCCGACCCATTTCACAAACGGCAGATGGCCGAAAAAAATGCCGCTGCCGATGCCGAAGATCATCGGTTCGGAGATTTCCACACCCTTGTCCCGAAACAATGCCGAGGTGACGCCGCTTTCACAGTGCGCGGAATGATGATGAATGAACGGCTTACCGCCGGCGGTTACTTCTGTGGTCATGAATAATGGTTACCTTCCTTTTTAACTTGTTATGCGGAACAGTCTGCAATTCCTCCAGGCTGACCGCCAGCGCCCTGGCGTAACGGTTCAACACGGATGGATTGAGCTTGTTGAAAATATCCGGACGGAGATGCCTTTTGACCCTGAATCGGGCAATGCCCGCCGTTAACGCCAGAATTTCCGGAATCATCTGGCGGCGTTCCATATGATAACAAAGCGGGCTTTTGAGACCCGCGACCACGGCTTGTCTTGTGTCTTCGAGCTGGGCCGCCAATTCGGCCACGGCCTGGCCGTTGACCACCTCCTCGATGCTCCAGCCGATGCTGGGCACGACCACATACCTGCCTTCGTCATTGAGCGCGTAACAGGCGCGTCTCTCTCCCTCGTAATAGGTAACCTCCTGCGGCACTTCCGAAACCTTCATGATTTGTGGCTCCCATCTTTTTTAACTCTTTGTTTGCCGCTGTGTCATATACCAAAACCGGCACAGAACAAAGGAATTTTTCACAAAAACATGACATGCTTTCAGTGAATTTTCCGCCCCAGAAACGGCTCGAAATGATGCCATTCAAACGGATGTTCCGAGGCGAACCGGGCCAGATCATCGGCATAGGTCTGGGCGGATTCCTGGACGGATTTTTTCCGGTCCGGGCGCGCAGCCGCCGTTACTTTTCGGCCTGGGGACACGACGACGTGATATTGGCCCGGGATCTTCTGATACACAAAAAAAGTCATCAGCGGCGCGCCCGACATCAAGGCAAATAAATGCGGCGTATCCGGCAGACGGACTTCATGTCCCAGGAAATTCACCGTCACGAAACTCTGCTCGCCCCAGAGACGGTCGCCCGTCATGGACACAATGCCGCCTTCGCGCAGGAAATGGATTCCTTCGAGCAGGGCAAAAGGCGACTTTTCCTTTTCATCCGTCGCCACGATCCGAATGCCGCTTTTGGCAAGCTTTTCCTTTTGAATCCCTTCAACCTGCTCTTTGTGCCTGGCCCCCAGGTAAAGCATAATCGGCAGACCTTTCTCATTTAACTTCTGTGCAGCCAGTTCCCAGTTGCCGATATGCGACATCACCACAACCGCGCCAGTCTTACTCTTGACCGCCTCTTCAAGATACTCCCAGCCTTTCCTGGCAAATTCGGCCTCATCGGCCGCCCAGGGGATGAATCTATGAAGATAGACATCGGTAAAACTATGAAACTGCTTCCAGGCACAATACACATGATAAGCGAAACCCCTGCCGGGGAAAAGCGCTCTGTAAAATTTCCTGCTTTCCGCCACCCGCACCGGAAAGAGCAGAAAATAGCCCGTGGCGATAAACCACGAAAACGTCCGGAAAAACCAGATCCCCAGCCGATGTGAAAGAAAGAGGGCCATTTTGTAAGTCAGTTTTTTCATAAAATCCCTGAATCATCCTTCATTTGCCGGTACGGTCAAAGCAGAGACCGTATTAAATGTAATGCCATTAATCAACTTATTTTTAAAGATTTGTGAAAGGGAATGCTTCTTAAAGTGCCGTTTCCGAATGATGTTCACCACAATCAAATCGTTGATATCCCGCTGAAAGCCGTCCATTAAAAAGGGCGGGATTCGATTATTGTTGTGTCGGTGATGATCAACATATCGGGGTAGATGACCGGGAAATCAATCCGGACTTCAATCGTGCCGGATTGCGCCACGGAAACTGAATCGACCAGCGTGTAGTCGAATGCCGCCCGGAAATGTTTAACCGGAAAATCCAGGCTTCCCGCACCGCCGACGGTGCGCACAACATCCAGCGTATCCACAGCCAGGTAAATGTCCCCTTTGAAATGCCTTGCCGTCGGCTTTTTGGGCTGAATATCCAGCCGGTAGCATTCTATTTTGCCGATCATCTCTGTGTTGATCACTTTGACGATGTAATGATCCGTCCCCTTCCGGTCAAAAACCGGATGCCCCGGTTTGGCCTCCCGCAAACGGTGATCGGACGGGTCCTTGTCCTCGCCGTCTTTTTTGAACGAAAGCACTTGAACTTCAGGCTCTTTGTAGAAATAGTCTTTTCTGCGCACCGTCACTTCCGAGGTGCTCTTCAGGGCGTTTGTTTTGCCATCGTATTCGCGGATGATACTTTTGCTGACCGATTCCACGCCGAGATATTTTGTATAGACGGGAATATATTTTTTATAAACCAAGGCGACAATGCGGTCGGATTCAGCAGGCGCTATCTTGCCGGCAAGTCCCGGGTTTGGAAAAAGCGAGAAAAGCAACAACGAGACAAAAAGAATTGAAAAATGTTTATGTTTCATCGTCTGATCAGCTTTCTTTGGATTCTCACACGGTTCTCTTTGATGATATTCCGCCCAATGTCGCCCGGACATTTATCCTGCATTATTTGTCAAAAAATAGCACGCATTCCTTCCTCAACAGCGGATTCCACAAACAAGCCCCTGACGCTTTGGTCCGGCAAAGAAAAGTCATCCGGCATTTCAAGAATCTCCCGCCGGGATCGCACGAGTAATTTCATTTGCGTTCATCGAAAAAAGCGCATAATGAACTTCAAATATGATTTTTCAGATCAGACTGCAACGGGAAACTTAAACGGAGCCATCCACCATGCAAAAAATACCCGCCCGGATGATTGACTTTCATGTCCACCTTTTTCCGGACAGGATGTCCGATGCCATCTGGAATTTTTTTGACAAAGAGTACCACCTGGGCATCCTCTACAAATTCTATTACAAAGAATGCCTTCAATATCTGCGGGCGCGCGGAGTCGAAATAATCGTTTATTCCAATTATGCCCATCGGGAAGGTGTCGCGCAAGAGCTCAATGAATGGAACAGCGAAGTTCTTCAAGAAGATCCCGATCTCTACTGTTTTGCGGCTTTCCATCCCGGTGACGCCAATGCCCTGTCCTATGCTGAGAAAGCATTAAGCAACCGGAGGGTGCTGGGCATAAAGCTGCACCTTCATGTCCAGCGCATCTATCCGCACGATAAGCGACTTTTCCCCTTATACGAGCTGGTCGCCGACCGTAAAAAGCGCATTCTTTTTCATGTCGGCAACGGTCCCCTGGGCAATGAATTTGTGGGCCTTGCACAATTCCGAAAGCTCCTCGAGCGGTATCCCGACATACAGGCCAACATCGCCCATATGGGCGCCTATGAATATCAGGGCTTCATGGACCTGCTTGCCGATCACCCCGGCCTTTATCTGGACACGGCTTTTGCGTTTTTCAAAGAGCAGCAGGGCCAGGGTGCCTTCAACCTCGGCGGTGGGCCGCTCGCGAAACATCAGGACCGCATAATATACGGATCGGATTTTCCCAACCTCATCTATCCCCGTGAATCCGAGCTCGAAACACTGGAGACATATAATCTGCCGCAGGCTTTCTATGACAAGGTTTTCTTCCGAAACGGGATGGACCTGATCAACGCCATCGTGAACATGAAGGACGGATAAAAAATGACCGGTACATTCAATGAATGAAATAATCCGAAACGCTTACCAAACCATTCTGCATGTTGCGCGCCCGGCAAGGCTTCTTGATTTTCTTTGCGAATCGTTTCCTGAGCAAAGCAGAAAATCCATAAAATCGCTTCTTGAATGCCATCAGATCATGGTCGGAAGTCAGATCAGCACCTGGTTTCATCATCCGCTTGAGCCGGGTACGGATGTGATCGTCCTGAAAAAGAAAGCATCCCCGGACAGGGCGCTTCAGAAAATGAAGCTTCTCTATGAAGATGAATACCTGATCATTATTGAGAAGTCATCAGGCCTTCTTTCGGTGGCCACTGAAAAAGAAAATGAAGAAACGGCCTTCAGCATTTTAAAAAGCTATGTGAAAAACAATCATCATGAACAGCTGTGTGTTGTGCATCGTCTTGATCGTGACACCTCGGGCATCATGATGTTTGCAAAGAGAAAAGAGATTCAGAAGAAACTGCAGGACCACTGGAATGAAATCGTGACCGCGCGAATCTACTTCGCGGTTGTCGAAGGCTGTGTTCAAAACAGGCAGGGCGAAATCGTATCTTCACTAAAAGAAGACAAATCATTGAAAGTGTATTCCTCAAAAAAACCGGAGGACGGACAAAAAGCGATGACCCGATATCGGGTGTTGAAAAGCAATTCCCGCTATTCGCTGCTTGAAGTTGAATTGGAGACCGGCAGAAAAAATCAGATACGGGTTCATCTTCAGGACATCGGTCACAGTATCGCCGGTGATAAAAAATACGGAGCGGTCACCAATCCGCTCCGCCGGCTTGCGCTGCATGCGGGGATCCTGGAATTCACCCATCCGGCAAATGGCCAACGCATGCATTTTGAAACGCCGGTTCCGGAAATTTTCGAAAAGGTATTCAGGCAACCGGTTTAAGCAATCCCCGAGACAAGGATTACGTCAGCAGTGTATCGTTTGCGGCTTTTGATGCTGCGGCCCATGATAATTCAGGCAATCAACTGTTCCTATCCACTATCCACTATCCACTATCCACTATCCACTTCTGAGT
>DDWS01000014.1 GCA_002347685.1 Syntrophaceae bacterium UBA2280
CGAGAGGGGGCAAAAGTGGGCAAACGGGGCGGAGCCGGGAATCAAGTTCGGAGCAATTAAGGAAAGCCCCGCATTGAGGACTAAGTTCGTGAATTTTGTGGTAGAAATTTTTCTGGCGGACCGAATTTTATCTTTTCGTGATTTTTCGAAGAACGGGTGACTCCGATTTTCCTTGGCCATAAAGTGTCAAATGACACTTTATGGCCAAGGAAAACGCTATCCATAACCCAGCACCCAAAGAACCCCCGCCGCCCACCAGAGCGCCCACGGACCAAACACCACAAAATCTTTCGTCCCCGCCCAGCCCCCCAGGACGGTTGCCAGCACTGTCCCGTATATCAGGATGTTCATGAATAACACTACAATGAGCGAAAAGCCAAAGCCTACGATGTGAATGTCCGTCCCTTCCCGAATACGCGATTGCGAAATGAAATCTGTAATCGCGGCCATGAGGTGCAGCGACACAGGGGCACCCAGCAGGAAAAAATAAAGGTTGTAGGCTCCGGGACGCAGCAAGGGCAGGATCATCATCCAAAGGATCACCCTGTAGGGGAAGCAGTACGGGGCGAGCGTCCCAATGGTGTCGATGAATCTGTTCGAGGCCCGGGACGGCATCATATAATGAATATAACCGCCTTCATTCGTGGTTATCCGCATTTCGTTGATTTCCCAGCCGGCCAGTGAGTATATAAAGGCGTGCGCTTTTTCGTGAAGGCCGACTCGAAGGAATTTTGTCTTCTCCCAGGTGAAAAACCACATGGCGGCGAAGATCATAACCCCGGACAGAAAAAAGAACAGGTGGCTCGACAGCCCTGAAGAAAAAGAAGCCCCGAACATCACAAACAGCATTACACTGTAACTGATGCTCAGGGCGATGAAGATAACGGCAAGGATTGACCTAACAGCAAAACGCATTGTCCCTCTGCTCCCCGGCGGTTTAGGCCACCAGCGGCATAACCAGCGCCAGGTGCCGGTCGTTATTGGTCGGTCGGAATACCGTCGGATGAATTCCGGCGCCCATTTCCATCTTGACCGTTTCAGAACGGATGGACAGAAGGGCGTCGATCAGATAACCCGGGTTGAAACCGATCCTGACCGGCTCGCCGGAATAATCCACATCCAGAAAGTCCGATGCTTCGCCGAAATTTTCGCTTTTGGCCGACAGGGTCATTTTTCCTTCCGACAATTCCATTGCGATGGAAGGGGACTCCCCGTCTGAAACGACTTTGACCCGGCGAACCGCCTGCAGAAACAGCATACGGTCCAGCAGCAGGGCAATCGCGGAGGATTTCGGGATCACGCGCTGATAATCCGGATACTTCTCGTCGATGGTGGCGATCCGGAGAAATTCGGTGCCGGCTTTGACAACGATATCGTTTTTATACAGGCTCACCTGAACCTTGCCAACGAACGATGAGGCCATCTTCCTGATTTGGCTGATTCCGGATTCCGGGATGATTTTTCGAAGAACGGTTGATTCCAATTCTCCTGGCCCATAAAATATCATTTGATATTTTATGGGCCAGGAGAATTCTCAGCGAATCAAACCAGCACCCAAAGAAGCTCCAGAGCCCACCCTAGCGCCCACGGACCAAACACCACAAAATCTTTCGTCCCTTCCGGGCATGGTTAGGACGTGTAGAACTGCGTCAGAATCCAGAGCCCTGTTTTCTCGTCGCGGCGGACCATCCGGACATTGGCTCTCTTTTCAGTCCCATTCGGGTATTGCGCCATTGCGGGGAAGGTCTTGCCAGCAAATTTCTTCATGTTGGCGCCCACCTCATCGGGAATGATGCACGGACGGCGGACGTTCACGCCGATCAGCGCGGGCAGGCGCTTGGTGTAGTGATATTTTTTCTTACGCCCTGCCCTCTTCCCTGTCCCGTCTGGACCCCCAACGGCATTCAGCCTGGAGGAGATGGCCTTGCGTTTACTTTTCACCAGGCCGCCTTTTCTGCCGAGTGCCTTGGCCTGAGCTGTCAGCTCTGCCGGGGTATAGCGCTTCCCTTTCTGCGATTTACGCGCAATGATTCTCTCCGGGTCGAACATGCCCGGATATTTCTTCCCCTTTTTCTTTCCAATGGCCTTCAGGATGTTGGCCTTCGCCGAAGCCAGCTTCTTCTCGCTGCGGATCGTGCCTCCCTTCCTGCCCATTGCGCGGGCCGCTGCCCGAACGTCTTCTTCTTCTACTTCTACGAGGTTCTTCTTTTCCTTAACCAAAGCAAATCCTTTTGCCCAACAAACTTTATTGTAATCATCCATATCGGTTAGATTTTGTCAAGTTTCATATCATAACGGTATTGTCATGCTCTCTCGACTGGAAGGGTAATATAATACCAAGTAGCGGAATTAGGGGGATACTCAAATCCCCTCGAAGATACTAAGCAAACAACAGGAAATGGTATGCTAGCAAGATGGATCAAACTGAAAGAAGCAACGCGATATTCCGCAATCGGGAAAGACCGGCTTATCCGCCTAGCTGAGTGCGGCATAATAAAGGGCTCTCAAGATCCCGACTCCAAACGCGGGGATTGGATTTTTGACCGCCTTTCCATCGACTCTTACAGGGAATCACAAATGAACTTTTCAGCCAGAGAAAGAGCTCTTGAAATTTTGGGGCGGTGAGCATATGCTAAAAAACATGAGAATGTACAAACGGAATGGATGCTACTACGTCGAAATCCAAAGGGGCAAAAGCAGATCCCTCAAGACCGGAAACGAGCGTGAAGCGACCGCGATCTTCAATGAAATGAAAAAGGAGCAGCTTCGGGGCCGGTTGTTCCAACTCGATAAAGTCAAGCGCCTGCCGCTGTCAGAATTCGCCAGGGAATATCTGAAATTCAGAGAAGGCAATGTTTCGGCAATGACACTCCGCAAGGACGCATTGAGCCTCAAGCTGCTTCAAGAAGCCATATCCCCGACGACCTTGATACAAGCCCTCAATCAGGCAAAGATCGAGGATTTCAAGCGCATCAGCAAGGCCCGCGGAGCCTCGCCAATTACCGTCAATGGTTACTTGAGGCATATCAAATCGGCCCTTACCTATGCCATAGAGGAAGGTTTGATTGCCAAGAAACCCAAAGTAAAGATGTTCCCCGAGGCAAAAGATTTGCCGCGCGTCCTCACACCAGGCCAGATAAACGCCGTATTCTCAAAGATGGCGCCGGACGACCACCGCTATTATACGTTCGGACTTTGGACAGGTTGCCGCCGGAATGAAGGATTGTTTTTGACCTGGCCGGATGTTGACTTTGAGAACGCGCGGGCGAAGGTCCGGGGTAAGGGCGGCAGGGAAAGAATCGTCCCGCTTGTGGCGCCGGTGATCGCCGTGCTTGAGCCGATCAGGAAAGACCTCGGTAGGGTCTTTGCGCCGCATCACCCCGATACCATGTCAAAGAGGTTTCACGCTTACGCGGCCGCTTGCGGGATCAAGGCACGGTTGCATGATCTCCGGCATAGCGCCGCCACCTACATGCTGCAATCCGGAATTGACTTAAGAGTTGTGCAGGCAATTTTAGGTCATGCTCAAATCAGCACGACGATGATTTACACCCATGTCCTGGACGATCTGAAACAGCGCGAAATGCAGAAAATGAAAATTGAGTAGATGCATGCTTTGCAAACAAACTGCATACAAGGATGGCTTAACTATTTGATTTCAATCATGCGGCAATAGTACTTTTAATCCGTTGGCCGCGGGTTCAATCCCCGCACGGCCCACCAAGAAAAATCAAGGGTTTTAAACAATTTTTGTTTAAGACCCTTTTTTTCGTTTCTCCCCGATGATTTCCTTGACTCTCCATCAAAGCCATTTTATACTCCAGTCCGCAAAATGAAAAGTCGCATAAATAATCAGGACAATTTGTTTTGTCGAGCGGAGAAAACCAAGGGACGCACAAAGATAGAAGCGACCCTCTAATATAAAGACATGGAAAGGAGTAGAAGATATTTTTATGTATCGGATCGAATTGTTAAACAAAATTTCGGAAAAAGGCCTGAACCTTTTTACAAAGGATTATGAGTACCGCGAGGGCATGGACGATGCGGACGGCATTCTGGTTCGAAGCAAAGAAATGAAAGACATGACCCTGCCGGAAAGCGTGAAAGCCATTGCCCGCGCCGGCGCCGGCGTCAACAATATTCCCATCGACAAGTGCTCTGAAAAAGGAATCGTTGTCTTCAACACACCGGGGGCCAACGCCAACGGCGTTAAAGAACTGGTGATCATGTCCATGATCTTAGCGGCGCGGAACATCCCCAACGGCATCGCCTGGGCTAAAGGACTCATCGGTGAAGGCGACAAGGTTCCGGACTTGATTGAAAAGGGAAAATCAAAATTCAGCGGCACGGAAATCCAGGGAAAGAAACTTGGCGTCGTGGGTCTGGGCGCCATCGGCACGATGGTTGCCAATGCAGCAGACGCCCTCGGTATGGAAGTCTGGGGATACGATCCGTTTTTGTCTATCGAGGCGGCCTGGAGGCTGTCACGCAATACGAAGAAGGCGCCAAGCCTGGACAAACTGCTTGCCGAATGTGATTTCATCTCGCTGCACGTCCCCCAGAATAAAGATACCAAAGGCTTCATCAATTCCGATAAATTCGCGATCATGAAAAAAGGCGTTGTGGTCTTGAACTTCGCGCGAGGCGGGCTGGTGGACACGACCGCTCTGAAAAAAGCGGTAGCCGATGGAATCGTCGGCAGCTACGTTACCGATTTTCCCGACGAAGAAGTCATCAAAATCGACAAGGTCATCCCCATACCGCATCTGGGCGCCTCGACCGAAGAATCGGAAGAAAACTGCGCTGTTATGGCCGCTTTGCAATTGATGGATTTTCTAGAACACGGCAACATCAAGAACTCGGTCAACTTTCCTGAGTGCACCCTCGACCGCTCGGGAAAGAAGAGAATTACCATCTCCAATACAAACACGCCGGGCATGATCGAAAAGATCACCAAGCTGATGGCCGACAATCAACTCAACATTGCCGACATGATCAATAAAAGCCGGGGCAATCTGGCCTACAACATCATTGATTTGGAAGGAGAGGTTAACGGAGACCTCGTTAAGAAAATTTCGGCCACCGAAGGCGTCATCGGCGCAAGAGTGCTGTAAGTCTAACTGACACAAATCAAATTATTAAAAAGGGGCTGCAAAATCATCTGCATCCCCCTTTTTTTGTTTACCATTGCAAAAGTATTATTTTCTACCAGGCAAAGGCCTCGTCCGTGATTTCAAGGGCCAGGGCGGTGGATCAGTCCTCTTTGGGCAGGCGGTCGATTTCGGTGTGGGGGTCAATATCTCAATGGACAGCATAGTAAGCAGCATCATTGTGTACATTCAGAATCGGTGTAAGGTTGATAAATTCCCGACATTCTTAAGACCAATAAACCAAACCATCCAGACCATCACAGGCCATACCCTAAAGGCGTGCGTGACCCCTGTGATACCCTCCTGTTTGCTGCCTACAGTGCCCGGAATCTTCTTGACATAACATTCTACGCCGATTATAACCATGTTCACTAAAGCGAATTTCTTACCAATTCATAAGTATCAATTATCAATTCAGGAGAAGGACTGATGGAACCCCCCGTGGTGAAGCAGCAGCCGGAATTGTCCATGGACATGATCAAGAAATATGTATGTCCGAAGGCTACCGATCAAGAAGCATTCACGTTTTTGCAATTATGCAAGGCGCAGAACCTGAACCCGTTTCTCAAGGAAGCATATCTCGTCAAATACGGGGAAGAGCCAGCTTCGATCGTTACAGGCAAGGATACTTTTACGAAACGTGCCGACAGGCTTCCGCAATACGATGGATTTAAGGCGGGAATAATCGTCTTAGACAACAGCAATCAAGTAACGTACCGCGAAGGTTCGTTCATGGTTGCCGGTGAAAAATTACTCGGTGGATGGGCCGAGGTATTCAGAAAGGACAGAAGCCAATCATTCAGAAACGAGGTTTCTTTGACTGAATACGAACGAAGAAAAAATGACACAACGCTAATGCCCGACTGGAAGACAATGCCCGCAACGATGATCCGAAAGGTGGCACTCGTTCAATCGTTGCGTGAAGCATTCCCCGATGAGTTTGGCGGGATGTATTCGCCCGAAGAAATGCCAGTTGATTCATCTGCATTACCTGTCTATGAGGCGGTCCGCACATCCATTGCTGCCAACCCAAAAGAAAATAGCGACACAAAATCGCCCATCCGGGAACCGCAGCGCAAAAACGACGATAAGCTACAGATCAAAAACCATAGCGCAAAGGCGGAATATCTTGCACTAAAAGTCATGACGTCGTTCATTAAGGACAAAACAGCACCTTGATTTATGCACAATAAAACCAGAAGACCCGGAAAAGAAAAAGGCACGACGGTACCATTTTCTGCATGAACGTATCGAATTAAGACAATAAAATCCCCGGGAAAAACCGGGCGCGACTGATTCAAAGAAATATGAAGAAAAGGCTTTACGAATGTTCAAAGCCAGCAGGCAGATGGTAAATCTGTCGCTATCTTCCATCCCCGGGCCGATCATCTCCAGCATACCCTATATCCCGTGCCCGGAATCTTCTTGACACACAAATTTCCGCCGATTATAGTCAGCCTCAATATCAGGAAGCTCTTATCAAAACCATCGCAAGTTTTCAAGTTGACCGGATATCCCGGCTTTTCACAGGAGGTATTTTATGGATGAAATCATTGGCAAAGCAATCCGTCAGCAATTTGAAATGGAACCTTTCGGCAATAAGTTCGGGCTGAAATTGATGGATATTCAGGAAGGTTACGCCAAAGTTGAAATGCGCTTCACCGATGATATGGCAAACATGCTCGGCATGGCGCACGGCGGCGCGATATTTTCACTGATGGATGCGGCGTTTGAAGTCGCGTCCAACTCGCACGGCACGATGGCCGTCGCCCTTAACATGAACATCAATTACCTGGCCTCACCCGCCAGAGGCGCGCTGATTACCGCCGAAGCAAGCGAGATCAACAAGACCAAAAGAACAGCAACCTACGATATCCGCGCAAATGACGATTCAGGCAAGCTGCTGGCAACCTGTCAGGCGCTGGTTTACCGTCTGGACAAGCCCCTGTCCTTCCTTCCCGTTTAGTTGATTGCATTTGACGCCTTTATTGATTACTATACTGCAAATGCACGGAGGACTCCCTTTATGAAGAGACACATTCGGGTTTACGCATTCTTTATCGCGATCGCATTGTTCCCGTATCTTTGGGGCTGCCAGACCATTGGCGCACCTGCAAACGCCGATCTGAATCAGTACTCCGTAAAGCTGCACCTGAAAGACTACACACCGCAATTGAAGCCTGAACGCTATGAGTTCTACCGCGATAAAAAAATCTGCATGTCCAATATCCGCAATGAGGCGCAAAACACGACTCATTTTTTTTATTTCAGCAAAGACAACCAGGTGCGATATGAGTTGTCGAACAAAGGCAATTCTCCCATGCAGATGGTTTCCAGCTTTTTGTGGTACGCCTATCAAAAAGCGTTTGAGTCCGCAGGCATCGAAACGGTTCACCGTTGCGAAGCCGGCATGCCGGAGTTTTGGATCGCCATCGGGTCACTCGATGATGAAGAGGTCCGGTTTAAAACCCATATTCTCAAAAATGCCGAAGCGATTTACGAAAAGGAACTGGACGTCATCATGAAATCTGTCCGGGATCGCCATCCTTCAGCTCTGAACGCCAGAGCCTATGAGATGATCGATTTATCGGTCATCGCGATGCTCGATGACCCGGGAATCAAGGAGATCCTTCTGAGGGTTGAATAACAAAGCACAAAGGCTTGCAGGAACAAGGCTGCTGAGAATATGGATTCTGAAGCATATTGAATGATGCGCTTCACAAAATATAAAAAAAGCCCCTGAAGTTGACTCTCAGGGGCTTTTTATCTTATAAGCAAGGTGGAACTTATTGCGGCAGAGCGCCGGTGAACATCTCCTCAAAGCACTCGTTGACCGCAGCCGCCTCTCCTGACACGATATAGTCAAGATAACCGTACAGGTGCTTCAACTCCGTTCCCAGATAAAATTTATCCGACTGAATTTTCCCGAAATAGAAAGCCGCCTCGGCATTGTCCTTGACCGAAGCGATGACTTTTTCGCCTGCGATGTCACCCGCAATCGCTTTGAGCGCGGGCACGGCAATCGACATGGACCAAAGATGCATCCAGGCGTGAGCCAGCATCCTCATGGCCTGCTGCAGAGGTGTGGCAATCGCCAGAATGTCGAGGATTTTCCTTTGGTCTCTCAATTCGACCAGCTTCAGCACGGTAGCGTCCATTTTTTCCACGGCGGTCGTCACAGCTGCGATGTATTTGTCGTCCACTACACCCTTTGCTTTCGTCGCGGTTTCAGCGATTCTCTTCTTGAACACCTGGAAGTTGAACATCTCCGGATTCATGAGCAGCTTTCTCATGGCCAGATCCATCGACTGAATGCCGTTGGTGCCTTCATAGATCGCCAGAATCTTGCAGTCGCGCGCAAGCTGTTCGACCGGATACTCCGAGCAGTATCCGTAACCGCCGTAAACGTGCATAGCCTCGGCAGTCACGAGCCAGGCCAGATCGGAGTTGCCCGCCTTGCAAAGCGGAATGAGGAAATCCAGAAGCGCGCCTGCCTCTTTGGCTTTGTCGCCTGTATCGGCATGGGCCGTATCCGCGCTGTAAGCGGCCAGCAGCGTGAGCATTCTCATGGCTTCCACCTGCGCTTTCATCCAGATGAGCATTCTTTTCACATCGGGATGCTTGATGATCGGCACGGAGGCAAAGTCGCCCTTTTTGGCCGGGTCCGAACCCTGGAGGCGATTTTTCGAATACGTCACCGCATGCATATAGGCGGAACTGGCGGTGCCCAGCGCCTGCTGGGAAACGTCGAGACGCGCTTCGTTCATCATCTGGAACATGATTTTCATGCCCTGACGCTCTGATCCCAAAAGGTAACCGACACACTGGTCATTGTCGCCGAAAGACAGTGAGCAGGTAGCCGATCCCTTGATGCCCATTTTGTGTTCGATACCGGTGGTGACAACATCATTGGGTTTTCCGATGCTACCGTCGGGATTGACGTGATACTTGGGAACAATGAAAATGGAAATACCGGGGGTTCCGGGAGGGTCGCCGTCAATTCTGGCCAGCACCGGATGAATGATATTTTCATACAGGTCGTTGTCGCCTGCCGTGATGAATATTTTCTGACCGGTAATACGGTAGGTGCCGTCGGCCTGCTTGACGGCCCTTGTTTTCAACGCGCCGACATCGGACCCGGCGCCCGGTTCCGTCAGACACATCGTGCCGCCCCACTGGCCGGATACCATTTTTTCAACATAAATCTTTTTGAGTTCGTCGGTACCGTGGTTGATAATCAGGTTGCAGGCGCCGACCTTCAGTGTGTCATAAGAACTGAATGAGACACCGGCGGCACAGAAGTACTCCATCACACCGCGGTAAATGGTCTCGGGCATGCCCATCCCGCCGTATTCGGCGCTGTTGCTCAAACCGGAAAAACCGGATTCCCGATAGGAAGCCATCGCCGTGTGGAAACCTTCAGGAATCTTCACGGTTTTTGTTTCGGGATCATATTTGGCGCCGATTTTGTCCGCTTCCGCATTGGCCGGATAAACCAGTTCGACCGCGATCTGTTCGGCCAGCTCAAGGGTTGCCTCATAGGTATCCTTGTCAAAATCGGCAAACTGCTGATACTGGTTAAGTTTGTCCGCCCCTAACGCTTCAAACAGGACGAATCTCAGGTCTCTTGAATCAAGTAACGGATTTAATGCCATAATTTCACTCCTCATCAGATGTTATTTTTGCAGGCTGAGCCTGTCGACTTCAACGCACTTTTCCCCGTTTATGCAGAGATTCGGTACCTAGCATACTTGAAACTAAAAGTCATCCTTTGTGTGGATGTTTCGGGTAAAAAATGACGACCCGCCTTTTCATTTCATTTCAGCTTCAAATCAATGAAAACAAACCCTTAGGAAAACCATCCACCAAGACATCCTCCAGTTCTTCCAGAAGGCAGGACTTCTCCACTCCGGCGTCAAAGCCAAAACCTGCAGGGCTTACCGCCACCGGATCTTCCGAGCACCTGCTCAACGTCATCTGCCGCGTATTGCAGGCATAACGCCACAGCTATTTTTGAGAGTCAGCCGGAGCCACATCCAGAATACTGTGATGTTCGCCGCCCGGTACCATATGGGCAGAGAGGATCAGCCATACAAAAAAATGGCTCTCCGAAAGGAAATCTCCTCATTGTCAAAGCGAAATATCCATCATCATTCATGGTTTTCCGGTACTTTCATCTTGACAAAACCAGGTGACTATGGTTTAGGTGCCATCTTATTACTTTCAGGGGTTTAACAATGAAAAAGACTTTGACCAATAAATCAAATACCAAAAGAAAGAAAACCCACGGCTTTCTTGTCCGCATGTCCACCAAGAACGGAAGGCTCGTTTTAAGCCGCCGCAGAGCCAAGGGAAGAAAGCGTTTAGCCGTTTAATAGATTATTCAGTCCCCGGCACCCTGCGGGAGAGTGTGGATTGAACTGCTTGAAAACACAATCTTTCCGACATGCGGACCGGGTTACGAAAAAGAGTGGGTATCAAACGATATACAAACAGGGGGTCAGAAGAAACTCTCAATTCTTTACAATCATTACCTGCGGCAACACGCTCGGACGAAAGCGTCTGGGCATCACGGTGACGAAGAAAGCGGGAAACGCGGTAAAAAGAAACCGGATCAAACGACTGGTTCGTGAATTCTTCCGTCTTAACAGGAGTTTGTTTCCCCAAAGCCATGATATTTTGGTCATGGCCAGAAAGAACATGCCGCCTTTAACCTACCGGGATGTATGCAAAGAATTGACAAAACTCTTCGGGCGGGAAGCCGGCAGATAAAAATATGCTCAAAAAAGCTTTAACAAAGGTGTTGATTTTCATCATCCGTTTATATCAAGCTTTTATTTCACCTTTTTTTTTCGCGCCTTCTTGCCGTTTTCACCCGTCTTGCTCCCAATACGCGATTGATGCGATTGAGATGCATGGACCGGTGAAAGGAATCTACATGGGCGCGAAAAGAATCCTGCGCTGCCATCCCCTGCATCCCGGCGGTTATGATCCGGTCAAGTAAAAAAATGAAATTGGAGGTATTCTAAATGGACAAAAGGACCATTCTAGCCGTCGTCCTGTCGCTGGCCGTTCTTTTTCTATATCAAACATTTTTCGTCAAACCGCCCGTGCGTGAACAGACCGGAACAACCGCACAGCAAACCGACCCGAAAGCAGTCGAAGTGACAGCACCCGTCGCGTCAGGCCACACCCCGGATCAGGGTAAAACGCCGATCCGCAGGGCCGCCTTGAAACCCGAAGCACCGCCGAAGGACGTTGTGGTGGAAACGCCGCAATACATCGCGGTTTTTTCTACGCGCGGCGCCGCGCTCAAATCGATTCAACTGAAAGATTACTATCAGGACTGCTATGACTGCGTGGATGATATTTTCCCGCGCGTGAAAAGTTTTTTCACAGGAAGTGTTTATCAGCCCGTGGTGAAAACCAAGGATTTCATTCAACTGGTTGACGTTCACGAAGGCATGCCCTATCCCTTGTCCGTCACCTTTCCTGGTTCCAGCGCTGATGTCGCGCCGGATGCAATATTCGAAACCGGCGCGGGCAAACTGACTTTGTCCGCCGGCGGGGAAAAGCAGACCCTGACTTTTTCCAGATCCTACGACGATATCAAAATCGAAAAAATTTATTCCTTCAGCCCTGACGGCTACACGATGGAACTCGAAGTGAGGGTCCATAACCTGATGGGGATGCCCATTACCCAGACCCCGCGGATCCACTGGTATCAGTATGTGGACCCCCTAAAAGAGGACGACACGTTCGGTCATGAAGGCCCGGTTACCTCGGTTGCCGGCAGCATCGACCGCCAATCCGTCAAGAAACTCAATTCTGAAACCACCCAGGGTCCGAATGTGTTATGGGGCGCCTTTGAAAGCAAGTATTTCATCGCCTCGTTCATTCCAGAAAACCCGTCGCTCACGAATATTTCACTGACGCGGGACCCGGACAATATGGTGACCGTCGGCATGACCGGACGCAAAGAACTCATTCCCGCAGGACAGCTGAGCGCGTTTACCTACACGCTCTATATGGGCCCCAAACAATACAACCTGCTTACGGAACTGGGCGTGGGTCTTGAGAACGCGATTGACTACGGCTGGTTCAAATGGCTGGCGATCCCGTTTTTGTACATCTTGAATTTCCTGACGGGTTTCGTCCATAACTACGGCGTAGCGATCATCCTTTTGACGTTGATGGTCAAGATTATTTTCTGGCCGCTTCAGAACATCAGCTACAAATCCATGAAGAAAATGCAGGAAATTCAGCCTAAAGTTACGGCGCTGAAAGAGAAATTCAAAAACGATCAAAGCAAGATCGGGCAGGAAACCATGGCGCTGTACCGCGAGAACAAAGTCAATCCGTTCAGCGGCTGCCTGCCGATCGTGGTTCAGATTCCCGTTTTTTTCGGCCTCTACAAGGCGCTGATGTACTCCATTGAGTTGCGCCATTCGCCGTTCTTTTTCTGGATTCAGGACATGTCGGTAAGAGACCCTTACTACATCACCCCCGTCATTATGGGACTCACACAATTCATCACACAGAAGATGACCCCTTCGATGGGTGACCCGATGCAGCAGAAAATCATGCTGATGATGCCGGTGATCTTTACCTTCTTCTTCCTGAGTTTCCCTTCGGGACTGGTCATCTACTGGCTGTTTAGCAACATCTTCGGTATCGCACAGCAATACTACGTCAATAAGAAATTATCGACCTGACGGATAGGGACGGAGTCTGCCGATGAGTTCAAAAACAATCGAAATTGAAGCAAAATCAATCGACAAGGCTATCGCCAAGGCCTGCCGGGATTTCGGCGTGGCGCGTGAAAAACTCAATATTGAAATTATTTCAGAAGGTTCCAGTGGTTTTTTGGGCCTGATGTCCAAAAAAGCCAGAATCCGCGCCTCGCTTCTTTCCCTGGATATGAATTTTTCACTAGACGACGAAAAACAGGAAGCACCGCAGAAACCCAGGCGTGAAGCCAGACCGGAAAACCGGCATGAAGAAAAGCCGGAGGCCAGAGCGAACATCCAGGAAGCTCCGCAGAAACCCCGGCGTGAAGCCAGACCGGAAAACCGGCATGAAGAAAGGCCGGAGGCCAGAGCGAACATCCAGCCAGCTTCCAAACCTTCACAGACAAAACCGTGGGAGAAAAGGGTCGCACCAAGCGCAGCCGCACCGCGTCCGCCGGCTGCAGCGCCCAAACCCGACGCGACTGAGCCTCCTAAAACAGAAACGACCGGTTTTGTTCCCGCAATCGTCGGCCTGCCTGCGACAACACCTGCCGCCCTTCAGGCCGCAGAACTGCTTTCCGGCATTCTCACCCGAATGACATTCGAATGCCGGGTCACCGCCATGGAGACAGACGACACCATTATGCTCGGTATCTCCGGCGATGAAAGCGGCCTGCTTATCGGCAGAAGGGGTCAGAACCTCGACGCGCTGCAATACATTATCAACAAAGCCGTTAACCGCTCCGAAACCGACCGCAAGATGATCGTGGTGGATTCAGAGGATTACCGCAGAAGAAGGGAAGAATCCCTTCTGGACATGGCCCAGCGCATTCGCGACAAAGTGAAAAAAACGCAGAAGCCCCTGTCGCTCGGGCATATGAACGCCCATGACCGGCGCATCATTCACCTGGCGCTTCAGGAGGACGAAGCCCTGATCACCAAAAGCCGCGGCGAGGGAGAATACCGGAAAATCATCGTCCTGCCCGCCAGAAAAACTTCCAACGGAGACAACGCCCGCGTCAAAAACCGGCAGTAAACCGGAAAGGACTAAAACCGTGAGCACCCCGGACACCATCGCAGCCGTCGCCACCCCCCCGGGCACGGCGGGTGTAGGCATCATCCGTGTCAGCGGACCGCTTGCACCTGACATGGCCCGCCTTCTCTTCCGGCCCGCGCGTGGCGTGTGCGCCTGGGAAAGCCACCATCTCTATCACGGGGATCTTCTTTCCTGCGACGGGCAAACCATCCTCGACGAAGTTTTAGTCACCCTGATGCGCCAACCTCACTCCTTTACCGGCGAAGATGTTCTCGAAATACACGCCCACGGTAATCCTTTCATTCTGCAGGCCATCCTCGAAGAATTGACGAAGGCAGGCTGCCGACCCGCCGCCCCCGGAGAATTTTCACAACGCGCCTTTCTGGCCGACCGCATGGATCTGTCCCAGGCCGAAGCGCTCGCCGCCATGATCTGCGCTCAATCGGCACGTGCATTCGCCATGAACCTGTCCCAGTTGAAAGGCTCGCTTGGCGCCCGCATCGACTCCTTGCGACATCTGTTCATCGACGCGCTGGCCCAACTGGAAGCGGCAATCGATTTTTGCGATGATATCTCCGACCACGAAGCTCAGACGCTGCCCCCGCAGATCGATGAGGCGGCCCGCGTCATCGAAACCCTGCTGTCCACCTGCGCCTCCGCCCGGATATACACACAGGGGATCAGTGCTGTCATCACCGGCAAGCCCAACGTTGGAAAATCAAGCCTGCTCAACTGTCTGATTGGACGGAAAAAGGCGATTGTCACCGATATTCCCGGGACCACCCGCGACGCGATCACCGATTCCATCGACATTTCCGGCATCCCGGTCCATCTGACGGACACAGCCGGCATCCGAAAACCCCAGGATGAAATTGAAAAAGAAGGGATCAATCTGGTCCATCAACATCTCGATTCTGCGGATGCCGTCATTATCCTGCTCGACGGAAGCGCCCCTCTAACCGCCGAAGACCATGCCATCCTGGAACAAAACGCTCACACCAATCATCTGATCGCCATCAACAAATGCGATCTGGAAAAGGCATGGGACGAAGAACTCCTGAATCGGACGCCCGAAGAAAGCCACCCGGTCGTCCGGATCTCGGCTAAGTTCAGTCTGGGGGTCGATGAGCTGAAAAAAACCATCATCGGGCTTTGCGGTGCGTCAAATGACCGGCTCGCGGATGAAACCATGATTACCAACCTGCGGCATAAAATCGCCCTGGAGGCGGCGCAAAACGCCCTCATGGCAGCCAGAAACTGCATCAGCCGGTCGGCCTCACCGGAATTCGCCGCCTTTGAACTGCGCGAAGCCGTTGATCGTCTCGACGAGATCACCGGTCAGAAAATCCGGGAAGAAGTGCTCGATAAAATCTTTTCGAGTTTCTGCATCGGCAAGTGATTGAAATATCGGCAGGCTTTATGTTAGCATGCCGGCGTTTCCGGTTGATACTTATAAAACGCCGTGGGGTAAACGCCATGAAAATGATTCCCTTCTTTCTTTGCCTGACACTGCTGATCGGATTTTCTTTCTCGCAGGCGATCGCTCAAATCAAATGCGTCGATGCGTCGGGCGAGGCGATGGTCATGGCAGGCGACAGGGCGCAGGCCCGCCTCGAAGCCGTTGCCCGCGCCAAATGGTCTGCCGTCGAACAGATCGCCGGGACCGAAGTCAAGGCGGCAAGTTTCGTCCGGAACTTCCAGCTGGTAGAAGATGTCGTCAAAACGAAAACCGGCGGGCTTGTAAAGCGCTACAAAATTATCGACGAACGCCTCACAGACGACCTGATGGAAGTCCGTATCAACGCCTGCGTCGAACCCGCAGGCGCCCGCGAAGCTGTCTCAGAGCTCGCGTTGAACAATTCCATCGCTCTGTTTATTCCCGCACGCAAGCCCGGACGAAGCGGCGACGAATATGAAGAAACCAATATCCTCTCGGAAACCCTTTTGGGCAATCTGATTGAGCAGGGGTATACGGTGGTGGACGTCGCAGGAACGAAGGCCGCAGACGCGGCGGACATTGAAAGGGCCGTCCGTTCCGGAAGCACGCTGACCGTGCGCAGCATGATGACCCGTTTTTTATCCAACCTGATGATCATCGGCAAAGTGGACTATACGATTTCCACCGGCAAAGGCGAAAGCATCGGCTACGGCCTGACGATGCCCTTTAACGCCGTCACGGTCCGGCTCACCTACCGACTGATCGCCCGAAACCAGCAAACCGGGAAAATTGAAATTCTTTTCGCCGGTGCCGAACAGGCCAAAGGCCTCGCCAATTCGGTGGAGGACGCGGCTGCGCTGGCCATGAAGGATCTGGCGGACCTGCTGACGCCTTCGCTTCTGGATAAAGTGGGCCTGTATATTGAAGGCAAGACCCGCAAAGTCACGGTCACTATCCACGGCGTCACGGACATAGCCTCGGTGCTGGAAATCAAATCCATCCTGCAGAGCATCGTCTGGGTCTCATCCGTGGAAGAAAAAGACATGGGAACTTTTATCGTGAGCTATCCTGAAAATACCCTTTACCTGGCCAACAGCATCGAGCAAAAAGGCCTCTTCCGGATGACCCGGTTTTCACCCTACGGACTGACACTGGATTTTCTGGCGCCGCCTGAACGCGACGGAGATATTCGTAAGGAGTAGAAACATGATTAACAGGCGCCAGCTGCTTCGAACCGGCCGCATATTCCCCTTGTTTAGCGTTTGCATCTTATTGTTTCTTATTTCAGCGTGCGCGACGAAGGTACGTGTCAACATGCTCCAACCCGCCGCATATCATGAAGCGTCGCTGACGAAAACCGTGGCCATTGTACCCTTCACCGGCCCGGGCGGCCATGAGTTCACCGCAGAGATCGAAAGCGTTCTGGCAGGCATCGGCATAGACGATAAGCAATATTTCACGCTGGTGGACCGCGCGTCCATCGACAAGCTCTTAAGCGAAATGCAGATGGGTCAAAGCGGCCTGGTCGATCCGAATACCGCCGCCAGAATCGGCAAGCTGATCGGCGCCCAGGGCATCTATACCGGCAGGGTCACCCAGAATTACTATGACGATAACCGCTACACGGAGAGACGACGCACCTGCGTCCGGTATGAAGAAAAGCGCGACCGTGACGGCAGGGCATATCGCGGCCAATGTCTTTCCTGGCGGCAATACAATGTGAACTGCGTCAAGCGCGCCGCGAATTTCTCCGTAGCGCCCAGGCTGGTTGATGTCGCCACCGGCCGGGTACTTTACTCCCGGATTCTTACAGCCACGCAGCATTCTTCCGGCTGCGATGACACACAACCGGTTATCAGCGCCATGGTCCTGCTGGATAAAGCCAAAGAGATCGTGAAAGCCGAATTCCGGATGGATATCGCACCTTATTACGTCACACGCGAAATCCGTCTCATCGACGACGCGGATGGCATCGCATCACCTGCGGCCAAAGACAAACTCAAACGCGGACTCGAATACGCGGACCGGGGCCGTCTCGACGCCGCCTGCGAGCTGTGGGGTGAAGCCCGCATTGCCGCATCCGGCTCCTACGCCCTGTTGTATAATCTGGGGGTTTGCGCGGAAAGCCGGGGTGATTGGGATGCGGCTCTGTCTTTGTACAGACAGGCCGACAAATCCCTGGGCAAACCACACGACGACATTTCGCTGTCCCTTGGCCGCATGGATGAAGCGATCCGCAACCGGGCAAGGCTCACCGAGCAGCTCAACAGCAAGTAGCCGCCGCCTATTCTTCAAGCCCTTCGATGAATGCCAGAACGTTTTTCCCCAGCACGGCATGGTTGTAGCCGCCTTCGAGAATACCGAAGCACCCTCCTTTATTGCGGCGGGCTGCTTCGCGAACAAGACGACCCATATCCTTGTAATCTTCCGTTTTCAGCAGACCACCCCAATCGTTTTCATGATTGTCGAAACCGGCGGATACGGCAATCATATCCGCATCGGTTTTGTCGAGAGCATTTTGGACATCCCGCAGATATGCATTCCGGTCCTGGCCACCGGGATTGAGAATCGTCACATACCCGCTGTTTCCGAGAATATTGATATTGCCGTCACCCACATGCAGGTCGAAATCCAGAATGAAGACCTTTTTTATATTTCCATCGCGTTTGAGCTTTTCGATCGCGACGGCCATGTTGTTGAAATAGCAAAACCCCCAGGCACTGTCGGCGGAAGCGTGATGGCCGGGCGGTCGGATCACGGCAAAGCAAGGCTCGGAAAGCCCGATTCGGGCGGCCGTCATCGCGCCGCCCGCGGCCAGCGCGGCGATCTCATAGACGCCTTCTCTGCGCACCGAGGCGATATGCCTTTCGGTGTGTACGGCAGCGATGTCCTCTTCCGATGCCGGCTGCGGCTCGATATAATCCACCTTTCCGGCAAGCGCAAATTCTATGGACTCGATTCTGCCGGGATTGGACGCAGGATCGTAAGAGTACACCTGTTTATATTCCCGGGAATAAACCACCTTCATACGCCGGCCTCCTTTTGCAATATCTAAATCAAAAACCCTGTCGCGTGCAGCGCCTTGAGCGTGTTTTGCGAAACGGGCAGATCGCCCAGGTCCTCCGGGGAAATAAAACGCGCCTCCAGTGCATCATCCGCGCCTTCGGGCTCGCCGGACACATAGAGCGCGGCGAAGTCCACCACAACAAAATGGAATTTAATTTTCCCCGCCTCGTCCGCCTCGATCAGGTCAAATACATAAACGCAGTCTCCGACGGCAATCGTCACACCGGTTTCCTCCAGTGTTTCACGCGCCGCGCATTCGCGAAGTGTCTCACCGATCTTCAGGGTCCCTCCGGGAATGGCCCACAGACCCAGGCCCGGCTCCACCCCGCGCTTTACCAGCAGGATTTTCCCGTCGCGGACGACCATCGCCCCGACACCCACGCGCGGAACCGTCGGATAGGCATTGGTGTTTTCCGTATGCATTATTTTTCTTTCTCCCTCAGAAAGGAAAACCGGCTGGTTACCCAGGGATCCTGCCCCCCTTGATAAGATTTTTCCACCAATTTCACCCTGCTGTTTTTTGCGATCAGCAAAACCGTTGAAGCGCGCGTGCCGTAAACGGGACTCTCGATGAACATCGGAGACAATACTCTCTCCCATTCCAAATGAATGCCGGTTTGCGGCAGCTGACTGTCCGACGGCACATGACGGTCCGCAAGCATCTTGAACAAAGCCTCTTCCAGGGCATCCCCCTTTTCGGCAAGCGCCGTTTTGAGCATTTTCTTTCCCCGCCGGACCTTCGGCCAGGGTGTGTCGAGCAGACGATTGCTTAAACCATAAACGCCTGGATGCAGCTTTTGCGCCTCTCCCCGGTTGGAATAAACAAAAACGTCGTTTGCATCCCCCAGCAGGAGATTAAAGCCGTTATACTGCTGTGCCAAAAGAGATATTTTTTTCAGATATTTTTCCGCGCCGGATGAACCCGCCAGATAATTGCTGACCAGTTTACCGCGCGAAGGAGCGCCATCTTCCCAGGTTGCGGGATCGCGGTAGTTGGTAATCGCCGCAAATTTCCCTTCTCTGGTAACACCCAGCCACGTCCCTTTTTCTTTCAAATCCAGCCCTGCGAGAACCTGCGGATGCTTCGGCCAGAAATCCGCAGGCGCCGAGGGCCGATCATAAAATTCATCGCGATTGGCCGCCAGAATCATCCGGTAGGCCGGATGGACATCATAGGCAAACAGGATCAAACACATAAAGAAAACAGGCGATGGGCTATAGGCTATAGCCTATAGCGGATTGACTCATTTTGCCTTAATCCTTTCTAATATTTTTGTCATCGTTTCGCCGGCGGGGGCGCTGATCAAAACGTCGGCGAGATGATCCTGCTCGGTTGAGCCCTTATTGATGATCACCAGCGCCGCGCCGGAACGCTTGGCTTCCACGGGCACATAAGCGGCCGGATAAACCACCAGCGAAGAACCGATAACCAGCATCAGGTCGCATTCCTGAGCCTCACGCATGGCCTGCGCCAGGGTCTGCTGCGGCAGGGCTTCACCGAAAAAAATCACATCGGGTTTGAGAATTCCCCGGCAACCGTCGCAGACTGGTGCCTGATCGGACGAAGCAAAGCGCTCCTTGATGACGGCGATTGGATAACGTTCATGGCAGCTCAGGCAGATGAGCACCTGCATATTGCCATGCAACTCGCGAATCAGCGCCGGATTGCTGCCTGCCTTTTGGTGCAGATTATCCACATTCTGAGTCACCAGCGAATGAAGCTTTCCCATTTGCTCCATCTCCACGATCGCATAATGCGCCGCATTGGGCTTTGCGTCTTCCATCAGACCTCCCTCGCGCAGACGCTGCCACATTTGATTGCGCGTCGCGGCGGAACCCAGAAACCTGTCAATCGTGAAATCGTCGGGATCATATTTGCTCCACAACCCGTCGGGGCCGCGGAAATCCGGGATACCGGATTCCGTGCTGATGCCGGCGCCGGTAAACACAACTACTTTTTTCGCCTTCGCGATTCGCTTAGCAACATTTTCGACCTTCGCATCCATGATTTATCGACACTCCTTTTTTTCAATACGGTCCATGACCGCCTGTGTTTGTGTAAAATACACCATCTGTTTGAAAATTTAAAATACTTATTTGACTTATCCTTGTGCTTTGCGTATATTCTTAGCAAATTGAGCTTATAAAAACAGATTGATAGGGACCGCGATAGGGTGCTCATTCTTTTTTTTGTGTCCTCCTTTTTGCCGCCCAAATCCGCCTTTCATCACATCCGGACTTGCTGTTTTCGCTCTTTTTTCTAACGCGGGGGATTCAGGATGGACAAAAAGCACACGTCTTCGCGCTCGATAGCAACCCAGTTCACCCGTCACTACCTCATCGTTTCTATTATTCCGCTTGGCCTTCTTCTCATCCTTTTCCTGACGGGTGTCATGCTTGCCCACAACCATATTACAAGGTCAATCACGCACTCCACAACCGAACTCAACAAAGATGCGCAGCAACACCTTCAGCAACTGGGCGAGCAGATTATTCAGGCCAAGGCAAGGGATGTGGCCAAGCAAATCGAAATCTATTTTCGAATGCATCCCGACATGGATATTCAGGCCATGCGCCGGGACCCCTTCTTTATGGATCTCGCCGTTCAGCAGGTGGGAGAAACCGGTTATACGGTCATTGTCGAGGCACATACCGCAATCTTCCGTGTTCACCCCAATATGGCGCTCAATGATCAGCCCCTGAAGACCCTTGCAGAAAAATTGCCTTCATGGTGGAAGATTGTTGAAAATGGGATTTCCGGGGTGGAGGCCGCCGGATATTACGATTGGCAGGAACCGGACGGCTCGGTCCGACAAAAATTCCTCGCAGTCGCTCCGGTTCTATTCCCTCTTCGTGGTGCCACCATGACGGTTTCCGCTACCACCTATATTGATGAGTTCTCCACCCCCATCATACAGATGAGGCACAAAGCCGATAGAGTCGTCACCAACTATCAGCAGTATGTGTCCGACCGTCTGGTGATCTTGAGCATACTGGCCGCCATCGTTATTCTTTTGACATTTCTCGGAATCTTCTTTCTCGGCCGCCGCGCCGGGCTCCATCAGATCGTTCCCATGATGAAACTGGCCGAAACCGCAAAGCATCTGGGGGAAGGAAACTGGAACGTGCAGGTTCCGGATCGAATTGACAAACGCGAAGATGAAATCGGCATCACAGCACGATCCTTTAACCGTATGTCGCAGCAGCTCAAAGAAACGTTTGAAAGGCTCGAGCGGCGCGTCAACGAACTCCACGAAACTCAAAACGCACTCAAGCAAAGCGAAGAGCACTTCAAGGCGCTCTACGAAGAATCCCGACGGGCTCAGGAAGTCTATCGCTCACTGATCAATTCTTCCGCAGACGCAATCGTGACCTGTGATCTTAAAGGCTGCGTTACTTACGCAAGTCCCATGTTCACAACCCTCTTCGGCTGGAGCTTTGAGGAACTCCTTGGTAAACCGGTCCCCTTTGTTTCCGGGCATGAAGATGATATGACGCTGTCCGTCATTCGCCAGGTGATTGAAAATGGATCTCCCTGCCAGAATCACGAGATTCAGTGGACTTCAAAAGACGGTCGTGACATGGACGTCAGCATCAGCGCCTCGCGCTACAATGATCACGAAGGGAAACCGGCAGGCATCCTGGTCATCCTGCGGGACATCTCCGAAGCGAAAAAAATAGAGGAACATATGGAGCAGATCGAACGCCTCGAAACGGTCGGCACGCTCGCCGGCGGCATCGCCCACGATTTCAACAATCTGCTGACAGTCATTCAGGGAACCGTATCCCTTCTCACTTACAACACACCGATGTCCGATTCTCACTACAAATATTACGTCGATATCGAAAAGCAGGTTCAGCGGGGAGCAAAGCTGACCCGCCAGCTGCTGGGTTACGCGCGTAAGGGAAAATACGAAGTCAGGCCCATCAATTTAAATGACATCATCATGGAAAGCGCCGAAGCGATTCGGCGCACCCGCAAGGATATCCGTATGCATTTTCATCTGGATCCGGCAATCCTTACGGTGGAAGCCGATATTTACCAGATGGAACAGGTCCTGATGAATCTCTACATCAACGCGGCCGACGCCATGCCCAAAGGCGGCGATCTGACGCTGGCAACAAGCAATATCTCCTCGGAGAATATCGTGAACACGCTATATCCCGTGAAGGAAGGTCTTTATGTTTCACTGCGCCTGGAAGACACCGGCATCGGTATGGACAAAAATACGCAAGACAGAATCTTCGAACCCTTCTTTACAACCAAAGCGGTGGATAAGGGTACCGGCCTGGGCCTCGCGTCCGTTTACGGCATCGTCAAGAGCCATGGCGGTTACATCTCCGTCAAATCGGAAATCGGCAAGGGCTCGACCTTCAGCATTTATCTTCCTGCGTCGGATAAATCGCTTCCCGAAAAAATCGTTTATCCGAAAAAATCGTTTCAAGGCCGGGGGACCATCCTGCTGATTGACGATGAAAGGCCCGTGCTGGACGTGGCGTCCGATATGCTTAAATCCATTGGCTACGAAACCCTCCGTGCAGGACACGGCCGCCAGGGTCTGGAGATCTACGAAAAGGAAGCAATGCGGATTGATCTGGTTATTCTGGATATGATCATGCCTGATATGGGGGGCGGCGAGGTTTTCGACCGCCTGCGTGTGATCAATCCCGATGTGTGTGTCCTTTTGTCCAGCGGATACAGCATTGATGGCAGGGCGTCGGATATCCTGGATCGGGGCTGCAACGGGTTCATCCAGAAGCCCTTCAGCATGGAAGATCTGGCGGAAAAGATTGCGCGCCTCCTGAAAACATAACGTCTTTTTTAGAATAATTTTTTTGCGGCCGCTTCCATAGCTTCCTTCAGGTTCACCCCGTCACCTGAACAAATCAGGCCGCGCATCTGAATAATCATACGCTCATAAATATTGAACATGGCTTCCGTGTCCGGATTCCGCGCGATGATGTCCGCGTAAAGCTCCGGACTTTCTGTAAACACCTTTTCGACAATGTCCATTTTTGACCTGAAAACCGGTGTGGAAAAAGAATCGACTTCCGCACGAGACAGTCCCGTTTCGGCAATCGCCAGTCCCAGCGCAACCGTGTTGAGGTGGTTGAGCACCTGCACAATGGCCATCATCCGGTCGTGTTCATCGGGTGTCCGCTCAACCAGGGAATAACCGTTTTTATCAAAGACATTCTTGAGCCACGCGTATCCGGCTTCCCCGCGTCCCGGACATAGAACAATATTTTGGTTTTTGGCATCGGCAACCTGCGGACCAAACAACGGATGGCATCCGACGACTTCTGATACAGAATGAGCCAGCATCAGCGCCATCGGCTCCTTTTTCAGCGAAGTCAGATCCATCAGAAGCTGATCTTTTTTCAGAAGCGGTCCGACCCGGGCGATCATTTCCGCAGTCGCCGCAATCGGCACGGACACGACCACCACATCGCAGATTTGCGCTGCGTCCTCGGCTGTCATCTGCGTTTTTCTGCCAATGACATGAACCCGACAGCCTTCCTTCATGAGCAGATCCGCCAGCCAGCGCCCCATGCCGTTGGTGCCCCCGATAATCCCTGCTATCATTTTTTTCATGGGAGAACCGCCCTTTGCCGAAGCCAGTGATCGGCCAAAACCAGACAGACCATCGCCTCACATACCGGCACAATCCTCGGAATGACACAGATGTCATGACGCCCTGAGATTTCAATGGAGCGCGGATCACCGTGAATACCGGTGGTCTGCTGGACCAGCGCAATCGACGGAATCGGCTTGCAGTACACCCTGAGCAAAATATCCTGGCCGGTGGTGATGCCTGCCAAAATACCTCCTGCGGAATTTTTGCAAAAACCGTCCCTATCCATCGGGTCGTTGACCTGAGACCCTTTTTTCGAGGCGACCGAGCAACCGTCGCCGATTTCTACAGCCTTTACTGTACCGATGCCCATGAGGGCCGAAGCCAGCGCCGCGTCCATCTTGTCGAACACAGGCTCACCCAGTCCCGCCGGACAACCGCGGACAAGAATTTCCACAACACCGCCGAGCGAATCTCCTTGTTTGCGGACCGAGGCCAGCTCTTCTTCCATGGCGGTGGCCACCTGACCGTCCGGGCAGTACAAAGCGTTACGACGCACCTGATGTTTGAAATCCTCAAAAGGAATCATGGCGACCGGATTGATTTCAATGCCGCCGATCGCCCGGGTATAGGCAAGCACATCTATGCCGGCGGCGGTGATCAGCTTTTCGGCGACGGCTCCCGCAGCGACACGGGAAACGGTTTCCCTGCCTGAAGCACGGCCACCTCCGCGCCAGTCGCGGACCCCGTATTTTTTATCGTATGAATAATCGCCGTGTCCGGGCCGGAAAACGTCTTTTAAATCGTCATAGCTCGACGATTTCGCGTCGGCGTTGCGGATGATCAGCGATATCGGCGTGCCGGTGGTCTTTCCTTCAAAAACGCCGGAGAGAATCTCCACCCGGTCTGTCTCGCCGCGCGTGGTGGACGCCGCTGCCGACGAGGGTCTGCGACGGTCCAGCGCCGGCTGAATATCCGCCGCGTCAAGCGCCATACCCGCAGGACAACCGTCAATCACGCAACCCAGCGCCTCGCCATGAGACTCGCCCCAGGTGGTCACACGAAACACACTGCCTGTAGTATTGCCTGCCATACCCTCACCCGCTATAAATGTTTTTTAAGCCGCTTTTTTAATATATTTATTTTTGAAACGATGCCCGCCTCGAGCAGATGCTGATAGATTTCGTCTGCGACCTGTACAATACTTTTGCCTTGTGTGTCCACCGTAAAATCGGCCGCCGCCTCGTACAGAGGCAGACGATCTTTGAGCACGGCGGCCGTCTCGGCAGCAAGACTCTCCGATGTGAACCGCGGGCGGGACCCGCCGTCTTGCATATCACGCTGGAGACGCTCGACAATGTCCGGTTCTGAGGCTCTCAGGAAAACGGCCACACCTGCCTGCTTAAACCTGGACCTGTTGGCCGCCGCATGGATCGCGCCGCCGCCGGTCGCAACAACGCGGGGATGATTTTCATCAAGCGAAGCTACCGCTTCTTTTTCCCTCTCCCGGAATGCCTCCCAGCCTGCCGCCTCAATCAGATCTCTTATTGGCATTCCCGCCGCTGCCTCGATCAGATGATCCGTATCCATGAAAGGAATCTTCAGTTTTTTCGACAGAAGCGCACCCACCGTGGACTTGCCGGTGGCGCGGTAGCCGATGAGAATGACATTCATATTTTTGCAAGCTCCTGCCAGAAACCGGGAAAGGATTTGTCCACGCATTTTTTATCGGCAATCTCAATGCCGGGCGCGACCTTTGAAGCCACGGCAAAACTCATCGCGATCCGATGGTCATTGTATGTTTCGATGGACGCCGGCGTCGGCGTGCCGCCTTCAATCATCAGCCCATCGGGACGTTCCACGGCGCGGATGCCGATCCGGTTGAGTTCGTTTCTCATCGCGGCCAGTCGGTCACTTTCCTTGATCCGTAAATGCGCGACGTTGGTGATGATCGTCCGGCCTTTGCGGAAAGCCGCCAGAATGCCGAGTGTCGGCACCATATCCGGCATGTCTCCCAGATCAAAGGTTCTGTCGCCTGCGACCAGATTCTGCGGTGCGGATACTTCCACCCAGTTTTCACCACCCGAAACTGAACAACCCAGCGCCTCGAGAATCGCAAGCAGGCGGATATCGCCCTGTGCGCTTTGACGACAGACGCCATGGACGCGAATCGTCTTTTTCGAAAGCGCCGCAGCCAGGAAAAAATAAGACGCACTGGAAGCGTCACCTTCGACATAATAATCGCGACCCGTGTAGATATTCTGTGTTCCGACCAGGTAGTGCCGCGGGTCTTCCGTGATGATGCTCGCGCCGAAATCATTCATGACACGAAGGGTTAAATCGATGTAAGGCGCTGAGACGATGTTTCCCTGAAGCGTCAGGTCAATGCCTTTGGCCGTATAGGGCCCGCATAAAAGCAGCGCGGAAACATACTGGGAGCTTTCAATATCCGAAAGGGTGATCTGTCCGCCTCTGAGACCGTTGGTCATAATTTCCACCGGCGGACAATGATTGACGCAGGATATCGTCACCCCCATGGCCTGAAGCGCTGAAACAAGAGGCCCCACAGGCCTTTCGCGCAGACGGGGTTCGCCGGTTAAAACATACCTCCCGCGTCCCAGGCAAACGAGCGCCGTCAGAAATCGAAGCGCCGTGCCGTTGTAGCCCAGAGAAATATCCTCCTTCGGATTGGCAATCGCGCCGCCCGTTCCGGTCACCTCGAACCCTTCGGCTGACGGTTCAATCCGGACGCCCAGTTTTTTCAGTCCCGCCATCAGATGCCCGGTGTCTTCCGAGATCAGCGCATGCCGGATCAGCGATTTCCCCTGCGCCAGCGCGGCGGCAAGCAGGGCCCGCTGTGTCAGACTTTTCGAACCCGGCACCTCCACTTCCACCAAAGGGTGATGTGAGTCTATTTCATGTTTCACGTTTGTTGAGCTCCTTCATGACGACTTTCCTCATCAGCACCAGCGGCGCCTCCTTCCCCGTCCATATCTTTATCTGTGCGGCACCCTGCTGCACAAACATTTCCAGACCGGAAATAATCTTACAGCCCTTCGCCCCGGCATCCCGCAGAAGCCTGGTCTTCACGGGATTATAAATCACATCTGCCACGACGGGAAAATGGGCAAGGATCGCGGCGTCCACCGGCGACTGATCCCCGTGAGGGTACATGCCGACGGATGTAGCGTTGATCAACCCATCCGCCCTGATCCCAGCAACGGCGGACAGCGGATGAAACGGACAATTCAACCGGGACGCAAGTGCCTTTCCCCTGGCTTCGCTGCGGTTAACAATGATCGGCCGGCCTCCCTCCTTTTGAATGCCGAAGGCTGCCGCGCGTGCCGTACCGCCTGCACCGAGTATCGCAAAGGTTTTCCCCGCGATGTCTGTCTGTTCCTTCAAAGACCGCGTAAGCCCCCCCCAGTCGGTATTGTACCCGACTAACCTTCCTGCCTGATTCACAATCGTATTGACCGCACCCATGGCTATCGCATCCGGTTCGATATCGTCGAGGTATTCCATTACGGCGGTTTTAAACGGAATCGTTACGGATGCGCCACGGATATTCATTCCCCGGATACCGGTCAGGGCCGCAGCAATGTCGGTCACGCAAAAAGCGCTGTAGTTTCCGTTGATGTGCATCGCCTGAAGCGCCGTATTGTGCATGAGCGGTGAGAGGCTGTGCCTGACAGGATTGCCCAGCAAAACATAACTCTGCGCTCCCTCGGACAGAGGCGCTTCCTGCGCTTCGGGTGAAGAATCTTGCAGCAAACCCGTCAACTGCCTCATCGCGCTCAGCGTCAATTGGCCGGGCGCCGACCTTTTGCCGCCCGGTAATATGGCAAATCCAAGATAGCTTCCCCACAGCGGCGCGAGCGCACGGCTGACCTTTCCGGATTCACCCATGCACATCGCGATGATATCGCGATGCTGTTTTTTCGCATAATCGATCAGCTGCATCACTTTGAGATTGTCCCCCGCGCAACGGGCATAAGGAACGATCTTGATCACATCCGCACCGGTTTGCGCGCAGTCGGAAAAAATTCTTTTTAAGGCGGCAAGCGAAGGGGTTTTGGAAACATCATGCCAGGACACAATGACACGCGTGCGGCTTTTTCTCGCCAGGCAATAGGACTTTAACTGCCGGATGGCTCGCTCTCCCCAGGCAAGCTCCATATCGACAAAATCCGCACCGAGCAAAACCGCCTGCCTGAACAGATTCATCCTTGCGGCTTTCGTCATCTCTTTTCTTTGTATATCAATTCCGCCGGAGGCGGGCGTGAGGGATTCTTCCTTCCTGCGGCAGGTAACGATAATTTTTACGCTGTCGGAGACGCGGCGCGCGGCGTCCATCAGCCGCGGCAAATCGCCGTTTCGGATCACATCCATGCGCAGTTCAATGGCGTCGGCAACCAGGGCGCTTCTTTCCACGGCTCGAAGCGCTTCTGCCGGAGACGTTTCCGTAATCGGTATGCAAATCATAGTCCGTCCTTGGCCCTCGGATACGATCCGAGGATTTTCAGATATACGGTTTTCTCTTTTAATTCCGCAAGACAGCTTTTCACGGCTTTTTCATGCGTATGGCCGACGAAGTCCACAAAGAAAAGATACTCCCACATTCGGCCCTTCGCCGGATGGGATTCAATTTTCGTCAGATTGATCTTTCGCTTCGCGAAGGAATCCAGGGCCCGGTGCAAGGCACCCGGGGAATCCGGCATAGCAAAAATGATCGACGTTTTATCATCCCCTGTTGAAGTTCCTTCACCCCGGCCGATCACCAGAAACCGGGTCGTGTTGGAGGGATTATCCTCAATGCCTTCGGCCAGCCTGTTGAGTCCGTAGGTGGATGCGGCCAGCGCACTGCCGATGGCCGCAGCCGTTTTCCGGCCGCGCACCATCTGGGCTGCCGCGGCCGTACTTTCCATCTCCCCTAAAACGGCGTTGGGCAAATGGGATCGAAGCCAGCCCTGGCACTGGGCCAGCGCCTGCGGGTGCGAATAAACATTTTTAACCCCTTTCATGCTTTTGGCCGATGAAATGAGACATTGACTGATCCGCAGATACATTTCCGTCTGAATCTTGAGCCCGGTGAGCACCAGCCGGTCGAGCGTCACGTTCACCGAGCCCTCCAGAGAGTTTTCCACAGGAACAACCCCCCACTCCACAGCGTTTTTTTCCACCTCGTCAAAAACGCGGGAAATGCCGGCCTGGGGCATAAAACAGCTCGACGTCCCGAAATGGAGGCGTGCCGCCAGGTGGCTGAAGGAGGCCTCCGGCCCGAGGTAGGCTATGTTCATGGGCTTTTGCAGATCCCTCGATGCGGAAATGATTTCCCGAAAAATCGTCGTCACCTGACGGCCCGACAAAGGCCCGTCATTGAGCTCCTGCAGGTAGTTCAATACCCTCGCTTCCTGCGCCGGATTGTAGACTTCCTGCCCGGTCTGACCTTTTACCTGCCCGATCCGGACGGATATGTGCGAACGCTCATTGAGCAGCCGGATAATTTCGCGGTCTTTTTTTCTCATCTGCTCTCTTAGTTCATCGAGGGAAGGCTTCATGCTTTCATCTCCTCCAGGACAGTGTTAATCATTTCATCAGGGATTCCGCCATTGACAAACGGCATTCCGATTTTCTTTATCAGCACAAAGTGAATCACGCCATCTTTTTTCTTTTTATCCGTCTTTAAACGACCGATGACCGTCTGCGGTGCAAAGGCATGCGGAATCCTTGTCGGCAGCCCCGCTTTCGCGATGACGCTTTCGATACGGCTGAGATCATCATCGGCAAGATAATGCATTTTCGCCGAGAGTCTGGCGGCGGCGATCATCCCCAGCGCGACGCCCTCGCCGTGAGACAGGGCATATTCGGAGACGGCCTCGAGGGCATGCCCCACCGTATGACCGAAGTTGAGAATTCGCCTGAGTCCCTGCTCACGCTCATCGATCTCCACAATGGATTTTTTTATCCGGCAGCAGGTTTCGATGATTTTAGGCAGATAAGCAGGATTACGGCTTTGGATGGCATCCATGTTTTCTTCCAGCAGCGTAAACATCTTGTCGTCTTCAATAATGCCGTATTTGATGATTTCGGCCAGACCGTTTTCGTATTCCTTTTGAGGCAGCGTTTCGAGAAAATCCAGATCCACAAACACCGCGGACGGCTGATGAAATGTTCCCAACAGATTCTTGCCCTGCGGCAGATCCACAGCCGTTTTTCCGCCGATGCTGCTGTCCACCTGGCCTACGAGCGTAGTCGGCACCTGAATATAGGGAATCGAACGCATGTAAACCGAGGCGACAAACCCGGTCAGGTCGCCCACCACCCCGCCGCCCAGCGCGATGAGCACCGTGCCCCGATCCGCTCCGAGATCCAGAAGCGATCGGGCCGTATCCATGACTGTTGCCATATTTTTCGCAGACTCCCCTGCGGGGATTTCGATGGTCGAGACGTGATGCCCCGCCTCCGACATGGCGTTTTGCAGCTTCTGCCCATAGAGCCTGTTGACATGGGTATCGGTGATGATCACATAGTGCGCGGCCTTGTGGTTTTTCGCGATCAGCAGAATCATCCGGTCAAGAATGCTTGTGCCGATGCGGATTTCGTAAGAGGACAGCGTCTTTTTATCAAGATTCACTTTGATTGATCTCATAGATTCTCTCCGCCTTTTAATGCCGCATCGCTTTGGAAAGCGCCCGCACATCGTCCATTAATTGATAGAACTTTTCCGGTTTCAGCGACTGCGCGCCGTCGGAAACCGCTTTCTCCGGCTCGGGATGCACTTCGACGATAATCCCGTCCGCGCCAACCGCAAGGGCCGCGCGTGAAAGCGGAATGACAAACTTCCAGTTGCCGGCGGCATGACTCGGATCAACCACGACCGGCAGATGCGTAAGGTTCTTGAGTACAGGAACGGCACTGATATCGAGTGTGTTGCGGGTAGCGGTTTCAAATGTGCGAATGCCGCGTTCACAAAGGATGACATTGGGATTGCCGGATGATAGGATATACTCCGCCGACATGAGGAGCTCTTCGATCGTGGTCATCATCCCTCGCTTGAGAAGCACCGGCTTTTTCGCCTGGCCCACTTTTTTGAGCAGGGCGAAATTCTGGACATTGCGCGCGCCGATTTGCAGCATATCGGCATAGGATTCGACCAGATCCACGTCCGCCGGATTAACCACTTCCGTCACAGTCGGCAGGCCTGTTTTCCTGCCGGCCGACTCCAGCAGCTTGAGACCCTCTTCCTCCATGCCCTGGAAGCTGTAAGGCGACGTACGCGGTTTGAAGGCGCCGCCTCTTAATATCTGACCGCCGCCTTTTTTGACGATGTAAGCACTCTGGAGCAACTGTTCTTCGCTTTCGATCGCGCAGGGCCCGGCCATCACAACGAATTCGGGGCCCCCGATCCGGATCGCACCCACCTGGATCACCGTATCACCTTCGTGCGATTCCCGGCTGGCGAGCTTGTAGGGTTTCAGAATCGGCATCGTTTTTTCCACGCCCGGAAGCGATTCAGCGTATTTCAGCACGGCTTTGTCGCGATTGTCACCGACGGCTCCGATGATGGTGCGCTCCACGCCCGAAGACGGGTGCGCATGATAGCCGACCGATTCAATCCATTTAATCACATCCTCAATTTGTTTTTCCGTCGCCTGACTTTTCATGACAATAATCATAACATCCTCCTGAAATGAAAAAAAGGCCATGGCTTTTGCCGCCATGGCCTTTGGAAACGGTAAAGCCATGGGCAGCTTGCTTTCGATCTGCCCATGGCTGTTTTGGTTTATGTTACCCTAAAACGTCCTCCCCAGCGACAGGCAGACCAACGCGTAATAGCTATAAAACCAGTAGCCAAAAATAGTATTGTTCGCATTGATGTTTCTGTCCATGAGAAAAACCTGTTCTTTTATTTGCGTTGCTATATAGACGAGCGCCTGATGCTTGTCAAGAATTTTTTTACGGCTTTTTTTACCGAATCAGCAGCTTGGCCAGAATAATGCCCAGAATAAGCCAGACGGGAATGGAAATAATCAGTGACCAGATAATTCCCTGATTGCTTTTCAACTGCTTGTTCATATCCTTTTCCACTAAAGCCCGTTCGATCTTTATCTTGATTTCATCAAACTGAAACGGCTTGACCAGATAGTCCACCGCGCCTTTTTTCATGGCTTCCAAAACGGTTTCAATGGATGGATACCCCGTAATCACGATGAAAAGGACATCCGGATCAACTCTCTTGATTTCACCAAGAAGGGTCAGGCCGTCCATATTCGCCATTTTGATGTCGGAGATGACAATATCGAAATGATCCTTCGCAAAGGCCGTTATCGCTTCTTCACCGCTTGCGGCGCAAACAGTATCCAAACCGATCAGCTTCATATACTGACCCAGGACATCCAGAATCGCCGGATCATCATCGACCACCAAAACCCGCTTGTGAATCTTCGTCAAGCTATTGAGTGTTGCCATGCGCACCCCTCTTTGCGACCGTATACCGATTTTTAACAGGATGGCAGGGCAAAGTCAATGGAAAACATATCCTTATTGTCCCGCCCTGAACGCGCGACAGCGTGACGAGAGGCTTGCCCCCTCCCCTGACGACCGACGCGGATCAACATGAAAAAGGATAAAATAAATCATTGAAGAGTTTTTTCTTTTCAGATTTCATGGTATAGATAAAAAATTGTGCGGATGCACGCGTTTCATCCTCTCGGCAAAAAAGGATAGAAAGGGAAAGATATGCTCAACTCTCTTCTGGCAATCACCGTTTTATCCGGCATGTTAAGTCTCCTGTTCTTTATTGCCGCCATCGCTTCCTTCCATAAAAAGGCCTTCATGAATTCCACAATGAGACTTCTCGTCGCATTGCTGATGCTTTCACTTGCCGCCTTGTTCGGAACCCTCCTGATCGCGTCGAAAGGCTATCGCGCACTGATTCACGAAGAAGTCGCCGCTGTCGTCCGGATTGAACCGCAAACGCAAAAACGATTTGCCGCACATTTTGAATTCCCCGACGGACGTCAGACCTCTTTTGAATTGACCGGCGATCAGCTATACGTAGACGCCTACATCCTGAAATGGAGACCGATCATTAATATCCTCGGCCTTCATACCGCCTATGAGCTCGACCGGGTCGGCGGGCGTTACATGGACATCGACGAAGAAAGACAAAAATCCCACATGCTTTTTAACCTGGGTACACCAAAAACCATCGATCTTTTAAACCTGCGGCAAAAGTTTTTGTTTTTACGATGGTTTCTCGACGCGGAATACGGTTCGGCCACCTTCATCGGTTCCGAAACACCGGCCACCTACGAAATCCGCATCTCGACTACAGGACTGCTGATGAGAGAAGTACAGCTAAAGTAAGGACCAAGGCTCGAAGACCGGCGCATGGAGAAGGCCGAAAGCCTCAACATTCATCCCCTCGCCTACCGACTAAAGTGAGAGGCGTTCCACTAAACGAGAAAGGCACAGGAGAAGACCGACATGATGAACAAAGCGCAAAATGCCCTTGTCTTCCTGAACACAGCCATTAAGAACATCCGTCTGTATCCGCCCTCCAGCACCATCGTTACTGCTTCCGTCGACAGACTTCATCAGGCCTTTATCGATATGCTGCAAATCCAATCACCGATTGTTTTTTCCGAATCCGACAGGAACATTCTGGTCGACGGCAATCCGCTGGACTATAAAGACCAGGAAAAAATCCATGTCATGGCACTCAAGGACATCATGCTGACATTCGGCATCAAAAGCATCACGTTTGAAACGGGCGCCACCCGGGAGGAATTCTCGCTTCTGGTTTCGATGCTGTCTAAAAAAACGGACGATTTCCAGGCTGAAGGCGGTTTTTTGCAGGCTTTAGCAGGGCTCGACATTCCGCACATCCGGATGGATGAAAAAGTTTATGTGGCCATGGATAAAGATCATGCGAATTTGTCGGGACTGACTGTCTCAGGAGATGAAATCGCCAGATTTTTCCTGCTGACACATCCCGGTATAGACGTCCATTCGCAGGATTTCAGGGAATTGGCCGGAAACACAGAAGCTCTCCGGCAGGCGTTTGAAGCCGGATTATCAAATATAATGGCTCAGAAAGAAACCCTCACAAGTGCTGAATTGTTGATAAATCTCAACAGCATGTTGGTAATGCTCGATAAAATTTCAGGCGGGCTGGACGACGACAACCGGGGCATCCTGTCGAAGCAGGTTGGAAGCGCCCTGCTTTCGGCCGATCCCTCCATGGCTTTGCAGCTGACCACGCAAAACATGGAACACCTGCTGGGCGGTTTGCTTTTGCAGTACTTGATGACCGAGCTGGCACAAGATCAAAACACGGTCCCGGAAGACACAGCGGAGGATCCTCAAAGCAAGCTCAGAAAGGTCGCAGATAAATTCGGTCTGCGCCTGGAAGACCCAAGGACCTTTCTGGACAGTGAGCTGATGTCCGTCCTGCCGAAAATTATTGAACAGCTGATCGCCCAAAAGGAACGCGAAGCCCTGGAAACCGTGCTCATGCGCCTGACCCAAAAGCTGGAAAGCCCCGATACGGATGTCCGTAACGCTGCGGCCCGCGGCCTGGCGGGTGTCATTGAAGGTCTGTCCGGCGAACAAAAAAAGACCATCGTTGAAAAAGTCGCAGACAAGCTGACGGCATGGTTGAAAAGGGAAAGCCATTTCTCTTCTGAATATACCCGAATCTGCAGGATTCTTAAGGACGCTGCGCACGATGATATCGTCCAACAGCGTTTCAATGACGCCCTTCCCTATCTGGATACTTTCGATCAAATCGCCTCCGGAACTGTTTCGCAAAGCAATGATGCGCGCCTTGCCGCCCGGGACATGATCAACCATCTGGCAACAGAGGACAACATCAAGGCAATCTGGACGCAATACGAAAGCGGAGACGAGAAAAAGAAAGCCGAGGTCAAAACAGTTTTGGCCCTGCTGGGAGAAGAACCGCTCAATTACTTGCTGGATCTGCTCCATACGCGAAAGAACAGCAACGAACGAGTCAGCATCATGCATATGATCATGAACGCCAGCAAAAAAGCTCTTCCGCTCATCGGGCAGAGGCTGCGCAATGAAGAACCATGGTATTATCTCAGGAATCTCGCCTATATGCTGGGACAGATCGGCAATGAAGAGTCCGCCGGTCTGCTCCAGCCCTTTTTGCAGCATAAGAGCGAAAAGCTAAGACAGGAAGCCCTCAGAGCCATCCAGAAAACGGGTGGCGCCCGACGGGGCAAGCTCCTTCTGCCCGCCCTCAATCACCCGGATGATGAATTCAGGCAGACTGTGGTGGAGGCCCTGGGGGTCTCCAGGGCAGAAGACGCTGTCGCGGGCCTGCTGAAGATTCTTAAAGACCGGCCGCTGATCGCGTCCGCGGGGCGGACAGCCCTGGAAGAAACCATTTGCACCGCACTGGGGGTCATCGGTTCACCGGACGCGATTCCCCTGCTTTCGGAAATCGCCGAAACCAAATCCTTCCTCGGCCTGCGCTCCTACCCGGATAGAGTCAAAGCCGCCGCAGCCGGCTCGCTGGTCACACTTCGCAGAAAAGTCGCGCAATCCGCAGAAACCTGATTGAAAATCATTATCTGGATGGTCCGGAATCAATCGCCTCGGTGAGTCGACGGCATGCCTCAAAGGGGTCATCCGCCGAACAGATGGCCGACACCACCGCAAGACAGTCCGCGCCGGCCCTGATCACCTCTTGCGCATTGGAAAGATGAATCCCGCCAATGGCCACGACCGGATGGCGGCTGAAGCTTTTTATTTTATGAAGCCCGGCCAGACCCCAGGGCTCCTTGGTGTCCGTCTTGGTCGGTGTGACAAAAACCGGACTTACGCCGATGTAGCTGGCATCCAGCTTTTCGGCAGCCTCAACATCCGCCCACGTTTCCACGGAAAGACCGATGATCGCCTGCGTACCCATAAGTCTGCGGGCCTGGAGGTACGGCATGTCCTCCTGGCCGATGTGAACACCGTCGGCGCCGCATGCCAGCGCGACATCGATCCGGTCATTAATGATCAGAGGAATATGAAACGGCGTTAAAACCTTTTTGACGTCCATGGCTTCGGAGACAAAATCCCGCGTGGATAACTCTTTTTCACGCAACTGGACACAGGCCACGCCTGCACGGGCTGCCATCAGAACAATGTCCTGCAATGGCCTGTTGCGGCTCAAGCCACGATCCGTCACCAGATAAATACCCCGCATGACTACTCCTCATATTTCAAACGCTCACGGATATCATTTTCCGTCAGATTATACAGGACGTCCAGAAAATGCATTTGCAAAGACCCTGGCCCAAATGCCTTTTGGGCGGCCACTTCCCCGGCGATACCCATCACAGCCATTGCTTTGGCGGCGGCGGCATGGGCATTTGTTTCCACAGCGGCAAACGCACCGCAAAGTGCCGAAGCTGTGCAGCCCAAACCTGTGACTTTCGTCATCATCGGATGGCCGTTGGATATTTTTACGACATCGCCACGATCGACCACATAATCCATGGGGCCGCTGACACAAACCACACACGAATACATTTCACTGATCCTTCGGGCGGACGACAGGGCCTCGTCGGACGCGGCTATGCTGTCTACCCCTTTTGTTTTTGACCGGTCGTCGGTAAGCGCCAGAATCTCGGAGGCGTTTCCCCGGATAATCGTCGGCCGTCCGGCGCGGATCAGATCTCGAACCGTCTGCGTGCGCCACGCAGTCGCCCCCGCACCGACCGGATCGATAATGACTGGAATTCCTTTCTTCGTGGCTGCGGCAAAAGCCGCAAACATTCCCCTCACCCAGGGCTCGCTTATGGTCCCGATGTTCATCACCAGCGCGGAGGCCATTTTCGCCATCTCGGCGACTTCTTCCTCGGCGTGAATCATCACCGGCGATGCGCCAATCGCCAGAAGCGCGTTGGCGGTGTTGTTCATAACCACATAATTGGTGATATTGTGAACCAATGGACTCTTTTCGCGAATATCCCCGATCGATCTGTAAATGTCCGCTGCTGCAAACTTCATGTTTCACCCCTCTATGGCTTCGATATAACAAATAAAAAACCCTTTCACCGGAATCAGGGAAAGGGGTTTGAAAACAGTCCTGCATCATCTCCCTCCGCCGGCATTACCCGGATCAGGTTCAACGGGTATCATCTCAGACAGGACATGTTGACCTGCCACCCCGAACAACGATCTACGCTTACCAGTCCTCCTCAACTTTGTCAACCTCGTCTTGGTTCAGCATTTGCGACAGGGAAACCCGTTTCCCGGGCGAAAAAAGACAATCGGGGTTTTCATATCTTGCATTTTCCTGACAATCTTGGTATTTCACGACACCTCTGTGATTGTTGAGCGACGCAAAGGAGTCTCCTTTGAATAATGAGATTTTTATCTTTGTTCTAATTCTGGCCGTCACTGCGACGGTAAGTTTTATTTACTCGATCTGGCGCGGCCGCAATGATGAGCAGAAACTCCGCAATATTATTCAGGGCTCTCCCATCCCCATTTTTTTTATCGCCCTGGATCATAAAATCCTCTACTGGAATAAAGCGCTGGAGGTCTTAAGCGGCATCCCTGCGGATCAGGTCATCGGCACGGACATGCAATGGAAGGCGTTTTATTCGTCGCCCCGTTCCTGCCTTTCGGATCTGATTTTGAATAAGATCATTCCGGACAGCACCATTCTCTACTCGGGAAAGGTTACTAAATCCACCCTCGTTGACGACGCTTTCGAAGTGACGGAGTTTTTCCCTGATCTAGGCGAAAAGGGCAAATGGTTCCGCATCACCGCAGCCGGTATCCGGGATTCACGCGGTAATATCTTCGGTGCAATGGAAACCCTGGAAGATATTACCGAACAGAAAACGGCCCAGGACGAGCTGCTCAAAAGAACAAAACTCGAATCACTCGGCACATTCGCCGACGGCGTGGCCAAAGACTTCGACAGCCTGCTTTCGGCCATTTTACGCAATGTTTTTCTGGCCAAAATATCTGCCAATGAAGAGGACAAAATTCTTGAAAACGGTCTGGCCATCGCGGAACGCGCAGGACTGCAGGCCAAAGAACTGGCCCACCGCCTGATCACGTTTGCCCAGGGCGGGTATCCTGTGAAAAAAATTGAAAAAATAGATGACCTGATCCGGGAGGCGGTCGAAAAAACACTCAAAGGCGGCAATGTCACCGCCAACTTATCCATCGCGCCGGATCTTTGGCCAGCCGAGGTAGATGCGATGCAGATCAAACAGGTGATCGAAAACCTGGTGACCAACGCCCGGGAAGCGATGCCCAAAGGCGGCGTGGTGGATGTCATCGCTGAAAACACAACCACCGGAACCAACATCCGGACACTGGGCGAGGGCAACTACGTCCGCATTATCGTGCGGGACCGGGGCGTCGGAATCCCCCGCGACAAACTCTCCAAAATATTCGATCCCTATTTTACATCGAAAGAAAAGCGCGAACGCGGAGGCATCGGCCTGGGACTGGCGATCTGCGATTCCATTATCAAATACCACAGCGGCCTGATTACGGTGGAATCCATCGCGGGGTCCGGTACCACATTTTCGGTGTATCTGGCCGCCGCGGTCAAAAACGGCCATGCGTGATGATACACAGAATCCTTGAATAGTTTTTTCATGAAAACACTTCCCGAGATTTACGACCGCTTCGCTTCAACCTATGATAAAAACCGCGGCATCTTTGATATGACGGATGTGTTAAACGAATTTTACTGCGGACTGACGGTGGAGAGCGGCCGATTACTTGATCTCGGTTGCGGTGCGGGAGAGCCTTTTGCGAAATTTTTCATTGATCGCGGCTGGCAGGTTACAGGGATTGATTTTTCGGAAAAAATGCTTGAACTGGCCAACCGATGGGTACCTGCGATGAGAACCCTCTGCGTAGACATGCGAGACGCGGAATTTGAACCGGCCGGATTTGACGCCATCACAGCCGTGTACAGCCTTTTTCATGTGCCCCGTCAGGCTCACGCCGCGATGTTTGAGCGTTGCCTGCATTGGCTGCGACCGGATGGAAAGTTCCTGTTTACTTACGCGACCCGGGAATACACCGGTAGCGATGCATTTGAGGGATATAAGACATTTATGGGCGAGCGGCTATTCTACAGCCACAATAGACCGGATCAGCTGCGGCGTGATCTCGAAGACGCAGGCTTTCTGATCGAGTCGTCTTGTTACCGGAATATCGGCGCGGAAATCTTTCTCTGGGTGACCGCGGTCAAACCTCACGGATAGGCAGGCCCGGCACACGGACGACTTTGAGAAGCGTCATTGTCCGTCCATGTAGTGAGCATCTTTTTTTACAAATATCATCAGCTCTTCGATATGCCTCAACCGCTCCTGAAATGTGGCAATGGCAAGCGCGGACTCCCGCGGATGCAGATTTTCAATCTCCGTGAGTCTCGCGCGCAGCTGCAAGACGACTTCCTGCGCCAATGCCAGAAGGAGTCCATGCTCGTACTTGGTCATGACCGGATCACCGCCTTTTTGTTGTGAAACACCGCCTTTTTATCTGAGCGACTCCTTCCAGGATAAAAAAGCTTTTCGAATTGACTCCGCTGCGCTTTCGATGCCGACATGTTCGGTATTGAGCATAATATCATAATGTTTTGGATCGTTGATATCCTCATTGAAATACTTTTTAATAAAAGCAATCTGATCAGAATCAAATTGTCGCACATAGTCCATGGCTTCCTTCTGCGACATGCGTCGGTCGCTCATGACCTTACCCACGCGCATATCCAACGGTGCGATAATCCGGACGCGAAACGCCTTATCCTTGAGGATAAAACTTCCCCCGCGGCCGATAATGATGATATTGCCATGCTCGGCATTGGTATGCATCACCATCGACAGGTGCCGGATGTATTCATTGGGCCAGATGTGACGGGATTCGAAAAAGGAACTGATCAGGCTGTCGATAAACGAGATGCTCTTCTCATCGAGCGACTTGATGACTTTATCACTCATCTGCGCGCTTTCGGCGACCTTGTGGATCAGCTCACTGCCAACGATATTCATGCACAGATTGGTAGCCAGAATCCGGGCAACCCAACCGCCCCCCGCGCCCGCCTCACTCGACAGTGTGATAACCTGCCCCGGCTGCGTTTCTTTCTTATCTTTTTGCCAGCGCGTCACCTGGTCTTCGACGAGCTTATCGACATCGCGATCCTTGAGTTTGATGTCGCGGGTATAGTCCGGACAATTAACGTCAAATAAAGCGTTGGTCTTTACCCGATAACGCTTTGTACAGTTTTCGCGCCACGCGCAGATAACGCAGATTCTTTTGTCCGATCCTGTTGACATGGCCGATCCCTCCTTTCAAATAACCTCTATGAAGCCTCTTCCTGCAATGCCTCGAAACCCGCGACAATATCGAGGAGTTCTTCGGTAATCGTCATCTGGCGGGTCCGGTGAAACTGCATATGCAGATCCTGCAACTGCTCCTCAATATTTTTCTCGGCATTTTGCATGGAAGCCAGACGACTGGCATTTTCGCTGGCCAGCGATTCGGCAAACGCTCGGTAAAGCGATACAAAAAGATACTCCCGGATCAGCGACGAAAAAATCTGATCCTTGTCCATCCGGAAAATAGGCAGCGATTTGGAATCCCATTTTTTCCGGGCGATTTGAGCAAGCCAGTCCTCGTTTACAGGCAATAACTGAATCTGGTGGGGATGATAAATCGCGCCGCTTACATATTTGTTGTAAAACAAGAGGAAATGATCGACATGATGCTGGAAGTGCCATTCATCGATAATCATGATGATTTCCTGAACCAGCGGCGTAATGCCCGACGTGGAGCCGGGGGTGCCCAATAGCTCATCAACCGGTTGTCCGGCATCCTCAATGTAATCCGCCACACGCGCACCCACGGCCAGGACCTTCCGGTTTTCTCTTTTAATACCGGTTTTTTTAATGTAGTCGAGCGTCGTAACCGAGATCTGTTCATTGAGCTGGCCGCACAAACCCTGATCGGAACCGAAAACAATCACCCCCAGGCGTTTCATCGCAGAAGGCTTTCTCTGCAGGTTTGTACCCATTCGCTCCTTGAGCACAATCTGCAAGCCCATTTCGACGGTGCGGTTATAATCCGTAAGCGATTCAACCGCTTTTTGATACTGTCGAATACTGACCGCAGCGAGCGCCTTCATGGTTTTGACCACCGACAAAAGATCCCCCGCGCTTTTCATCCTTCTTTTGAGCGACTCAGTTGTTTGCATCAGCGTCCTCAATTACTTCATAGGGTTTTACCGCCTTTTGGATGGTTTCCAAAATCAGGTCGCGATCGGAAAGCTCCAGCTTGGCGCCTGATTCGATCCGGTTGCACAGATCCCGCAAGTCATTGTTGAACGCTTTGAGCAGATGCTCTTCAACCTCGCGGACGCCTGCTGTCGGAACGAGATCCAGCTTTCCTCCCGTCACGGCAAGCAGACACGCAATCTGTTCGGAAGCGCGCAGCGGTTTGTATTGTCCCTGCTTGAGCACCTCGCGGACACGCCATCCCCTCTCGAGGGTTCGTCGCGTGCTCTCGTCGAGTCTCGTACCAAATCGCGAGAAGGACTCCAGCTCTTCAAATTGCGAGTAGGACAAACGCAGATCGCCCGCAACAGACCGGTAAGCCGAAAGCTGAGTTTTTCCGCCGACGCGCGAAACGGATTTACCGACGTCCACCGCCGGCAGAATCCCCTTGTTGAACAACACGGGGGAAAGATAGATCTGGCCGTCTGTAATGGAGATCAGATTGGTTGGAATGTACGACGACATGTCCTGTGCCTCGGTTTCCGTGATCGGTAGCGATGTGAGCGATCCCCCGCCAAGTTCAGGCCGCATATGTGTGGAGCGCTCCAGCAGGCGCGAGTGAATGTAGAAAATGTCGCCGGGAAAAGCTTCGCGTCCCGGCGGTCGCCGCAAAAGCAGCGACACTTCACGGTAGGCCCGTGCATGGGATGTCAGGTCATCATAGACAATCAACACATCACGTCCCTGCTCTACAAAATACTCCCCCATGCTCGTCGCAGCGTATGGCGCGATGAACTGCAAACCGGGTGTGTCTTCACCGGTGGCCACCACAACAATACAGGACCCCATCACCCCGTGATCTCTCAATTCGGCGATGACCTTGGCCACATCGGCGCTCTTCTTGCCGACCGCGCAGTAGATCGATAGGATGCCTGTTTCTTTCTGATTAATAATTGTATCCACCGCGATGGCGGTTTTCCCCGTCTGACGGTCCCCTAAAATGAGTTCACGCTGTCCGCGGCCGATGGGAATCAGCGCGTCAATGACCTTCACGCCCGTTTGCAGCGGCACCGTCACCGGCGCGCGATCCATGACCGCCGGCGCTGGTCTCTCCACGGGGAATCGCATCACCGTGCTGACTTCTCCCAGACCGTCGAGCGGACGGCCGAGTGGATCGACCACGCGTCCCAGAAGAGCGTCACCGACCGGCACATCCAAAACGCGTTTCGTCCGGTGAACCTCCGAGCCAACCTGCAAATTTTCGCTGGGATCCAGAAGCACCACGCCAATTTCCTGCGGATCGATGTTGAAAACCAGCCCCATAAAATTTCCTGAAAATCGTACCAGTTCCTCTGCACGGATATTGGGCAGACCGCTGACCCGGGCGATATCACGTCCGACGAACTGAACCTGGCCTACCTCGTATTGGCGCAATTCAGCACCCTGTTCGTCGAGAACCTTTTCCATGGTATCAAACGTGTCATCCAGGAAGGTCTTCAATTCGTTGTTATCCGTCGTATTCCCCTGTTGATTCATTTGCCGCCTCCTGACATTATTCCCATCATGGCCTCAACTTCTCTTCGCTCCGGACACCTCAATCCTGACACCTGACGCTTCATGCCGCATGCGCCTCTCTCTGAAGCGTTTCAGTCAGACTCTCCACAAGGGTTTCCAGATACTCGTTGAGACTCCAGGCAATTTTATGGCCGTTCACCCTCAGCTCGATACCGGAGACCACGTCCGGCTGTAAGAGGTACCGGATGGTGAAGCTGCTGCTGATCCGGTCTTTGAGAGCCTCATGGATTTGTGCCTGCCGATCTTCGGATATTTCAAAAGCGCTCTGAATGTTGATTTGATTCGTTTTCCCCTGGGTCGCCTTTCGGATCTGAAGGCTTTTTTCCTCATCGAGCGTTTTCACGCGACGGATGAATTCGTCCACGATCCGTTCTTCCAGATCGGCATCGGCCAGATCGGCCAGAGCCTTGCGCGCTGTCGCGTACAGCTGTTTTGCCGCACGCTGCCGCAGATCGTGGAAGAACGCGTCCTGCTCACGAACCAGCATATCCTGCCAGCGCGTTTTGACCTGATCGACCTCCGCACGGACCTGTTCCATAAGTTCCTTGCGCCGGTTTTCAGCGGCCATGGTTGCCTCATTGAGCAGATGCTCGGTTTTCTCGGCGATCTCCTGATTTCTCGTTTCGTAGAATTCGGAATCCTCTGTCGCCTTCTCCTTTAAAGCCTGAGCCTCGGCGAACCGGGCGGCGATCTTGGCCTCCCGATCGTCCATCGCCTTGAGGATCCGGCCGTAGAGGAAGCGTTTGAGCAGATACATCAGCACAAGGAAGTTAAATATCTGCGCAGCAAAAACAAACCAGTCGATATGCATGATTCATCCCCCTCACTTGGTGATGTGTCCCCAAAATGGATTGGCGAAAATCAGAATCATGGAAATCACGAAACAGTAGATGGCGATTGATTCAATCATGGCAAGGCCGACAAACAGCGTCCGGGTCAGAGAGTTGCGCTCATCCGGCTGTTGCGCGATAGCCGACAGAGCCTGAGCGATCGCCTGTCCCATACTGAGTGCCGGACCGATTGAGCCGATGCCCATGGCCAAACTCGCTGCAAAAATTGAAGCCAATGCGACGATACTGATGCTGTCCATAATACTCCTCCTTGGTTAAAAGTTATTTTCAGGCCTTCATGCCTTCCTTCTTGACGTGTGAATGAACTTCCTCTTCGGCGGAAAGCGCCGAGGCGATATAGACCATGGAAAGGATCGCGAAAATGTATGCCTGGATCACGCCGATCAAAAGCCCAAGGGCCTGCATGACAATCGGGAATAAAAACGGCGTCACAAGCAATAGAATTCCGACAACTTTTTCATGGCTCATGATATTTCCGAAAAGTCGAACGGTGAGCGCGAGCGTCCGGGAGATTTCCCCCATGACGTGAAACGGAAAAAAGATAAAGTTCGGCTGGAAATATTCCTTCAGATAGTGCAAAAGTCCCGTGCGCCTGATGCCGAAATAGGGAACGGCGATAAACACGCATGTCGCCAGCGCCGCCGTGGTCGTGATGGAAGAGGTCGGGGCGATGAATCCCGGCACCACCACCAGGATATTGGAAGTACAGATAAACAAAAAGAGTGTTCCGATCAACGGGATGAAAGCGTCGGCATTCTTCTTCGTCATCTCCGATATCTCACCGCGGATGACCGAAATGACAACCTCCAGAAAGTGCTGCCATCGGGACACATTCAACTCGGACGAAAGGTTGCGGGTCGCGAGCCAGGAGACGAAAAGGAGAATCCCCATGACCAGCCACGTATAAAGAATCGTGACATTGAGCGTGATGAATTTCCAGCTCCAGATGATCACCTGATCCGGACTGATTTGGTCGATAAGAACAATCTCCATAACCACTCCCTAAAGCTGCCCGCCGCAGCCTCGTTTTAATGAACTGCCTGCATCGTCTTTTTCGGACCCAGATAATGCGTCAGAATCATTCTCATCAGGACAAAGCCCAGCATGGCCGCGGCCAGTCTCATCCACTGGCCTCCCATGACAAAGTATAATCCCGCAAGCAGCACCGCCAGACGCGTGACAAAACTGATCAGCACCAGGCGACCGGGTCTTGTCGTATGGGCAAGGCGGCTGACCGTTTTCCAAAGCGCGATGAAGTAGCCGGCGCCCAGCGCCAGACCCGCCGTAAAAGACGCAACCAGAAGCATGACCGTCTCGATGTCAATTCCCTGAATCTGCATCGTCATCTTCCTCATCCTCTTCAATAATTCCTTTACGGACTTTTTTTACCCAGTAGGCTGCGTTGACACTGCCCATGATCACGCCGGCGATGAGAAACATCAGCGCCCACGAATACTGACTCGGCCAGTTACGGTCGATCCAGAGCCCCAGCGCGATGCCGATCAATGTGGGAATAGCAATCGCCCAGCCCACGATACCGAACATGCCCAAACCGAACCAGACCGTTTCATCCTTGTGCCTAAGACCCCTTTTCCGGAGCACTTCTTTTTTCGCCACCTGCTCGGTGAAATGATCCGCGATTTTCCGCCGGCGTACATTGTTTGTCCGCTTAATTTCGACCATAGTTGATACTCCTGATGGTTCCTCTAAGGAACGGTTATATCCGGAATGCGCCTCGTGGAAGGTCCCTTACCTTACTTCAAATCCACAATGCGCCGGATCATACTCGCCTCCAATTTGGCAGACGCTGACCGAACCATTTTCTCCCGCTCATCGAGCCGGTCATACTGCTGCATGACCACCTGCTTAACCTGACCCAGATCCGGTGCGCGAACCGCGTTTCGCGTAGACACAAGCACCTCCGCACCTTTTTTTACCAACGTGCCGACATCCATCGCATAGAGTTCCTGCCCGCCGGCCGTAGACTCATAGGTAAACAATCCTGGGGACAGTGTCGCCACAAAATCAATATGATTCGGCATCAGACAGAAGGAACCGTTTTCCGCCTCCGCGACAATCTTGTTGACTTCCTGCACGATCAGGACTTCCGCCGGCAATAAAATTTTAAGCAACATTTTCAATCTTCGCCTCTTCGATGGGGCCGATCATGTAAAGCGCCCGTTCCGGATATTCGGCAAACTCGTCATTGAGAATCCTTTCACAGCCGTTGAGGGTATCCTCGCGGGACACCATCTTACCGGCCGTGCCGGTGAACTGTTCCGTCACAAAGAAGGGCTGCGTAAAGAACCTCTCCAGACGGCGTGCGCGAAAGACGGTACGCTGATCCTCGCGGGACAGCTCCGAAATTCCGAGCATGGCGATGATGTCTTTGAGGTCCTCATAAACGGCAAGCGTCTTTCTGATTTCCTGGGCGATTTTATAATGACGCTCGCCCGCGATATTCGGCATGAGCATTTTGGACCCGGATTGAAGCAGATCGATGGCGGGATACAATCCCTCACTGGCACGCTTGCGGGACAATGCGATCGTCGCTGAAAGGTGGCCAAACGTATGCACGGCGGAAGGATCCGTAAAATCATCCGCCGGCACGTAAACAGCCTGAATCGACGTGATCGCGCCGGTCTTGGTGTTGCAAATCCGCTCCTCGAGCTCCGCCAGCTCCGTAGCCAGCGTCGGCTGGTATCCCAGGCGCGAGGGCAGCTGTCCTAACAAACCTGACACTTCCATGCCCGCCTGAATGAAGCGGAAAATATTGTCGATCATCAAAAGCACGTCTTGCTTTGCGTCATCACGGAAATATTCAGCCATGGTCAGCGCCGCATGCCCCACACGAAAACGCGCACCGGGCGGCTCGTTCATCTGCCCGAACACCATAACCGTGTTCCCCAGGACGCCGCTTTCCTCCATCTCCCGGTAAAGCTCCTCACCCTCGCGGCATCGCTCTCCAATCCCGCAGAAAATACTCATTCCTTCATGGCCGCTGACGGTATTGTGAATCATCTCGGTGATCAAAACGGTTTTACCGACACCCGCGCCGCCGAAGAGTCCTGCTTTTCCACCGCGCTCCAGGGGTGCCAGAACATCGATCGCTTTGATGCCGGTTTCAAATATTTCGGAGACCGTGGATTGATCGCGCAGCGGAATCGGTTCGCGGTGAATCGAGCGCACTTCGCATCCCTCGACATTTCCTTTCTTGTCGATGGTATTGCCGAAAACATTAAAAACCCTGCCCATCAGCTGTTTGCCCACCGGTACTTCAAAAGGCTTCCCGGTATCCGTCACCATCTGGCCGCGGGCCAATCCCTGGGTAGGCGTCAGGGCGACACTCCGGACGGTATTGCTGTCGAGTTGCGTAAATACCTCCATCACGTATTCCCCGTTTTCTCCTGCCGTGAGCACGTTACGTATGGACGGCGCAATGGGAAAACGGACATCAACGACACTGCTGCGGATGGATAAAACCTTTCCTTGATTTTTTTCTTCGGTCACGGTTCGATCTCCTCGTCTTATTTTTTCGTGGGCACCTGTCCCTTTTTCAGGCTTTATCTATACGATTCTACGTTAAGAGCAACAGACATGCCAACAACCCATATCCGGCATAACCTCTTGTAATGTATCATTTTCGGGAAACTGGAATGCAAACATGAAGACGTGGGAGGGCGACCCGAATGTCATGCCCGATGACCGCAGCCGTCACCGGTTGCCAGCCCAATGCAGGCTCAAAGCGACATTGGTGACAACGACCTATCTGTCATCGGGATACGACTAAAATGTCATTCGGATTATTTTAGACTTAAATACGGTCCGGTTTGATGAAAATAAAGTAGAGCTGACCTTCACGATAGGTGCCGCCGGCAAGCTCTCCGGCACGCTCGCCAACGCCCATATAGACATCGCACCGGCCCGCGGCCCGGATAGCGCCGCCTGTGTCCTGATCCAGAGCAAACCCGACGGGCCTGGCAAGATCAACCGCGGCAAAGGCAAACATCGCCCGAGGATAGATCGATTTGTCCGTCGCAATGGTTCGAAATGGCGTTATCGGCTCATTGATCGAACCCCTGGGCTCGCCTTCCTCGAGCCTGAAAAAAACAAAACGAGGATTCATGGCGATATAGTTATCGAGTTCATCAGGATGCTTTTTAAAATAATCGATCATGGATTTCAAATTGATGTTTTTAGAGGCAAGCTTCCCATCCGCGATCATGGTATGCACGATGCTTTCGTACTCCCAGCCGTTATGCGCTTCATAACCGTAAGTTCTGATCTGTCCGTCCGGCATGCGAATTTTGGCCGACCCCTGCACATGCACGATATACACTTCAAACGCATCGCGAAGCCACACAAGCTCTTGACCGTCAAGAGTCTTGGATCTCTGAATGTCCACTCTGCTCGGGTACTTTCGAATTGACCCATCAGGCATTCTTTGGCCAAGGATCGTCCCGTCTTGGTCCTTCAGCAAATCGGCAGGCATCTTATATAAAGGGTATCTGAAACGATCCGTGCGCACAGGCGACCCGTCGAAGATCGGCGTATAGTACCCTGTAAACAAAACTGTGCCGTGATTATCACAACCGACCGAAATATACGTATCGAATTTTTCGCGTAAAATGACATTCAACTGCCCGGGTGATCGTCCGGAAGAAATCAGTTTCTTGAGCTCCTGCAAACTTCTTACCGCATGTTCATGGGTAATGTCGCCGTAGGGATAGAAATTTTTACTGGAGGGTTTCGCCATATAGTTCAGGCTGCGGCTTATGGCATCGGCAAGACCATCCAGATCGGATAACGCCTGAGTATAATCGGGGATATGATCCGGATTTGTGATTTTTCTCAATGCCAGTTCGCCGGGCGGCAATGGACGGGAATAATCCTTTGTAAATTCCTCGTGATCAACAAGAAGAGAGGTCCGCTTCTGGCAGCCCGCCAGTGCGAAAGAAACAACGACCAACAACAAGATGGAAAACAGGATTCGATTTTTCATTTTGCGAGCATAAGATAAGTGAGGCTCACCTGTCAAAGGATATTTCTAAAAGGATATTTCTAAAAGGTATTAAAGGTGCATGGGCTAACTTCTCAAAGTCAGGCAAGCGTTTCCCACTCAGAAAATAAAAAACCCCGGTCCTATGGGTTCATAGAGGCCGGGGCTTTCACGGTTTTTCCTTCTATCTTTTGCTGATTTGCTCTGGATCAGTTTGTACTTCCGATTTTCAGCTTCAAATGTTTCATCGTTGTCGGATATGTGGACATTTTCTTTATCCGCTCAAACTCGTCTTGCGATTTTGTCCACCAGACATATGCTTCGGAGGGTGCAAATTTCCCGCCTTTGATGGATTGAATAACGAGAGGAATATACATGCGCCCGGAACTGCTGATGCCGTACATATCACCGGGGAACTGGTCACCCAGCATCGGATATGCCTTGGGAAAAGCGGCCCGGATCGCGTATACATTGTCCTGCGTGCCCGCTGCGGCAATGGCTCTGGCCAGAGAATGCATGGACATATATTGCAGAAGGGATTCCCACGTATTCATTCTCTTATAGGCGTCACGATACTTTTTGTCAAAAGCAGCCGTCTTCGGCACAGCTAAACTTAATACAGAGGCCGTACCGATGGCGTCTTCCATCATTTTCGTACCGTCCAATATTTGAGCGATGACGTCCATTCTGGCCTGCTCAACGATCATGAAACCGCCTTTATAGCCCATCTTGCGGGCCTGTTCGATAACGAGTGCTGTTGTGGCGGTCGGACCGCCGATAAGCATCACTTCTGGCTTGGTGGCCAGTGCGGCAGTCAATGGCGCAACAAAATCTGTTCTCGTATAGTAATTCGCGGGTTTGTCCGCTGTAATCGTGCCACCGATTTTCTCCCAGTATGTCTTAAATACCTGTCGCCATTCATCACCGTAAGCGCCGAGCGTCACCACCATAGCCGCTTTGCGCCATCCTTTTTCCCAGGCAAATTCAGCGAACAACTGTGCGTAACCCGTCATATCAGGCGAATCAAGCAATAAAAGATTGTTTTTGAACATTTCAGCTTTGGGGGTGGTTGTATGTCCCATGACGAGAAACTCCCCGCATTCTTCCTCGTTAATTTTGAGCAGGGGAATCGTTGTGGTGAATACCGGATTAAAAATGGCCAGCGCATTTTTATCCAGAACAAGCTGACGCGCATTGGCTACCGCCAGATCAGGACTGGCCTTGTCGTCCATCTGTTCGAGCTTGAATAAATATTTCTGCCCGTCAGCCATGACACCGCCGGCCGCATTGATTTCCTTAATGGCCATGTCAATTCCGTTGACACACTCCTGACCGTATTCAGCCGCAGGACCGCTCAACGGGCCGGTAAAACCGATGACGATTTCCGCCGCGAAAGCCGAAGTGCTCCAGATAACAATCGAAGCCATAGCGAGTACACATAGAAATTTTTTAAAATGCCTCATCTTTTCCCTCCTCCTGATTTTATCCCAAAACAGACTTATTTATATCCTGAAACTGGTCGATCGCCTTTGATTAAGCAGGACTTTTATGGTCGAAAGTATAGGGGGGCTGTTTTGGCTTGTCAAGGGATATTTTGACAACCGTTTGACTACCTTACCCCTCAGCATCCACTTTTTGCCGGATTAACGCCGAAAGATAAACCAAAGGCACAATGACTGCTTCGATCCCGGTTCACCAAAGGCAGAACGACCCCATCAGCATCGACGGCCGGAAACAGGAAAACCGTGATGATCAGGTCAAAGCGCCCGGCATTCGGCAGTCAGGGCGATAATTTTTCACGAAGCATATCTGTTTGTGAAAGAGTCCAACAAAAGACCCGCAATACTGCGGTTTTCCTGACCGGAATATTTTTCACCCTTTAAATAGAGTGTCTGTACCTTGATTGTATTTAGCGCTTCGGCAGGCATTAGCAGCGGATTTTGATCCAGAACAACAAAATCCGCCCGCTTGCCGTTTGTCAGTGTTCCGCGACTTTTTTCATCAAAGGAGAGTTTAGCGCACACCGATGTATGCATGCGCAGCGCATCCAAGGCACAAACCGATTCATCCGGGTTGGGATGATTGCAGGCCGCGTGGATGCCGGCGATGGGATCCGGTAAAGTGCAGGGAGCGTCAGAACCGCCGGCCACCGTCAGACCGCTTTCCAGCAGACTGCGCAGCGGAATCAGGTCCTTGATGCGATCGCCAAGAATCCGGCTCAGGTATTCTACCGGCTCCTGCCGCCAGTGTAGAAACGGCGCCTGAAGAGCAATGCACAGCTTGAGTTCCGACGCCCTCTGAATCGATTCCGCATCCATTAAATCCGCATGGATCATGATGTGACGATGATCGTCGCGGGGAAAATCGTTCAGAGCGGCTTCATAAGCGGTCAAGGCCTGGCCTATTGCCGCATCACCGATAGCGTGCACAGCGATCTGCAAACCGGCGCGGTTTGCCTCACGGACAAAGTCATTCACTTCCGTCTGCGAATAAAAAAGAGTGCCTGAGTTTGCAGAATTATTCGAGTAAGGGTGCTTCAGCGCGGCATCTTCGGATCCGAAACATCCATCCAGCGCCGTGGCAAAGCATCCTCCGATACAGGACAGTTTGCGTTTCATGGCCTTTTTTACCATCATCGTCTGAAAAAATATTTGAAATTTCTGCGGCAGTCCCCGGTTTGCCAGACGCATGAAATCAACATCCATATCCAGCGGAAAGCCTACGCCTTCGGCTGTATGAACCAGGGAAATGCCTCTTCGGGCAAGATAATCGCTGCCCGCGATCAGATTTTTAAAAAGCGTCGGCAGAGAAACCGACTGTGTAATCTGATTGACCGCCCGGTAAAATGCGTTGAGATAAAACCATCCCGATTCCTTGTCGAATCCAGGTTCCGAAAGAATCGACGCGGGCATTGTCTTTATCAGCGCGGTATTTCCAACCGCGGCATGGCCGTCATACTTCACAATCATCAGGGGCTGATCAGTCATTTTATCAAGATCATGCCTGTCGGGAAGCCTGCCTTCCTTTACCGTATGCGCGCAGCAGCCGAACCCCAAAACGACCCTGCCCTTTTTCTCATTGGCAATCCGGCGGAAAATCAGCTCTCGCAGTGCCTCAAAGTCCTGTACATCCCGGCAGTCGAGACCGGCGTTGAAATAGGCAAAGGACGCAAAATGCATATGGGTATCTCCGAAAGCCGGAACCACGCATTGATGCTGTAAGTCGATGGATTCGGCCCGGGCAAATTCCCCCGGCAGCTGGCTTCCCGTGTAGACGATCTTTCCGTCATTTTCCACAAGGTATTGGAATACGCGGTTTTCATCCTCACAGGATATGAAATCGGCATTTTTAAAAACCCGCATTTTTCAGCCTCTTTATTGATTTGAATACCTGTTTAACCGACGACCCTGATCAAATCTTCCAGCGCCGTCCTGACGGATTCGGCCTGCGCGGCAGTCATCCCGGCAACCGTTGAACACTCCTCTGCCCAACCCGCACTGCCTTGCAACGAATGCCCGACTGCCAAAACGGCAGCGAGAACCTGATTCATGACCTCGATCTATTTTTTGGATAGATCACCTGCCCAATCGGTATAGCGGGCAACATGAACGCTTTACCTGAGGTCCGGCAATCTTTTCCCATCCAGCGAAACCCGCCCGAAGGCGTCATTTTGTCACGGCTTTCTTTTTGGCTGCTTATCAAATTTGTTTTGTGTTTTTTGTTTCTGTTTATCGGCATTCTGTTTCCTGCCCTTCTCTTTATCCTTCTTGCCGCCCTTGTCTCCCATAACATCTCTCCTCTCTATTGCCCCAAAGAATTTTTCACAGCGCACTTTCTTATCCACTCATAGAAAGCCGCTGCATGCTCAAGTCAAATCTGGCATGCTTTTCGAAGTGCGTCAATCGACTTGTTTCACTCATAATATTTACTTTCTGATCTTAAACCATTGGAATACCCCAACCAGGATAAAACCTGCCGTGTGATCTAAATTAACCATTCACCGAAGCGAGTTTTCTTTGCAACTGCCGAAGCGTGATCCCCAGAATCCGGGCGGCTTCGCGGCGGTTACCGCCGGTCGAATCCAAAACATACATGACATGCGCCATATCATTCTCCCTGAGTGTGCAAAGGCTTCGTCTCGCAAGCGACGACGGACCTTCAGGCGCGGCATTTCCGCCCAGATGCGCAGGCAGAATGACCGGCCCGGAAGCAAGGATCACGGCATTGTCGATCATCTGTGAGAGTTCGCGGATGTTGCCCGGATAATCCTGATGCATCAGCAGTTGCATGGCTTCCGGACTGAAGCCGGCGAGTTCCTTTCGATGGCGTTCGCAGGCTTTCTTCAGAAAATGGGCGGCCAGAAGCGCGATGTCTCCCCTTCTTTCGCGAAGGGGCGGCAGACAGATGTAAGCAGACTTGAGCCGGTACATCAGATCAATACGAAATTTTCCTTCCTGACATGCGCGGTCAAGATCCGTGTTGGTTGCCGAAACGAACCGGACATCCACATGAACCGGCCGGCTTGCGCCCAGCGGCGTGAAGGTTTTCTCCTCCAGCACACGCAGAAGCTTGGATTGCAGGCCTTGGGGTAACTCGCCGATTTCATCCAAAAACAGCGTACCGCCGTCGGCCTGTTCAAATAATCCCTTATGAGGACTCTCAGCGCCGGTAAAAGCGCCTTTGCCGTGACCGAAAAACTGGCTTTCAAACATCGTGGAAGGAATCGCCGAAACATTGACCGCCACGAAAGGACCGGCAGGCGAAGGACCTGCCCGGTGAATGCCGCACGCCATCAGTTCCTTCCCCGTGCCCGACTCGCCGGTGATCAAGACCGGATTACCGCTGCGCGCCATGACCTGAGCATAGGACAGAAGCGCCTTCATCTGTTTGTCCTCAGTAATCGTATCGGCAAAATCCGAGGGAATATCCGCCCCTTCGCAACCCGCATGAATAGACAAACCGGCCAGCAGCCCTTTCCTTTCGTAAGCTCTCTCAATGGATAAAACAAGCAGTTCGTTGTTCACGGGTTTGACCAGATAATCATAGGCGCCCTGACGCATCGCCCGCACAGTCGTCGGAATGTCGTCCACTGCCGTCAAAATGATAAATTCCGTCTGTGGGCAAAAAGGTTTGGTTGATTCCAATACCTGCATTCCGTCTACTTCCGGCATAAGCAGATCCAACAGCACAATGTCGAAATTCTCGCGGCGGATGCGCTGGACCGCCTCTTTTCCACTGTCGCAAATCTCCACATTTTTCATACCGCGCCATTTGAGAAGCCGCCGCACCGAAGTAAGAGAAACCTCCTCATCGTCGACAATCAGAATTTTCATAGCTGCTGCCTCCCCAGTTCATGAATGATGGTCTGCAACTGATCAATGGAAAATGGCTTATGCAGTATATAATCTGGAGTCGCAAACACGCCAGCCGGTTTCTGAAGCGCGCTCTTATCGGTACAGTAAAGAATGACCGGCAGCAGCGGGCAGGCCGCCCGGATTTTTTCCAGCAGTTTCCACCCGTCAAATCCCTTGAGCCGTATTTCTCCGACCACCATATCCACCTCCGGATTCTCCGCCAGGAAATTAATAATATCTTCAACTTTGTCTGTGACTTCGGAGCGCCAGATGACGGCATCCACAAAATTCGCCTTGAGCTCTTTGAGATATTTGACATTATGGTCTACGCACAGGATGGCCGGGAAAAGACGGATATCCGTCTGGCCGTCGACGGGCAGATAGATGGAAAACCGGCTGCCTTTGCCCGGACGCGACATCACGCCGATAAGGCCATGATGTTCCTTAATCAGACCGTAGGAGATGGAAAGCCCCAGACCCGTTCCGTCGCAATCTCTGCGTGTGGTGAAGAACGGATCAAATACGTGCTCCAGCGTTTCACGGTCAATGCCCTTACCATTATCCTCAATATCGACCACGACCGCCTTTAATCGTTCGATATGGCGGCAGCGGATCCGAATCGATCCTTTCTGTCCCGAGGGAATCGATTGATGGGCGTTAATGAGCAGGTTGGCGATCACCTGTTCAATTTTCTGAAAATGTCCGCGCACGGGCACGAGAGGCTCCTTGATCTCCTGAACAATGTTGGAAACCGTCCTTCTCACCTGTGCACCAACGATGACCAGGGCGCCGGCAATCACTTCGTGCAGAAGCACGGGTTTTTTCTGTGTCGTCTCATCGGAGCGGGAAAATTCCTTCAGCGACGTAACCACCCGGCTGATCCGGTTGGCCCCGATTTTAAACGCCTGAATAATCTCCCGCATGCTCCGGCTGACCTCTTCATAGGACAAACCGCGGTTTTCCCACTCGGGATAATGAGGGCCGCTGCGTGACAGAATCGTTTCCACGGTATTCCAGATTTCTTCGAGCACCGGTACATTATAGGCAATGAAGCTCACGGGATTGTTAATCTCATGCGCCACACCTGCAACCACCTCGCCCAGCGCGGTGAGTTTGTGCGTTTGAATCATCTGCTGGAGCCGGAGCTCTCCTTCCTGACGTATTCTTTTATCCTCCGTCACATCCTGCCATGCGCCGACAATATAGCTGGTTTTGCCGGACGGTAACGAAACCAGTCGCCAATAATCTGAAAACCAGCGGTAGGAATCGTCCATCACGCGGAAGCGGTAGCTGTATCGGTGGGTGTCGCGGGAGTGCTCGCTTTGAAGTTCGGAAATGATGCGGGGCCGGTCATCCGGATGAATATGATCCGCCCAGAAATTCTCGTCCTCAATGAAGCATTGAGGCGGATACCCGGTAATTTCTTCGATGGTGCTGCTTACAAATGTGATGCCGGCATTTCCGTCTGTTTTTCTTGTATAAGAAATGATCGGCAAAGACTCCAGAAGTAAAGACAAATGGTCGGTGGTCTGCTTGAGCGCCTTTTGCGTTTCATGACGCTCCATCAGTTCGGTCAGGAGTGCTTCATTGGCGCGGGCCAGTTCCGCTGTACGCAATTGCACCCGCTTTTCGAGCTCCTCGTGAGCCGCAAGCAATGCTGCCTCCGCCTTTTTACGATGGGTGATATCCTCCAGGGTTTCCACCGCTCCGACCAGGTCGCCCTGCGCATTGCGGATGATCGCCGCCGTAAAACGCAGCCATTTCCCCTGATCGCCAAGCTCGGGAAAAAAATCAGTGGCCTCATAGGCTTCATCGAGGAGACGCGATTTGGTGTATTTTCCCGTGTACCATTTGGGGATATGTTCAATGGCGGAATCGACGAGGAGATCCGCCATGCAGGGACGTTTCTTTGCGTAGAAGGCCCGCCACTGCTGGGACGTTCCGATCACGTCTCCGGCCTGAATATCGGTGAGTTCTTCCAGAGCCTTATTCCAGTAGATAATCCGGTGATCCTTGCCGATGACAAACGCCGGGATGGGTGAACCGCCAATCACGCTACGCAAGCGCTGCTCGCTCTCCTTGAGGTCTGCTTCAACACGCTTTCTTCTGGTTTCCGATTGTTTGAGCTCTTTGAGCTTACGCCGCAACTGCTGGATTTCGGAAGCGGGATCATGGTCGTCATTTGGCCTGTTCTTCATGGTTCTACCCATTACCCGAGGCTGAGAGTTAACATGAATCTACTGGCTGAAAAACATCCGGTACGTTCGCGGCGAAGATGCTGTGAGAAATTTCTCTATGGTAAACGATTATATTGGCTTTGCCCGAGAAGTCAAACATTTCTTTCCTCCCGCGAGCACAGCATCATATTTCAAGGTGGAAAAAGGGACCATTCACAAAGAACCCAACGGTCATCATTCACACGGACTGCATCATCGCTTCATCTTGCCCTGAAGCGGGAAACTCTCACCTTTGTTCTTGACAGCCCCCGCCCGCTTACTTTATACACTCGGCAGTCGACTCAAGGAGCAATCGGATCATGGATAAATTCTTTTCCCCCCGCAGTATCGTAGTCTTTGGCGCTTCCGCCACAAAAATGAATCTGGGACAAATCGTTTTACTCAACAACAAGCAGATCGGTTATGAAGGGAATCTCTATGGCGTCGGTTCTCAGGAAGGAGACGTAGACGGCATTCACATCTATAAATACGTAGCAGACCTCCCGGAAGTGCCGGATGTGGCGATTTTTCTGACTCCCGCCAAAACCGTGCCCGGCCTGATGGAAAAATGCGGACGAAAAGGCATCACCCATGTCGTCATCGAATCAGGTGGTTTCAGTGAATATTCACACGGAGATCACACACTGGAAGAAGAGGTGCTGGCCGTCGCAAGTAAGTATCACATGAAGGTTATCGGTCCCAACTGTGTGGGCACAGTCAACTTCGATCTCAAAATGATGATGCCTTTCGCCTTTTTTAAGAATGTGCCTGCCGGGGGCAGGCTGGGGCTTATTTCCCAAAGTGGCGGCGTGGGCGGATCCTATCTTGGCGCCGTAGCGGGTTACGGAATCAAACCAGGAAAATTCGCCGCCACCGGCAACAAGCTTCAGCTCGATGAAGCCGACTTTCTGGATTATTTCATCAACGACACGAAAACGGATATCATTGCCCTGTATCTGGAAGGATTTAAGCGCGGACGGACCTTCTTCGAGCTGGCCCGCGCCTGTGAAAAACCGGTCATCGTTCACAAGTCAAACCGTTCACCGCAAAGCGCCAAAATCGCGCAGTCCCACACGACGGCCCTTTCCAGTGACGACGCCGTTGTTGACGGCGCGTTTCGCCAGGCCGCAATCATTCGCGTGGAGGATGAGATGAGTTTCATCAACGCTATCCAGGTTGTGCGCATGCCGCTGATGAAAGGACGGCGCGTGGCTGTTTTGTCCCGCTCCGGCGGGCATGCCGTGCTTTCAGCGGACGCATGCGCAAAATTCGGTTTTGAGATGGTACCCTTCCCCCCCCATTTCATCGAAAAGCTGAAAACCATTTATCATACGCGAGTGATCGCGCACCAGAATCCTCTCGACCTGGGAGAAATCTTTGATTACACGATTTTCACGAATATTCTTGAAGAAGCCCTTAAACTGGACACCTACGACGGCGTTTTATTCAACCATCTTTACTCATCCTCTTTCGAAGACAAGATGTCCCGGACATTTCTCGTCGGCGTGGAAAAACTGGTCGCGAAATACTCGAAACCGGTTTTCCTGACGATGATCTCCGACCGGGAAGAAATTCTCAACGTTCAGATGAACCAGTCCTTCCCGGTTTTCACTTCTCCCCTGGAATCCGCCACGGCCATGCATGTATCCCTGACCTACTATGAACAAAAGAAGGCGCGCGACCATCGCGGCAAAGAACCGTTTTATGACATCGATACGCAGGCCATCGAAGTCATCCGCGAACGCTCCTGCCAGGCAAAGAGAATCCCTCTCACCGATGAAGCCCTGGCAATTTGCCATGCGGCCGGTTTACAACCCGTGAAGTCACTGGTCATCCGCAACGAATCGGAAATCAAGCGGATCCCCCTGCACTACCCGCTGGCCGTCAAACTCATTTCCAGGGACGCATCGCACAAATCCGATGTCGGCGGCGTGGCTGTAAACATCCGCAACCGCGCTCACCTGATTGAAGCCATCTGCGAAATGAAAAACAAGATTCACGAAATGAAGCATCCGCCGGTTATTGATGGTTTTCTGATTCAGGAAATGGCGCCTTCCGGAATAGAGTGCTTCATCGGCGGCCGGCGTGATCCCGTTTTCGGCCCCATGATTGTGGTCGGCCTGGGGGGGATATTCATTGAAATATTTAAAGATACATCCATTCGACTGGCGCCCGTCACAAAAAACGAAGCGGCAACCATGCTTCAGGAATTGAAGGCTTATCCTCTGCTTGCCGGCGCAAGAGGCAAAAGCCACGCCGACCGCAAAGCCCTGACAGACGCCATTTGCCGGGTCTCCACGCTGCTTTCAACCTGTCCGGACATTCAGGAAATCGACTTAAATCCGGTGATCGTTCATCCCGAAGGACACGGCGTCTCCCTTGTGGACGCGCGCGTATTTTTCAAATAGCATATCGAAATGGTTGTCTGATTCAGGCAGTCCAGGCGCTAAGCAAAGAAGGAAATCCACGCCTTACTCGATCAGACCCAAATTGCGGATACAACCCAGCAGCTTTCCTTTATCGATCGGCTTGATCAGGTAGTAGTCACAAAGCGATTTAAATGCCCGGACAACATTCCTGGGATCTTCCAGCGCCGTGGTCATAATAATTTTCACCCCGTGGTCTGGAGAAATCCCCTGGGTTTCCTCCATTTCACGAATGGTCTTCACAACGGCCTGACCGTCCATCTCCGGCATCATAATATCCAGGCAGATCAAATCATACGCTGCGTCGGCCAACCCGGCTTTCAGATAGCTCTCCACCGCTTGCTTGCCGTTGACGGCAAAATCACAGGTACCGTAGGGGGAAAGAAACTGTTCCAGAAGAAAACGGCTGGTCTGATCATCCTCAACGATTAATATTCTCATGCAATATCTCCTACGGGCAATTGTCTTTTATCCATCCGATATTATCAATGTTTTTTTTAAACATTTCTGCCTGCCGATCCATATCCCGTAAATGCCCGGCAACCTCATTCCAACGCTGTTTGGACGCCGCCGTTTCAATGCACTGCGCTTTTTCCCCGATGGCCAAAGCAGAAACGTTGGCGGCCGCACCTTTAATCCGGTGCGCCAAAGACCCGGCGCCGGCTGCATCCCGGTCGGTGCAATGCTTCTTGAGACGCAGCAGATCACGAGATAATTGAGACAGAAATATCCCGATGACTCTGCTGGCTGTATTGCGATCCCCCAAAAGCCTTTCCATCATTTCCTTTTCGTCGAACACCGGTGTTTCTTCCGCCCGGAAAGACTGTTTAGTATCCAAACCGCTGACTGCTGCGCCACCCAGCCACTTTTCCAACACCGCATGAAGCTGGTCATACTCCACCGGCTTTGTGATGTAGTCGTTCATCCCGGAGGCCAGACAGCGATCTTTTACTGAATCCCGGGAATCGGCCGTCATGGCGATAATCGGAACTTGTGAATAAAGCATACCTGTCCGGTTCCGGATCATTTCGGTCGCTTCATACCCGTCCATTTCGGGCATTCGGCAATCCATCAGGACAATGTCATAATTCAGGCTGCCCAGCGCTGATAAGGCCTCCAGTCCAGTGGCGACGGTATCAATCCGGTAGCCCAGTTTTCGCAGAATGCTGACGGTAACTTCCTGACTCGTTGGATTGTCTTCGGCTACCAGAATTCTGGCACCCTGACTTGTTTTTTCAGTCAGATGCCTTAAACTGGGTGCTTTGTAGGAAATTTCCTGCTGCCTTTTACAACTCATAACAAAGGTCAAAGCATCATATAAATCCGAGTGGCGCAGTGGCTTGGATAAATGAGCGGTAAAGCCCCGCCGCAGTAAATGGACAACCCTATGGCTCTCCCGCAGCGTTGTAATGAGGATGCTTTGCGTTTTAACAAAATCCGGGTCGGCGGCCAGCAGATCGCTCCACTTCTGCACCTCATCCTCCAGAACACGCATGTCGATGATGACCACGTGAAAATGACGGCCGGCCCTCATTGCCTGACGAAGCAAATCTCCGGCCGTGTTGATATCCCCCGCTTCTTCATAGACACATCCCCAGCGTTTGAGCAGCGAAAAATACATCTGACGGCTCATATAATTATCATCCACCACCAACACGCGGCGGTCGCGTAAAACATCCTGCTTGGATTGCTGTTCCGCAGGCTCCTCATCCTGCTCGGAAAAGACAGCCGTGAACCAGAAGGTTGCCCCTTTACCCTCTTCACTTTCACACCCGATTTCTCCCCCCATCAAATCTATGAGCTGCTTGCAGATGGCCAGTCCCAACCCGGTGCCTCCATATTGACGGGTGGCAGACCCGTCCACCTGAACAAAGGGCGAGAACACCGACGCAATTTTCTCAGACGGGATACCGATGCCCGTATCCGTCACCCTGAAGTGAAGTCTAACGTTGCCGTTTTCCGCGCTCAGCAGGGAAACCCGGATGAATACCCCGCCGGCATGCGTGTACTTCAATGCATTGCCAACCAGGTTGATGAGAATCTGCCGCAGACGCCCTGAATCACCGCGCAGGAGCACAGGCACATTGGGCTCCATCAGATGAATCAATTCCAGCCCGTCGCCTTCGGCCTTGAGGCTGAATATTTCGATGGCGCTCTCCAGCGCATTGAGCAGATCAAAATCCGTGATTTCCAGATCCAGTTTTCGCGCCTCGATCTTGGAGAAATCCAGGATATTGTTAATCAGTCCAAGAAGGTTTTCTCCGCTGGAACGCACGATTTCTGCATATTTCCGCTGTTCTTCGGAAAGCGGCGTGTCGAGCAGCAACCCGATCATTCCGAGTACCCCGTTCATCGGCGTCCGGATTTCATGACTCATATTGGCCAGAAACTGACTTTTGGCCTGATTCGCCCTGTCCGCTTCAGTCGCCATCCGGTCGGCGCGGCGAATGGCATCCTCGAGCTGCCGATTGACCTTCTCGAGGGATAACCTGCTTAACTGCAGATCTTCTTCCGCCTGCTTGCGCGCCGTAATATCCCGGGAAATTCCGCGAAAACCAATCGGTCTGCCTTCGGGACCTTTCATTAACGTGGCGGAAAGCTCATAGACCCCGATTGTACCGTTTTTGCGATTCGCAACATATTCCATAGCCTTGATTGGATGACCTGTCTGATAAAGCTCCCGAAAAGCCTGATAAACTTTCTTCGCATTCTCCGGCGTCTGCAAATCCTGATTGGTCATGCCCATCAGTTCTTCACGGGAATAACCCAAATGCCCGCAACTGACATCATTGAGAAATGTATTTCGACCGGTAAGATCGGCTTCAAAGCAGCCATCAGCGATGTTTTCTATGATCCCGCGGTATCGTTCTTCGCTGATTTTCAAGGATTCATCCGCATGATGCCGGTCGGTAATATCCTGACTAGTGCAGACGACTTTCGTCACCTCACCCCCTGCACCCATGACGGGCGTTTTGACTACAAAAAGCAGTCGTTCCTCCCCGGAACCATTGACCTGCCATTCCTCAAGCTCCAAACGCGCTCCCGATGTAAAGACCAAACGGTTAGATTCAATGAACCGGTCCGCGTCTTTGGCAAGATGAACCTGCTTCAACGGCCTGTTTTCCAGCTCCCGGCGTGTGTAGCCTAAAAATTTTGCAAGGCTTTCGTTGACCGTTCCATACGTATTCATATTTTTGAGAGACCAAACCTGGGTTTCAATTTGATCGAGAAGCACGGATAGTTGATCAACATACCCATGTCTTCTAATTATTTTGCTTCGCCGGTCGTTGCCCGTAAAGCGCCACACGAGAAGGACGACGGCAAGAAGGAAGGCAAAACCAATCCCGGCAATTAAAATGATCAATTGTGCAGACATAGAAATCCCGCTTCAAAAGCTGACGTAAAACAAATCCTTTGCGCCCAGGGGCACCGGCTGTTCAAACATATTTCATCTATATATGATGGACCTGCCGGAGAACATATCACAACCGGGGGGAAATTTTCACACGAAAACATGGCTTTTGAACTAAATATTTTCGGGATTCAATACTACATGGATTTCTTTCTCGAAGGTCAAAACGCATCCTTGTGAGACATTGAAAACATCTTGAACACGATGGGATACCGGATCCATCCAATAAAACGCCATCCTTCCCCTGGCGTCATACGGGTCAGTACGTGTAACGCCATCCGCGACAGTCAGGCTTCAGGCGACATTTTTGAAAAACATTCAGGTTCAAGCGCGACGGCAGGAAGATCCTTTCTTTCGCGTAGAACAGGAAAATAGATTGTGAAAGTGGTACCGATATCCGGTTCACTAAAGATATCAATAAAACCGCCACACTCCGTCACGGTTTCCTGTACGACAAGCAACTCTAGACCTGACATCCCGCGTCGAAGAACTTTCTTGAAATAAAAAGGCTCGAATATTCGAGACAAATCATGGCAGGAGATTCCGTAGCCCGTATCATGTACGGACAATACAGCGAATTCACCTTCCTGAATGTCGTCGTCGCTGTTGGCCGGACGGCCCAGATAAAGCGTTTTTGTCTGAATGAAGACCTTACCCGCATCGCGCTGGGATGCCGCACTCAACCCCTGGGAAACCAGGTGGTAAATTGTTTTTTCCAGCTGAGGCAAATACCCGCGAAATGAGGAAACCTCCGGCTCCAGGTCGATGTGGAGATGAATGCCGGAATAATATTGCGACAGTCGTCTGAATTCCGGCTTGTTGAAACAAGTGGTGACCAGATCATTGAGCGAGGTCTCTTTCTTCGGCATTTTTTCTTTACGCGTGAGCATGGAGAAGTCATTCACAATCGCGGCGGCGCGCTTGGCAGACATTACTATGCTCTTTACCTGATTTGCAATTACAGGATCCGATTCGGCAGGAAAGGAAAGAAGCTCCGAGTAGCCCAGGATGCCGGCCAAAAGGTTGTTCAGATCGTGGGCGACTCCTCCGGCAATATGCTCAACCTCCGACATTTTCCGGACCGGTTTTTGTTTATCTTCATGATGGCGGCTGACCTCCTCGAGTTTAACCTCGCTGATATCACGAATGATACCGGTATAGCCGATCAGCCTGCTTTGATCATCCCGATGCGGGTTCACCGTCATTTCGGCCCGGAACAGATCCCCGCCTTTCCGAATCATCCGGGTTTCAAAGCGCACCATCCCTGTTTTGACACCCGACGCTTCCGCCTCCAGACGCATCTGATTGACATGCTTGATTTTCGAAACAAATGAAGGCGCTATAAAATCAAAAAGTGATTTGCCGATAACTTCATCGTGTTGATAACCCTGCGAAATCTTCTCGAAGGCTGAATTAATATATACGATATTGAAATCGGCGTCGAACTGCCCTACCGCATCCGAGGCATTTTCAAAGAGGAATTGGACAGAATCGGAGGTATCCCAGACAGGAACAGCCGTTCGTGTATCATTCTCAAACAGGTACCACTCCATTACCTTCATCACTTTGCCTTCTTCACACAGCGTCTTTCCCTGGATTTTAAGGGGAAAAGAAGAGCCGTTCTTTTTCATGCCCAGGAGTCCGTGAATGGTATAGGAATCTGTCAATATCTTTTTTCCGGCAAAATCGCGCGACTGGGGCGCGATAAGCCGCATGCAATCCATCCCGATGAGCTCGGACGCTGAATAACCGCAAATGCGTCCGATTTTTTCGTTGACTTCCCGAATCACGCCGTTTTCATGAACCAGAATACCGGCAAAGGAAGCTGGCTGATTTTTCTGCAACGGATCTTGAATGTCCTGCGTCATAAATAAATGCCTCTAGTTTTAGGTTCATCCCTTTGCAGCTGTGATACTTTTCCTATTTGATTCTTCTTTTATCTTGAGGTTTGTTGTATGCTACGTGAAAAAACATGTCAATACGCTGGAACAAATTGAAATGAAATACTGTTTCATTATGAAACGCACATGGTGTTTCTAGACTGACTGCGGGGTTTTGAACCCACGGTCATGCACTAGTACCCGTATTTACTCGTTTTGTATGAGCCACAATGACTGTTGGTGTACAAATAGCCAGGTGAAATGTTTTTCTTCATTTCATTGAAATGGGGTTATAAATCATGAAACACGGTGAAATGGTCACAAAAAGCGGGAGCGAAACGAATCCCGTTAGAAAGGCATTTTGGGCGGCTTTTCCCACGATGGAAAGTTTCCATGCCTTTCAGAACCAGGATGGGGAGATTGCCAAATCCGCCATTGAGGCCATGACGCTTTACGCATACAAACATGCAGGCATCGGGGAACCAACACAAGATGCCTTTGTCACGTTCCTGAAAAACAACTCGCGGACGACTGCGGACGAGACATTGCCCCAGGGACTGACCTTCGGGAACATTCTCGATACTCTGCGGGGAAATGCATCGGTCAACACATTCATCGATGAACTGGAAAGCACCGCCCGCGCACTGTCCATGCCATCGGTTTCCCCCTCCATGATCACCCGGCTGAAGAAGAATTTTTCGCCCAACACACCGAAGAAACGCTCACTGATGAGGCTTCTTGCCTTTGTGCTGGCACAAAAACGGCCTGAATTGAACTGGCATTACGAACTGCTGATACAATTATACGCCAAACCAACGGATCAAAACCTGAAACTCGATACCACGGCAGGCGTGACCGCAACTTTCCATCTGCATGGGCAGGGAGACACGATTATCCCGGCGGATGTCATCTGGCTCAAAAATGAACTGACCGCCTGCCTCAATGATCTGCACATGGCCGGCCGTATCCGCAAGAAATTCATAGAAACCATCGGCGCGACTTCGTTTCAATTACAATCACCAAAGAACTTAGGACCTACGCATGAGCCCGGACTCTATAATCGGTCTTTGCGCAACATTCTGGCCGTCGCACATCAGATGTCCTGCCGGTGGCTGCTTTGCCCGCACAGCAATCCCCGGAAAAGGCTCATCATCATGATTGCCGCCGGACCTTTCCTGAGTGTTCATATGCGTTTCCCGCCGATACCAATAAACCTTCCCGGGGACTCCGGGATATACCTGACCGAATACGCCTATCTTTACGCCGCCGCGGCCGGTGTGAGAGCGGGCTTTTCACCCCTGGCGTCCGATGCTTCAGAAGCATACAGACGTCCGGAGAAACTCTGGGTGATCAGCGACTTCTGGGCCAATCATGACTATGATTATATTCCGCACCTTTTGAAAGCAAACATGCTCCCTGTGTGCAGAACGGAACCCTCTTTCGAAATTTTTCAGCGCGCGCTGCATTTTTTGGAAGAAAATAACCCAACCCCGTTTGGCGCCACCTCGGCCATGCACCGATTTCCGAAAAGCTCCATCCTGCTTTTGGAAATCATTAAAGTCCTGTGCGCGAGGCGAATGCCCATGGAGGCAGACGCGGTCATCTCCCACCTGCTTTTGAACGATCCGAAAAACGTCCCCGGCCGGTTTATGCGAATGCTGATTTTCTGCAATCTGGCCGATATGAAGGAAGACCCGTCCGCGGCACAACTGGCATTTGAGCGTGGAATCACCGAAGGAAGGCATATTGTCCAAAACCTGTCTGCCAACAGCGAAGTCTGGTGGGCACAGGGCATGCTCTATTTCGGCCAGGCCGCCAGGATCATCCGTAATATAAAAACGCAGCGCTCGCGGACGAAAGCAGGATCCATCGCAAAAGAGAAGCTGCTCGATCACCTGAAAAACGCGGAAGCATGCCTGCGCCGTGGTCTGGCCGTCTCGTCCACCGGTCATTGCGTCAACTGTCTTTTCTGGCTTCATTACGTGCTGGCGCTGACGTGTTTTTTTTCCGATGACAACCACACCCGAAATCAGAGCAAGAAATCCGTGTTCCACGATGAACACAATGTTTTCCGGCAAACCGGACTTCGTTTGCACAGGGTCCTCGGCTGGGTTCCCGAAAACGAAAGCACGGAAGGAAAGCATGACGATGCCACTTTTCAGAATCTGTTCGGCACGGCGGGAATGATGTTCTCGCGGTTCGAAAACGTCATGCTCGGACGCAGCTACATCCCCTACATGAAATATCAATTCGCGCTGATTCTCTGGGATTTCTCTCCACAACTGACACCTGCGGTATGCAGGTTGATTCTGGCGCTGCTTGAGCGCGCCCGGAAAGACGCCGAAAAACTCATTTATGAAAACATCTGCGTCTACCGGACATTGGCGGGATACACGCCGCCTGGCCAATTTATCGAACAGGTTGATCAGACCACCGCCCTGATCCGCCGGTACGTCCGTGAGGAGGATTTACAAACTTCAGGTATTTTCCCGGATACGGACAGCTTTCGGAAAATGTCCAAGACCAAGCTCATGCTGCTGGAAATCAATAGACGGCCGATGACGGCCGATTAAAATAGGGGTTTCATCCATGAAAATGATCAAAACACTCATCATCACCTTTGCCGTTTTTCTCCTCCTGATCGCCGTTTCCGGATTTTTTATCGCGCCTGCAGTTCTCAAACCGTTTATCACAAAAAAACTGACGGAAACGCTCAACCGGGAAGCACGGATGGAGAAGCTGAGCATCAATCCCTTCACCGTATCCGTGACGGTCCGGGGATTTTCACTGACCGAACCGGGCCAGCCGGTGCCTTTTATTGCATTTGAGAAAATGCATGTCAACATCGACGCGGTGATGTCTGTATTCAGGCGCGCTCTGATCCTGACGGAAATCGGCCTGGATGCTCCCTATGTCGGACTCATGCGCCGTCCGGACGGCACATATAATTTTACAGATCTGATCCACCCGGAGAAGCCCGAAAAGGACGGGACGAAGCCTTTTCTTTTTTCGCTCAACAACATCCGGATTGCAGACGGACAGATTGATTTCAGAGACATCCCCAAAAATACGGATCACTCCGTACGCGAACTCAACATTTCCATCCCGTTTATTTCCAATATGGAATACTACATGAAACAATACGTCGAACCTCAATTCTCGGCGGTCGTAAACGGCCACAGCATCCTCGCTAAAGGACAGACACAGCCGTTCATCACATCTCGCGACACCCGTTTCGACCTCGACATCCAGGATATTGACCTGCCTCATTATCTTGAATATCTGCCCGTTAAAATGAATTTCAAGCTGACTTCGGCGCGCCTGGACACAAAGCTCGGCATCCATTTCATCAGGCACGACAACCAATCGCCGGCATTGACTGTTACCGGCGGCACGACATTGAAAAAAGTGGTCCTGGACGACTTGCAGGGGAACAAACTTTTGCGGTTGGAATCCCTGCGCATTGATATCACTAAGATCAGACCGCTGGCATTGGACATCCATCTGGCAAAGGTTGCGCTCAATGCGCCCGACATGGTTATCCGCCGCGACGGGCAGGGACAGATCAACTGGTTTAATCTGGTCGGTGATCATAAAGGCACACCGGACCGCCATGAGGCGTCAGTACAAGCGACCGGGAAAAATGAATGGCTTATGCGGATCGACGACTTGATTGTGGACAAGGGGGCGGTGACGCTCATCGATTCACTTCCCGCTCAGACGGTCAATCTGTCTGTTTCACCGTTCGATCTGCGCGTGGAAAACATTTCCACCCGAAAAGGAGACAACGCAAAAGTCAATCTGGCGGCAACCGTCAACCAGCGAAGCAGGCTTTCGATGGCTGGTGAATTCGGCATCCATCCGGTGATGGCGGATCTCGCGATGGATTTGTCCCCGCTTGCCATCCGGCCTTTTCAGCCCTATTTCACAGATACCGTGAAAATGGACATCACCGGCGGCGCGGTATCAACCGCCGGAAATGTCAAGGTTGCACTCGCTGAAAAAAGCGTCCCAGTCATTCGATACACGGGTGATGTCTTCATCCACAATCTGGCAACCATCGATCAGGTTCATGCCCTGGACTTTCTCAAATTCAAGAAGATTTCAGTCCTTGCGCTGTCTGCCGGATACAATCCCATCTTCCTGAACGTCAGGGAAATCCGACTGGATGATTTCTTCGCCAAACTGGTCATCAATCAAGGCGGCACCACCAATCTGCAGGACATTTTCAGCGCGAGTGAGGAAAAACCCGTCGGGCAGCCACAATCCTCACAGCAGGCAAAACAGACCGCTGAGCCGGACCAGCCGGCGCCGCCTGCGGACATCGTCATCGGCAAAGTTAGCTTTCACGGCGGCACGCTGGATTTTACCGACCGCAACATTTCACCGAACTATTCGGCGACGATGCTGAATCTCAAAGGCAGTGTCACGGGACTGTCATCGAAGGAAATCACCCGTGCCAGGATGGACTTGAAGGGTAACCTCGGCTACGGATCCCCCATCGAAATTTCCGGAACCGTCAACCCGCTGATTAAAGATTTTTTCGCCGATATCAAAGTCAGTTTCAAAGACATCGAGATGAGTTCGACCAGTCCCTACACTGCGAGATATCTGGGCTATCCCATCACCAAAGGCAAGCTTCATTTCGATGTGTCCTATCGGATCGACCACAAAAAACTTACAGCCGAAAACAAGCTCTTTTTTGACCAGCTGACCTTCGGCGACAAGGTGGAAAGTCCCGACGCCATCACCGCACCGGTCACGCTGGCAGTTTCGCTTCTAACGGATCGCCAGGGACAGATCAACCTCGACATTCCGATCACCGGAAGCCTCGACGATCCGGAGTTCAGAATCCTGCCGATTATCTGGCAGATCATCACCAACCTGATTACCAGAGCCGTCACATCGCCTTTTTCGCTTCTGTCGTCCCTGACCGGCGGCGGCGATGAAATGAGTTTCGTAGAATTCGCTTTCGGCAGCGCTGAGCTGTCCGGGGACGAACAAAGAAAAATCATCGCCCTGGCCAAGGCACTGTATGATCGACCCAATCTTAAACTGGAGATTGAAGCTTATATCGATGCAGTACAGGATCAGGAGGCTTTGAAAAATGCCGAATTCGACCGCCTGATCAAAGTGCAGATATTCAGGGAAAACGCGGCTGAAGACCGGACACCTGTCCCTCTTGAGGAGATTGTGATCCCGCAAGCGGATTATCACAAATATCTGACTCTGGCCTATAAATCGGGGAAATTTTCAAAACCTCGCAATGCCATAGGCATGCTCAAAGAGCTGCCACCTGCTGAAATGGAGAAGCTTCTTCGCGACCATATCACGATCACAAACGACGACTTAGAGAGGCTTGCGGTCAGACGAGCCAGCGCGGTGCGTCAGGGTCTGCTTCAGGAAGGCAATATCGACCCGGCAAGGATTTTTATGGTAAAGCCCAAAAGTCTGACACCGGAGAAAAAAGAAAAAATCAAAGACAGCCGTGTGGAGTTTAAAATCAAATGAAACCTTTCACAAATTCACACAAAGTTGCGGTTTTTATTATTCTGCTGTGCTTGAGCGTTTTTCTTGTCAACTGCACGGCACTTAAACCGGTTTTACCTCCCGCCCGGTGTATTCCGTCTTTTCCCGATCTAGACGGCTGGTACGGCGGAGACGGCGCTTACAGTGTCGCCCTCGACAAACGGCGCACCCTGTGGGTATTCGGCGATACGTTTGTCTCGCACGAAACCGGCCGTAAAGACCGCGTCGGCATGGATGTTGTGATGGGAAATACCCTGGCGATTTCCACCTGTCCGGAGAACGGGGAATTCACGATCCATTACTATTTAAAAAACAAGGATGGGGAATTTATACCATTTTTCGGCGAGGGAGAAGTCCTCTGGCCGCAGGACCCTTTTATCGCCGATGATGCATTGTATATTCCCTTGCTCGTCATACAGGGCCTGCCGGAATCCCAACCGCCCTTCAATTTCAAGATCGCCGGACATACCATTGCCCGGATAAAAGATTTCACGAACGACGATCCCCGTTTGTGGACGGTGGAGTATCTGGACTGGTCGAACGCGCTGGCCTCCGGCATTGATGCGCTGGCAACCACCTCCGTTGTTCATCGTGGTTATGTTTATTTTTATCCGCTCTACCGGCATACGGACGGCAACGTCCGGATTGCCGGAAATATTGCCGCGCGAATTTCGATTCGTCGCCTGGACAATCCCGCCTATGCATTGGAATATCTGCATCAGGACAATACCTGGCAACAACACCTTCATCCCGATCGGGTTAAAATTATTTTCAGTGCCGGATTATCGGAGCTGAGCGTGCGTTATTCCGAAGCAATCCATAAATGGCGGGCCGTTTATCTGTCACCGGAAAACAAAGGCAGGAAGCTGATATATCATACCGCAGAAAAACCTGAAGGCCCCTGGAGCGAACCTGCGGCACTGATTGATTCCATAGCCGAAGTCGATCCTTCGAGCAGCCTTTACCATCCCGGCACGTTCTGCTATGCGGGCAAGGAGCACCTCCATTTTTCTGATCATCACAACCTTGTCATCACTTACGTCTGCAATTCATCCGAAGCCCCGGACCATAAAGACAGTTTTCTTCGCAATCATCTTTTTTTATACCGGCCCGTCGTCAAAAACGTTCCCGCGCCCTGACCGCGTCCCTTACGAAGTCAATGTGATTTCCCCGACGTCATAAACCAGTCCGTCGGAAACAACCATGTGCGGGTCCCTGCAGGCCTCCAGGTTTTCCAGAGGATTCTTCCTGAGCACCACACAGTCGGCGAATTTGCCCTTCTCCAGAGATCCGATCCTGTCGGCCATTCCCAGAATCTTTGCGTTGTTGATCGTGGCCGCTCGCAGTACCTCTGCGTTCCCCAGTCCGATACGCCCCAGCATCTCCATCTCGCGCCACAGGGTCCCATGGTAGGAAAAGGGCACCCCCGCGTCCGTACCGCAGCCGATCAGCACCCCCGCGTCTTTCATGGCAAGCAGGTTCCGGGGCCCTGTCAGGAGAATGTCAAAGTAAAGCGACGGATTGGCCATGTATATTCCCCGGGAATAAAGATTTTTGCAACCGTACTTGCGATAATTGGCCAGATAATCCACGTTGTTTTTATGAATAGATGCCTCGGTATAATCACGAAGGTCCGTTTCATAAATGAACTGCCGGCGGACGGCCAGTTCCCGCTCGACAAAACCGGTGCGGTATTTCTCCGGCAGCCGGTCATAGGCTTCCGGGGCGGCCAGCACCTGTGCAATCGTCATCGTGGGAACAATGGCAATATGCTTTTTTGCCATCGCCGCGACTTCCTTTTCAGTGAGTACCGCATCAGCAATGGAATGCTCCATGGAACCGATTCCGAATTGCAGCGCGCGGTCAAAACCGAATTTAGTATGGATGTGAGCGGCGGTGGACAATTGGTTTTTCTGCGCGAAGTCAAAGATGACCTTTAAGTGCTCGTCCGCGTAGGCGGGGATTTCCCCTTTGCCGCACAAAAGCGATACCCCGTCCATCGTCAGCTTGACAAACGACGCGCCTCGCGCGCTGTTCTGAAGCAGCTTATGTTCCAGGTCTTGTGTGTCTTTGAACCACAGATTCGGCCGGCCGGTAAACGCCATGGCCATCCCCGCAAAGATGCTGACGGCGGCAGGATCAATATCCGGATGTCCGCCGTAAATATTTGTGAATGAATTGCAATAGACAACGCGCGGACCGACCAGATCGCCGCGCGCGATTTGAGTCAGATAATCATGGAGAAGATCCGGCATCGCGCCCATATCCCGGATGGTGGTCACCCCCTGCCTGATCTGCTGGACGTAATTTCGTTTCATCTGATTCATGGTCGTCAAAAGCCCCAGAGGGCTGAGCATGGATTCACCCGACAGGGTTGCATGGCAGTGCGCGTCAATCAAACCGGGAAGGACGTATTGATGTTCCAGATCAATGGTCCGGTCGCCTTCCTGCACGACAGGCGGCAAATCGGAAACGGATTCAATGATTCCATGCCGGATGGTCAGCGTGCGGCCGGGCAGAACCACTCCGCAGACGACGTCAATGACGCTTGCGGACTTCAGATGAAGCGCCTTGCCGTTTTCGACGCCTGTCGGCTTATACCCGGGGAGAGACGAACAACCGGTGACATTCGGCATCCCGAAAACAAAAGCGGATGCCGCCGTCGCCTTGATTAGATGCCTTCTGGTCATTTCGAAAGGTTTTTTGTCCATGGATGAGCGCTCCGCTTTACTGAATGGTTTTCCGATGCAAATTACAACGAAAGCCCTTCGCGTTGCAAGATGAATTGCGCCGATCGCGAAATTCTGTTACATAATACGTCAGACAAAAAACATGGAACCCGGGGCAAGGCAGCAATGATGGTGGAAAACAAACATGTCTTTCGGTCCACTTCGGAATCGGCCCGCCGGTATCTGATCGTGATCTGCCTGATCGTCGCGCTGGTTATCCTTTCCGTCTTCTGGGGATTCCATTTGAGGTCGGAAAATCTGTACCGCCAGCAATTGATCGACAACGGCCGCTCCTTTTTTGAGGAAATCGTCATCACGCGCCTTTGGCTGGCCCAGCATCAGGGCGTCTATGTAAAAAAAACGCCGGACGTGGAAATCAATCCATACCTGCTAGCCATTCCAGGCCTCAAAGTGGTCATCGAGGACCGTTTTGGCGACTTCTATATCCTGAAAAATCCCGCTTTGGTCACACGTGAAATTTCACGCATCGCGGATGAACGGGGCCTCTTCAGATTCCGCATCACCAGCCTCAAACCTTTGAATCCCGACAACAGGCCGGACGATTTTGAGAAGCAGGCGCTGCATGCATTCTCTCTCGGCACCCGCGAACAGTATCGCTTTGAAGCCGGAAATAATGGAAAGATTTTCCGTTATATGGCCCCGCTGATCGCGGAAGCATCCTGTCTGCAGTGCCACGCCCAGCAGGGCTACTCCGCAGGCGATGTGCGTGGAGGCATCAGCGTGACCATTCCGGCGCAAGACACGATGAACCGGATACAGGCCAATAAAATCTACCTGGGGGTTGCGGTACTCTGCGTCATCCTGATTATCTTTCTGATTGTTTATTTTATTGCCCGATATTTCATGAAGGATCTCCACCTGGCCGAGCAGAAGCTGATGGATATGGCGGCAACGGATCCTCTGACCGGACTGCTCAACCGCCGGGAAGGTTTCCTGCGCATCGCGGTGGAATTCTCCCGGGCTGAGCGCACCGGCGAAGATATTTGCGCGATGATGCTGGATATTGATCATTTCAAAAACATCAACGACACCTACGGTCACCTCACTGGTGACGAGGTGCTCGGGTGGCTGGCTTCCTGCCTCCAGGCAACCGCCAGAATCTCGGATGTTCTCTGCCGGTTCGGCGGCGAAGAATTTCTGCTTGCCACACCGGACACAGACCTTGAGAATGCGAAAATTCTTGCGGAAAGAATTCGGCTTGCGGTTGAGAAAAATACCATCCAGACCACCGACGGGAAAACGCTGAAAGTAACCGTCAGTTGCGGACTGGCCCTACGCCAGAGCGGCGAAACCTCTGACGAACTGATTAACCGCGCCGATCAGGCGCTCTATGCGGCGAAAAACAGTGGCCGCAACAAGGTTTGTGTGGGCTAGCCTGCCTCAACGCCCATGGGGGAGCCGTTTTTCAAGATGACTTTTTAGCATAGCGGCAGATTTCCTCGAGAAACCGGTTTCCGTATTTGTGCATTTTATGTTCCCCGACACCACTGACGGAAAGCATTTCAACAGTATCCCGGGGCATGGCGGCAGCCATTTCCGAAAGCGTCCGGTCGGAAAACACCACATACGCCGGCACATGGTTCTCGTCTGCCAAGGCCCTGCGAAGCACGCGCAAACGCTCGAAAAGTCCGTTATCCACCATCTGTTTTTCCGGTAACGCGTTAATGGTTTCGAGCTTCTTTTCCATTTCCGTCGGTTTTGTCAGAAGGACATCCATTTCCCCTTTCAGAATTTTGCGGCTCAGATCATTGAGTTTCAGCGCATAGCTTTCGTCATAAGCGATATCGACGAAGCCGGAATTGAGCAGTTCAAAGAGATACTCGGCCCATTCATGATACCTGACATCACGGCCGGCGCCGAATGTCTTGATCTGATCATAGCCGTTTTCGCGGATGAATGCGCTTTGCGAGCCGCGCAATATCTGGATCAGCGTCGTCATATTGGTTTTTTCGCCGGTGCGTGCCACCGCAGAGAGCGCTTTTTGGGCGATGATGGTGCCGTCGATTTTTTTGGGCGGATTTTTGCACACATCACAATTGCCGCAATCGCCTGCCGGCTGCTCGTTGAAATAGGCAAGCAGAATCCTGCGGCGGCAGATATCCGCCTCTGCAAAGCGCTTCATGCGCTCGAGCTTGGCCAAAAGCAGTTCCTGTCGTTGAGGGGGCAAATCCTGCAGCATGTCATGATGCGTCTTGACGTCCGCATAACTATAGAACAGTATCGTATCGGCAGGTGCCCCGTCACGCCCGGCCCGCCCGATTTCCTGGTAATAGCTCTCAATGTTTTTCGGCAGGCTGTAGTGAACGATCCAACGGATGTTGGATTTATCAATACCCAGACCAAAAGCGATGGTGGCGCAGATGATCTGAATATCATCACGGATAAACGCGTCCTGAATGCTGCTGCGCTGCGCGGAATCCATGCCCGCGTGGTAATACGCCGCCTTGAGACCCCGCACCTGAAGCTTTCCGGCCACATTCTCCGTGGCTTTGCGGCTCAGGCAGTAGATGATTCCCGGCTGGTTTTTTCTTTTGGACAAAAAACGCAGAATCTGCTCGAAACGCTTTTGGCCCGAATAAACGGCCAAAGAAAGATTCGGCCGGTCAAACGAGGCAATGAACTGATGCTCTTCGGGAATATCGAGCTGCCTGAGAATGTCCCTGCGGATGACATGATCAGCTGTGGCGGTGAGCGCGATGAGGGGAACTGCGGGAAACTTTTCCCGCAGAATATGAAGTTTCAGATAATCCGGCCGGAAATCATGCCCCCACGAGGATATACAGTGCGCTTCATCCACGGCAAAAAGCGCAATGTCGAGTTTTTGCAGAAATCCGATCGTGCTGCCGGACGTCAGGCGCTCCGGAGAAATATACAGAAGCTTGATCTCGTTTTTCAGGCACCGGCGGACAATGGCCGCGCTTTGTTCATCCGTCAGGGCGCTGTTGAGAAACGCGGCGGGAATACCGTTGGCGATAAGCCCGTCGACCTGGTCTTTCATCAGGGCGATCAGCGGTGAAATCACAATCGCAACGCCTCCCTTCAGCATCGCCGGAATCTGGAAACAGACGGATTTCCCTCCGCCGGTGGGCATCAGCACCAGCGCGTGCCTGCCTGCCAGAACATGATCAATAATCTCTGACTGGAGCGGATAGAACGTCTCGTAACCGAAATATTTTTTCAATGCGTCGTGTTTATTCATATGAATATCCCCTTCCCTGGAGTGATTGAGCAGGACATTTACTCTAGAACCGCTGGCCGAGGAAAAGATACAATGACGAATGATCGCGTTGCGCCTGACCGTAGGCCAGATAAATCGGGCCCAGAAATGTTCTGGTTCCGACAAAAACACTGCCGGCCCAGATGAGAGACTCTGTGCGGATATCCTCCCGCCTGTTCCAGACATTTCCCGCTTCGACGGACGCACCCAGGTAAAGTGGCGTATTGAGGAAACCGAGACCGGCTGAGAACATTTCGCGATAGACCATCAATCGCGCCAACCCCGTATGACGGCCGTAGAGTTCATCGGCCGCATAACCCGACAGATTTAGAAAACCGCCCAGCGGAAAGGTATCCTGCACGGGCAGGTCGTCATTGTCCAGCGTGGTGCGGATGTCAAGCGACGGAATCAATGTAACTTTCTTCCAGGTGAGCGCCGTCATCCAATGAACGCCCAGCGCCTGCATGTCGATATCCGAACCCAGCGCCTTGAGATTGTTTTCCCAGACCACGCTTGCATCCGTTCCACTCAAGGGAAAAACATAATTATCGAGCCTGCTGTAGGCAAACGATGCAAAAACACTGCCCCGGTCATATGGATCGGAATCACCGGTATGGTTGCCGATTCTCACTTTTATGCCGCCGTGTTCCCGGCGCACGCCTACCCTGAATTCGCCCCAGTTGCCGAACTGTCTGCCGGCATCCAGGCCGACTCTGGTCGCGTTGACACGGTATTGTGAAGTAACATCCCCGCCTTCATTATAATCGTAGATGCTTCTGACATAATACTCTGCATTGGCCGCGAGAAAGTAACTCAGCGAATCATCGACCGGCTGATAGAATTCCGTAAAGATCCTTGGTCGGTCGCCGATACTGGTTTCGATACGCCATTCACCGGCCAGACGGTTGATGCCCGTTTTCGTAAACTGCGCCGTGAGCGCGTATGTGCTTGATCCCTTGAAGTTGTCTTCCAGACCGATACCGAAACGCAGGTAATTGGGCCCCCAGGATTTTTCCATCGGCTCGATGACGATACCGGAGGCCTTGTCTTTCTTCTTCACACGGAAATCCACCCGTTCAAACATGTCGATGCCGTAGATCCGGTCGATGTTTCTTTTGAGTTTCGCCATATCCAGCGTTTCTCCCGGTTTCAGATCAATCTGGGAGGCAATCACCGCATCCGGCAGAGAGGTCCGGTTATCCAATTCAACGAAATCGATCCTCGGCGGCGGTTGCTTCGCTTTTCCTTGAGAAACCAGGTAAGCGGCATATTGTTGTTCACTCACGGACAGATGCGCCAGGGCCTGCTTCATGGATTCCGCTTTTTTACGGCCGATCGCGACGGCTTCGCCGGCACGCGTAAAATCGCCTGTGGTAATATTTCCCAGATCGGGCTGAATGAGAATATCCCGCCCGGGGGCAAGCATGCGAATCCGTTCGGCGGTATTGCGCTGAATCATGATAGTAATGAGCTGAGAGGTAATCCCAACCGATGAAACCAGTTTCTTCCTGTCACTGAGCGCCGTACCGATGTCTACGGCAATCACCACGTCGGCATCCATCTGCCGGACCACGTCGACCGGCAGGTTGTTGGCGACGCCGCCGTCCACCAGAACATAACCGTCAAGTTCCACAGGTGCGAAAACACCGGGAATAGACATGCTGGCTCTGATCGCTGAAGCCAGTTCGCCGCTCTTCAATATCACGGCTTCGCCGTTTTCGATGTTCGTGGCAACGGCACGAAAGGGAACCGGCAGATCATCAAATTCGGATATCTCCTCCGTGTGCAGGAGAATAGACTTTAAAATCAGATTCAGGCTTTGGCCCTGGAGCAGTCCCTTGGGAATAGTCAGACGGCCGTCTTTGATTCCCAGATCAAAATCAATCAGATAATCAGCCGCGTCCTGTTTTCGGCGGAATGTCAAATCCCGTGGTAGTGGCTTGTCCCGAAAGGCTTGATTCCATTCAAGGCTGGTGACGATTTGCTCCATTTCCGCCGCGGACAACCCCGCGGCATACAGACCGCCGACAATCGCGCCCATGCTGGTGCCGGCAATACAGGCAATGGGAATTTTCATTTCCTCAAGTACCGCAATCACGCCGACATGCGCCGCACCCCTCGCGCCGCCGCCGCTCAGGACCAGACCGATGCGGGGATGCCCCTCCGGCAGAACCGGTTTTCCTGCATCCTGAGCACCAATGGGTTTCGGCAGCAGGAGAAGTATGACAAGGCAGGCCAGTATTTTTGTAAAAAAAACCAAAAAGATTTGTCGGTTGTGTGTTGCGCGCAAAACCATACCAGCCATATACTTACCTGTTGAATGTATAAAGAAAAAGCATGGGATGGAAGGCACCACATATCCACCTGGTCCTTCACCCCGGGGTTGAATATTTTACCGGAATGCCCCGGCTATTTTCTGCCTGACGGATCAGGCCTGAACCGGTTCGGCCGTTCGTCGGTCCTCTGGCCGGAATCGGATTTCCGCTGCGGAGTTTGCCGGCTGGCTGGCGGTTTGACCTGCTCGGATCGCCTGTCTCTTTCGATGACGGGCCGCGCCGGCGTCATCACTTCTTTGCTCTTTCTGCGTGCCGGCTCCTGGGATTTCTTTTGCTCACCTTGCTGCGGACGGTATCTTTGAATTTCCGGGGCACGCCGTTCACGCACGTATCGCCGGTCGCGGTCCGGTGCCCACTTCACACGGGGCGCATATTTTTGCACGACCAGCGGTCCGGGATGCCTTCTGTCCCGATCCACATGAACGATAACCGTTCGCCGGTCACGCCAGTCGAACCGGCTCCAGCCGACATACCCATACCGGACGTAAATGCCGGGAGAAAAAATGATCCGCGGCCCCGTCACCACCAAACCGGGATAGACAAAGAAAAAAGGAGGAAACGCCGGAATCCACCAGGGACCGTATATGAAATGTGGATCGTATGCCGGCACGTAAATATAGTCGTAGCTGACCGGCTCGATGCGAATGATCCTTTGTTCCACAATCACCGTCTGCTCGGACGTGGTCGACAGGTGTCCCGCATCGCTTGCCCGGGTTCTCAGCTCCTGGACGGTCATCATAACGTCTTGTTCCTGACTTACAAAAGCATCACCGAGTCGTGCCGTCCAGCTGAGATTGTCCGCCATCATCGTCAGGACCTTCGGATAGTGACACAGTGCAAGCACGCTGATATCCCAGTTCTTGTCCTCCAGAGCCTGATTCAACGCCTCCCCGCTCAACTGCGGATTTCGAGACACCCACCGTTCTGCCTCGGCCACCTCAAAAGGGTAAGCCGCAGCGATCAGTATCTGTGACAACAGCACATCGGGATACAGGGCAATCGGCGCGAGCATCTGCGCCAGTTCATCCTGGCTGATTTGACTCTCCGGCTCGTAGCGCACCTCAATATCTGTCTGCGCAGGCAAGGTTGAAGGCACCAGGAAAACAGACAGAGCCAATAATACGAGGACCCTTTTTACCGATTTTCCATTCATGACAAAACCTCCTTACTCACAGCCGCGGCCCGGCATATACCGGATTGGCTGTTTTTAGTTATCGGTCAATCTACTGCATCAGCATAGTTCCTGAGAAACGGAAAATCAATGCCTAACCGGTGGTGACACAATACAGGTTTTACAAATCATTTCGCGTGTATCCAGCAATACTTCTTCTTTGGCAAGAAGCGCTTTCTTCATCTGGGTTCCGCCGCCGAAGCTTCCAGGCGACCGGTCGGCACGAACCACGCGATGGCAGGGAATCACAATCGGAAAAGGATTGTTCGCGAGCGCCGTCCCGACAGCCCTGGCCGCACGGGCGTTTCCGATTCTGGCCGCGATGCCACAATACGTATCGACTTTCCCACGGGGAATTCTACACGTCTGCTTCAGCACTTTGGCTGCGAATTCAGATAGTCCCGTCCAGTTCAACCATGCCAGATCCATTTTTTCGTCCCGTCCGCTATACAAACCGGCGACGCGATCGGCAATATCAAAAGGAATTTTTCTCGGTGATGAAGTGATGCCGGGAAAGTCCTGGAATATTTTTTCTTTTAATTTCCCACCGGAAACCGGCAGATAAATTCTCTCGACCTGCGGCCTGCCGGATACTTCCCTCCAGACCAACCCGATTTGCTCGCCTCCTGCCTTCATCAACTGGTAAAACATATGGCACCTCGCCTCCCGGGGCTCTTTTTCCGGTCCGGGGTAAAGCAGCCCCCAGCCTCCAACCTGTAACATCGATTCTTTCAACTTTCAACATTCAACTTTGAACTTTCATCCGATATGATCCACCAATATCTTCACGCCGATGGCAATCAAAACCAGACCTCCCAGGATTTCCACTTTCTTGCCGAAGACCCTTGCCAGCGCCTTGCCGAAAATCATGCCGGCCGCTGTCATGAAAAAGCAGACAACACCGATCACAACCGCGGGAAAGGCAATGGACATTTTCAGGACGGAGAAGCTAAACCCCACGGCCAGCGAGTCGATGCTGGTGGCAATCGACAAAAGCAGGAGCGGCCACCCCCTGGTCTGATCCTCCCGTGCAGCTTTTTCCTCTTTTTCAAACCCCTCCCGGATCATTTTCCCGCCGACCAGTGTCAAAAGTCCGAATGCGATCCAATGGTCAAAGGCCTGGATCAGATCGACCACCGTTGATCCGGCCAGCCACCCCAGGCAGGCCATTCCGAACTGAAAAAAACCAAAAGCAAAAGAAAGGCGCCAGACCGGCGCCCAGTCTTTTTTATAGTTGGCCGCGCCGATACCGATGGCCACAGAAAACGCATCGATACCAAGCCCCACAGCCAGAATAAATATTGTCACCAAACTCATATTCCATCATCCCGCACTGTCTTCATTTTTCAAATGCGCATAAATTTTCTTGGCCAGTTCGCGACCGATTCCCGGCACAACCTGCAAATCCGCAAGCGAAGCGTCCCGCACCTGTCTGACAGACCCGAAGTGTTTCAGCAATATTTTTTTTCTCGCCTGACCGATATCGGGAATCACGTCGAGCTCTGAAATCAAATCCCTTTTCTGTTTGAGTTTGTGGTGATAGCTCAACGCGAAACGGTGCGCCTCATCGCGCACCTGCTGTAAAATCGCAAGAGCGGCGGGCCAGTTCGAAAGATAAACCGCATCCTTGCGGCGCGGCAGATAGACGCGATCCTCCAATCGGGCGGCTTTCCCCCTCATCCTGTTTTTCGCGGCGATAAACGATCTTTCTTCTTTGGCCAGACCGATGACATCCAGCTTGATATCCAAATCCTTCAGAACAGAAAGCGCGACATTGAGCTGCCCCTTACCGCCGTCGACCACGACCAGATCCGGCAATGGATCGCGCCTGGTGAAACGTCGGGTGAGCACCTCGCGCATCATGCCGTAATCATCCGGCTCATCTGCCGTCTTGACGCGAAAGCGACGGTAACCTGATTTATCCGCTCCGCCGTCTTGAAACGTGACCATCGACCCCACGGCGCTTTTACCACTGATGTTGGAAATATCGAAACACTCGATCCGTCGCGGCAGGCGGTTAAGCAACAGCTTTTCCTGAAGGATTTTCAACGCGTCGGACCTTTGTTTCTCTTTTCTTTGAAAAGAGAAATACGACTCGCGCGCGTTGGCGCAGGCCATATCGATCAGTGCTTTTTTCGCGCCTCGCTGAGGAATGGTCAGCAACACCTTCTTTTGTCTCTTGTCGGCCAGCCATTCGGCAATTACCGCCTCGTCCGGCACCTCACAGGGAAGAAGGATTTCATCCGGAAGATTCATTTCCAAATCGTAGTATTGAGTCAGGGTCGCGGACACGACTTGGGGAATCGTGGCCTGATGTTTCACAGGCAGGAAGGATTTGCTGCCCAAAAGCTTTCCCGCCCGCACAAATAAGAGGCACACAAAATAGACATCATCACAGGCAAACACGCCCAGCGCGTCTTGATCCTGGCTGCCCGCCGCGTCCACATGCTGTTTCTCCAGCGCGTGGGACAGCGCCGCCACACGATCGCGCAGACGCGCCGCCTCTTCGTAATTCAAATGATCGGCTGCCTGAGCCATCTGCTTTTTCAGATCGGAAATCAGCTCGCGACGACGTCCCTGTAAAAAGGAGACCGCATGCTCGGCAAGCTTCCCGTAGGCAGTTTCATCAATCAGGCCGTTGCAGGGGGCAAGACACCGTCCGATCTGATATTCCAGACAGGGACGGGATCGAAGCGCAAAATCACGGTTGCGGCAGGTGCGCAGCGGAAACACCTGCAAGACAAATCGCAGGGTTTCCTTCGCTGCCAGTCCTGACGGATACGGCCCGAAATAAAGCGCCGCGTTATCGAGTCTTTTGCGCACCAGTTGCAGGCGGGGGAATTTTTCCTCCGGATTGATCGACAGGTGATAATAGGTTTTATCATCGCGTAAAATGACATTGTAGCGGGGATGATGTTTCTTGATTAGATTGTTCTCGAGGATCAGCGCTTCTTTCTGAGTCGACGTGGTGATGTATTCAATATCATGAACCCGCGACATTAAAAAAGGCGCCATCGACCGCGTGTCGCGTCCGGTAAAATAGGACGCAATCCGGCTTTTCAGATCATTGGCCTTGCCGACGTAAATCACCCTCCCCTGCTCATCTTTCATGATATACACACCGGGACTGCGCGGGGCTGTGATCATTATTTCCTTCAGTGCGAGGGTTTCCAACATGCGGTGAATGTAGCACAAAAACCGTTGACTGTTTAGCTCATATTTTCCATGCAGGGTCGAAGTCCAGAATTCCATTGACACACCCGGCGCGATTTCCTATACTCGCGCGCGTCCGGATCAGGCACAAAGCCATCCGGAAGAAAGGCAGTTCAATGAATATCATCATCTCAGGATCGCTCGCTTATGACAGGATCATGGATTTCCCCGGAAGCTTTTCCGATCATATTCTACCGGACAAAATTCATGTCCTGAATGTCTGCTTTCAGGTCAACGGCATGAAGGAAAAATTCGGCGGCACCGCCGGCAATATCGCGTACTCCCTGACTCTGCTCGGAGAAAAACCTCTCGTTTGCGCAGCCATCGGCCTGGATTACCAGCGGTATTTCGACTGGCTTTCCAAAAACGGCATTGCCACCGAACATATCCGAATCATCCCGGATGAATTTACAGCAGGTGCTTATATCACCACGGACCGCTCCGACAACCAGATCACCGGATTCAACCCGGGCGCGATGAAATACACAACCGACCTGAATCTCGACGCCTTTTCACCCGCCGATACCCTGATGATCATTTCCCCCGGCAATCTCGAGGACATGAAACATTACCCGCATGTTTGCCGGCAAAAAGGGATCCCCTTCATTTTCGATCCCGGTCAATCCCTTCCGATGTGGAACGCAGAAGACCTGATCGAAGCGATGCGAGGCTCCCGCATCCTGATGGTCAATGACTATGAGTTGGATCTTATTATTGCGAAAACAGGATTGGACAAAAAGGCGCTTCTGGATCTGACCGGACTGATCATCACGACGCTTGGCGAACTCGGCTCCCGTGTGACAACCCGGGACGGGGAAATCGAAATTCCCGCCTGCCGGCCCGCAAAGGTTGAAGACCCCACCGGCGCGGGTGACGCCTACCGAAGCGGTCTGCTTTTCGGAATGGCCCGGGGACTGGATATCCATCAGTGTGCTAAAATGGGAAGCGCCTGCGCGTCGTTTGCGGTGGAGTGCTATGGAACCCAGGAGCACACCTTCGGACCGGATGATTTTCAGGCCAAACTCAGCACGCTTTAGATTCGATGCTGGCCGGCAGTCGCATCCTCCTGCCGGAGGGCATCCAGAATATTCTTCCTGTGGTTAAGGACAATCAGGGCGAATGTCATAAAAGCGCCTGCGGCAGTCGGCAAAGCCCACTGAAAAGTCACGCCGTGCCCGACGGAAAGCGTGGCCACCATAAACAGCGATGCGAGAAACGGCATCCGCTTTAACCAGAAGACACAAGCCCAGATCATCGCAGACAACATCACCGCCCAGGGCGCGATCAGGATGGTAAACCCCAGATAGTTCGCCACACCCTTGCCGCCGCGAAAACTGTGGAAGCAGGGAAACGTATTGCCCAGAATCAGAAAGAAACCGGCCCAGACCAGCCACTCGCCATTGATATAATGCACGGCCAGACAGGCCACAGCCAGTGCGCGGCCGATATCAAGGGCAAAGACCAGCACCGCCCAGGGCAGACCCGCCTGACGGTAAACATTGGTTGTTCCGGCATTTCCGCTGAAGCTCAAACGCGGATCCGCCTTGCCCGCGATCCTGAAAAACAGAATCGAAAAATTGATCGAACCGGCCAGATAAGCCGCAACACAAACAAGAACCACCCGCTCCATACCTATTCCCTAATCCACGACGGAGGCCGCAGGCGTCCCTGCGTCACATCCCGCATTTTCAAAGAAATGATGCGTTCGCATAATACACTCTTTTCATCATAAATCCAGACGTCAAACGCGAGGGGTTCGCGGTTTCCCTCCAGAGGCACAATCCTTCCCAGATAGGTGCGCCCTTTGCGTGTCGGCGCATAGATGAGTCTCTGCGCAAAACCGACGGGAAACGCGACGACATCCCGAAAACGCTGCCCCCAGACGCAGGCCGCGTGCATGGCTGCGTCCATCACAAAGGGCGACCCCAAAAGCGAATCATCCGCCTGGCCTTCACCACCGGAAAGATACGCCAGCGCACCTTCTTGCGAAACCGACAAATCCCCGACGATATTGCGATAAGACGGGCCAAAAGGAATCAGCTCGCGATAAATGGCAAAAGACGGAACACTCAGGCAATCCCCTTCGAGCTTTTCGATGTTCTTAAACACAGCAGGCGGCACGGCCAGCGTTTCATCCGCGGCGAAAATCACGCGCGCGTGCTCCAGGGTTCGCTTCACGCCGCCCTTCATCTTCAAATTTGAACGCAAAGCGGTCGACCACCCCGCATCGACTTTTTCTATTTCAAAGGAAATCTCCTGGCGGTCCGCCTGAAGGTCAAGTTCCAGCAATCGACTGAATTGGGCGTTTTTCAGCGAGTTCAGGCGGACCTCCGGGCAATGACGCCGCACCGCCGAGGCCAGGAGGATCATCGCCTCCACGGCAGGCAGAACCGCCCTGTCTTCAAAACAATGATCGCGCCAGTAAGGCGCGACCATTAGGGAAAAGTCCCATCGATCTTTCAGATTTTGTCGGGAAAGTTCTTCCATAGCTCAACCGTTTTCGGATCTACCGCCACCGGTCTCCCGGTTGCGTTGGCCGCGCAGTGCTTCGTATATCCGACACAGATGATGTAGCCTTTTTCCGCGTGCGTGACAACATAGTCAAATTGCAGGCGCACACGCTCCAGATTCACCGGGCGCGTGTAGATGTACATCAAATCGTCATAGTAAAGCGACTGATAAAATGTCAGACCCAGATCGATAATCGGATAGACGTAGCCGCTTTCTTCAATTTGTTTATAGGAGTAAGCCACATCGCGCATCAGCGACGTACGGCCGAATTCAAAATAGCGCAGATAGTTGGAATGATAAACCACCTGCGAGCGGTCGGTATCCGCATACAGCGTCCTGTTTTTCGCCCGGTGCCAGATCAAACCGGTGGTTTGATCCCGAACGTATTTTTCATCATGGCTGCACATCTGCGGCACAAAGGGTTTCGGTTTCATGTCAGACTCCCCGGAAAATGATGCAGCAGTTCGTCCCGCCGAAGCCGAACGCATTGGACAATGCGATTTCGTGTTTCTGCTTACGGGCGGCATTCGGCACCACATCGATATCGGCAAGCTCCGGATCCGGAAAATGATTGATCGTGGGCAGGATAATTCCCTTCCTCATTCCCTCAATCGTCAGGGCCGCTTCAATGGCGGCGGTAGCGCCCAGGGTATGACCGAGCTGGGATTTGTTGGACGAAACGGGAATCTTTTCTATCTTTTTTCCGAAGACCTCCCTTAAGCAGGCCACTTCCGTCCGGTCGCCCTTGGGCGTGGAGGTGCCGTGGGCATTGACATATTGAATGTCCTGGGGCTGAAGATCGGCGTCTTCTATGGTTTCCCTCAACGCCCGTACAATGGTCTGCGGATTAGGGCTGGTGTAATGATGGGCATCGGAGGTCCATCCCACACCCAGCACTTCAGCGCGCGGCGTCAGACCGTGCGCCGAGATAATCTCCTCGGCCGCCAGAACAATAACACCCGCGCCTTCCGACAGAACAAACCCCTTGCGGTCGATGCTGAAAGGCCGTGAGGCCTGAGCGGGATCGCTGTAGGCGCGGTCGCCCGGATGCACCTTGATGGTTGCGTTCATGTTTGCAAAACCGTGAATCAGCTCCGGCAGAATCGGTGTATCCGCCCCCCCCGCCAGAGCAAAATCACAATCTCCGTCGCGGATCATGCGCGCGCCGATACCGATGGCGTGATTCCCGGACGCGCAGGCGCCCTGCGGCGAAAAAATGGGGCCGGTGAATTTCAAAAGCATGCCCGCTTTGCCGGAGGGCAGGTTGGCGCACAGATTCGGCAGCAGATAGGGACTGACACGAAGCGGGCCGCGCTGCGCCAGATCATGCATCGCGACGCGGAAGGCGTCTGATCCGTTGAGCGCCGAGCCGATCAGACAGGCCATGCGCGGGGCAATCGCTTCATCCATGGTAATGCCCGCGTCGCACAGCGCATCCCTGCAGACCGCCATGGTCAGAATGACAAATCCCGCGTTCCAGTTATACACTTCCTTGGCATCGGTGAAATCCAGGTTAAGTGGAAACCAGTCCGGCATCTCGCCTACGACATCACAGGCGGATTCCACCTTGCAGCGCGTCACTTTTCGAAATCCCGCCTCGCCTCTGACCGCGCGAAGCCAGGTGGTTTCAAACGTGCTGCCCAGCGGCGTGGCAGCAGCATACCCGACCACAAATACTCTGCGATTTTTTGGTGCTCTCATGATCTACTCCATTCCCTCTAAACGACACGCCGAAGGATGATACAGGAGTTGCATCCTCCGAAACCAAAGGCATTTTTCAAAACAAATTCCTGAACCTGTTTTCTTGCTTTGTGAGCGACACAGTCCAGCGCAATGGCCGGATCGGGCTCGTAGTTGATGGTTGGAAGCAACGTGTCCTTAAGCATTCCTTCCATCGTGAAGATCGTCTCGATCGCGGAGGATGCGCCCATCGCATGGCCCATTTGCGATTTATTGGCCGAAACGGGTGGGACGTTTTTACCGAACACGTTGCAAAGCGCGTCCGCTTCCACTTTATCCCCGATTTTTGTCGATGTCGCATGCGCGTTGACTGCCGATATGTCCTGCGGCTTTAATCCGGCGTTTCGGATCGCCTCTTCAACGCAGCGCTGAACGGTCGGCAGATTGGGCGCCACAAAATGACTGGCATCCGACGTCATCGCCGAACCGCGCATTTCGATATGCGCGGAAAGCCCGTGCGCGTGTGCAAATTCGTCCGTTGCCAGAATGATGCAGCCTGCCCCCTCGGACACCACAAAACCCCGGCGGTTTAACGAAAAAGGCCGGCTGGTCGTTTCAGGCGATTCATGCGGCTGGCCTTCTTTGGGGCGGTAAGCCCCGTTCATGGTTGCAAAGCCTGCCAGAATCGGCGCCACCAGCGGGAAATCCACCGCGCCGGCAATCACCACATCCGCCAGGTTGAGTTTGAGCATCATGTCGCCGACAATCATCGATGTCACGCCGGTGGCGCAGGCTGTTATCGTCGCACTGATGGGACCGGTTGCGCCGGTCAGGATGGAGACCTTTCCGCCGACCATGTTGATGCAGGAATTGGGATTGGCAAAGGGATGAGGCATTTTATTTTCGGCGATAATCTGGCGGTCCGCCTTCAAAATTGCATCCAGACCGCCGACGGCCGAACTGAACGTCACGGCCACCCGCGGCGCGATGTCCGGAGTGATCTCGACGCCGCTTCTCGCCAGAGCGCGATGAACGACCAAAAGAGCGTATTTGAAAATCGGAGAGGTCCAGTGCGCCATTTCCCGCGGCTGTAGAAACGGATAGGGCTTGACATCCACGTCTTCGACCTGGCCGGCCACGCGCACGGGGAAATCCCTTCCGGGCGAAATACGCGTCAGCTCACCGATGCCGCTTGAGCCCGCGACAGCTCGCCTCCATTGCGTTTCCATATCCGTACCCAGAGAGGAAACCGCATCATAGCCTAAGACAACCGTTTTTTTCAACACGTGATGAACACCCTGTTTGTCGTTTCATCGCCTGGAAGGCCGATGCCGCTTTTTTTACGAGCGATTATCATGCAAGAGCTTTGCGAAAATATCAATTATAATTTTTTTTGATTTCTTCCCGGAAGAACAAAATACCCGACCGATCGTTCCCGATACTGCCGGCTTTTCCTCAAGCGAAGCGGTTTTGATCCTCAAGCCTTTTCTACCAGGGAATCAGCCGGTAGAGTTTGGCGAACATCTCGTAGACTTCAATCCAGTTTTGCAAATCCTTCGTACTGACGATATGCGCGCGCTTATTCACCATGATCCAGCTCATATGCGCCGCGCCGTCCTTGCAGGTGGCGCAATCGCGCGTGGCGGACGTGCAGCAGCGATGAGAGGTTTGCAGATCGGCAGCCCAGCGGTAAAAATGTATCAGGCGGCGTACAGGCGGTCTTCGGTGATCCATCGATTCGGTCACAGACGGGCATTCGTTCCAGCCGAAATGGCGTCCCAGCATCATGCCGGTGGTGATCACCTCGTGGTAATATTTGCTGGAAATGACAGTCTGCGGAAACGCATCAAGCATCTCGTCCATTTCAAAGCGCAGATCCCGAAGTTCTTCGGGCCGCCAGGAAAATCCGTCCACACCCTCATCGTTGGAAAGCAGTTGCAGATGTACCTTTAAACCGCAATCGGCAATCCGCCGGATGACCGGTTCGATTTTTCCCACCTGCTTCGGCGTGACCGTGTAAAGATAGTAGGTGTAAGGATCACCTTCATAATTTTTGCTGGAGACGGCAAACGTGTCCTGGCCGCGCAAAATCTTCTCGTCGTCACCACCGCCCCAGAGGGAAATTCCGACCATCATATCGGGAAATCTGTCACGAGATATTTTTATCAGGCCGTTGGTTGCCAGGTAGGTGGGCAGCCGGTTATAAAACGCTTCTACCCGATCCATGCAAAGGGTCGGCTCTCCGCCGATCAGAATCGCCAGATTCACGCCACGTGCTTTTTCCTTATCGATAAACGCTTCCCATTTTTTCAGATCCATTTCTTCCGTGACATGGTGCTCGCCGGATGAAAAAAAGAAACAGCCCTTGCAGCGAAGATTGCAGCGATTGGTCACATCATAGATGGAGCTGCGAATATTGAGATGGGATATGCGCTTGTAGCGTTCATACCAGATGGGATCCAGCAGGGAACTGACGGTTTTCATGGGTTAATACCTTTATGCTTTATGATATGCATTTTTTCTTCAGCGGGCGGGCGGCGGCTCAATAACCCGTCCACAGAGGTTGGCTTCTTTTTCATATCCCATCACCCACACGGCCAGATAGGTATCGACATAGTCCAGCCATGATTTGAATGTGTCCGAATCACCGGCATGGCGGTACAGGCGCGCAGTGACGACGGCGGAGCCTGCGGCGTAATGACGGCAATCCGCGCAATCGGTATCCGGCACGCAGCAGGCCACCGATCGATCCCAGTTCAGGTCCGTGCGGTACTGGCGGAATGACCGCCCCAACCCGATATCCTGCGAAGGATTGCAGCGGGGGTAGGAACAACTGTACAGATCGTGCAGTCCCGAAGGCGAGGTATGGGCCACGGCGTTATATACGGAGAAAAGAACCTGCTTCGGATACCGCTTCAGAAGATCGATCATCGCCTGACGTGTCTTTTGCAGCGATTCCGTGTCGTGTCGCAGCGGGCCTTCGTAACCCACCGGCGATGAAAACACATTAAACGTCAGCCGGCAATCAGCGTAAACCAGATCGGCGGCCACATCATGCACCTCATCGATATTATCGCGTGTGAAAGTATAGACAAAAACCGCACGTGGATCGCCGCGGTAGTTTTCAATCTGCTTTTGCAGAAGATTTTTTGCTTTGCGGGTCTTCAGGCTGGTCTCATCATTGCCCCAGACGGAGATATGAATTTTATAACCGACGGATTCCGGAATCTTCAAAAATCCATTGGTCGCGATGCTCCCCAGCGGCATTTCCGAATAGCAGACATCCAGAAGCTCCGGCACCAAAGAAGGTTCCGCCCCCGCCAAAACGACATAGGTGATCCCGCGGGCCTTCTCGGCCTTCATCAGGCGCCGCCAGTCTTCGGGTGAAAGATTCTCGCGGGCAAACTGCTTGTCGCCTTCAAAATAATAACAGCCGTCGCAACGGATATTGCACCGGTTGCTCATGTCGTAGGTGGATTCCCGCAGAAAAAAATATTTCCGGACTTTTTCAAAGCGGGCCTTCACTTCCGGGTCCGCCAGCAGTTCGGAAAAGGCCGGTCTGGAGGGGGTCACCATTTTATCGGGATGGGCTCTCATCTTGCGCAGTGATATCCTCAGTTTCCGGCGGCCAGTTTTTCTTCAATGTACTCACAAATGAGCTGAACCGTTTTTAATTTCGGATAGTCGTCCTCATCGATTGTGATCTTGAATTCATCCTGCAGAACCAGGGCAATCGTCGCCAGATCCATGCTGTCGATGCCCAGCTCATCCACCAGGTCCATATCCGGGTTGAATGTGCCGGCAGTGATGTCTTCGAGTTTCAACTCATCGATGATGATTTCCGCCACACGCAATACAATGCCCTGGTTTTTCTTTGTTTCAGGCATTCCAATCCTCCTTTTTCAACTTTCTATCTTTTTATGTTGAGCACACGGCCACCTGACCGCTGCAAACAATGTTTTCTTCCACGGATATTTTAAACGTAACCCATGTATCTTCCTTAGTGGGTTCAGAGGAAAGACTGACCCTGAAATGCTCGCCCGGACGTACCGGACGGGTAAAGCGCACCCTTCTGAGCTTCCCGATGCTTACCTCCCGGCCGCGATTTTGTTCGGCGATCCGGATGGCCCGGCACACAGTGTCAAGCAGTGCGATACCCGGCAAAATCGGCTCTCCGGGAAAATGGCCTGTAAACCAGGGAGAATCTTCCGGAGCAATGGCCCTCGCTTCCAGCGTGCCTTCATCCATTGTCTGCATATCCGCAAGCAACTGCCATTGATCTTTCAAAACAATCCCCTCTTACCGCTGCCGGTCCGACCGTGATTTTTCACAAGACTAATTTCTATATCACTGATTGTTTTTTCAATCAAAATTTATTTTGCTCCGCGCAATCCGGAAATTTCCGGGGAATATCCGGGGGTAACGCATCGTGAACCTTCATCACCGGCCTTTCAATCAAATCGGCAAGCAAAACGATCTTCAGATCCGCAGCCTGAAGGCGGGTGATCAATTTCTCGACTTCACCGACAATCATGCCCTGCTCCACGGCCCGGCTCTCCGGCACATCATGCAGAAGAATAATGTCCCCCGCTTTCACGCTTTTTAATATCTTCTCGGCGAGATTTCTGACGCGGCGGTTACCCGCGTCCCGAGCCCGGCGGTTGAAGGTGACGCAATACATGTCGAGTTCATTCAAAACGCCGTGCAGTTTCGGATTGACAATGCCGACCGGCGGACGGAACGCTTTCGTTTCAACCCCCTGGCCCCGCAGAACCTTCTGTGCCTCCGAAATTTCCCGCCGAAGAGTCCGGGCGCTTTTCAGCATCAGGAAAGGATTGTGACTGTAGGAATGATTACCGATATGATGGCCGCGACAGAGCATCTCCGAAATGAGCTCCGGATGACGAAGCGCGTTTAGGCCGGAGACAAAAAAGGTTGCTTTCACACCGAACCGATCCAGCAGATCGATGATCTGTCGGGTTGTTGGCACAGAAGGTCCGTCGTCAAAAGTCAGACTCACCGCGTTGATGTCCGTTCTTCCACGGCTGATCATGTACCCCAGAAAACCGGTCTGAGGAAAAAAACAGGCCGCCACACACAAAACGATGTAAAACATCAGCAAGGCGATGGCAAACAGCGGGTGGACAAAATAAGCCGCCAGGGAGGCCGGCAAAAGAAAAAAACCCGCGAGATGAGCGGGCGTTATTTTCCACGGCTGCTTTATCATGGAATCAGGTGCTCCCACAAGGGCCCGGTGTGTCCCCGGTCGTAAAGACGGGGCAGAATGCGTGTCGCCTTGCTCTCGCCCGCGCCGATCAGCCAGTTGACCCGGCCGGCGGCATGCGCCTCGACCCTTTGCATAATTTCGACATCGGAAATAAAGGGAGACTGGTAGAAGACCGGTTCGATGAGGTTTTGGGAGGACCGAATCTGGCCTTCGCGAACCGCCGTGTCATAAATCGACGTATGCGGATAGATGCGGATACCGCAAAAGAAGAAGAAAACCGCCTTTTCCAACTGATCGACGCCGGTTAAAGTTTCCTGCAGGGTCTGTTCATTCTCACCGGGGCCACCCAGCAGAAAGTAGTGGGCAATATACAAACCGGCCTGAAGCGCCTCGCGATGCGCGGCAAACACATCGGCGGCGGCAAACGGCTTGCGCAACCGATGAAGCATGGGGTCACACATCGACTCTGTCCCGAATTCCACATGCGTCAGCCCCGCATCGGCCAAAATCCGGTAATAGCCTGCGGGCGGCACGGTGGGTGCGAAAAAGCCGCCCCAGGGAATGGAAACCCGCGCGTCGATAAACGCCTGTGCCACCTGTCGGCTGTGTTCATAGTCGGCATTGAAGGCCGAATCGGTCATAAAAATATATTTTGCACCGGCATCCTCAAGTTCGCGCGCCTGTCTGGCGATTTCTTCCGGCTCGTAGAAACGCATTTTTCCGCCTTCGATGTGCGGATAGGTGCAGTAACTGCATCGAAACGGACAGCCCCTCTTGGTTTGCAAATTGAGCATTCCACCGTAGGAAAGATAATATTTCGTATGCACGGCGTCCGGATGAAATATCCTCCGCGTCTGGCCCTCCCATGCGCGATACGAGACAGATCGGGTGTCTTTCGTGATCATCCCGGGCATCTCCGATACATCCGATTTTGTTTCCAGGCCATCGAGCAGTTCGCACATCCGCTCCCCTTCGCCCGCAATACCGTAATCCGCGCCCAGGGCATGGAGAAACTCAAGCGGGAAAATCGTGTAACCGCTTCCTCCCAAAATCAATTTCGCGTCGGAATTTTTCCGGATGATCGCCGCCAGATCCTGATAGTCGGAAAGAAATCCCTTGCTGTTGATCGTATCCGTGTTGTCGATATTCCGGATAGAAAGGCCGATATAATCCGGCGCGTATTGCCGGATCTGGTCGCCGAGTGTATCGAGGGATGAAAGCCCGTTCATGTCCAGTATTCTGGTTTCGTATCGGGCCTGGAGCGCGCCGGCCACGTAATCGAGCCCCAGCGGATAGACCGGGTAGGGCTTTTTCATCATGTTGGCGGAAATCAGCAATACTTTTTTCATGAAGACATCTTGCTCTTGACGGCCGTGCGATGATCACGGTGCGGGATGATGGCGCAGTTAGGCTTTCCGCTCCAGGGCTTGTGAAAGGTAAGTCGCCAAAGCGCGAACCGAGGCAAACACCCTGGCGCCCAGTTCCTTGCTTTCAATTTTAAAACCGTAATCCTTTTCAATCATCATGACAAGTTCCAGCACATCGATGGAATCAATGCCTATGTCGCCGCCCACAAGCGGATCATCATCCTTAATATCGTCCGGGGTCACATCCATCAATCCCAGTGTCGCAATAATTTTAACCTTTAACTCTCCGATTAATTCCTCTACGGTACGCATTTACCACCTCGATCTATTGAATTGGGTGCAGCACGATCAAACGGATTCTCCCGGGGCCTGCCGGTTATGAGGACGGGAATCGCACACCGCCCGGACATCCTCGCCGAGTATTTTTTCCAAAACTACCCGTACAACCCACATGGAAAAAACGACAAATACTTTCCTCCCCGCCAGCCGGATGCCGATGATAAACACAATGGTGGAAACCGCGTACGTCAGCGGCGCGCCTACCACCCCCAACAGAGGCTCATTCAGCCAGACCGCAAGGATTCCCAGAGCAATAACCGCCGGCAATCCGATTGCGTAACTAAACGCGATTAAAACAAGGCCGGCCATCACGGATGCTGACGGCTTTTTCCGAAGCCCCTTCAGATCTGCGTGTTCCTGAATGGCTAATCTGCAAAACTTTTTTCGGGCGACATATAGGGCCGCTCTTTTAACAATGTTCAAAACCTGTCCCCGTCAAACAAGGTATTTATCCAATTTTGTAATCATAGCTACAATCGGGAAAGATTTTCAACTTATTTTTCAGAGGAAGGGCTCGGCGCTATTTGCTACCTTTCCATAATCCCGCCTATTGAATTTTTCGACCTGCGCGGGTAGTCAGGATAAACAATGTTTTTAAAAATACCGGTGCGCGCCTGCGCCACAGTAGCAATGAGCTCGTCATCCACAAAAATCCGGCCGTCGCCGATGACGACCGACGCACCGGACTCCTTGAGACGGGAGAAACGACGCACATCCACTTCAAATCGCACACATTTATTGTAGGGCCGAATCTGGCCGTTGAACGACACATCCCCGCACCCCAGCGCGCGTCCCGTACCCAGCGCACCGCGCCAGATACAGAAATAACCCAGCAGCTGCCAGATCGCATCCACCCCAAGACATCCCGGCTGCACCGGATCACCCGGCATATGACATTGAAAATACCAGGCGTCGAGCCTGACATCCTGCTCGGCAACAATTCTGCCCTTTTTCCCGTCGGTTTCAATGGTGAGAATCCGGTCAAACATGAGAAACGGCGGCGCGGGAAGACGTGCGTCGAAGTCGGACGGCGGGTCCGTCACCAGTGTTCCATAGGCAAACGCCAGAATCTCTTCGAAGCTAAATGAATCTTTGTGTAAAAACTCTTCATACGTCAGCATAATGATTCTCTTTCCGTCAGATTGACCCTGTGGATTGCGCAGGAAGGCTTTCTCTTCTGATGTCCAGCGCTTTATGCCCGGCCGGGTTGGGAAAAAGGGCAACATCCTCAACGAGGAAAGTCACTATAAGAGAAACAGCGATTTGTCAAAAGAAAAAACCTGTCCGGAAACCAAAGACAATCCATCCTTTCCGGACTCCCTGTAAAATTTCATGGCACGAATAATATATTTAGGCTATAAGGCATATCCACAAAATATCCAGGGATAAAGGAAGGAAAATGAACAGAGCCGCCCTCCACCAAATCAGCTACGGCCTTTACATCGTCACCTCCGGCCAGAATGGCACATTCAACGGCCAGATCGCCAATTCCATTGTTCAGGTTACCTCCAGACCCGCATACCTGGCCATCTGTATCAACAAGGACAATCTCACGCATGAACTGATTCAGACAAGCCGGAAATTTACCGTGTCGACTCTTTCGGAAGCCGCACCCATGAAATTCATCGGCCTGTTCGGCTTTAAAAGCGGCCGTGACGTCGACAAACTCAAAGACGCCAAAACCAGACCCGGCGTCACCGGTGTGCCGATCGTTTTGGACTACGCGACAGGCTTTATGGAAGCGGAAGTGGAAAGCCAGCTCGACTGCGGAACGCACACCATCTTTGTCGGCAAAGTGATTGAAGCGGACGTGACCGGTGATGGCGAACCGATGACCTATGCGTATTACCAGAACGTCAAGGGCGGCAAATCCCCCAAAACCGCACCGACTTACAACCAGGACGCGGCCGCCGTCAAGCCGAAGGCGCAGGCCGCCGCGCGCTACGTCTGCACTGTTTGCGGCTATGTCTACGATCCCGAAAAGGGCGATCCCGACAGCGGCATCGCCCCCGGCACCCGTTTTGAAGACATCCCTGATTCCTGGACCTGCCCGGTCTGCGGCGCGGAAAAATCGATGTTTGAAGTAGAGAAGCAGGAAGGAAGCTCATAGCTCATAGCCTATAGCATATAGCCATTTTTTTCATAAGAGGTGTATTCATGATTCAAGACACAATTGCCACCTGGCACAAACTGGTTGAAGCGCAAGACGCGGCATTGCTGGACAGTATTCTTGCCGACCACGTGGTTTTTCACTCCCCGGTCGTCCACACGGCTCAGGCGGGAAAGCCCGTCACTACATTGTATCTGGCGGCGGCAATGCATGTCCTGAACAATGACACATTTACATACCTAAGAGAGGTCGTCTCCGGCAACAACGCTGTTCTGGAATTTCAAACCGTTATCGACGGCATCACTATTAACGGCGTCGATATGATCACCTGGGGTGAAGACGGCCGGATCATCGATTTCAAAGTCATGATTCGCCCGCTCAAGGCCATCAATCTCGTTCACAAAATGATGGGAGAAATGCTTCAGAAAATCAAGTAATCTATAAGAGATAAGGCATCCTGCCGGAGAAACGGAGATTCCGGAACATAAATTCAGCCCGAAATCAGGATATCAGACGGCTGCTTACAAGAATCAGATCGATTTTCATTAACGTAGAGGTTCATTATGATTAAGGTTGATTTGGACAAGTGCATCGGGTGCGGAACCTGTGTGGCGGACTGCCCTGCCGCCAACATCACTGTCAAAGAAGGAAAGGCCGTGCACGGCAAATGGTGTCTGGAATGCGGACACTGCGCAGCCGTCTGTGAACGGAAAGCCGTTGCATCGCCGGACGGCTATGATCCATCCGAAGTCCTCGAATATGACGATTCGGCAAAGTTCGCCATCGCGCCTGATCAACTCCTGAACTTTGTCAAATTCCGAAGAAGTGTGCGGCAGTTCACCGATGAACCGGTCAGCGACGCGGACATTGCAAAGATTCTGGAAATGGGGCGCTATACGCAAACTGGCGCAAATGCGCAGCCACTGCGTTACATCGTCCTGACCAAAGATACGCTTCGCGAGATCACGCCGATTGCGTTAAAATCGCTTGCTGAGCTTGATGTCGGAAGTGTGGATAAAAAAGCAATGCGGGTGCCTTATCAATACCTGGATTTCCAATCTATCTGGATCAACTGGTATCAGGCTTACCAGAAAAAGAATAGAGATTTACTGTTCCATAACGCGCCCAACGCGCTGCTGGTGGTCAGCCGAACATGTAACGAGATGGACGGCTGCTTCAACGCGGGCCATCTGGAACTGATGATCAACGCGCTGGGGCTTGGCGCCTGCATGATGGGTTTTGGAACATTTGCCTTTGATGTGTCACCCGAATTGAAACAAAGAGTCGGGATTCAGAAAGGTGAATCCGTCATCTTGATGATGGTCTTCGGACATCCCAAAGTTAAGTATCTTCGAACCGTCAACCGCAAGAAAGTGCGATACGAAAAAATCTGATTTGCGATGGCGCACGACAAGAAAGGAAGGAGAGAAACATGAATAACTCCCCCATAATTCCGTCAGCACTTCTTCTGGCAGTCATTCTATTGGCGGCTATCCTGTTGATTGCCCCGACCGTTCAGGCCCGATCCGTGATGCCGGTGGACAGCGCGAAATTTGACACCGTCAGCTCAATGAAGGACAATCTGAAAGCGTGCATGGGAAAAGACGTGGTGATTCATTTGCGCTCGGGAAAAACCTTTCAGGGGAATGTCAAAGCCATCGGCGATCACCTGATCCATCTGGAGAAACTTGCCGACCGGGATTTTTACGACGCCCTGATCCGCATGGAGGATATTTCGGCTGTTGAAACGAAATTCCGGGAAATGAAGTAAAAAGCAAGGTGTCTGGTCACGGGATTCAGGCAACGGTATGCAGCAGCCATTACGCTGCCTCCTTTTCTTTTCTGGCCGAAACCATAGAAAATTCAGCCGATCCTGCCAATTGAAAACCGGACATGCGGCCCCCTCTAACCTCTAAATGAGTCTTGCGCCGTTCCAACAATGATTTGACATTTCCGGATGTTTGGGTTTATTATTGTAGCATACTTTAAAGAATGACATCGATTCCTGAATCCCGAAAAAATGTATAAAGCAATGACCGGTTCAGGGAAAAATGTAAAATCACATGAAGCGTCCCCATTCATCAACAAACTTTTATTGAAAGGACTGTCCATGATCACAGAAGATACCGGAAAAGACTTGCAAATGGCAAAACGCTGCGCGGAATGCCCGGTGTGTTCGCATGCCAGAAAAAAGCAGCGAGGGATTGCCTTTTGGTTTGTCAAGAATATCGAAAATGGCTTTTGCCCCTACTGTGCGGCGTATGAGCGGGTTTACGGAAAAAAGGCGCACGAAGCCTAGGATGAGCATGCTTTTTTTCACTCTCCGGTTTCGTCGGAAAAATGCCACATCCGTATGTTGAATCCTATCGACTTTACGCATCACATTCCTTCTTGAACTTCATACATTTAACTTTAAACTTTTAACTTTTAACGAAAACTATAGCTCTGAATTATCAACCCGCCGGTTCATCATGATGAACGTCAGGACGGGATTCATTCTTAAGGAGGTTTCATGACGAAAAAAAATACCGGAAATAAACAGGTCACCCTGGCGTTGCAGGGCGGCGGATCGCACGGCGCTTTCACCTGGGGCGTTCTTGACCGTATTCTGGACGACGGCCGCCTTGAGATCAAAGGCATCAGCGCAACGAGCGCGGGCGCCATGAATGCGGTGGTCTTCGCGCATGGCTTTGAGGCAGGCGGCGCCGAAGGCGCCAAAAAGGAGCTTGAAGCTTTCTGGAAAGCTATCAGCGCAAAGGGTGCCTTCAGCCCTTATCATTCCAGTCCGTTTAACCCTTTCAGCGCAGACTGGTCGCCCTGGGCGATGGGACTGGACATGCTTTCGCAGGCTTTTTCACCCTACCAGATGAATCCATTCAATATCAATCCCCTGCGTGATTTACTCGCCCGAACGATTGATTTCGACGAGCTGCGCGAATCCGGAAAAATCCGGCTCTTCATCTCGGCCACCAACATCAATACCAATCATCTGCACATTTTCTCCAACGAACACATCACGCTCGATGTCCTGATGGCATCCGCCTGCCTGCCCTATATGCAGCAGGCCGTCGAAATCCAAGGCGAGCATTACTGGGATGGCGGCTTCATGGGCAATCCCGCTATCGAGCCCCTGGTGCGGCAATGCGACGCGTCAGACACGATTATCGTTCAGCTCAACCCGACACGCCGCGACGACGTCCCCCGTTTCGCGCTGGATATCGCCGACCGTTTAAACGAGATCACCTTCAATTCCAATCTCATGCGGGAGATGCGCTCATACCTTGAGATCACGAAGATGATCGAAGCGGGGACGATCCATGATCCCCGGATCGAACGCGCCTATTTTCACGTCATTCCCATCGATCCGGAACTCGCGCATTTGGGCGCCCGAAGCAAGCTCGCTACCAATTGGACATTGCTTCGCCGTCTTTTTACGCTGGGGAGAAAGCAGGCCGGCCTCTGGCTGGACAAGAATTTTGACGATATCGGGAAACGCTCGACATTAGACCTGGACGAATGGTCACCCACGGAAAACGAGACCTGAAACGAAACGCATCGCAGCGCAAAGGGGCACAGGGGCACAGTGCGCTGAACCTGGAGGTATAAATATGATCGGAATCGCGGGCATCCTGATTTCCCTTGGTTTACTCATCTACATGGCCTACCGCGGGATCAGTGCCCTTATTGTCGCACCCCTGATGGCGCTTGTTGCCGTGCTGATGAGTTTCGGACCGCCGGTGCTCGCGAGCTACACCCAGGTGTTCATGCCTGCGCTGGGACACTTTGCCGTCTTATATTTTCCCCTCTTTCTCCTGGGGGCAATCTTCGGCAAGCTCATGGATGATTCAGGATCCGCTCAGGCTATTGCCGCAGGCATTGTCGAAAAACTTGGCAAAAACAGTTCGATCTTGTCGATTGTGCTGGCCTGCTCTATTCTGACCTACGGCGGGGTGTCGCTGTTTGTGGTGGCATTTGCCGTCTATCCCATCGCTGTGGCGATGTTTCAGCAGGCAGACATCCCCAAACGCCTGATTCCCGCAACCATCGCCCTGGGCGCATTCACCTTCACGATGACCGCCCTGCCCGGTACGCCTGCCATTCAAAACGCCATCCCCATGCCGTATTTCAACACCACCCCTTTTGCCGCTCCCTTTCTCGGCATCATCGCCGGCGTCATCATGTTCAGCCTCGGGATGCTGTGGCTTTCCCACCGGGAGAAAAGCGCCCGGAAGAAAAATGAAGGGTTCGGTGAAGAACACGAAGAAGCCCGGCGTCCGCGCGCCGAGAAGAATCTGCGCGAATACGCACAATGTGAAAACTTTGACGTCATGGAAATCAGCCCGGATGATCGCGACATCCGGCTGAAACTGCCTTCTTTCTTTCTGGCCGTGCTGCCGGTGATTCTGGTCATCGTTTTCAACTATCTGTTCACCCGCTTCATTATTCCCTCCATGGATACATCGTATCTTCAGCTTCCACAATACGGCGCGACGGATATCACGGCCGTGCGCGGTATCTGGTCCATCATCTGCGCGCTGGTTTTATCCATTGTCGTTTTACTGATGGTAAATGTGAAGAATATTTCCAGCATCAAGCGCACACTGGACGACGGGGCCAGCGCGTCGGTTTTGCCCCTATTTAACACGGCGTCACTGGTGGGATTCGGAGCGGTCATCGCCTCACTGCCGGCTTTTGCGCTCATCCGCGACGCGGTTTTGGGCATCGCGCCGGGAAACCCGCTCATCTCCCTTTCCATCGCTGTCAACATACTCGCCGGCATCACCGGTTCGGCCTCGGGCGGCATGAGCATCGCCCTGCAGACCCTGGGTGAGCATTACCTGGAGGTTTCTAAATCCGCCGGGATCAGCCCCGAACTGATGCACCGCGTCACCACGATTGCCACCGGCGGCCTCGACGCCCTGCCGCAAAACGGCGCAGTCATCACATTGCTGACGATCTGCAAACTCACGCATCGCCAATCCTATGGGGATATTTTCGTCGTGGCGGCTCTGTCCCCCATCGTCGCGCTCATCGCCGTCATCGTCCTGGGAACACTCTTCGGAAGCTTTTAATCAGGAGCATTCACACAGGAAGGGATGTGCGATCATCGGTCATAGCACATGCGTCATGGATCACGGCCGACAATATTTATTGACACACCCTGTAGTTTGGTTTTATTAGTTTTTTTCATGGTGAATGATTTCATTGTTGTGCTTTCCGCAACAACGAATTCAGGACAAAGCAAAAGCAGCGGATTTTCAAAGAGGAGAAAAACTCATGGAGAATGGTATTAAAAGCATAAACCAGGCCGCCTCGCTATGCCTTTGTTTTCTATTGTTAATCGGTTGCAGCGGCTACCGCATAATTCCCAAGCACACTGTGCCCGGCGTCCCCGATGCCGGCTACGAACGCATCATCAAGCTGCACAACCCGGAAGGCCTGCCCGAAAATTCACTGGCCGGCATTGTTCATATCACGGGGAAAGCCACCGTCTGCACGGACTATCCTCGTCAGGAAATCATCAACAGTCTGGATGATTTGTCTTTGATGGAAAAACTGGCTTATCCCTACCTGCAGGTTTATGCCGTTAAAGATGGGGCGGTCATATTCGGTTACGTTTCCGTCGCGATCGACTACCGGGTGAATATCTGGCGAAACGAAAACGCTCCGGATTGCCGATACAAAATTCAGATCGTCATGCCCGAACGTTCATTTGGAAGCCCCGAACGCGACGGTGTGGATAAAAGCATTACAAGCTGGTAAACGCCTCGCTAAATTTTCATCTCTGGATGGAAGGAATGGAGGGAGAGTGATAAACCCCTCACCGCCGGCTTTGTATCCCTGTCAGCCGTGAAGCGTGTGTGCTCCACAGGGTGTCAACTTTGAACCGTTTTTCACCTGTCTGAACTGAATCCGTGAAATCTGATTGACAGCATCCCTGCTTTTACCTTATGGTCTGTCCCCGGGTTGAAAGCATGACCACGGTACGGAAAGGATATCGATGATGTTTATGATAATAAATAAAATGCCTCTGAAAATCCTGATCACAGGGACGGTCTTTTTCTTGTCTTTCCTGTTGCTGCCCGTTGATAGTACAGCGTCAGGCTGGTATGTGCGCGGGGCGCTTGGCTACGAATATTCGCTGACGTCAAATTTTTCCGACACCGATTGTGCATCAACCAACCCACCGGCGCTGTTTGGCTGTGTGAACGGCAGCGATGGACAGCCAATCGGCGCCTATGGGGATTTCGGCCATTTTCCGCTTGCGGAATTAGCCGTGGGACGGCAGTTTCTGCCCTGGCTGCGGGCTGATCTGGCCGTCTCCTACCGTTTCAACATGGACTACGAAGGCAACGCCAATTTTCTTTCGGTGGGCCTAAGCCAACCGGTTTTTGCCAAAGCCGATTCCCTGACCGGCATGGCCAATGTCTTCATCGACATCAACGGTTTTTTCAAACCGGGCACCCTGTGGCGCTTTCAGCCATACGCAGGCGGCGGTGTCGGACTTGCTTACAACCGGATCGGCGAGATGACTTTTTTGTTTCCCGAAAATCCCGGCGCCCATAAAATCAGCGCTACACCCTCCGGCGACCGGAAGGACTTCGCCTTCATGCTGGCCGTCGGCACCGGATTTGCGCTCACCGAGAAACTCATCCTGGATGTCGCCTGGCGCTACTTCGACCTGGGCCGCGTGGAAACCTCGCCCGGCAATATGTTTATGGACATCCGTCCCGAGGGAATCGCCATCAGCAGCATCGAGTCACGCCTGCGCTCACACGGCGTGACACTGGGCCTGCGGTATCATTTCTAGGAATGGTGGATGGTGGATAGTGTATGGTTCATAAAAACATACACCTCACTCCTGACACCTCACTCCTTTGTTTAATTTCTTGCCTATCAAAGCGTTTCCTAGTAAAAAAAACCGGTCAGAATTCACGACCCACGAAAGGATAACATATGCTGAGCGAAAGGAATCTTGAAAAGTATGCCGATGTGCTCCTCTGGGCGCTCAATATGGCAAAGAAAAAACCTCTCAAGAAAAACGACATTGTACTGATTCAATACGATCTTCCGGCGCTGCGGTTGACAGAAATCCTCCACGCACGGCTGCTCGACATGGGTGCGCGGCCCGTGCAGCGCATAGCCGCCACTTATCGTATGGAACTGAACTTCTATCAGAAGGCCAATCCCCGACAACTTACCTTTATCGCTCCCGGGGATGAAGAACTCTACAAAAACATTTCCGGAAGGATTTATCTGCACGCGCCGGAATCGCTCACCCACCTCAAAGGCATCGATCCGATGAAAATCGGCAAGGCCATCGTTGCCCGCAAAGTTCTCAAAGACATTCTCGACCACCGCGAAGAGCAGCGTAAATACAGCTGGACGCTTTGCCTGCTCCCAACGCGGGAACTGGCGTGCCAGGCTAAAATGCCGCTTGCACAGTACACTTCCCAGATCGTCAAAGGCTGTTATCTCGACTCGGATGACCCCATCTCCGAGTGGCGGCACATTCACAAAGAGGTCACGGGGATCAAAAAGAAACTGTCCTCCCTTCCGGTCAAGTATTACCACCTGGAATCGGCCCACATGGATTTGCGGATCACGCCGGGTGAGCGACGCAAGTGGGCGGGCGTTTCCGGACACAACGTGCCGAGCTTCGAGGTGTTTGTCTCGCCTGACTGGCGCGGGACCGAAGGCGTTTATTTTGCCAACCTCCCCTCCTTCCGCAGCGGCAACTACGTCAAAGACGTCCGTATCACATTTGCCAAAGGCAAAGCCGTGAAGGTCGAAGCCAGTGAGGGTGAGGCGTTTGTGAAAAAGCAACTGGCCATGGACGCGGGCGCGTGCCGGCTGGGCGAATTTTCTCTAACCGACAAGCGGTTTTCACGGATCGACCGCTTCATGGCGGAAACACTCTTCGATGAAAATTTCGGCGGGAAAGAAGGAAACTGTCACATCGCTTTGGGTTCGTCTTACAGCGACACGTTTTCCGGCGATCCGGCGCAACTGACGCAGGCGCTCAAGAAGAAACTGGGTTTCAACGACTCCGCCCTTCACTGGGACCTGGTCAATACCGAACCCAAGACGGTCACGGCACACCTGACAAACGGCAAAAATCTTCTCATCTACGACCGGGGCATATTTCAAATTTAGGAAACATGTCACAGGGAACAAGCTGATGAAGGACTGTTTCCATGGTGCAGACCGCCGCGTTGGCTTTTTGATCGCGCAAAACAGCAATCGTCATCCCTCGTGCTTTTCTATCTTGACAACCATGCACGATTCAGAATAAGTGTAGAAAATAAAATCGGCTAGGCTATGTTTTTATGGGGATTTCGGCCATTTTTGAGCTAAAACCTGGAGGGGGAATCCGGTCTTGAAAAGTATCCCGGCAAGGACGAGAAATTACATCATTTTGATGATCCTGTTCTGGCTTGTACTGAGCATCCGCTTCGATGTGCTCCACGTCACTTTGGGCATCATTTCCGTCGTCTTCGTTTTCCTGTTGCACAGAAAGCTCCTGCTTGTGGATTTTTTCCCGGCCGGAAAAAATTCTCCGGGCATTCGAACCGCCTGGTTTCTTTTTTCTTATTTGCCCTGGCTGATCTGGCAGATCATTACCTCCAGTTTCCATGTCGCCCATGTCATCCTTTCGCCCCGCAGGCTGATGAACCCTTCCCTGGTTCGTTTCAAAACAAACCTGCCGACCATGACATCGAAGGTCATCCTGGGAACTTCAATCACGCTCACACCGGGGACATTGACGCTGGATATCCAGGGGGACGAATTCTGGATTCACGCCCTGACCAGCGATGCCTATGCCGCCATTGAGAATGGTGATTTACCCGATCGCGTCGGGCGTCTCTACAGTCCGAAAGCGAAAAAAGCGATCACCGAAATTGAAATCGTCAGATTGCCAGGCAGGTCCTGATGCAATCCTTTTTCATATACATATCGGTTATTTTAACCATCATCATCCTGATCCCGCTGTATCGCGTGTACATCGGACCGAGCATCTATGACCGGGTACTCGGCGCGGGCAGCATCGGCACAAAAACCCTGGTTCTCATCTGCCTGATCGGCTTCGCGTTCGACCGGTTTGACATGTTTCTGGACATTACCATTGCCTACGCGGTCTTGAATTTCATCGGTGTTTTGGCCATGGCGAAGTACCTGAATTCCATGAGAGGGAAAAATGAGTGAGATTCAAAGCATTGCGGCTATGATCCTGATCAGCATCGGCACCTTCTTTCTGTTTGTGGGCAGCTGGGGCATCGTCAGGCTTCCTGACTTCTATTCACGAACGCATGCGGTTAGCTTGAGCGACACGATGGGAATCATCCTGGTACTCGGAGGCCTGATGGTTTATGAAGGTTTCACCCTGCAAAGCGCAAAGCTTTTCATCGCGATTGTATTTATGGCCCTGGCAGGCCCTACCGGGTCTCACGCCATAGCCCGCGCGGCTTTCCGGGCCGGCTTAAAACCCTTATTCAGCGGCGGAAGGAAAGAGAAGGAAACCGATGCAACCGGAACTTGAAATCACGCTGCCCTTTTTTATCCTCATCACGGCCTGGCTTGCCATCGTTGCGAAAAACCTTCTCACGGCGGCAGTCGCCCTGACGGTTTTCAGTTTTTTGATGGCTCTGGCATTCGTCTCCATGGGCGCTGTGGATGTCGGCTTTACCGAAGCTGTGGTAGGCGCCGGGGTCACGGGCGTTTTCATCATTGTTGTCATCTTCAAGACCGCGCGCAGAACCCAGGACAGGTCCGACATGCGTTTCAAATACCTCAAGGGGCTGGCCATTGCCGCCTTCGGGGCGCTGCTGATTTACGGATCAACGGCTTTACCGATCAGAGGGGATGCCGACCCCCCCATGAACCGGCCAATCAGTTTGATCGGATCGGTCAACGCGGCATCGTATTATATTCAAAACGCCTACAAAGACGCGGAAACGCCCAATATGGTCACCGTGATTCTCGCCGATTACCGCGGATATGATACGCTCGGAGAGGTCATCGTCATTCTTGCGGCGGGACTGATCTGCTTTTTACTTTTAAGAAAACAGGGGAGACAACGTGAGATCCAGAGATGACAGCCCGATTGTTTTAATCGTGAGCAGGGCACTTTGCCCATTCATCATGCTTTTCGGAGCCTATGTAATTACCCACGGGCATTACAGCCCCGGAGGCGGATTCCAGGGAGGCGCCATGCTCGCGGCAGGTGTTCTGCTCATCCGTCTGACTGCGGGAAGCCAGATATCGGAGATCCTTTTCAAAAGGTCATGGGGAACGCCGGCAGGTGTCTCGGGCGTCTTTATTTTTTTCGCTGTGGGATTGACCGCCATGTTTTTCGGCGGAGAATTTCTCAACTATGATTACTTTTTCATTCCGACTGTAACGGGCCCGATGCTTAGGTCCGCAAGTATCCTGATCATCGAGATCGGCGTTGGTCTGGCCGTGATGGGCATCCTGGTCTCTATTTACGACGATCTCATGGAAGAAGACCCCAAGAGAGGGGATATCTAAGAATGGAATCAATACTCGGTCACTATGTCTACTGGGTCATCATCGCGCTTTTGTGCATCGGCCTCTACGCGATCATGTTTAAAAAGAACCTGGTGAAGCAGGTCATCGGCCTGTCCATTTTCCAGACATCCGTCATCCTTTTCTGGGTGAGCAGCGCCGTCAAGTGGAACGCCACGGTTCCCATTTACGATCCTGCCTATCCACTGGAGACGACGGCGCTGTATATCAACCCGCTGCCTCACACCCTGATGCTGACGGCGATTGTCGTGGGCGTGGCAACTTTGGGCGTGGCGTTCGCGCTGCTCATTATTATTTTTAGACGTCACAGAACACTCAACGAAGATAAACTGATAGAAAACATGAAAGAATGGTAAAGAACGCTCCGATACTCATCCCTGTCGTCTATTTGACGGCATGCCTGGTGATCGCCCTGATTCGACCCAGATTCCGCCACTTCGCCTACCCCGTAACGCTGGTGGCTGTTTCGCTGGCGTCCGCCATATCCATAGGCATGCTCTGTCTTGTGATCCAGTATGGCATCATGCGATATCAATTCGGCGGCTGGGTTCCTCCAATCGGTATCGAATATGTAATTGATCCTCTATCGGGATTTGTCCTGGTTGTCATCAATGCAGTCGCGTGCCTGGTCTTAATTCATTCTCTCAATGTCAACAAAGTCGAAATGGACCAGAGACTGGTTCCCTATTACGCCGTGGTCATGCTGTTCATGCTGGGACTCAACGGCATGGTTCTGACAGGCGATTTTTTTAATCTGTTCGTCTTTCTGGAAATTTCGTCCCTGGCCGCTTACGGCTTGATCGCGGTAGGCTCGAAAGGCTCGGCTTTTGCGGCTTTCCGCTATCTGATCCTCGGAACGGTAGGAGCTTCTCTTTACCTGCTGGGTCTGGGTTTCCTGTACCTGAAAACAGGTTCTCTGAACATGGCCGATCTCGCCGCCATCATTCCTTTCGTGCAACCTCAGAAAGATCCGGCACTGATCATCGCACTGGTCCTGATGACGACCGGCATCTGCATCAAGATGGCGATCGTTCCGCTTCACGGCTGGCTGCCCGACGCATACACCCTGGCCCCTTCCGTGACGTCATCGCTGATCGCTCCGATCGGAACGAAAGTGGCCGCTTATGTCCTGATTCGGATGCTTTTCGGCGTTTATGGTGTGGATGTCATCAGCCGTGAATTCCCGATTACCTTCGTGCTGGGATGGCTTGCCGCCGCCGGTATTATATATGGGTCCGTCATGGCCATCGCCCAGACAGAATTGAAGCGCATGCTCGCATACAGCAGCGTCGCGCAGGTGGGCTATATCGGGCTGGGCATCAGCATGGCCAACCCTTTGGGGCTGATCGGCGCCGTGCTCCACGTGCTCAACCACGCCGTCATGAAGGCCTGCCTGTTTCTCGTCGCGGCAAACCTGAGAATCCAGACGGGCCATTCCGATATTTCACGGTTTGATCATACTTACCGCGTTAAAATGCCATGGACCATGGCAGCCTTCACCGTTGCCGCCATCTCGATGATCGGCCTTCCGCCACTGGCCGGGTTTTTCAGTAAATGGTATCTTGCCCTGGGGGCTATTGAAAACTCTCAATGGATTTTTCTCGGAGTGATTCTTGTCAGCAGCCTGCTCAACGCCGTTTATTTTTTCAGAATCATCGAAAAGGTGTACATGAAATCTCCCGGGGATCATGCGGCCAAAGAAGAACCCGCCGTCAAATTCGGCAGCGTCGAACCAGCCTTGTCCATGCTCGTTCCCACGATTGTCTTCGCTGTGCTGCTGATCGGGCTCGGTCTGTTCAACGCGCTGATCGTCACCCGACTGATTTTACCCATGCTGCCTCCGGGGATGTAAAGAATGAATGACCTGACCTACATTTCATATATTCCACTTTGGGCCGTGCTGGTTTCCCTGGCTGCAGTTCCTCTGATTCTGATGAGTTCCCGAAAACCCAATCTTCGTGAAACCTGGACGCTTCTGGCAGCGGGGATCAAATTCCTCCTGGTTTTTTCATTGCTTCCGGGAGCTCTGGAGGGAAAAAGCGCCGTCATCGGTCTTCTTGAAATTTCTCCCGGTGTCGATCTGGCTCTGAAGGCGGATCCATTCGGTGTCTTCTTCGCGCTGATCTCATCGGGTCTGTGGATGTTTACGTCCATCTACTCGATCGGCTACATGCGGGGCAACCGCGAGCACAAGCAAACCCGTTATTTCGCCAGCTTCGCCGTGTGTCTGTCGGCCACCATCGGCATTGCGTTTTCGGCAAACCTGCTGACCTTCATCATCTTTTATGAAATCCTCACCATTGCCACCTACCCGCTGGTGATTCACAAGGAAACGCGCGAAGCCATCCGCGGAGGAAGACAATATCTGCTCTATACCCTGACCGCCGGCCTGCTTCTGATCGCCGCGGCAGCCTGGACCTATATGGCGACGGGATCCATGGAATTCAAAGCAGGCGGCTTTTTCGAGGGAACGGAATTGTCTTCGGCGGCCATGACCACCCTCTTCTTTCTATTTCTCGGAGGCGTCGGTGTCAAGGCCGGCATCATGCCGCTGCACAGCTGGCTTCCCACGGCCATGGTCGCTCCCACACCGGTCAGTGCACTTTTGCACGCCGTGGCCGTCGTCAAAGCCGGCGTGTTCGGCGTTATCCGAGTAGTGGGTTTTGTGTTCGGTCCTGAAGTGATGGCCGCTCACGGCCTGAATATTATCCTGGCCGTATTCGCCGCAACGACCATCATTCTGGCGTCGCTTCTTGCCTTCAAGCAGGAAAACCTCAAAAGGCGACTCGCCTACTCAACGGTCGGTCATCTATCCTACATCGTTCTGGGCGCGGCCCTGTTGACGCCGTCAGGCTTCACGGGCGGACTGATGCACATCGCCACCCACGCCACCATGAAAATCACCCTTTTCTTCTGTGCCGGAGCCATTTACATCAATCTACACAGGGAGAACATCAGCCAGCTCAACGGCATCGCAAAGATCATGCCCTGGACTATGGCGGCCTTCGTCATCGGCTCGCTGGGGCTGGCAGGCGTTCCTCCCGTCAACGGATTCGTCAGCAAATGGTATCTGGCGATGGGCGCGCTGGAGGCAGATCAGCTGGTGGTGCTGGGCATTTTTATCTTGAGCGGATTGCTCAACGCGGGTTATTTTTTCCCGATTATTCATCGGGCGTATTTTCGCAAGGGTGAGGGCCTCAAAGGTCATAAGGAGGCATCCGCTCTGATGGTTGTTCCTCTGGTCGCCACGGCACTCCTGTCTGTGCTGATCGGATTGAGGCCCGATCTTTTCTTCCACATCTTTGAGCTGGCCGGAGGAATCGCCCGGAGCATTACAGGAGTTGTGCCATGAAAAAATTCTGGTGGTTTCTGTTCGGTTGCGCCGCACTCATCTCTCTTGCTGTCGAAATGACGCAGGAGGCTCATCACTGGTGGGAAAAAATCCCCGGCTTTTATGTCTTTTTCGGCTTTGCCGGCTGTGTAGCCATTATCCTGATTTCCAAAGCGCTGGGGAAGCTGCTGCTCCAGAAGAAAGAGGATTACTACGATGTTCGGTAGTTTTTACCTTCCACCTTTCGTATACATGATCGCCGGAGCGCTGGTGCTTCCGTTGCTGCCGAAAAAAACCCGGTCAACGGCATTTTTGATATTTCCGTTGATGACCCTGCTGGTCATCTGGACGTCACCCTTCGGCGAGATATCCTCGGTGAGCTATGCCGGCTATACCCTCACCCTGGTCAGCATGGACGCCTTGAGCAGGATATTCGGAACGATTTTCGCCCTGATTGCCTTCATCGGCGGTGTTTACGCTTTCAACGTGAAGGAGACGGCACAGCAGTCAGCGGCGCTGTTGTATGCCGGGGGCGCCGTGGGCGTGGTTTTCGCGGGGGATTACTTTACGCTTTTTATATTCTGGGAGCTGATGGCCGTCGCATCAGCCTATCTGATCTGGGCGCGGCGAACGAAAGAAGCACAGCAAGCCGGCATGCGTTATATCCTCGTTCATTTGTTCGGCGGCAGTCTGCTGTTGTCGGGGATTCTGCTGCATCTTTCTTCCGGCGGCAGCCTGCGAATCGAACAGATCGCACCGAATGCGTCGTTATCATCCTGGCTGATTCTGCTCGGCGTGGGATTGAACGCGGCCATTCCACCGCTACACGCATGGCTTTCCGACGCCTATCCGAAAGCGACCATCGCCGGCGCTGTTTTCCTGAGCGCTTTCACCACAAAAACCGCCGTCTACGTCCTCATCAGGCTCTTTGCGGGGTGGGAGATTCTCATCTTCGCCGGCGTCATCATGACCCTCTATGGCGTCATTTATGCTGTCCTGGCCAATAATATCCGCGAAATCCTCGCGTATCACATCATCAGCCAGGTGGGTTTCATGGTGACGGGCGTGGGAATCGGTACGGCCCTCGCGCTAAACGGCGCGGTCGCGCACGCTTTTTGTCACATTCTTTACAAGGCTCTACTTTTCATGGGCGCAGGCGCGGTTTTGCAGACCACCGGCATCAGTCAATTGACAAATCTGGGAGGATTCGCCAGATACCAGAAGGCCACCCTGGCCCTATACATGATCGGCGCTTTTTCCATATCCGGATTTCCGCTCTTTAACGGCTTTATCAGCAAGTCCATGATTGTCAGCGCAGCGGGCTACGCCCACTATGACATCATCATGCTGCTTTTGATGCTGGCTTCGGTGGGAACGTTTTTGTCTATCGGGCTGAAACTTCCGTACTTCACCTGGTTCGGTGAAGACCGTGGCATCCGCCCGACGAAAACACCGAAAGCAATGCTGGCGGCGATGGGAATAGCATCATTTTTCTGCATCCTTCTGGGTGTCGCGCCATCGCTGCTTTATGCTTATCTGCCCTATGAGGCGACCTACAGTCCCTATACGATTCCCCATCTGCTCGAAGCGTTGCAGATTCCGGCCTTTACGTTTGTCGCATTCTGGATGCTTCGCGGCAAACTGGCGGGAAGCCCCACCATCACCATCGACACGGACTGGTTTTACCGCAAACCAGCGGGCGTGGTGCGGACCGTCTTCGTGGATTGGGTAAGCGTCTTTTTCGACGCCGCGGAAAGAAAATCACTTGCGCTGGCGCATTTTATCTCGGAGTTGAGCAAAAATCCTGTCCGATTTTTTTTCCATGATGATTCCGCCTCGACGCTATACTCACCGGGACGCTACCGCCAGCCGATAACGGCCATCATGCTTTTCGTGCTTTTCGGTTTTATCCTCTTCGCTGTGGCGGCCATTTTTTCCTGACTGCCCGCTGGAAGCTTCCCCTGAACAAGGACGTGTTTTACTCTTCACCCGCCAGCAATGTGAACCGGATTTTCCAGCATTGCGCGAATTTTTTTCAAAAAAGCGTCCGGATCTTGTACTTCCAGCGCAATCACCTCCCCGGGACAGACGGCGCTTTTGTCCCGGGTCAGGATGTTGTCGGCAATCTCCAAGGCTGAAAGACCGATGCCTTTTTTTTCCAGAAAGGCTTTAGCCGGAATTGACGCGACCCCGGCGGCAATTTCGGCAATCGTGCCGGAATAAACAATCATTCGTGCCGCGGCCAACCCCATAATTTTGTCGTGGAGAATCAATCCGGTATGATCGCGATATTTTTCCAGTGCGTCCCGAAGAGGCCGCAGACCGCCACCCGACACTGAATGAAGCAGTCGCTCTCCCTCGAAGATCGCCAGCGAATAGCGGGTGAAATCGGGCTTTAGCATAGATATTTTTTTATCGGTTTCATGGTCAGCGCGATCAGCAAAGCCCACAGGAGGTTCCCTAAAAACAGAACCACCACGAGTCGGGCAATGAATTCGGCGGAAAGCCCCGCAAAGAAATAGTCCGATACGATGAGCCAGGGAAGCTGGCAGGCATAGGCCAAAAGCACCGCCGGGATGATGTTGAAGGACTTGCGGACCAGGACGCCCGTCATAACGCCCAAAATCACATTGCCGACAATCAGATAAGGATTGCCGAGCATCAGCGCCGAATACAATGACCCGGTAATGCCCGCGACAAAACCGCCCACGGGACCGAAGCTGACCGCCGCCAGAAAAATCGCCGCCGGGAAGAAATGGACCTTCCAGCTTTGTGCGAACGTGATATTGATCAGACTCAAGGCGATCGGCAGCAAAATCAGCAGGCCGAAAGCCAGGGCGGCACGCCGATAAGACCTGACGCCGGTTGTGATCGTTACTGAAGGATCTGTCATCTTGCCCCTCCTTTAGCTCATTGGTTTGAGATACTGCATATGAATACTACATTCAGGGGTTTGGTTTCAACATCGAATATTCCGCAGAAGAGGCCGGAAGCAGGAAAGCTCAACCGTCGGAAGAAAGACCAAAAAAAGATATGACATCGGGATTTCACGGCCGGCACTGCGTCCGATATTCGACTTCTGGCAATGACATATCGTCCCCGCTGCCGGACAAAATATTCAGTATGAAGCCTGCCGAAATTGTTTTAGTGTATTATTTGAGAAAAACCTTATTTTTTTTGGCCACAATGCTGGGTTGCACGAAAGATATCATCTGAAGCCAGGAGGTCTCCATGTCGATTAAAACAGGAAGGGCCGGGGGAACGGCCGAGGTCACCATCGATAATGACAACTGTAATTTGTGCGGGGCATGCGTGAAAGTCTGCACGGGAGCGCCGCTTCATATTGAAGACCGTCAGGTCAAGGTGGACCAGTCCATCATCTTCGGGTGTATCGCCTGCGGCCTTTGTGTGGCAGTGTGCCCCCGTGACTGCATCACCGTAACCGGAAGGGCCATGTCGCCGGGTGATTTCTTTGAAATCCCCCCGGTTGAGAAGAGGGCGACCATCGATCAGTTGAAGTGTCTGATGCTCGCACGGAGAAGCACCAGAAATTTCAAAAACAGGAACATAGACAAAGAGACCATCGACAGGATCCTCGATGCCGCATCAACGGCTCCCATGGGGATCCCGCCTTCCGATGTCGAAATAACGATTTTCAATGGGAAAGAAAAGGTCCAGGAGTTCGCGAAGGACATTACCGGACTCATGTACAGATCACGGTGGTTTTTCGGGCCGGTGATGAGAACGCTTTTGATACCTTTTTTCGGGAAAGCTTTCGCTGAATTGAGCAAGACCTTTATTTATCCGATATCAATATTGTTCAGTGTCGAGAGGGAAAAGGGCAATGACCTGCTTTTTTACGGCGCTCCGCTGGTGATCTATTTTCACACATCGGCATATTCCGATCCTGCCGATCCTCTGATTGCGGCGACGTATGCCATGCTCGCCGCAGAATCCATGGGCATCGGAACCTGCATGATAGGCACGGTGCAGATCATGCACTACAGTAAAAAGCTGAAAATAAAATACGGTATCGCTCATAGCAACCGTCCGGGTATTGCCGTCATTTTCGGATACCCGGCTATTGCATTTCATAAATCCATCAAAAGGACCTTCTCGAGAATCTCATATGTATGACAGCAATATTCCAAATGAGTCGTGAAGGATCCTCCTTCCTGACGGTGGCTATCATCCCAGCCTGCCGGCGCCTGGTTTTCGACTCGCCGGATCGTGTACCATGCGGACACATGGATGGAAATTGAAACCCGGGAAATGAGATGTTAGTAGCAAATAGAAAAGTCC
>DDWS01000038.1 GCA_002347685.1 Syntrophaceae bacterium UBA2280
TGTCTTGACTTTGGGGAGTGGTCCAGATCCTTGCTGCGCGTACGATCAGAACGTTCTTATCGGGGCGCGGTGTGTTTTCAATGACGACTCCTTCAAGGGTCAGTTTGCCCTGCTCGGAATGATGCTGAATATGGTGTATATCGTCCGTAATAAAATGAGCTTTCAGAAGATTCAATGCCCCGGTAAATAATAGAATCCCGCATAGAATTATAAAGGCGCTTTGGAACCATTTCTTCCGGAGGCTAAGCAATAAAGACGCCGACAAAAAAAGGACTGCGGTAAGCAGAAAGACCCGGTTAAAATAAACATGATCCGCAGCCAGGATGCCTGCGATCAAAGCAATAAGTGGCAACAACAAAGGTCTTCGCATGATCTGTATTTGCCTGATAATTAATTTTCAAATGATTAGCCAAAATTGATAAAATATTATAGCATGCCTGATATTATCAGTAAAAGAAAAACTGGAAAAACTTGATGTATATCGACAATTCCGAAAAAGAAAAAAACGAACGCCGATTACGTCACCTGATCATCGGTCGGGTGGGCATCTTGACCGTATTCTTAGCGGTCACGGTATTGATTGACATTTTTGAACCCGTCTATTTTATATCACCTTCAATATTCTGGCTTCTTTATTCGATCATCGGATTGATGTACCTGCTGTCTCTTTTCTACGCGTATATGCTCAGAAAAGAGTATTTATTTGTTTTTAATGTTTACCTTCAACTCTCGATGGATGTTGCGCTGGTTACCTTTCTGGTCTATCTCACCGGGAGTATCGGAAGCAATTATTCCCTGCTTTACACACTAATCATTATTTACTCCGTGATCTTCATCGGACGCAACGGCGGCCTGGTTTTTGCGTCGATCTCGAGCATTGCTTATGGAACACTGTTGGACCTGGAATACTCTCGCATTATCCCCACGATATACGCAGTCGGCCGTGACTACTCTGTTACTTCCGGTGATGTGTTTGTTCGAATTATCGTTCATATCGTCTCGTTTTATGTTCTGGCTTTCCTGGCGAGTATTGTCGTGGAGCAGGAAAAGAAAACGCGCTCTCTGCTTGAAGAAAAAGAGTCGGCCTTCAATCAACTGGATCTCCTGTTTCGAAGCATCATTGAATCTGTTGACACGGGTGTCATGACTGTGAATTTACAAGGAAGGATCAAAACCTTCAACCGGGCGGCGGAAGAGATCACCGGTTTTCAACTCAAGGAAATTGAAAACCGCAGAATCGAAGAAATATTTCCTCAATTCTCTCCTTTTTTTGATCAAAAAAACGCAGAAATCTCAAAAAACAGAAGAGAGCTGATCATTTATGGTCAAAATAATAAAAAGGTCCACCTCGGATGTTCCCTGTCGCCACTTAAGGACAGGCACGGGCGCCAAATCGGTCATATCTTGATTTTCCAGGACTTAACGGAAATCAAACTCATGGAAGACAACCTGGAGAAGAGTAAAAGGCTCGCACTCATCGGAGAAATGGCTGCCGGTCTTGCCCACGAGATGAGAAACCCCCTGGCCTCCATAACCGGATCCATTCAGTTGCTCGGTCAGACAACGAACCTGGAAGAAACCGACAGGCGTTTGATGCAGATCATCTTGAGGGGCAAAGACCAGCTGGATAACTTTGTCCGCGATTTCCTTCTGCTGGCCAAGCCCATTCCCCTGATCCGGGAGGTGGTAGATGTCAATGAAGTAGCCGATGAAACCCTGGAGCAGTTGGCCGTTTCCCCGGAATCCAAAATCCAGGTTAAAGTGTTAAAAATATTTTCCTCAGGCAATTATGCCTTTGCCAATAGAGATCAGATCAGGCATATCATTCAGAACCTTGTTTTGAATGCTATGCAGGCAATCGACGATCACGGAACTGTTTCGGTAGAAATAAAAACCGTAAAACTTGAAGACAGGAAATCATATGCCGAGATCAAGATCACCGATGACGGATGCGGCATTGAAGATAAAGATATACACCGCGTATTTGAACCTTTTTTTACGAATAAAGAAAAAGGAACAGGTTTGGGACTGGCCATCGTAAGCCGGATTGTGGACGGTTACGGTGGAAAGATCCGGATAGTAAGCCGGGTTGATCAGGGCACATCCATCACGGTATGGCTGCCTGATAAACCGAAATAGGGAGAGAGCATATGGCGAAGATTCTGGTAGTGGATGATGATCAGGGAATGAGAGAATTCATGGATATCATGCTGACGAAGGAGGGGTATGAAGTGACGTCGGCGGACAGTTCTGTCAATGCAATCAATTTATGCCGTAAAACTGCCTTTGACTTGGTCATCACGGATTTGAAAATGCCAAAAATTGACGGCATCGAGTTCCTCAAAACCATCAAAGATCAACGGCCCGAAACCGTTGTGATACTGGTTACTGCTTATGCATCGGGAGAAACGGCGGTCAACGCAATGAAGGAAGGCGCGTATGACTATGTTGAAAAAGGCGGAAATATTGAAGAACTCAAGGGAATCATCAGGCAGGCCCTGTTAAAAAACGGACTGGCGGGGGATCATCCGCCCCCCAGGACCGAATCCCAGGAAGCGGTTTTTTACGGAATGATCGGCACGAGCCGAGAAATGGCAAAAATTTATTCAACGATCCGTAAAGTGGCCAACACGCCGGCAAACATTCTCATTCTCGGGGAAAGCGGAACGGGGAAGGAACTGGTCGCAAAAGCGATTCACGACAACTCATCACGCCTGAAGATGCCTTTTATGGCGATCAACAGCGGTGGTATCCCCGAAAATTTATTGGAGAGTGAACTGTTCGGTTACATGAAAGGATCTTTTACAGGCGCATATTCCGACCGGCCGGGACTCTTTGAAATGGCCAGAGGGGGAACAGTCTTTCTCGACGAAATCGGCGAATTGCCACCCGTGCTGCAGGTAAAACTGTTGCGGGTTGTGCAGGAAAAAACATTTCGCCGCATCGGAGGCGGGGAAGATATCAAAGTCGATGTACGCATCATATCGGCCACGAATCAGAATCTGCAGCAGCGGGTCAGGAAAGGCGATTTCCGTGAAGATCTGTATTTTCGACTCAATGTCATTCCCATTCAGATGCCCCCGTTGAGGGAACGCAAAGAGGATATCCCGCTACTGACAAAACATTTCATAGAGAAATACGCACGTGAATTCGGCAAGGAAGTGCGCACAATTTCATCTTACGCAATGGAGCTTTTGATGAATTATGCGTTTCCCGGAAATATTCGCGAACTCGAAAACATCATTGAACGCGGCGTGGCGATGGAGTCCTCGAATATCATTCTTCCGGAAAGCCTCGTGATTACAACTGAAGGAGATTCGAAAGACCGCAGCATTGATCTCGATATTCCCGAAAAAGGAATGGATTTAAACGCAGAGATGGAAAAAATCGAAGCAAGAGTGATTGAAAAAGCCCTGATCAAATCAAAAGGATCAAAAACACGCGCAGCGGAATTACTGGGGATAACATTTGATTCATTGCGTTACCGGATCGAAAAGCTCGGCGTGAATCAAAACGAAGAATAAATGGTCACGTGTTACCGGCACTTGTGAAGTAGAACTTGACAGTGTTTTTGCAATTAATGTAGTATCCGGAAAAAACGGGAGAAAAATCTATGGATTATGCAAAAATGGCCTATCAGGGGAAAACGTTCGAAATGCCCGTTATTGAAGGCACGGAGGGCGAAAAGGCCATCGATATCTCCAAATTAAGACAGGAAACCGATTTAATCACATTGGATGTCGGCTATCAGAACACGGGATCCTGCATGTCAGCGATTACCTATATAGACGGCGATAAAGGCATTTTGAGACATCGCGGGATTCCGATTGAGGAGCTCGCTGAAAAAGCAACCTTTTCAGAAGTGGCCTATCTGCTGATTTACGGAAACCTGCCGAGTCGGGATGAGCAACGTGCGTTTTCACAGCTTTTAACCCAGAATTCGATGATTCACGAGGAGATGCTGCGTTTTTTTGACGGATTTCCTCCCACGGCCCATCCCATGGCGATCCTCGGCACAATGGTCAATGCTTTGTCGGTATATTACACGGATTACTACACGGAGGACTTTCAGTCGGGCACATTTGATTTAATGGCTGCCTCGCTGATATCAAGAATTCGCACCATTGCAGCTTATTCCTATAAGCACAGCATTGGCGAACCCCACGTCTATCCCAAGCCCGATTTGAGATATGCTTCCAATTTTCTCTACATGATGTTTGACTCTCCGGTGAATCCGTATGTTCCGGATCCTGACATCGAAAAGGCTTTGTCCACCTTACTGATTCTGCATGCCGACCATGAGCAGAATTGCAGCACCTCCACCGTGCGGATGGTCGGAAGCAGCATGGTCAACCTGTATGCATCGATCTGCGCGGGAATCTGTGCTCTGTGGGGACCGTTGCACGGCGGCGCCAATCAAAAAGTAATCGAAATGCTCGAAAGTATCAAGAAGGACAACGTGAGCATTGCGCAATGCATCTCGGCGGCCAAGGATAAGGAGATGGCCTTCCGCCTGTTCGGATTCGGCCATCGCGTTTATAAGAATTATGATCCCCGCGCAAGAATCCTGAAGCAATATTGCGAAACGCTCTTTCGGAAATACAATTATTCCGATCCGCTTATCAATATCGCTATGGAACTCGAAGAGGCGGCCCTGGCAGACGATTTTTTTGTTGAACGAAAACTGTATCCGAACGTTGATTTTTACAGCGGAATCCTGTACCGGATGATCGGTATTCCGACCAATATGTTCACCGTGATGTTTGCCATAGGGCGACTGCCCGGCATGATCGCACAGTGGAAGGAAATGCATGATTCCGTACCGCTGAAAATCGGCCGTCCCCGGCAAATCTATACAGGAAACACTATGCGACATTACATTCCAGCAGACGAGCGCTGAGTGTTGAGGGTGGAATATAAAAATCCGGCAGGCGACTTTTTTCTTGACTTTTTCCGGCTATTTGCCTATATGCGCGAGACATGAGGTGTGGTGAACGATGATGAAACGGGTTTTTGTGATTCAGGCAGCAGTATTTTTCTTTTATTTTTTTAGCTTTACCGGCTCAAAGGTCTGCCTGAAAGTATCATGACCGGTTGCAAAAGGGAATGAACCGTGGGCAGACAGACGATCTGCTCACGGTTTTTTTTTGTCATGTATTGGAAATATACAAAAAAAGGGGGGGGAATCGAAATGAAGAAAGCGGGGAAGGTGTTTTTGATTGTTGCAGCTTTTTGTTTATTGATCACAGGCGTGGTTGACGCCCAGACCAAAATCATCAAAGTCGGTGCCGCCATCAATCTGACGGGGCCTGCTTCAACCTGGGGACAGTTTCATGAAAAAGGACAAAGGGATTATTTTCGTTATGTCAATGAAGTGAAAGGCGGCGTTTATGGTCATACTATCAATATGATCACCGTCGATACGGCCTACAAAGTGCCGGAGGCGCAGGCGGCGGTTCGTAAATTTGTTCTTCAGGATAAAGTGGATATGATTGCCACCTGGGGTGCCGGAGAGGGGCTGGCTGCGAAGCCCATTATTCAGGAATACAAAGTCCCTGCAATTAACTACTCCACCAGTTGGGAACTGCTCGAATCACCCATCGATTATATGTATCTGCCCTTTGGCAGCTACCGTATGGATTGTCAGGCCGTTTTGGATTACATCGTAGCCATCCACAAAGGAAAAGAGGCGCCTAAGGTTGGCCTTCTGACCTACAACAACGCGTACGGCCGCTCAATTCATGCACCGAGTAAGGAATATGCGGAGAAATTGGGCATCAATCTGGTCGCCATTGAGGAATTCCCGCCCCGGACCGTGGATCTCAACACAGAACTGCTTCGTTTAAGAAAGAGAGGCGCGGAATATATCTTCATCCAGATGCTGCCTTCGGCAATTATCACTGCATTTAAAAGTGCAGATCGTATCAAATACAATCCATTATTTCTCGGGACCTGGACCTCCACGGATCCAGATTTTTTCCAGATGGGCAAAGGCCTCATCCGCGACCGCCTGGTCATGCAGTTTCCCGGCGGGTTGCCTTCGGATAAAACCAAAGGGATGGAAATTATGGAAGAACTGCGTAAGCGTTATAAAACCGTGGATGGTTTTGACGCCGCCTACTGGGAAGGTGTTGTAATCGGCATGATCATGGAGAGGGCTTTTATCCGGGCCTATGAACAGGCCAAGGCCATCAATCCGGCAACCATCAATGCAGCCATGGAGTCATTCACCAATGAGGATTTCGGCGGTCTGTTGCCGAATGTTACCTTCACCAAAGACAATCATGAAGGCTCGTTTGTCGCACGGATGGTGAAGGTTAAAGAAGACGGCACGTATGTTCCTTTGACGAACTTTTACGTTCCGGGAAAAGATAAGATAAAACTGATTAAAAAATAAAGTAAGACCAGCAGGCGTTGACGGTCCTTTGACCGTCAACGCCGATAAAAAGATACGAAGCGTATTCGAACACCGGGGTATTCATGAAATCATTCCGCAGCCGGCCGTCCATGATGGTCAATAGGCCCGATGAACAAAAAACAGCCGAACTGGAAATTCTGAATATGCGACTGAGTTTCGGGGGTGTTGTTGCGGTCAAAGATGTAGATCTGAAGGTCCATACCGGTGAACTGATGGCGATTATCGGTCCCAACGGCGCGGGGAAGACCAGTCTGCTCAACTGCATCACCGGATACTATCATCCTCAACAGGGTCAGATCATCTTCAACGGACAGGACATCACCGGCCTGCATACCCATCAACTCGTAGGTGTCGGCATCGGCAGAACCTTTCAGAATATAGAATTGTTCCCCGGCATGACCGTGCTGGCCAACATGACCCTGGCCCGGCATATCCATTGTCATTATAGTTTCTGGCGTTCCTGTTTCTTTTCTCCGGCCGTGCGCAGGGAAGAAATACGCCACAGGCTCATTCTCGAAGAAATCATCGATTTTCTTGAAATGCAGTCCATTCGAAAACAAACCGTCGGGTCACTGCCCTACGGCATGATGAAGCGGGTGGAACTCGGACGTGCGCTGGCTCTCGAGCCCCGACTGCTGATTCTGGATGAACCTTTTGCCGGCATGAACCTGGAAGAAAAGGAAGATATGGTGCGGTTCCTTCTGGAACTCAACGGAAGATGGGGACTCACCATGATACTGGTCGAGCATGACATGTCCATTGTCATGAGTATTGCACAGAGGATCATGGTGCTCAATTTCGGCGAAAAACTGGGCGAGGGCAGTCCAGAGGCCATCAGCGCCAATCCTGAGGTCATTAAAGCATACCTGGGCGACGCGCAGGGACTCGAATGAAAAGGTTGCTTTTGGACAAGAACAAAGAACATAACCGCAATTGGCGGAACCTCACGCTGCCGCAGCTTTTAGCGCAAAATGCCGAAATCTTCAAAGACGAGAAAACGGCGATTCGTGAAAAAGCCTACGGCATCTGGCAGACATTCACATGGCGTGATTATTTCGATTACGTTCGCAGGACCGCCGCGGGACTTGCCGCTTTGAATATGCAGCGCGGCGATCATCTGTGCATGATTGTCAACAACGCTCCGGAATGGCTTTTTTCAGAACTGGCCGCTCATGCCCTGGGTGCGACCACTCTCAATTTATTTACCACCTCGGTGGCCGAAGAACTCGCTTTTTCCATCGGTCGGATCCGTTCACCGATTGTCGTCGTGCAGGACCAGGAACAGGTCGACAAACTCCTGGAGGTTAAAGATAAGCTTCCTCACACTGTGAAAGTTGTTTATATTGATCCGACCGGGATGAGCTCTTATGAAAATGATCCCTGGCTGATCAGTTACGCGGACCTTCTGAAAACCGGCGACAAGTACATTGATGAAAATCCGGGTCGTATCGAAGAAGAAATCAGCAAAGGACGCCCGCAGGATATCGCCGTCATGATTCAGACCTCCGGCACCACCGGCGTGCCGAAAATGGCGATGCTTTCACATCGGAACCTGACGACGATGGCCGCCCAGTGGGTTCAATCCGAACGGCTTGAGCCCGAAGAAAACTGGATTTCAATGTCACCGCCGGCCTGGATTGTCGATCAGATGTGGGGAATGGGGGTTGCTTTGTTCAGTGCGATGACAATGAATTTTCCGGAAACGCCGGAAACGGTTCTGGAAGATTTTCGGGATATCGGCCCTTCAGTTCTGATTACCGCGTCACGCTTCTGGGAGGACATGGCCTCCCGCATTCGCGTGAAAATATCCGACGCAGGATGGCTGAGAAGAAAGCTGTTTCACTTAAGCGAGAGTGCCGGTCGGTCGGTTGTGGCGATGAAACTGCACAAAAAAACCATTCCATGGCACAAAAAACTCCTTTGCCGGTTTTTCGCGGTTACTGTATACAACCCGCTTTTGGACCGTCTGGGCTGTTCTCATTTTCACAGTGCTTTTACGGGCGGTCATCCCATCAGTCCCGATGTCATCGGATTCTTCCGGGCCATCGGTTTGAATTTAAAACAGTGCTACGGCCTGACGGAATCCGGCGGTATTTTTCAGATTCAACCCGACGATGAAGTCAAGCTCGAAACCGTGGGACTTCCACTGCCTCTGACCGAAGTCAGGATTGCCGAAGATCAGGAAGTTTTAGTAAAGTCCGAAGCGAATTTTTCCGGATACTTTAACGACTATCAGGCCACGGAAGCCGCCTTTGAAAACGGTTGGCTCAAGACAGGCGACGCGGGCTACATCGATGAAGACGGTCACCTCCTGATTATCGGACGCAAGGAAGACATCATCCGCAATAAGAGTGGTGATGCCTTTTCGCCGGATTTCATTGAAACCCGCCTGAAGTTCAGTCCTTATATCAAGGAAGCGGTCACTTTCGGCGAAGCCCGGCCCTATATCAGCGCCATCATCAACATCGACCTCGGCAACGTAGGCAACTGGGCGGAAGAGAAGATGATCCCCTACACGACGTATATGGATCTGGCGTCGCAAAAGTCAGTAGAGGATTTGATTCTCGCTGAGGTGCGAAAGGTCAATGAACAGCTTCCCGATGTGATGAAAATCAAAAAGTTTGTACTGCTCTATAAACTGCTGGATGCGGACGACGAGGAGCTGACAAGGACCGGAAAGGTTCGCAGGCGTTTTGTTTACGGTCTTTATATAAAAATCATCGAGGCCATGTACAGCACAAAGCAAAGCATCCGGGTCACGGGTAAAATACGTTACAGAGACGGACGCGTGGGAGAAATCGAAACCAGCATTAACATTATCAGCGTGGATTGAGGGAAGCGAATGGAATTTTTTCTGCAGTTACTGGTCAACGGAATTTGCGTCGGTTTGCTATACGGCATCTCCGCGATGGGGTTTGTCATGATCTTCAAGGCGTCGAGTGTTCTTAACTTCGCTCATGGAGAACTCCTGGCGCTGGGTGCCTTCTTTTTCCTTTCGCTGGTTACCTGGGGAAAGCTGCCCATAGCGGCATCGTTCATCCTGACGTTAGTCGGCTGCTTCATCCTGGGGTTTCTCATTGAGAAATTCTTTCTGCGGCCTCTCATCGGAGAAAAACTGATTTTTGTCATTATGCTCACTGTCGGACTGGCCGCCATGTTTAAGGGGCTGATTCTGCTGATTTGGGGCGGAAATCTGCACACCTATCCGGAGTTTCTTCCCGAATCACTGGAATTGAATTTAGGGGCCATTTACGTCGCGCCTGTCTATTCAGCCTCCCTTGTGATCGGTGTCATTTTCCTTGTCCTCTTCGGATTATTTTTTAAAAAATCTTCGCAGGGGATTTTCATGCGATCAGTGGCGGATAATCAAAAGGCCGCGTTGTCGCTGGGTGTCAATGTCCGTCGCGTTTTTGCCCTGTCCTGGGCGATTGCCGCGATGGTGGCTTGCATGAGCGGGATTGTGCTGGGCATTATCAACGGTGTTAACGTACACGATCTGAGTGCCATCGGCCTGAAAGTATTTCCAGTGGTGATTCTGGGCGGACTCGACAGTATCGGGGGCGCGATTATAGCCGGCATTATCATTGGTCTTCTTGAAACATTTACCGGAGGTTATCTTTCACCTTCTCTTCGTGACGTTGTTCCCTACATTGTCCTGGTCTTTATTTTGATGGTCAAGCCTTACGGCCTGTTCGGACTGGTGGAGATTGAAAGAGTATAGAGAGTGGTTTTTATGAAAAAGTTGTCTTTTCACCCCTGCGGGAATTACCGTGAAAATTACGCTCAGGAACTCGCCATTTTCGATACATGGTTCGGCAGGGTCTGTCTTGGCGTTTTTCTGGCTGTGCTTTTCGGCGTCGCGCCTTTCATGTTGAGCCCCTATCTACTATACATTCTGAACACGATCGGCATTCTGGCCATCGGTGCGATCGGGCTCAATATTCTCATCGGTTACACCGGTCAGATCTCTTTGGGGCACGGAGCGTTTTTCGGCGTCGGCGCTTACGCCGCCGCGATCCTGGCAACACGCCTGGACGTCCCGTTTTATCTGTCGATTCCGGCTGCAGGTGCTATTACAGCCATGGTCGGTATGGTCATCGGAATCCCCTCGGGAAGACTCAAGGGACTTTACCTCACTATTGCGACGCTCGCAGGGCAGTTCATCATTGAGTATGTGTTGATCCAGTGGGAGAGTCTGACAAGAGGCACCATGGGCATCACGCTTCCAGCCCCGAAGATATTCAACTGGACGATTGCCGGTGATCAAGCCTTCTTCTTTTTTATTTTCATTTGCCTGGTGCTGACCACCTGGTTTGCCGTCAATATTATGCGCAGCAAATACGGACGGGCATTTATCGCCATCCGGGACAACGACCGCGCCGCGGAAGGCATGGGTATTCCCATCTTCAAATATAAGATTCTCGCCTTCGCGATCAGTTCATTTTATGCCGGTTTTGCCGGCGCGCTGTGGGCCTACTACATGGTCAGTATCACGACGGAACCATTCAATCTGGGGCTTTCGGTGGAATTTATCGCCATGGTCATTATCGGTGGTATGGGCAATATTCCCGGCGCGATTCTCGGCGCAACATTCATTACGCTACTCAACGAAGCGTTACGCTTCGTGACGGGAATTTTGATGAATGTCGGCATGATCACCAGTATGGGCCTGAATATCGCGCCCCTTCGCGAATTTGTTTTCGGGCTGGCCATCGTGTTGTTTATTTTGCTCGAACCGAAGGGGATCGCGGAACTGTGGCGGATTTTAAGATCGAATTTCCGGCTCTGGCCCTTTTCATATTAGGATCGTTTATGGGGAAACTACTTTTACAGCTCAATAATATTTCCGTTGTCTATTCAAACGTGATTCAGGTCCTCAAAGGCGTATCGCTGTCCGTGGAACAGGGTCATATTGTTTCGCTCCTGGGCAGCAACGGTGCGGGAAAGACGACCACGCTTAAGGCGATTTCCGGACTGCTCAAACCGGAAAACGGCGAGGTGACGGACGGAAGCATCCTATACAACGGTGTGAATATCCAAAACCAGCCGCCGGAATTCATCACCCGTCAGGGGATTATCCAGGTGCTGGAAGGCCGACAGCCTTTTAAATATCTGACCATAGAAGAAAATCTGCGTGTCGGTACGGCCACCCGTCCCGGAAAACCTTTCAAACAGGACCTGGAGATGGTTTACCATTATTTCCCTGCATTGGTGCCAAGACGAAAAGCGTTAGCCGGATATTGCAGCGGCGGCGAACTGCAGATGCTGGTCATCGGCCGGGCTTTGATGGCCCACCCGCAGCTTTTGATGCTCGATGAGCCTTCCCTGGGTCTCGCGCCACTGGTTGTGCAGGAAATCTTCCGGATTATCAAAAAGATCAATGAAGAACACTCAACGACTATCGTGCTCGTAGAGCAAAACGCCAATATGGCGCTTCAGGTGGCGCATTACGGATATGTGATGGAAAACGGAAAGATCGTCATGGAAGGCACGTCAAAGGAACTGTCCGACAATCCGGACGTCAAGGAATTTTATCTGGGGATGGCGGCCTCGGGCATCACGAAATCCTACAAGGACGTCAAATCCTACCGGCGCCGTAAACGCTGGCTCTAGCAAGGGGAGGAGTATGAAAAAATATTTTGACGGCAAAGAAAAAGCGTCTTTGAAGTCGCGAAGAGAAATGCAGGATCAGGCACTGTCTGCCATGGTTAAACGGGGATATAAAAAATCCCCCAGGTTGAAGAAGCTGCTCGACCGTCACCATATCACGCCTGCCAGAATTCAATCCCGGGAGGATCTTGAGACGTTACCTGTAACCTCGCGGGAAAAACTCGTTGAAATGGAGATGCAGGATCCGCCCTATGCGGGGTTGGAAAATCCCGAAATCGCGATTGACAGAATTTTCACATCACCCGGACCGGTTTATGAACCGCATTTATCAGAAACGGATATTTTGTGGGCGCGCGCTTTTTTCGCAGCGGGAATCGGACCGGGGGATATTGCTCTCAATGCCTTTTCCTACCATTTGGTGGCGGCAGGTCTCACGTTTCACAACGGTCTTCGAAAAGTCGGCGCGACGGTGGTTCCCTCCGGAACATCTTCATCGCAGATTCAAGTGCAGTTGATCCGCGACCTGAAAGTTACCGCCTATGTCGGAACACCCAGTTTCCTGATGTCGATCATCAATCAGTCCAGGGAAATGGGATTTAATTTCAAAAAGGACTTTCGCGTGAAAAAGGCCTGTTTTGCGGCTGAGCCTCTTTTGCCCCAGTTGCGACAGGTATTTGAAAAAGAATACGGCATCGACACCTATCAGATGTACGGCGCAACCGAAGTCGGGGACGTGGCCTACGAATGCTCACAAAAAACAGGATGGCACCTTTGTGAAGAAACCATCGTGGAGATTGTCGACCCGGCAACCGGCAGAAACGTTGCCGCAGGCGAGCTGGGTGAGGTTGTGGTGACACGCATCAATGACATATTTTTTCTGCTGCGATTCGGTACCGGCGATTTATCACGGCTGATCACAGAAAAATGCGCCTGCGGCAGAACGTCCTATCGATTGGCAGGCATTGCGGGAAGGGTAGGCGATGCGGTGAAAGTCCGCGGTCTTTTTATCGCACCCAGTCAGATGAAAGTCATTTCCGCCCAATTCAACCACTTGCCGCTGCAGGCACTTGTCAGCCGCGAAGGCCACGAAGATATTTTAACATTGCGTGTCGAAAAAGCCGGTCTTGCAACAGGTCCCGGCGCGTGGGAAGAAAAATTCAGGAAAGTATTCAGAGAAATCTGTACGGTTAAAATTGACGCGGTAGAATATGTCGCAAATGGTTCGATTACAACGGATCAGAAGGTGATTGTCGATCAGAGACAGTGGTAATTTCCGGCGAAAGCTTTATCCCCAGAAAATAAGCGTCCAGGATGGAAACGATCCAGCAGACGGCCAGCAAAGCAAGAATCATCGACAGCGAGGAAAGGTTCATCGCACCGACGGCGCTGGTTGCCACGGATATCACATCGTTGAGTCGCAAGGCGCCCTTCTGAAAAGGTGCTGCGTTGATCATCGCGGCAGCCATCTGAACCACAGCCCAGGCCAGCGCGAAGCAGCAGGCCACGGAGGGCAGCAGAAAAACGATGCCTCTGAAATATCTTTTCAGGTAAATCTGTCCAGCACCGGGAACGACAAGACCGCTCAGCAATGCCGCCTTCACAGGTTGATTCATGGAGGCTCCCTTCAGGAAACAACCGCCGCGTCTCTGATTTTCAACTGGATATCAGACGCGCCGTTCCAGTAATTAAACTGTGGCGTAAAAACCACATCGATATGCGCTCCCGAAATGGCATTTAAGTGCTTGCCCATGCCGAACCAGATACAGTTGTGTGAGGCGCCATCGGTGTTGAGGCGCAATTTCAGATGACTGTTGCCGACGACTGCAGGGGAGGCGGTCTTGAGATTTCTGGCGCACAGCAATGGTTCTGGATTTTCACAACCGAAGGGCGCGAGCAGGGATATTTCGTTTAACAGTTTGAGGTTTACTTCCTGAAGATCGCATTCCGTGTCGATGAGTGATTGAGACACCATGTCATTGGATTGAACCGAATCCCGGATGATCTGATCCATCATAAAAGCAAATTCATCGATATCGTCTTCACGGATGGAAATGCCCGCCGCCCGATAATGTCCGCCATAAGACAGCAGAAGCGAAGCGCACTGCTGCAGTCCCTTATGGATATTGAATTCAGAAATGCTGCGGCCGGACCCTTTGCCGATTCCGTTTTGCAGACTGATGACAAACGCAGGCCGGCTGTAGATATCGACCAGTTTTGAAGCGACAATGCCGATCACACCTGGGTGCCATTGGTCAGAAGCGAACACCAGAGAATTCATTTTGTCAAGATCAGGATATTCATCAATTTTTGTAAGAATCTCCTTGAGAATATCGCGTTCCATCGCCTGGCGTTTCCGGTTGTAGGAATCAAGCTTTTCCGCCCAGGGCATGGCCTCTTCCATCGTTTCGGAAAGTAAAAGCTTCACCGCATCAACCGCCGAACCGATCCTTCCCGCGGCGTTGATGCGGGGAATCATGCAGAAGGAAGCTTTGCAGGAGTCAATTCGCTGTCCTTCGATACCGCTGACTTCTTTGAGGGCCCTGATGCCCGGACGTTTGCTTTCCGTGATCAGCTCCAGACCGATTTTCGAGAAAATCCGGTTTTCACCGACTAAAGGCGCGATATCGCCGATCGTACCGAGCGCAACGATGTCGAGATACTCTTTCAGATTGGGATACTCCGAGTTTTTGAAAAAATCTTCCTTGCGGAGTGTACCGCGCAGTGCGATCAAAAAATTATAAGCTATGCCAACGCCGGCCAGATACTTGAACGGGAAAGAGCAATCCTTGCGGTTCGGGTTAATCGCGGCGACGGCGTCCGGCAGACGGTCGACGATCTCATGATGGTCGAGCACAATCGTATCGATTCCAAGCGATTTCGCGTAAGCTATCGGCTCGAAATCAGAAATACCGCAATCCACGGTAATTATCAGCTTGATGTTGCTTTGTTTGAAGTGGTCCACGACAGGGATTTTCAGGCCGTAGCCTTCTTTCACCCTGTCCGGAATATAATAGGAGACGTGGGGTGTCAGTTCCTTGATGAACTTATAGAGAATCACAACAGATGTGATGCCATCGGCATCATAATCGCCGTAAATGACGATGGATTCACCGGCATGAATGGCATGAATCAAACGGTTCACACCTTTTTTCATGTCCTGCATTAAAAAAGGGCTGTGCAAATCGTTGAGAGACGGATGGAGGTAGCGATGCGCGTCCGCGAGACTGGCAACATGCCGGTTCATCAGCAATCTGGCGGTGATTGCGTGAATACCGAATTCCTTTGCCAGGGAGGCTGCAAATTGCTGCTCACCGGTTTCCTTCAGTTTCCATTGTGTTACCGGTAATTGACCTTCTTCAATCATGGGTTCTTCTTTTTTTGTATTTAATCTGTTCATCATACCCATGACAGGCTTTATGTCAAGACTTCATTGGTTTCTTTCGAGCAGGACGGACTTCAGAGCCGATTCATGTCTTTGTAATTCAAGAGCATAGTTCCTAAAAAGATCCATCTCCTTGTGAAAAATTTTTTTACGGTCCCGCTGGAAATTTTCAACAGAAATATCCAGCGTGGCCCCTTTGGCAGTGAGTATTTCACGGCGTTTGTTAAACGGGTGTTCAGAAATAAAGGGAACGGGTAAATTCTTTACGATAAAACCATCCGGAAAAACATACCGTATTGTTTCCTTGGAATAAAATGACGGCCTCACAATGACAGGATACTTGCGCGATGATTTTGCCGTGATGTCGCGGTACGTATCAAAATGCAGAAGGTTTGACAGTATCATCGTATTCGGATTGATGACTTGGGCACGGTTGTTCATGCGACCGGTCAGACGGATGACAAATGGCATTTGCGTGTCGGTCAAATGGAGCATATCCAGTTGATTTACCTCAATGCCTTGTTTTTCAAAAGATATCTTTCTTTGTTCCGGAGGCATGTAATTGTAAAGGTAACGTGCCGCTTCGGCCGCCTTTCCGTAATAAGAATGGGTAAAGCTGATTCGGGCATCGCCCGCCTCATCCACATGGAATGTGATTTCGGCTTCGGAATAATCCTTTTTTGCATCGGGTGCGGGCGTCTTGACAAAACGGTATGACCCGTCGGCGTGAATCAGAAAAACGGTTGATGCTTCAACAAAGGGCGGTGAGTCGTAAGCGGCAACCTCATTGGTTGCATCGAGCCAATAATATCCATCCCCGTCAGGCACCACAGCGATGACATGATTGAAGGCGGAAAGTGACGGCATGCTTTCATCGAAAGATTCACGAAAAGCAGGCACCAGCGCGGGCAGACCTTCAATGCCGGCGATGCGCAGCATCGTCAGAAGAAGCACGGTTTTGTCCTTGCAGTCGCCATACCGTTTTTGAAATACCTCATAGGCAGGATGAGGTTTATGCGTGTGAGGTCCCAGCAGGACGGCGATATACCGGATATTGCGTGATACGAAGTTGAAAATCGCACTGATTTTTTCTTCTTTTGTTGATTTATCGACGATCAATTGACGCGTAAAGTCTTCCAGATCCTTGTTTGCTTTCATCTGTTCGCGAACCAGTTGATTGTACCACTTCGCAATGGGTTGCCAGTCCGTAAGCGTCCAGAGACGAAGCTGCGGAAACGTATCGGGGTCAATTAGAGCGGGCATACGCGGTTCGGGGATGACGGCGCTCTGTTTGAGATTGGTGATGATGTGCCTTTTTTTCTGTCCTTCGGAAATGACCTGCGGCACCAACTCTGTATTGAAGCTTTTGTATCGCAGCTCTACCGTATCAGGAAGAACGATCTCCAGAATATCCTCTTCCATCGGGAAAAGATTTCGGCACAGGAATATGGTGGAATAGTCGAATGAAAAAACAGGTTTGAGGTTTTTTATTTCGTAGGCATATTCGACCACGCAGCCATCCTCGACTGCAGGCATCGTAAAACGCTTGAGTTTGATATCGGTATAAAAGTCATATCCCGCATACTGGCTGGCGTCGTGGATGTCACGGGGAGACAGAGCTATGACACGGCCATCGGGGGTGATGGTGTTAGCAAAAAGAATGGTTGCCTGCTGATAGCCTTCCCGATAGGAGATGGATTTAGAGGCATGTCGCCTTCCTCTTTCGTTGAATATTTTATACCGTTCGAGATGTCGGGAGACACTCGTTCCGTCTTTAAAAAATTCGACGTAGGTGTAAGAGGTCAGAAGACCGGCGCCCGCGTTTGGATGCTCGGTGGCATTTGGCGTATCCTTAATAAATTCGTAGACATTCCCTTTCGTGATGCTTTGAAACGGCGAAGGCGTCGAAGCGCAGGAAAGAAAAAAAACCATTAAAAAACATAGCGGAAATTTAGCATATTTCATGTTGTTCCCCTGAAGAAAAAAAAGTATACCCTGTTTACCGGGGTGAGTCAAATATCCTTTGTTTCTTGATCTTTGAATATTTAAATGGTACTTTTATCAAAAACTATGATCAGAAAATGCTTTACATTAAAAACAAGCGATATTTCGCTCGTCCAGTTCATTATTGAAGGATACGAAGGACTGGCCACCGTTTCCACCATCGATTCCAAAGCCGCTGTCATTCAGGTTTTAATCATGCCGGATTTCGTCTTGGAGATGGAATCGCTTCTTCAAGATTTACAAATCCTTTTTCCCATGGAAGAAATATCTTCCGGGAGTGACCGGGTGGAATGATGATGATGTTAACCCATACCCATTTGCTGCAAAAGAGGCTGGAAAATTCCAGCCTCAAGCACGAAACGCCGGATGTCTATATATACAATATTGCTCCGGACTTACTCACGATTCATCCCGATATCAATTCCAGACAGACCCATTCCATCAAGAGATTTATGCAGGCGCCTCAGGATCATCCCCGCTCCGCCTATGTCATGTTTCACCTTCTGGTGGATGATTTGGCACATTACGGTAATATTTCCGTGGACTGCCGGGAGGAGTTTGATCCTGATTCCGCGGGTTATTCCTACATCAAAGGACGGCCTCTGGTCGAACCCATTCTCGCTTTGCATAAAATGATTCACAAAGACATATCTTACAACGAGGCAGCTTATCGCTCTCATTTAATTATTGAAATGATTTACGATCTGGTGATTTTGTCGCACATTCACAACGGGCATTCCATCGAACTTCTGGAAGAAGCGGCCCATTTTACACTCGATAAGAAACTCGTTGAATTCAGTGCCGATATTGCATGGCTATACGGGATTGAAAAAGATGCTGTTCGTGACGTGCTGAAAAACGCCGTCTCATATATCACCAAAGAGAGGCTGGATCGATTTATGAATATCGAAGGCCGAATTCGTCTCTTTACGGACAAATTCGGCCTGAGAAATGACAATGAAAAATTTTGTGGAGCAATTCAAACCCTGTTTCTAGACGCGCTTCATTCGATTGACAATGAAGATTTTCTGCAGCAAACCGCCGCAGCCGTCAGGAAATCCGGCTGGCTGCCGACCGGTTAGCTCGCTTTTTTAACAAAACCGGAACGGATGCAGCGCGTGCAGGCTTTCACCCTTTTGACGGCCCCGGATTTTTCATCAACACAGCGTAATTTCTGTAAATTCGGACGCCAGACTGTTTTGGTCTTATTATTGGCGTGACTCACATTATTACCGACGGACGGTTTTTTACCGCATACTTCACAAATACGAGACATGTTCGAACTCCTTTTGGAAATTGTGCGTCGTTACTAAAACACAACACATTATTTTGCAAGCATTTTCTTCAATATTTATGAATTATCTTTTCGTTTCATCCTTTCATCTGAACCGGTTGTCCCGTGGTTTCCAAAACCCGCAGCCAGACACTGCCTTGAGGATCAATCTGCCTTCCGGAAATCGCGGCCGAAAGCGGGAGATGAACATATTCGTTATTCCTGAGCGCCACCAGCAGGCCGGTTTTCCCAGCCATCGCGGCGTGGACTGAGTATTGACCCAATGAACCGCAATAAATGCTGTCTGAGGCATTGGCCGGCACAGATCGGATCAGGTAGCTTGGCTCAATGTACTTTAAATTGATTTCCATATTGATCTCCCTGAAGTGCTCTTCGACGGTGTTTTTTAGAAAAAGACCGATATCCTGAAGCCGGATATTACCGGATGCATCGGTTTGCTGCCCGTTTGAGCTTTGATTCAAAAGGTTTTGCCCAGCGCCTTCGGCGGCCAGGATAACCGCGTGACCCCTTGTTTTAACTCTTTTTTCCAATATCTTTAAAAAACCATGATCTCCCTTCAGATCAAACGGCACTTCCGGAATCAACACAAAATTAACGTCGCCCTGGGCCAACGCAGCCGTGGCCGCGATATAACCGGAAAGGCGACCCATAATTTTAACCAGACCGATGCCGTTGTAAGCGCCTTTGGCTTCCACATGCGCACTGCGGAGGGCTTCCACCGATTTTTCGATGGCTGTGTCGAAACCGAAAGACTTTTCAATCAGGTTAAGATCATTGTCAATGGTTTTGGGGATGCCGATCACGGCGATTTTTGCATTTCTGGCGGTGATTTCAGCATTGATCTTCTCCGCCGCCCTCATGGTACCGTCACCGCCTACGCAGAAAAGGATGTTGATTTTTCGGCTCTCCAGAAAATCGACCATCACCTTTTCGTCCTGGGGGCCGCGGGACGTAGAAAGGATACTGCCTCCGATACTGGTAATGTCTTTGACATAATCCGGCGTCAGCGCGACGGGTTTATCGCCGTAAGAAGGATTGAGGCCGCGCAGGCCATATTTGATCCCCAGGATATTTTTAACGCCGTAACGGTAGCACAGTGTCATGGTGACCGAACGAATAACGTCGTTAATGCCGGGACAAAGCCCACCGCAGGTTACAATGGCCGCACAGGTTTGTTCCGGATTAAAAAATATTCTCCGGCGGGGTCCCGCAGCCTCCACAGACAGAGGCAGCCCCCGGGAATCCATCTGTTCATTGTAATTATTCAGGTGGGTATTAAAAAGCATACGGTCATTATCCGTCATGAAACGGCTGATATTGAGCGGTGATGAAATCCTGCATTCGCCGAGATTCGCGATGGTAAAGTCAAAGATCATGGGATCATTTCCTTTTGTTGATGACACGCATTGCGGCATTTTTGCCGGAGATGACTTCCGCGTCATAACCGATATCCGACAGTAATGACACACCGGTCAAAAAAATGTTTCCGAAACGGGTTTTGTTGTTTTTGGCGGCGAAACATGTGAGCAAAGCGTTTGAAATCCGATATTTGGGAGCAAGAACGCTTCGGTAGTTCAATGAAATACCAATGGATTCTTCAAGATTGATCATTTCAATGTTTTCCTTCAGGAAGGGCAGGAAGGCCTCAAGTCTTTCCAGAATGGAACGGGCCTCATTGCCGAGAGCCTCTTTCGTCCAATGATCCTCATTGTTCGGAAGAAAAACAGTTGCTGAAAGCGACGCTCTTTCATTTGCAATCTGTTTGTCGTTATCGGGTTGGCTTGTCTCCAGGATAATCAGATTCTGTTCATAGAGGTCCATATCAACGTTCGTGATCACTGCAACGTGGCGCGCGATTTGTTCAGGAAGACAGCTTCGGGCGATCCCCAGATGAATCGTAAAGGGATAATGGGTAATGTTTGCCGGACGGAACCAATCTGAAAAATGAACTCTTTTTTTGTCGTCGCAAAGCAGAGCAAGGCTGTCCGATTTCGTGCTGACGATCAGATTGGCACAGGATACTTTGGATACGATATTGTCCTTCGATTGAATTTCCAACTCAATGATCTTTTCCTTCGCGATGGATAAAATCCGGTAGCTGTTAAGGTACGTCCCCTTGGCGGATTCAATTTTATCGATCAGCGCGTTGAACAGGAATTGTTTTCCCGACGCAAAATATGAGACACCGTTCATCGGCGTGCAGTTGAGAAATGCCGATGAGAAGGAGAACAGATCATTCGTATTGATGGAAAGCATGGCTTGCTGGGCTTCCCATACTTTTTCCAATGAGGGATTTTGCGAAAGGATTTTTTCAAAACGAACGACACCGTATTTATGCCGGACGATATGAGGAAATATTTTCAGGTAGGAAAAAAACTCTTTGAGGCTCTGAGGCTGAATCTGCGGATGATCATCAAGCCAGTCATGCAAAACGGTCGAAGCGCTGAATGCCATTTCGTAATAGTCGCGGATCTCCGTGGCATATTCGGGAAATTCCCTGGCCAGATCAGATGTCATACGGTTGAGGTCGTTGAAGAAGTCAATGCGGTGATCCGGGAGAATGATCTGATACGCCGGATTCAATGATGCCGATTCCGATTCCGGAAGTTCAATGCCGAGTTCGCCCAACACCAGTCTTCCCGGCTGATTTGCTCCCAGGCCTGTGATCGGCATTGAATCGATGTTGAAGACAAAATCGTCAATCAATTGTAATCCGCCCAGTCCGGTCTGCGAAATCAGCAGTGTGGAAAGTCCTTTGGAACCTGCGCAGGCCGCGGCGACATGGGAGGATAGATCATCCCCTATGACAATCAGATCATACATGGATTCACAGCCCTCCTATGCGGTCCGGCATCGACATGGCTCATTTGTCGAGCGACGGATTATGGATTGCCGTCCCTTCAGGATTGATTTCATCTTTGATCCTCACCACACGCCCTTTTTTTTCGATTCGGCCTTCCGCGAAATATTTGATGGCCCGCGGATATATTTTATGTTCTTCGACGAGAATTCTGGCCGCCAGGGTTTCTGCGGTATCTCCCGGAATAACCGGTACCACTGCCTGGATAATAATGGGACCCGTGTCCACGCCCTCATCAACGAAATGAACGGTGCAGCCTGAAAATTTAACCCCGTAGTCCAGGGCTTTTTGCTGCACATGCGTCCCGGGAAAAGCGGGAAGCAGGGCAGGGTGGATATTGATGATCTTTTCATCGAAAGCCCGTAAAAACTCACCGGTGAGAATTCGCATGAAGCCGGCCAGGACAACCAAATCGACCCCTGCATTTTTCAGGAGACGAATCAGTTCACGGTCGAAATCCTCCCGGCTGGAAAAATCCGAATGATTTAAGACTGCGCAGGCGATTCCATGTTTCTTTGCCCGGGTCAGACCGAAGGCATGCGGGGTGTTACTGATAACAATCGAAACATTCGCGGGAAGCTCTCCGCTTTCAATGTGATCAATGATGGACTGAAGATTGGAGCCGCCGCCGGAGATTAAAACACCCAATTTCAGAAGTTCAGTCATAGATCAGCCGCTAAAGATCGGTGAAGCAAACCGATGCCTGATTTGCATCCTTTTTTTCAACAACGCCAATCAGATAAGCCTGCTCTCCCATCACCTTCAGACGGTCGAGCAACTCCTGCGATTCTTTTTCCGGGACAATCAGCATCATGCCGATACCCATATTGAAAACCCGGAACATTTCTTGTTCATCCACATGGCCGATGTCCTGGATCACAGAAAAAATCGGCGGAATCTCCCAGCTGTGCCGGGTGATCACACCGCGGCAGACATCGGGGAGAATGCGCGGAATATTGTCGTAGAAACCGCCGCCGGTAATATGCACCAGCCCTTTGATATTAAAAGATTTAAAAATACTCAAAAGCGATTTGACGTAGATGCGGGTGGGTTCCAGCAGTGTAATGCCGACCGGTTCTGCAAGGCCCGGTACGTTATCGTTCATGGAAAGTTTGCCTTTTTCCAGAAGCACCTTGCGGGCCAGCGAAAAACCGTTGCTGTGCAGACCGCTTGAAGCCAGACCGATGATGTGGTCGTTGATGCTGATCATTGAGCCGTCAATGAGTTTGCCCTGCTCCACAACACCCACGCAAAAGCCAGCAAGATCATACTCTCCGGGCTTATAGAACCCGGGCATTTCAGCCGTTTCACCACCCAGCAGCGTGCAGCCAGCCTGCCTGCATCCCTGGACAATGCCGTCGACGATCTGTACGCTTTTTTCCAGTTCGATCTGGCCGGTGGCAAGATAATCCAGAAAAAAAAGCGGTTCCGCACCCTGAACGATCACATCGTTGACAGACATGGCGACCAGATCGATGCCGATGGTGTCGTGCTTGTCCATGAGCTGCGCGATTCTAAGCTTGGTCCCCACTCCGTCGGTTGAAGAAACAAGAATCGGATTTTTCATTTTTGCCGCATCAAAACGAAACAGCCCGCCAAAACCGCCGATGCCGGATACAACTTCTTTGCGTGCCGTGGTTTTAATCAAAGGTTTAATGCGTTCGACAAATTCATTGGCGGTGTCGATATTCACTCCCGCTTCTTTATAGGTAGATTTCATTTTTTCTGATATTATTTTTGTTTTGACGGTTTTCTTAGACATAGGACTCCATAAAAAAGTAATTCTTCTTGAGAAGATTGAATGCGCTGATTTAACGTAAATCAGCGTTTGTGTCAATCATTGACTTGCGCAAATGATAATTATTTGTTAACAAAAACCGTCAATTTGCAGGAAATCATTCGTTTTACCGTTCGTGATCCGGTGACTGAAAATGGAGTCTTTTAAAAAAAGCTTACATAAAATTGAACAACCTTTGGCATTTGCCGCCAAAGAAGATTTCAAAAATCTTTCCCATATAAGGGATCTGGGAAGATCCCTTTCCGCTCTAATCACACAACTGATCAGTGCCATACCCGCCGATACGAAAAATTTTTTCGTGCCGGCCATGGACACAATGTTGCGAATATTTTCCGATTACGACACACAGGATATTTCCGTCCGAAAAGAAAAAATAGCGGAAGCGGCCGTGCTTTTAAAACGACTTATGGATACGGCAGACGCTTATGACCAGGAAAAAACCTTATCCCCGAAACAGGAAGAAGAGATCGCCGAAAGAATTGAGGATCTGAAAACATCCGCCGGGAAAATCAATGTGCCGGTTCAGTATGTCAAGGGGGTAGGGCCGAAGATGGCCGCAAGGTTTGCCGCCAAGAAAATCATCACTGTCGAGGATCTGATCTATTTTCTCCCGCGAACCTATGAAGACCGTCGTGAAATCCGTAAAATCAACAAGCTTGAAACCGGAAAACCCCAAACAATTATAGCCCAGGTCGTGCTCGTTGAATTTCGTCACTACGGCAGGAGAAGAATTCTGGAAGTCACCGTCAGCGACAATACCGCGAATTTAACGGCCAAATGGTTTAAGGGACAGATGTCATATCTTTCGGGCGTATTTAAAAAAGGAACCCGGCTGATTATTACCGGGAATGTCACCCCCGGTTATGGCAGCAAAACGATGATTCATCCCGACTATGAAATCCTCGACGAGGAGGACGAAGAAAATCTTCTGAATTTCAAACGCATTGTCCCTGTCTATTCGGAAACGGAAGGACTCCATCAGAAATACATCCGAAAAATCATGGCAAACGCACTGGAGAGTTATTCCCGTTACATCGCCTCGCCGATTCCGATGGACATCTGTCGCAGGCGAAACCTGATCAACATTCATGAAGCGCTGCTCACCGTGCATTTTCCCGACAATGACGCTTCTATGGATGCCCTGATCCATGCACGATCTCAAGCGCATCTGCGTCTGATCTATGACGAGTTTTTCTTTTTTCAACTGGGAATGGCTGTTAAAAGATCCGGTCGAATTCTCGAAAAAGGTATTTCGTTCTCCCGCAAAGGAACACTGCTGGATGCTTTTTACACCTCTTTGCCGTTCTCACTGACCGGTGCGCAAACCAGGGTGATCGAAGAGATTGAGGGGGATTTGCAGGCCGCCAAGGCAATGAACCGCCTGCTGCAGGGCGACGTCGGCAGCGGCAAAACGATCGTAGCGATGGCCGCCATGATTACCGTGTGCGAAAATTCCTGCCAGGCGTCGCTGATGGCGCCCACGGAAATACTGGCCAAACAGCATTATGCCACCCTGTCCGCGTGGGCCGAACCCATCGGCCTTCGCGTCGTGCTCCTTACCGGAAGCATGCCCCAGGCCGCCCGGAATGACGTTTTGGAGATCATCCGATCCGGCGGGGCCAACATCATTATCGGCACACACGCGCTGATCCAGGAAGATGTTGATTTCAAAAAACTGGGTCTTGTCGTCATCGATGAACAGCACCGCTTCGGGGTTATGCAGCGCGCCACGCTCCGCAACAAAGGAATATCAGCCGATGTTCTCGTCATGACGGCTACACCCATTCCGCGCACGCTGGCGATGACGGTATACGGCGATCTCGATATTTCCGTCATCGATGAAATGCCGCCCGGCAAAAAACCGGTGCGTACCGTCTTGCTGGGGGAAAACAAACGGCAGGCGGTCTACGACATCATTCGCAGGGAAATCGACAAGGGCCATCAGGCATTTATTGTCTATCCGCTGGTGGAGCAATCGGAAAATCTTGATTTGAAAGACGCGACAAAAATGGCAGAGCATCTGCAGAAGGACATTTTTCCCGATCATTGCGTGGGGCTGATACACGGGAAGATGAAAGACAAGGAAAAAGACGCAGTCATGCGGGATTTTCTGGACAATCGAATTTCCATTCTTGTGGCGACGACCGTGATTGAAGTCGGCATCGATGTGCCGCGCGCGTCATTGATGGTGATTGAGCACGCCGAGCGTTTCGGCCTCTCGCAACTCCATCAACTCAGAGGGCGTGTGGGACGTCGCGACATCCCGTCGAGTTGCATTCTGCTGGCAGACTACAAAGTATCGACGGATGCCCGCAAAAGATTGAAGGTCATGGAAAAGACGACCGACGGCTTCGTGCTTGCGGAAGAAGACCTGGCCATTCGCGGACCCGGCGATTTTCTGGGAACACGACAATCAGGACTGCCTGATTTCCGAATTGCCAGCATCCTGCGCGACGCGCGCACTTTGAATGACGCCAAAGAAGACGCTTTTGCGCTTGCCGCCCGCGATCCGCTCCTGGAAAAACCTGAACATGCGATATTGAAAGAGGTACTGCTTACCCGTTGGCAGGGAAAACTCGAGTTGGCAAGGACGGGGTGAGAGGAAAAGGGACCAAAGACTTGGTTACGCGATCCCTTATTCCCAATCGTCAGACATAGAAATAGATTAAACCGGAACAAAATCGTCAGCCCGAACATCCTTGAGCTTCAGCGCTTCCGTAGGGCACACAACTGTGCATACACCGCACCCCAGGCATTTTTCGGAATCTACCGCAGCCAGGTCGTCATTTACGGCCAGGGCATCAAAGAAACATCGATCCACACAGACTTCACAGCCACTGCATAGATCGGGGTCAACAACCGCCGCGAAGCGGCTGGGGGCAACCCACTTTTTCGATCCTTTCATGACCGCCCAGTTCAAACAGCAATCCTTGCAGCAATTACAGATAACATGGCCGACAACCTGCCGATTGTCCACAACATGCACCAGTCCTTCTTCACGGCACATTTTCAGCATCTCGATGGCCTCAGTCTTGGTGAGCGCTCTGCCGGTTCCCCGATCGATGTTATATTCAGCGGCGCGATCCACCTGCATGCAGACTTCCAAAGGCTTTTTACAGGCTCCGTCGATAACGCGGCAGGAACATTTCGTAACAGAAAGCGTTTTGGCACCTTCGACAATTTTCACCACATCCTCATAGGCCAGGATTCGTGATTCAGGCTCAACGCTTTCATTGACAGGCACCACGCGCATGATAGGTCCGGGCATAAGGTCCATAATCTTTTGTCCATATTCCGGCCACTCTTTCTCCATGTACACTTTCCACAGATCCAGGACACTTCTGGCAATTCCGGGCGTCAAGCTGGTGGAATCATGCATCTGCGGGACGGTTTTAACACGATAGAATTTTTTGTCCCCGCCCTTGGTCGCCTTGAAAATCATACCCCGATGAAACAGAGAATCCATCATCGCTTCGATTTTATCCGGAGATAAACCGGATTTCTGAGCTAATTCTTCAATAGTAGCAGGCGGTTGTGCCAATAGCATGACCTTCGCCTCATCATCATCGACCAGAGCCTCGAAAATCTTTGGGATCAACGGCGATTCCCCCGCGCCGATTGCTGCAGCCAATTGTTTGGATAGATTCATGTCTGCCATTTATTCCTGTCCCCTTTCCCAAAATTTGTGCAAGTATCCGAGAAATGAATCATTATGTCAATGCTCAAGAGAAAAGAATTTTAAAGAGAATCATTGAAGTCGTTAATTGACGAAGATTAAAAAATATGAGATCTTACCAAACAAATTGTCTCATCCTACGATGAGTTATTCCACCTCAGGCTGAAGTATCCTTCAAGGAGGGATTCTATGACATTAACTTCTGATTTTGTCGGCGCAACCCTGAAAGAGTATATCTGCACTGTCACCCCTCGTCAGATCATGAATTACGCGGCGGCCATAGGAGATGCCAATCCTGCCTATTTCAATGATGAGCGGTCTGAAGGGATCATCGCGCCACCCCTGTTTCCCGTGGCGATTACCTGGCCCATCGTGGAAAACATTGCGGATTATCTCCAGGCTGAGGGGTTTCCACAAGAAGTGCTTTTTACGCAGGTCCATTATAGTGAGCATCTCAGCATCCACAAACCTGTGACACCCGGCATGCAACTGAAAATTCAAGGCGTCATTGCCGCTATTTTGCCGCATCGGGCAGGGACCTATGTCATTATCAGGTATGACGCAAAAGATGCTGGAGGCAACAATCTGTTTACAGAACATATCGGCGCGATGATGAGAGGTGTTGCGTGCGCGGACGCCGGAAAAGGCGGCGAAGCTATTCCTTCCGTTCCTCTTCAAACCAACGATTCCTTCTTATGGGAATCTTTTATACCCATCGATCCACTGGCCCCTTTCATCTATGACGGCTGTACTAACATTTATTTTCCCATCCATACATCGGTACAATTTGCACACCAGGTGGGTTTGCCTGGAATTATCCACCAGGGCACGGCTACCCTGGCTGTTTCCGTCCATAACATCCTGAATAAAGAGGCAGGTGGCGATTCGCAACGACTGGCAACGATTTACTGCCGGTTTTCAGGAATGGTGATTCCCGGTTCGGCGATTCGGGTCCGACTTACCGGTAAAAACAAGGTATCTGGAGGAACGGATCTTTTCTTCACCGTTTACAACGCTGAAGAAAAGCGTGCGATCAGCGACGGCTACATCAGACTGAAAGACTAGAAAGAGGAGGATGGCATCATGACTTGGGAAAATCTGAATCAAACATGGCACTACGTGGAAAAATGGGCCGATGCAGGGCCGGATGCCGATGCCCTGGTTTTCGGCGAGGAGAAATTGACCTGGCATCAATTCAAGGAGCAGATGGATGCCATTGCGCTTGCGTATCTGGAAATAGGGATCGAAAAGGGCGACCGAGTAGCGCTCCTTTCCATGGCGCGCAACGAGTTTCTCACGACCTACATGGCTGCGGGCAAGGTTGGGGCCATCTGGCTGGGCCTTTCGCCGAAATATACCCTGGAGGAACTCCGCTACCAGATCAACGACTGCCGTCCTAAACTTCTCATCACCTTGCGGGAGTACATGGGCGTCGACCTGTCCGAAACCGTCAGTGCCCTCATGAAGGAATTCTCTTTTTTGAAGAAAGTTCTCGTGATCGGCGAGCCTTTCGAGGGTGCCGAATCCTTTTTTGCTTTTGTGGGAAAACCGCGGGAAAACAAAATCTCTGCACTGGAACAAAGAATATCTGAAATCGAAGAGCGAGACGATGCCCTGCTTTTATACACATCGGGATCAACCGGAAAGCCCAAAGGGGTCGTCCACACTCACCGCAGCATCGTCGAGAACATCAAGGTGGAAATTCAAAAATTCTATTTCGATGAAAAGTCGCGGGGGCTTCTCCACTTCCCCATCAATCATGTTGCCGCGGATGTTGAAATCGGGTTTGGGGCTATCATGTCGGGTGGTTGCATTGTCTGTATGGATAAATTCGATCCGGCCGAGACGCTAAAGGTCATAGAGAAGGAAAGAATCACCCATATCGGGCAGGTGCCGGTCATGTTCCTGCTTGAATTCAAACAGCCGGAATTCTGGACTTGTGATTTCTCGAACGTCAAGGCTTTTGTCTGGGCGGGGGCGGCTGCGCCGAAAATCATGATCGATCTGCTCGAGCCGATCTGTGCCAAGTCGGGGGCTAAACTCATCACCGGTTACGGGAGCACGGAAGTTTGTGGTTTTATCACGTACACCGGTATTGAGGATAATACCGAGACGCTCCTTAAAACGGCTGGGAAAATTGCCCATCCCTTCGAGCTGAAAATTGTCGACAAGGAACGCCGGGCACTACCCGCAGGCGAGATTGGCGAGATCGCCGTACGGGGTTCTTTCCTGATGAAAGGATACTATAACAAGCCTGAAGAAACGGCAAAGGTCATCGATGCGGATGGCTGGTATTACACGACGGACCTGGCCTTTCAGGATGAAAGCGGCTATATTCATATCACGGGGCGACTCTCCGAAATGTTCAAAACCGGAGGGGAGAACGTCTATCCCCGTGAGGTGGAAGAGGTCATCGAAACACATCCTGCTGTCCTTTTTGCTGCCGTACTCGGGGTTCCGGATGAGACATATCAGGAAGTCGGATGGGCCTTTGTCATGCCGACACCCGGACAAAATGCAACGGAAGAGGAACTCCGCGATCTATGTAAATCCTCCCTGGCCAACTTCAAGGTGCCGAAGAGATTTTTCATCCGTCCATTGCTTCCCCTGCTGGCAAGCGGTAAAGTGAATAAAATGGAATTGAAAGATGAAATTAAGGAAATGTTAAAAAAATAGCTGCCGTTATGCTGAGTTTCCAAAGGAGATGTCATCGGCTATGAGAATTGCAATCGTCGGCGTCGGCGGGGTAGGGGGCTATTTTGGCGGGAAACTGGCCCGGGAATATGCGATATATGGAAAGCATGAAATCATTTTTATCGCCCGCGGTGAACATCTCAAAGCGATTCAGCAAAACGGTTTGCAGCTGTTCACCCGGGAAGGCGACTATGTGGCATGGCCGAACATTGCCACGGACAATCCGGCCATTACCGGCTTGTTTGATCTGGTTTTCTTCTGCGTTAAAAGCTATTCGCTTGAAAGCTCGGCTCGGTCGGTTGAAGGCAACATCCACCATAATACGGTGGTGATTCCGTTGCAAAACGGGGTGAACAGCAC
>DDWS01000026.1 GCA_002347685.1 Syntrophaceae bacterium UBA2280
GCATCAAGATTTGTGCTGAATCCCTAGAGCCTGATATGAGTGGCAACAAATTCCGGTTCAATCGTGAAATTCAAAGTCATGGCAGTTCCCTTATCCATGACCACGTAGCCATCGGGGCAGTTGGCAATCGAAAATTCCTCAACCGGCACAATGACGCGAACCGTGCAAAGCGATGTGAATGCTCCGTCTTCGCTAGTGACGGCAACGGTGGTCAGGCCGGAACTGATCCCCAAAATTTCGCCCTCGGCGTTGACGGTGACCACTCCGTCATCGTCGCTTTGCCAGGTCACATTTTGGTTGGTCGCGTTGGCCGGTTCGAACACGGTTGAGAGAGACATCGTCTCACCGACACCGATCATAACCACTTCCGGGTCGATATAGACGGCTTCCACGGCCGCCGGTTGATTGCCGAAAAAAGCCGGGCCGTCGCCCCCGGAGCTGCATGCAGCAAGGACGAAGAGGGTCAACAAAAGGGTTAGAAAAGTTTTTCCTGCGCGTTTCATGAGAGGTCCTCCTTAAAGAATGTTGTATTTTCAACGACTTCCCGTTGATTGTCCGAAGCGCAACGTCAGACACCCTCCAGATCATAGGGATGAGTGACTTGAAACGATTTTATGGGTTTGTGCGTTGGCGGCGCTGATCTGCCGCCGGTTAATGAGGTTTTGCGACTTGCCGAAAGCAACGTACGTATAAAAAACCCCTTTATTTAAACATTCGCGGCACTTGAAAAGCCCGCACCATCAGCCATCATACCTGTCCGGCCCAAAGGCGCGGCCAGTGTAAAAGATTTTGACACGAAACGCAACCCAAAGATGGGTTTGTATAAAATAATGCTTGACTATGTTCCCCTATTGCCGTAGGGTTCGTATAACTTCACGGGTCATATTGAAAAAAGTGAAGGAATAAGTTGAATAGAGTCATGTAAAGCACAAGGTAGACCGCCTCGGTACTTTTGAACCTGGCGGCTTTTTTAGTTCTGCACGGTGATGATTCGACTTAGGAAATTTTTAAGAAAGGAGGATCAGCACTATGTCAGAAGGTAAAGTAAAGTGGTTCAACGAACGTAAGGGCTTCGGCTTCATCGAACAAGAGGACGGAAACGATATTTTCGTGCACTTCAGCGCCATTCAGTCCAGCGGTTTTAAAACGCTCAATGAAGGCCAGCAGGTCAGCTTCGACGTCGTTCAGGGCAAAAAAGGCCTGGAAGCGGAAAACGTCAGAGCCGCCTAGCAGTTCATCTGCAGATTCACAAAAAAAGCACGCCGCGCGTTACGACGCAGGCGTGCTTTTTTATTATCCCCAACCCTGAATATTCCTTGACAAAAATTATGAATTTGATTTAGTCGTGAGTACTTCTTGGTTGGCAGTTCCAAACGACAGCCTGTATAAGAAACTAGAAACATCAGGAGGTTATATTGTATTTCTCGGACGAAACACAAAAGACGTCGCATGAACTGACCCGAAAATGGGAAGATGACGTCCAAAAAGCGCTCCAGAGCAATCCCGATCAGAAAGAACGCTTTGCCACAGTATCCGATCTGGACATCTCGCGCCTCTATACACCCGAAGATATAAAAGACATGGATTTCGGCCGCGATATCGGAGTGCCCGGCGAATTTCCGTATCTGCGCGGCAATCAGGTGACCGGATACCGGGGACGCCACTGGACCTTCCGGATGTTTTCCGGCATGGGCAGCGCGCAGGATACCAACGCCCGCTGGCTGATGCTGCTGCGGGAAGGCCAGACGGGACTTTCCACTGCATTTGATTTCCCTACACTGATGGGCTACGACAGCGATTCGCCGCGGTCCCTGGGAGAAGTCGGCAAGTGCGGCGTGGCCATCGACACCCTGGAGGACTTCCTCGCGCTGATCGACGGCATTCCGCTCGACCAGGTCACCACCTCCATGACGATCAACCCCCCCGCCACGGTGCTTTGGGCGATGTATTGCGCGGCAGCCGACATCAAGGGCGTGCCGCTTTCCAAAATCGGCGGCACGATTCAGAATGACATGCTCAAGGAATTTATCGCGCAGAAAACATTCATGTGTCCGCCGGAACCTTCCGTCAAACTGATCAGCGACACGGTGGAATTCGGCGCGAAATATGTTCCGCGCTGGAATACCATCAGCATCAGCGGCTACCACATCCGGGAAGCGGGAGCGACCGCCATACAGGAGCTGGCGTTTACGCTTCGGGACGGCATCGAATATGTCGAGGACGTCATCCGCCGTAAAAAAATGGATGTGGATGACTTTGCCCCGAACCTGTCTTTCTTCTTCAATTCGCACATCGACTTTTTTGAGGAAATCTGTAAAATGCGGGCCGCTCGCCGCATCTGGGCCAAAGTGATGCGTGACCGTTTCGGCGCGAAAAATCCCCGGTCGCTGTGGATGCGCTTCCACACACAGACCGCCGGCTGTTCGCTCACCGCGCAGCAGCCTTACAACAATGTTGTTCGAACCGCCGTGGAAGCGCTGGCCGCCGTTCTGGGCGGAACGCAGTCTTTGCACACCAATTCACTCGACGAGGCGTTCTGCCTGCCGTCTGATCATGCGGTGGAAGTGGCTTTGCGCACGCAGCAGATTCTGGCTGAAGAAACGGGCGTGATCAACACGATGGATCCGCTGGCCGGTTCCTATTTTATCGAAGCCCTCACCAATGAAATCGAGGGAAAAGCCTGGGAATATATCGAAAAGATCGACGCGATGGGCGGCATGATCGCCGCAGTTGAAAAGGGTTTTCCCCAGATGGAAATCGCGGATTCCGCTTATAAATTCCAGCGGCAAATTGAATCCAAAGAAAAAATCATGGTCGGCGTCAACAAGTATGTCACAGAGGCGCAGCACGTGATACCGCTGGTAGAAATTGATGAAAAAATGGGCGAAGCACAGATCAGCAGACTTCAGGATGTCCGAAGGCGGCGTGACAACCGCGCCGTCTTGCAGTCGCTTTCCGACATCCGGACTGCGTGTAAATCAGGGGATAATGTGATGCCGCATTGCATAGGGGCGGTCAAGAATCTGGCCTCCCTGCAGGAAATCTGCGACGTTTACCGGGACGTTTACGGGGAGTACAGGGACCCGGGATTGTACTGAGGAGATATTTATGTCGGATAGAAAAATTCGGGTGCTGGTGGCCAAACCCGGCCTGGACGGCCATGACCGCGGCGCGCGCGTTCTGGCTCGCTGTTTCCGCGACGCGGGCTTTGAAGTCATCTACACCGGCTGTCATCAGACACCTGAACAGGTCGCGGCAACCGCCATTCAGGAAGATGTGGATCTGGTGGGATTGAGCTGCCTGTCGGGCGCGCACCGCGTTTTGTTCCCGCGTGTGGTGGAACTGCTCAAAGAAAAGAACGCCACGGACATCATCGTGATCGGCGGCGGGATCATCCCCGAACAGGATTTTCCCATGCTGTATGACGCAGGCATTCAGGCTATCTTCACGCCGGGCGCTTCGCTGGACACCATCGTGGAATGGATTCGCAAGCACGTCGCAAACCATTCGTAACCCATCGGTCTCTCATTTACCCGCTATGGATAACACAGACAAAATACGGGCAGGCGATGTCCGCTCAGCCTCACGCCTTATCCGGGATATGGAAGACAAACTGCCGCATGCCCGGCTGCGCCTCAAACAGCTTTTCGCGCATACGGGCCAATCGTTTATTATCGGCATTACCGGCGCACCCGGCGCGGGCAAAAGTACACTGACCGACGCGCTGATCGGCGCATTCCGCAAACACCATAAAACCGTCGGCGTCCTGGCCGTGGATCCCACCAGCCCTTTTTCCGGAGGCGCGATCCTGGGTGACCGCGTGCGGATGCTCAGGCACGCGGAAGATGAAGGTGTGTTCATCCGGTCGCTGGCTACGCGCGGCGCGCTGGGCGGTCTTTCGCAGGCCGCAGGCGACGCCATCCATGTGATGGAGGCCATGGGCAAGGATGTCATCATCGTAGAAACCGTCGGCATCGGTCAGCAGGAACTCGACATTATCCACCACGCGCACAGCGTGATCGTGGTGCTGGTCCCCGGAATGGGCGACGAAATTCAGACCATGAAGGCCGGCATCATGGAGATCGCGGATGTGTTTGCCGTCAACAAGGCCGACCGGCCCGGCGCAAAGCAGTTGCAGATAGAACTCGCCTCGCTGCTTAGCGCCTCGCCGCTGACGGCCGACGCCTGGCGGCCGCCCATCGTCAGCATCGGCAATCTTTATGAACCGGTGGGCTTTGCCGAAAAGACGACGGAACTTATGCAGAAACTCTCGGATCACCGCGCGCATCTGGTCGTCAGCGGACAGTTCTCAGAGCGGATGGAGCGCAAGGCACTAATGGAGATTTCGGACGCGCTTCGCGTCTGCATTCTGGAACCGGTGCTCAACCGTCTTGTCGAAAGCGGCGAGATGAAAAAAATCATCGACAGGGTGAAGAACCGGGAAACAGATCCCTATACGGAAGCGGAAGCGGTGGCGCACCGGTTCCTCAGATCAGGAGACATGTCATGACCCCCGCAAGCCCAAAAAAAACTGCGCTGAAAAAACCGGTGAAAAAAAGCACAGCCGCATCAAACAGCTCCGCATCGCCTGAAGCACGCGGCCTGGTGATAGTGATAACCGGCAACGGCAAAGGGAAAACCACGTCTGCCTTCGGCCAGGCGCTGCGCGCCGTCGGCCAGGGGTACAAAGTTTTCATCGCACAATTCATGAAAGGCCGCGACTACGGCGAGTTTGTCGCCGCTGAAAAATACCTGCCCCGACTCACCATCCGTCGTTTCGGCCTGGACAGTTTTGTCATGCGCGACAACCCCGCCCCGGTCGATATTGCCCTGGCCCGGCAGGGATTCGACATGGTGAAAAAAGCGGTTGCTTCCGGCAAATACAACATGATCATCCTCGACGAAATCAACGTGGCGGTGGATTTCAAGCTTGTCCCTCTTGAGGACGTCATGGATCTGATCAGGAACAAACCCCCCGCACTCGATTTGATTCTCACCGGCCGCTACGCAGCCAAAGAAATTCTCAAACTGGCCGATACGATAAGCGAGGTCAAAGAAATCAAACATCATTACGCCGCCGGCATTAAAGACCGGGCGGGAATCGAATACTAAAAACCCCGCTCGTTCTGATCCCGGTGGAGGTCACTCAGATTTTAAAGGATTTGACGTGCGTGAGCCGAAGTGCTGCATCCATTTTCCTGTGACGGGGGAACAGACCGCAAGGAACATGTCGTAGGTCAGCACTCGTATTGTTCCAGAAAATTATGCAGGGCGGTTTTCAGCCACGCAAAGGACTCCTCGCTGGTGATGATAAACAGATAACCACTGACGTTTTTATCGTTGAATTCAAACATGGTTCTCAAAACGATGGCCAGGCTGTCGGTGACGAAAAGATTATCCGCAATGATGCCGCGCTGATTTCGTTCGACCACGACGCGCGGCGGGGAATAGGTGGTGATGTCGCCGAGAAGCTCCGCGATTTTCCCGATGCAGGCGCCGATCAGAATATTGCCGACTTCCCGAAAGGTTTCTTTTTCCAGTTCGTAGATCGGGTCCGATTCAAAGTATTCATCCGTTCCGTCCAGCATGGAGAGAATTTTCTTGCCGCTGTCCGCGGGGAAAACCAGATAAGCACTGCCCTTAAATTTTCCCCAGAAGTTCTGTTCCACCACGGAGATCTTGTCATAGTCTTTAATTTCGGCGTTGATATAGGGGGGAAGGTCCGATGAGCGTAAAAGCTTGATATACGGCACACTGAGAATTACAAAAATATCGATATATTCGGCCAGATCGGAAGCGGCGCGGCCAAACGCAATATTCATGATTTCCTGCAGGATATCCGTTTCTTCCTCTGTGATCATGATTTCGGGGGCGTTGGCTTCCATGGATCATCTCCGCCCGGCCAGCGCGCTTTCGACTTCGGCGATCGCGGCCGCAACATTTTCGCGGCTCGGCGGCTTCCTGATGACGGAAAAAGCGCCCAGGTCTTGAGCTTTGGCAATGGCCTTGATTTGAACGTCGGCGGTGGCAATAATCACGATCGCGCGCGGATCGATCTTCATGATTTCCTGCAGCGCGTCAAAGCCGTTCATTACCGGCATGGTCAAATCCATAAAAGTGAGATCCGGCGAGATTTCCCTGAATTTCTCCAAACCGGCAAGCCCGTCGGCTGCGTCATGGAACTCGTAGCCCTGATCCCTGGGAATGCAGCTTTTCATAATCCTGATAGAAATCGGCGAATCATCAACAATCAATATTTTCTTGATCATAACGGCCTTTCTTTTCAGTCCTGCGCTCCGTGTTTTCTATCAACGGATGTCATTCCTACCCGATATTCAAAATCTTTTCAAGGCCTGTTCCTGTCAGCGGGCAATTTCCGTACGGTTCCGGCCTGCATTCTTGGCTGTGTAGAGTCCGGAATCGGCTTTTTTCAGAAGCATTTCCCCACTGGTTGTCGCTTCATTCATGGCGGCAACACCCAGGCTGATGGTCATATGAATGCGTTGATCCGAATATTCAAAAGCCGCATCGGCAATTTTCTTCCGGAAACGTTCCGCAAGAATCACGGCAGCCTCAAGCGGCGTATCCGGCAACAGGCAGCAGAACTCCTCCCCGCCGTAACGGGCCAGAAAGTCCTCACTGCGAATGGAATGGCTGATATGCAAAGCAATTTCCTGCAGCATATAGTCACCGCACTGATGCCCGAGCGTGTCATTGACCTTTTTAAAATGATCGATATCGAGCATGATCAGACTCAGAGGATGACCGTAGCGCCGGTGGCGCTCGACCTCCTCTTTGAGGCGGCTCTCCAGGGAGCGCCGGTTGTTGACGCCGGTCAGAGCGTCAATCATGTTGAGCGCCATCAGCTTCTGCTCAAAATTGACGGTTTCCGTCACGTCATGAACCGCAATAAAAATATACTCGATGCCGCCTTCGTCATTTCGCAAAGGCCCCATCGTGCAGCTTTGCTGCATGTAATGAAACTCCGAATCAAATGAGCTGATGGGTTTAAAAGGAAACAGGTAATGATGCAGTTTCTGTGAAAAGAAACAGAAGTGGCCAAACGTCAGGACCGACTTGCAGTTATTGAGGAATCGGGGACGCTTGAGATTCGGGAAAAGATCGCAAACGGCAGAGCCGACAATTCTTTCCGGCGCGATGCCGCTGTGCAGCTCCATCCAGCGGTTCCAGTGGCACACATTGAGGTTCCGGTCCAGAATCACCAGACCGATATCCACCATGTCAAAAACCTGAAAAAAAATCGTCGATACTTTAGAGCACTGATCCATATTCCCTCATCTGCAGTGGACTGTCCGATTCATCGTTTACGGATGCTGGAAGAGCCGTAGGACATATATCGGTCAGGAATCATGAAATCATAAATATCAAAACAACGAACAATCCGCTCCCTCGAAAACGGAATCTATCGAGGCGGCATTCGAAGGGCGCCGTCGAGCCGGATACAACAACCGTTGAGCATGGGATTTTCAAGAATATGGATGGCCATGCGTGCGAATTCACCGGGTTTCCCGAGACGCCGGGGGAAAGGAACCCCCTTGGCCATATCCTCTTTCACCGCCGGCGGGAGACCCGCCATCAGCGGCGTTTCAAACAACCCCGGCGCGATGGTCGCCACGCGAATCCCGTAATCGGCGCATTCCCGAGCAATCGGCAGCGTCATGCTCACAATCCCGCCCTTGGACGCGCAATAGGCCGCCTGGCCGATCTGCCCGTCAAACGCGGCAATAGAAGCCGTATTAATGATGACCCCTCTTTCGCCTTCTTCATTGGGCGTGTTTACGACCATCTGCTCGACCGCCAGACGAATCACATTGAGCGTTCCCACCAGATTGATCTGGATCACCTTGTTGAAAGAAGTCAAAGGCAGCGGACCTTTTTTACCCATCACTTTCCCCGCGTCCGCCACGCCTGCACAGTTCACCGCAACATTGATTTTACCGAATCGATCCACCGTCTCCCGAATGGCCCGACGGACGTCCTCTTCAGATGTGACATCGGCCTGAATAAAAATCACATCATTTCCGGCCGCGGCCGCCATTTTCTCGCCTTTGACCGCATCCATATCAATAGCAACCACTCTCGCCCCGATGCCCGCCAATTCCAGAACCATGGCTTCTCCCAGTCCCGAGGCCCCACCGGTCACCAAAGCGACAACTTCTGTGTGATTCATACCCCCTCCTGTCCGATGATTAAAAATATGGACTGGTGTTTAACACAACAAAACGGGCCTGACAACAAAATATACCCCCAGGACTAACAAAAAGACGTAGCCATCAGAGGATAAAGGCATACGCAACATATCGTCCATCATGGCTGAGACTGATATCCACGGAGGACTGGACGTCTGCATGATACAAAAGCGGCGTTCCTAAGCCCCCTTCGGCAGGTTGTCGGACAATCTGGAGAGTGTCTTCGGGCAGGTTTAACTTTGCTGCAATCCGGCGGATCACGATCCTCCTGACAAAAGAAGACGCATCCGAATATGGAGTGCTTTTTTTTGCCGGCAGAGCTTGAACCCCTCGGAATATTTCATCTTGCCTCCGAAAGGTATCGGTCGCCAGGCAGTGTATGTAATTCGGAGAAAAAAACAGTTGAGCGTGGACGGGGGCCGCATCGGGAACGATCACTTCCGCATCCATACAACCATCGGTCCGGAAACGAACGCCGTTTGGATCATCGGGAAAATTCAGATATTGAACGGACCAGCGGCGCGGCACGAAATGAACGCCGCCGGCCTGTTTCTGAAGGACTTTGTAAGCCGCTTCCTTGCAGGCCCAGAAGGACCACAAGGCGACGTCGGAATCCAAAGAGCGTTTGACAAACGCAATTTCATGATCGGTAAGGATTTTCTCCAGGAAGCGCGAATCCAGACTCCTTTTCACGTTGTCCGGAAATTTTAAATCCACGAGATCGTTTCCGACGTGTGTCAAAATACTTCTCCTCCATCTGCGCCAGCCGATTGATAATTTGCGCCGCGTATTCCCGCTGCACGCGCAGTCCGGTACCTTCCAGGGGCGTCGGTGTAAACACCTCCATTTGCGCGTAGAATTTGTCCCCCCAGGCGGGAATCACCCCGTATCTGCGCTGCTGATCGCCACGCAGATAAATGCACATGATCCTGCAGTTTTCCACATCTTTCACAAATCGTCCGACACCGTAAGAGAAATTTTCTTGATCCACACGGCCGGTGCGGGATCTCCCCCCTTCGGGAAAAATCATCACCGTGTGACCGCTTCGCAAAAGATAAATGCACTTATCGAGCGCCTTCTTCATCTTTTCGCGCGAGCCGCCCCGGTCGACGGGAATGCACTTGGACAGATAGCACAGCACTGCCAGAAAGATGTTGCTTTGAAAATTGCTCCGCTCCGGCAAGTTCCAGGGCAGCTTTCTGAATTGCGTCAAATGCCCGCCGAGACTGAACGCTGCATAGATCAGAAGGAAAGAGTCTATCATAGTCAGATGATTGGCGCAGATAATCCAGGGCCCTTTGTGCGCCGAGAATTCCTCGGCGCACTGACGGCGGACCTCCCGCAAATCCCGAACTCGGTAATTCAGCAGACGCGCGATCGAAAAGTAAAAAGGCGCAACGAAAGAAACGGCGAGCCGACCTGAAAACTCCTGCAACCGCAGGGAAAATAAAGATCGCTTATCCATACATCACCACCGCACCTATCCGAGTTTCTGTTTGACGATTCTTACGGCATCGCCGATGGTGCGGATTTTATCTGCCTCGTCATCATCCACACTGATGCCGAAAACATCTTCACACTTGATAATCACATCTACCAGGCGCGCGGAATTGACTTTCAAGTCATTCAATATGTGTGTCTCGAGTGTCGCCTTTTCCAAAAGCGTCACATCCTTGGTATAGGTTTTTAATATGGTTACCATCTCTTCAAATATTTTCTTGTCATCCATTATCCATCACTCCTTTAGTTATTATTTTCTTCCCATTTCTTAAAGATAATACAGCTGTTGACATCCCCGAAGCCGAAACCGGCCTTAGCCAGATATTTCAATTGGGGAAATTCCATACAGGTTTGCGGGATTTTCGACGCGTATTGAGCGATGTCCGGATGCACATCCTCGGAATTGACGGACGGGTGCAGAAACCCTTTATAGATCTGCAAGACACCCGCGATACTCTCAATGGCGCCCGCCGCCCCCAGACAATGACCCACCAGAGACTTGGTCGAATTGATATAGGGAAAATTCTCCGGTGTGCGCTCCAGTGCCGCCGCCCAGTTTCTGACTTCGTGCGGATCGGCATACGTCGCCGTCAAATGCCCGTTGATGGCGTCCACATCGGCAGACCCGATCCCCGCGTCCGCCACGGCGCCGCGAATGCATTTCTGCACGCCGACGGGATTCGGTGCGGTCATCGAACCGCCCATCCTCTGGCCGCCGCAGTTGATATAGCCGCCGATAATTTCGGCGTAAATTCTCGCCCCGCGAGCCAGGGCCGTCTCCAGCTCTTCTAATACCAGCATCGCGCCGCCGGACCCGGGAACAAACCCGCAGGCCGCAGCCGAAAGCGGGCGGGAGCCTGCCTGCGGGTTGTCGTTGAATTTACGGGCGATCACACGCATCGCATCAAAACCGCCCCAGATGTAGGGAGACGCACCCTCGGAACCGCCTGCAACCATGCGCTTGGCCAAACCCATGCGGATACGCCAAAGCGCGTCGATAATCGCTTCGTTGCCGGTGCTGCACGCCGAAGAATTCGTGGTTACCTGGTTGCCGGCGCCGATCAGACCGGCGATGCGGGCGCTCGTGCCGCTCATCATCACCTGTTCGACAACGCGGCTGCCCAAACGCCTCACGCGGCCTTCATTGATCATCGGGACAACACTCTGCGCGATGGTATCGATCCCGCCAATGCCGGAACCAGCGATGACGCCCGTATCCCAATCCACCGTCTCGTCACCGCTTTCGGGAATATCGAAACCCGCGTCGCGCCAGGCGTCCACGGCCGAAACCGACGCGTACCCGATGTTGTCATTGATCGACAACAGCTTTTCATGATCGAAGTACGTCTTACGGATTTCATCGAAATCCTGAGGAACACCGGCAATCTGACAGCCGAACTTCAACTCTTCGAGTTGCGGAATGAAGCGGATGCCGGATTTCCCTTCGCGCAGCGCCTTTTCAAAATCTTCCAGACCGTGCGCGTTCGGCGCGGCAACCCCCATGCCTGTAATCACGACTCTTCTTTTCATGCTTCCACTCCCATTCCGGCTAATCTACCGGTACACACCACTTCCCCGGTTTCCCTCTCCATGCTGGTTTCAACCTTCAATACGCCTTTGCGCATATAGATTTTTTTCCCCCGGACAATCACTCTTTCGCCGGGCAACACCATCCCCGTAAACTCAATATCCTCCGCTAAAGAAAACAGGCTCAAGGGACCTGTCATCTGACTGGGACGCACATTTCTCTGACAGGACAACAGGTACATGCCGTAGGCCACCACACCGATCTGCGCCATGGATTCCAGCAGGATTACGCCCGGCGTGATCGCGCGGCCGGGAAAATGCCCCGGATAGAAAAATTCATCTTCACGGAAACGGTATGCCCCGACGATTTCCTCCTCGTTGAGCGTCAGAATCTCATCGATAAAGCGAAACGGCTTTTGCTGCGGCACCAGTGCCAGCACTTCCTCAATAATGCCGTCGTCAGCCTCCATAGAGCCCTCCGTTGACATGAATCACGGAACCCTGAATGTAGCTGCCTTTGGTCGCCAGAAAGGCGACGACCTCGGCAATTTCTTCCGGCCGGCCGATGCGTCCCAGCGGAATATTCGCCATAATCCGGTCTTTGACCTCTGCGGGAAGCTCTCCGGTCATCTCCGTGTCGACAAAACCGGGGGCAACGGAATTCACCAGAATATTGCGTCCGACCATCTCCTGCGAAAGCGATTTGGTGAATCCATCGAGCGCCGCTTTTTCCATCGCATAGGCGATCTGTCCGGGATTGCCCGTGTGTCCCACCACGCTGGAGATATTAATGATACGGCCGGCCCCGCTGCGCATCATGAACTGCCGCAGAATTCTTTTGGTCAGATACCAGATGCCGCGAGAAAGCGCCCGCTGCTCGTCGTACTGCTCCACCTTCATGGAGATGATATCGGCATTGATGGCAAGTCCGGCATTGTTGACCAGGACATCCACGCGGCCCGCCGCGTCTTTGAGATTTGCGACCATCGCGTCAATCTGATCGATCCGGGACAGATCCGCCTGAACCAGGAAACTGTCATTTATTTCGTCTCGCAGGGCCTGAGCCGCTTGCGAACTTCTCCGATAATGAAGACCGACACGAAAGCCTTCCGCGGCCAGCGCGCGGCAGCAGGCGGCGCCGATGCCCGTGGCACCCCCCGTCACTAATGCGATAGGTTTATCCATTTCGTTTCATGCTCTACTTTCAAATGCTCTGAGGGTCAAAACACCTTATGCTGTGCAGATACAGCAAGCCTAAACGATCTCCCGACCAATGATCATGTTCTGCACTTCGCGGACACCTTCGTAGATGTCAATGATATGCGCATCGCGGGCCAGCTTCGATATTTCGTATTCCGTGGTAAACCCGTAACCGCCATGCAGGTGCAGGCCTTCGGTGGAGCAAAACAGGGCGGCTTCCGCGCAGGTGTTTTTCGCCAGCGACGCGTAGATGCCGGCGTCGTCGGCATTTTCCTGAATCTTGCAGCAGGCTTTCACCAGGGACAGATCCGCCAGTTCCACTTTTTTCCACATCGTGATCAGCATTTCGCGCGCCACCGGCAGATCGCAGATCCGCTGGCCGAACTGCTTGCGTTCGCGGGTATAATTCAGGGTCAGGTCAAGCGCCCGTTTCGCCAGGCCCAGGCCAATGGCTGCCACCATCGGACGCGCGTAGTCGAGCACGTCTACGATATACTTAAAACCGAAACGCCGGTCCCCGATGATCTGATCGGGCATGATTCGAACATCTTCAAAAGTGACACTGGCCGTATTGGACAGCCGTTGTCCTAATTTATCCTCCGGTTTGCCGATAATAATCTTTCCGCCGGAGGGAAGATTGATTTCCCGTGTGGAACTCCCGATGTCTGGAATATCGTCAGCGGTGATATGATCCACAGGAATGATGACGCATGCCATAAAATTACTGGTCGGTTTGCCCACTTTGCACAAAACGGTAAATTGTGACGCATAGGACGCGTTGGTAATGAAACACTTGGACCCGTTCATGGTATAGGAGTCATCCGCATTCTTGCTGATGAAGGTGGTCATCATGGAATTGTCCGAACCGGCACCCGGCTCTGTCAGGCAAAAAGAGGCCAAAAGCGGCTTTTCGACAAAGGGGCGTAAAAATCTTTCCTTTTGTGCTTCGGTTCCATGCTGGCTGATCACAACATTTGCCAGGTCGTTGCACATGGCAGACGTGGAAATGCCCGTGTCGCCGTAGGAGAGCTCCTTGATAATTAGAGCCGAGGAAAACACATCCACTTCAAAACCCTTGATGGATTCCGGAATGCATAAGTTAAGAATCCCCATCCCCCAGGCTTTACCGATAATATCCCAGGGGAATACGTGGGATTTTTCGATTTCCAATATGTGGGGCGTAATGGCGTTTTTAACCAGTTTTCGCACGGTCTCCAGATACAAGAGTTGATTTTCACTGAAACTTAAATCCATATTCTGCCTTTCGTTTTCCTGTCGATTGAAAAATGTTATTGGATGATGATTTATTCTCTGACAAAGATTTTCACCGCCGCCGAAAGTCCCGTGACGGATTCGCACGCAACCCCGATGGTCTTGAAAAAGTCGCGAAGCGGCCGCCCCGGACCGATTTCATAAATTCGGTCGGCACGATCGGCCAGCGCCTGCATGTTGTCGCGCCATAAAACCGGGTTGGAAAGTTGACGAACCAGATTGCCGATGACGGCGTCTTGCGAATCCGCGTGAAAGGATCCCCGGTAATTGGAAGTCACTTTGGGAGCGTTTTGGATGTTGAAAGATTTACTGTATTTTTTCAAGGTCTCTTCGAATGGCTCTTCAATCTTTTTCATAAACCGGCTGTGAAAAGGCGCACTGACATTGAGCTGCACAAATCGGAAAGATTTTTCGGACGGGAAAAATTGTTTGACCCGGCTTTCGGCTTCGGGCAGGGCGGATGCATCCCCGCTGATCACAACTTGATTTGCGGAATTGATGTTGGCGATATCAATCGGCAGATCAGCAAAAATCTTTTTCAGACCCTCTATGTCGATGCCTTCGGAAATGACGGCGGCCATGGAACCTACACCCACCGGTACGGCTGTCTGCATCAGCTTTCCACGTTCGCGGACGATTTGGACCGTATCGGCAAACGGTATCACCTCTGCGGCGACCAGCGCGGTAAATTCACCGAGCGAATGACCGCCGAAACAACCGGCAGCAAACCCGTAACGTTCGGCCAGTCCGCGCAGCATGGCAATCTCGGTGGTGACAATGCAAGGCTGCGTGTATTCGGTCAGATTCAATCTAGAGTCTTCGTCGAAACAGATCGCAGCGATATCCAGCCCCAATGCGTCGGCCGCCTCTTCGTACGTTTGACGGCAAACAGGAATCTCATCATAAAAATCTTTTCCCATACCGGATCTTTGAGATCCCTGACCCGGAAAAACGGCAACGATGCCTTTCGATATACTCATATAATACTCCCTGAATGATTCAGATCCATGAACTTGCGGCACAAGATCAGTGCATCCCCGCATAAGGAGCACAATCCATGCCATACCCTTTCCGCAGGCTCAGCAGACTTAACTGCCTGAAAAAACTGTTTTTTCTTAATTCCCAGACAACGATCCATGGTTATTCTTGTTTTTTTACGTGTAATGCCTTTTGCACTGCGAAGGAAAATTCGCACGAAAAGTCTTCTTTTGCCCGGTGCCGGACAATGTTGACAAAACGCCCATCCAGGATTAAGTGAAACTTTTAAACTGAAGGGAAAACGAAGTCAAGCCGGAATCGAGGAGCGTTTTTGCCGATTATGATGACCCGTTCACCTGTTTTGGGCAGACCTTTTTATCATCGCGACACCCTGAGTGTTGCCCGCGACCTTCTGGGAAAAAAACTGATCCGTTTCATCGACGGCGCAATGCTCACCGGCATCATTGTGGAAACGGAGGCCTATTGCGGAAAACACGACAGCGCCTGTCACGCGCATCGCGGAATGACGAAGCGCAATGCCGTCATGTTCGGCGAACCCGGGCATGCCTATGTCTACTTCACCTACGGCATGCATTATCTGCTGAACCTGGTCACGGAATCAAAAGGAGATCCCTGCGCCGTTCTGATCCGGGCCATTGAACCTCTTTCCGGTCTGGAAGCGATGGAAACCCGGCGCAGGAAGCGGGGTCAAGATCTCACCAACGGGCCGGCCAAGCTCTGCCAGGCCATGGGAATCGATCTGTCCTTCAACGGCTGGGATTTGACGGCCGGAAGCCAATTATGGCTGGAAGAGGCACCCGGTCTGAAACCGGCGCCTGTCAAGGCCACGCCCAGAATCGGCATCCATTACGCAAACCCCGAAGACCGCGACGCCCCGTGGCGCTTCTTCATCGACCGGCGCGGGGAAAACGGGCGATGATCCGGCACGTTTCAATGATGATTTCAAGAAAACGCGAAAAAGTTCCGCGACCTGTTTGGGGACAGAATCATTTTTTTTCTTCTTCCCCGGCCTCTTCCCTTTGGTACAACTCCAAGTACAATTTCCAGCTGGCCAGAAACAGCGAAGCGATCACAGGCCCTAAAACAAACCCGCTGAGTCCGAACACAGCAATGCCTCCCAGCGTAGACAGGAAGATGAGCAGCGCGTGCATCTGGATGTCTTTCCCCATCAAAACCGGCCTCAAAAGGTTGTCCACGCTGCTGATGACCACGGAGCCGAATACCAGAATGGTGATGCCCTGCCAGATATGTCCCTGGATCAGCATGATGATCCCCGCAGGCGCCCAGATCAAGGAACAGCCGATCGCCGGAACAATTGAAAGCCCCAGCATCAAAACCCCCCAGACCAAAGCCCGCTCAATGCCGGTGACATAGAAAATCATCCCGCCCAGAAAACCCTGGATGCCGCCGATCACAAACGTAAACTTCAGCGCCGCCTTGGAGGTATTGAGAAACTGCGTAACGAACATATCCATATGGCGCCGGCCCATCGGCATATAATGCGTCACGGTGGCAGTCAGAGACGCGCCGTCGCGCAAAAAGTAAAACAGGCAATACAGCATGACGGCGAACTGAATAAAAAACATAATGGTATTTTGCGTCAATGCCGTCAGATTTTTAAGCAAAAAATCTGATGCCGCTTTCAAGACCTCAACGGATTTGCCGGCCACGAATGTCTCGTCGATTTTCAGGCTGGACAGAAACGGGTGTTGACTCACAGATGCCAGAGTTGCTTCGATGGTCTCCATCCAATCCCCGGTCGAATTGTGAACCGACGCATAAATATCAATGATTTCAGCTACCAGCAGGCTGATGAGCAAACCGACCGGCAAAATCAGACAAATCATCACGGCCATCAGGGTTATTGCGGCGCAGAGACTGGGGCTTTTAATTCCTTTGTTGAGCAGGTTGTTGAGGGGCATAAATATCCCTCCGATCAACACAGCCCATAGAATCGCGAAGAAAAAAGGTTTGAGCAGGTAGCCGAAAAAAATGGTAATCAGCGCCAGAATGACGAAGAAAATGACCTTCTGGGAACCGGCAAACACGTTTTCACTCATACAAAGAATCCACCCTTTCCGGGAAAAAACCTCCCGGAGCTATCCGTCTACTTGCCTTGCGGCTGTATCCCCAGACGATCCCGAATGATACGGGATTTTGCGTTGAACACATGGTAGCCAAAACGGAAATTCTTCTGCAGCAATTCGGGATAGCGGGCTACATCGACATTGATTTTGGCCCCGCCGGCCGCCATCTTTCGAAGCAGGCTGATTTCTTTGCCAACAATCATCGTCTGTCTTCCTTTGACGGCGTCGAGCATCGCGCGGCCTGTCGGCTTGCAGGCGGCACAGGTGAGGACCCGGCCCATCGAATACAGGGAATGACCGTCGCTGCCTCCGGTCACCGACTTTCGCAACTCGCGTCCGAGGCTCGCGCACCGCAGGTTCCACCGGTGCAGGTTCTCGGCGTTGATGACTTCGATGCCGTCCACGGACCGCAAAAGGCTCTCCAGCCGGGACGGCTCAACACTCAAATTGCAAACGCCCGTATACACGGCGCAAAAAGGGTGTGGAAACACCGTCAAGGCGTCGAAGTGTCGGGCCGCCGCCAGAATATCCTCCAGAGAAATCGCCGTTGAACTCATGACATTCGACCCCAGACACGGCCGGACAAAACGACGGTAAAACGCTTTCAAATCCTGCACTTCATAAAAATAGACTAAAACGTGCGTACCCTCCCGGGAAGTAACTTCAATGCCGGGAATGAAGGGAACATCCTTGTGCCGGTCCATTTCCAGAGCCCCGCGAATGTCATTGTGATCCGTAATCGCAATCCCGATCCCCAGCGCCCGCGCCCGCGCAGCGATGAAATCCACGCCATTGCGTCCATCCGTATAAGAGGTGTGAAAATGCAGATCAAAAAGCGTATAGCGCTTTTTTAATGAATAAATATCAGGCAGTTCAAAAAATATGTTTTGGTCATGCATATTGAATATTTTCCTAAAACGATAGATTCTACATGAGGCTGTGTAGCACATATTGCCAATGAACTCAAATCAGACCCGGAACAATTATTTGCGCTTTTTGCCCCCCTTATGGTAATAAAAATCGACATTGAGGAGGATGCTTTGCGAAACGACCTGGATTCCTTTTTAAAAGCGTTGAATTTTTCCGCTCAAAAACACCGCCATCAGAAAAGAAAGGACTCTCCGGGTTCTCCCTATATCCATCATCCGATTGAAGTTGCCAATATTTTATGGACCATCGGTAAAGTGGAGGATATCACCACCCTCATTGCCGCCATCCTTCACGACACCCTTGAGGATACCGACACCACCGCCGAACATATTCGAACGACCTTCGGGGATGAAGTTCTGGAACTGGTGCTGGAACTCAGTGATGACAATAACCTGTCCAAGCAGGAAAGAAAACAAAACCAGATCGCTCACGCTCCCCTTCTGTCGCCCCGTGCCAAGCAGATTAAACTGGCCGACAAAATCTGCAATGTTCATGACGTCGCCTATCTGCCGCCTGAGGGCTGGTCCCGTCACAGAAGGATCGAATATTTAAAATGGGCTCAGGCGGTCATCGACGGCTTGAGGGGGACCAACGAATCTCTCGAAAAATGCTTCGACGAAACCCTTGCGGCAGCCACAGACAAACTCGCCCGGGAAAATCAATAGAAACAACGTTTACTTCACCGTTTTTCCCACAACCTTATAATTGAATTCGTAGCTGAGCGCTCCGCTCCAATCCTCCTCAAAAACCCCCTTGTAGCGCGTTCCGTAGACGGGGCCGACCGGTTTGCCGTAAGTATAAAACCAGTTCACGATCGGCGTCCCGGAAAACCCTAGTGCAATCCAGTAGGCGCCGGGCATCAATACCGGTCTTTCCTTGTCGGCAAAAGCAAACCTCTCCCAGCGATACCCCGGCTTGCCGGAAAGATCGTCGAGGTTGACCATCCGCGTCGTCCAGAGCGGTTCGCCCGGCTTCCCTGCGTCATCTTTAAGGATATCCACCCACAACCATCCCTCGCCGCCGAATTTATGCAGCGCAAGCGAAACGGAGTCCAGTCGAACCGGCTTTTGAAATTCCACCACCTGAGCGTACTGGGTCGCGTTGGTCGTCACATATTCGGCCGTCTCCACCAGAAAATTGCGGGACATCTCAAAGGCGTTCTTTCCCGATGCCCGGGTAACCCGGGGAAAGGCAAAATCAACATTTTCAGGAAACGTCAGATTACCGTAGACAAAAGGAACCACGTAACACAGTACTTTCTTTTTTTCGGGATCCATCACCACCGGCGGAGGCGGAGGCGGAGGCATTTCAATTCTCTTGAACTGAGCCTGCACATCGGGACTCAAAAGCAGATTTTTCGGACCGTAGTTTTCCCGCCGGGCCTTGACCTTCGAAGAATCGGAAATCAACTGCGCGCCAATGTTTTCCTGAAGCGTCGGCCGACGGACGGCCCCCGCGCGCTGAATCCAGCGCACCAGCCCGTCATTTTTCGTCTCCTGATTATCGACGCCCACCTCGATGCGGACAAACCGGCTGGAGACAAAAAACTGCATATTCTGCGGATCATAAGGCACCCAACCTAAATCCGGAAACCAGATCTCCACCCAGGAATGCCTTCCCTGACCCATTTTAAATGTCAACGTTCCTTTCTCCCACGCGAGGTCAAATGGCTGGTTCAGGGTAACGCCGTTGACAATACGCACGGGGATTCCGACGTGCCTCAAAAGCGCGGCAGTCAGATGGGAATAGTTCTGACAGTTTCCGGTCCCGGATTGCAATGCGAAAAGCGCGTCATACTGATCGGGTGGGTTAACATAGCGAACATGATCCACCACCCAGGTCACAATCCGCTGCACGGCATCAAATTGTGTTTTCACGTCCCGCGTCAACTTGAGCGCGAGTTCACGGATCGCGGGATCATTGGTCTGCACCTGAGAGGAATCCGCCAGGTACACCTTCAGATCCCCGGGAACTGCGGCCGGCGGAAACGGTGCGCCGGCTTCAAAAGATGTCAACCCGATGGACGTCCGTGCGTCAAAAGACACAAGGGCATCAATGGTCTGAGGCACCCGCATCCAGGTGGCCGAAACGGTTTGATTCCCACGAGCGTCCGTGATGGCAGTGGTTTCCTCGGGCTCCGGTGCGAAGGTAATTTTAAAATCAGTGATTTGCTGTTTATATGTGGGAGATTCAAAGCTCTTCGGGATGACGAAACTCAGCATGAGTTTTGTCATCGATTCTCCCGCCGTGATGGAATGCCGCATCTCGTAGCGGATCACGGCATCCATATCGCCTTGCACGGTAAAATTTTCAGCATAAACAGGCAGAGTCGACAACAGCAGGCCCACAATGACCATGCAGCAAAACCTTATCATAAAATCACCTTATTTCAATCATTGAACTGTAATCATAATCGAGATCCTCCGGAAAAGTCAATCGCAACAAACTCCTATTTTTACCAATGAATTAAAAAGGTTATGGTCGTATGCCAAATTTATCATTGACAACCGGTCGATTATGGATAAGTTAGCGAAAAGTTTGATGTCCAAAGGACATCGCCAAATGAAGGAGGACAGTAAATGCTGACAGTAACAGACAAGGCATCGGAGGTCATCAAGGATTTTCTCAAGGATAAAAACGCTGATGCGGCCATACGTATCACGATGTCGATGGGGTGATCCGGGCCCTCTTTGGGCATGGCTCTGGACGAGCCACGAAATGAAGACGAAGTGATCGAGGAAAAAGGAACAAAATTCGTTGTCGAAAAGGACCTTTTGAATCAGGCTCAACCGATTCATGTTGATTTCATCACCACCCCTCAAGGGGAGGGTTTTAAACTGACATCCAGTCTTGTGGCGGAGGGTGGTGGTTGCGGAACCTGCAGTTGTTGAGAAACTTTCGGGGGGGGAGAATCTTCTCCCCCCTTTTTTTATTCTATGACTAAAGACGGCAAAACAACAGAAATTCTTGACATCGCCGACGAGCTGCTTGCGCAGGGCAGGCATGGTGAAGCCATCGCTGTGCTGGAGGAATTGGAAACCGCTCTTTCCGGGGAAGAGCAGGTGCTGCTTAGACTTGCCTGGGCGTCCTGGGACCATGGTGACAAAGAACGGTCCATCCGTTACTGGGAAACTATTCTGGACCGGGAACTGCAGCGCAAAGTCTTCACCGGTTTCGCCTACGACGAACTGGTGCGGATCTATAAGCAGGAATCTCAAATCGAAAAACTGGTGACCCTGTGCGAAAAAGCGACGGGTGTCCAGCCGCTGGATATCGGCCTGCTCGAAGAACTGGGCGGCGCATATCTTCTGGCCGGCCAAAATGAAAAAGCCTGCGGCATTTTCAGAAAACTCGTCTCGATGGACGGGGACAACCCCGCCTTCCATTGCCGGTTGGGCGAAGCCCTCATGGCCGCCGGAAAACCGCTTCAATGCGAGGAGGCGTTTCGGCAGGCCGGTTTGATCGATCCCGATGAGGCGGTGCGCTATCTTTTCCTTCTGGCGGATTTATACGGAAAGCGGGGAAATTACCCGGCGGCGAAACACTGGCTGGGAAAATGCCTGGAGGCGGACCCTGCCAACAGCCTTTACCTGTGCGCGATGGGTGACATCCTGATTGCCCTGGAACAATTTCATGACGCGCTTGCAAGTTACGAAAAAGCGGTTCAGTGCGATACCATCCGCGCCGCGGTTTACTACAACCGCCTGGGACATTCCTTCATGAAAGCAGGACATTTTCTGCGCGCGGTCAGCGCGTTTGAAAAGGCTGTGTCCATTGACGAGAACGGGCCTTGTATGCTCGGTTTGAACGCGGCCCGCAAAGCGCTGGAATCAACCCATCAAAAAAACAGCACCGGTCTGAAAGAAAACAACTGAAGATTATAGCCGCAGATATTCCCTGTAGACGTGGTAGAAATCATCATATTCGGCCATCGCCTGACGCAAAATCTGCTCTACGCCGATCACGTCTCTTTTGTTGATCGCCAGATTGACGCTTCGATTATAGGCTTGGATGCTGTCCATCGTGGCCAGTGTCGCGGTGATCAGCACAACAAAGGACTTACGCCGGACGGACATTCCCAGTCCTTCGAGATAGCGAAGCACATTATTGGTTTCCCAAACACCCGTATCAAAATCCTCATCGACGACAATCAGGTTAAATACATGGAAACGCATGAACTTCAGCGCGTCACGAAAAGACGCCGGCTGGGCGATTTCAAAACCCATCTTTTTCAAGTCGTGAACAATTCTTTCACGAATCACCGGATCCTGCTGGCAAACCATCGCGGTCTCGCTCTCCGGCGCAAGATATCCGAAAGGCCTTCCCGAATAATCAATACCCTCTTCCGCCAGTTTGACCGGGGCATTCTTCTTATCATCGATCATCGATTGCCTCCTCTTTCCCTCTCACTCAATCCCGAAAAAAGATGTCTCTAGCGCCAGGGCGAATCCTTTGCCTTGCCGTACGAACGATCCACTTCCAATCGACCCAGATCCGTTGTTTTTTCACCGCGCGCATTCTTGATCGCGTCGATACCGCGACCGACATTGGAGCGGTTGGACGCGTAGGCTCTGGCGGTGTCTTCTGTGATGATGCCTCTCTCGAAGAGATCGACGATGCAGTTATCAAAGGTCACCATACCGAAGGCCTTGCCCTGCTGGATGATGTCCTGAAACGTCTTGCCTTCGGATTCCCCGTGCAATACGATATCCTTAACACGTAAAGACGTACCGAGCGCCTCAAACGCTGCGACACGGCCGCCGTCCACTCTCGGCAACAGCCGCTGGCAGATGATCCATCGCAGGGAATCCGCCAGACGCGTGCGCACCTGGTTTTCCTCTTCGATGGAAAACATGCCCAAGATACGGTTGACGGTCTGACCGGCATCAACCGTATGCAGGGTGCTCAACACCAGATGGCCGGTTTCAGCGGCATTGAAGGCGATTTCGACGGACTCCCGGTCGCGCATTTCACCGACCAGGATCACCTTCGGCGCCTGGCGCAGGGCGGCACGCAGGCCGTTGGCAAAAGTATCGAAGTCTTTGCCGAGTTCCCGCTGGTTGATCGTGGCCTTTTTCTGCGTGTGCGTGTATTCAATGGGATCTTCCAGTGTAATGACATGAACGGGATTCTTCTCATTGATGTCATTGATCACGGCAGCCAGCGACGTTGTCTTGCCGGAACCGGTCGCTCCGGTCACCAGCACAATACCGTTTTTTTCGACGGCCACGCGGCGGTAGGCATCCGGAAGACTCAGCTCTTCATAACTCGGGATCATGGTTTCGAGCTTTCTCAAAACGATGGAATACTGACCGCGCTGCGAAAAAATATTCACGCGGAAACGCGCGATCCCCGGCAGATCGTAGGATAAATCGCAGGACCCCTCATTGATCAGCGTCTCCATCAATCGCCGGTCCTGATTGATCAGGTTCAGCGCGAAGGTTTCGGTCTGAAACGGGGTTAAACGCTCAAAATGCGGATCGAGTTCCACGGGCGTCAGCACACCCGCCGCTTCTACCTGAAAAGGCTTGTCCACCGTCAGAATCAGGTCGGAAATATTGGCATTGGACTCAAGCATCTTCATCAGAATGTGATCGACTTCCGGTTTTCTCATAAACGTTCCCCTTTTTTATGCTTCGGTGAAATCCGTCGGCGGATATTTCAGAAGCGGACGGAACCTGCCCTTTTCGTTGGCCTTCAAATACGCATCTTCCCCGCTGATCCATCCACGATTGTATAAATCCATGATGGCGTCGTCGAGCATCTGCATGCCGTACCTTTTGCCCGCCTGCATCATGGAGGGAATCTGGTAGGTCTTGTGCTCGCGAATCAGGTTGCGCACCGCCGAATTGGCAATCAGGATTTCCAGCGCCACGCACCGGCCGTTGGTATCCATCTTCGCGTTGTCCACCCTTTTGAAAATGACCTGAGAGACAACGGCGCGCAGACCGTCGGCCAGGGAGGAACGGATCTGTAACTGTTCCGATTCGGGAAAAATTTCAACGATACGATCCACCGTCTTGACTGCGCTTGTGGTATGCACGGTGGCAAAGACCAGATGTCCGGTGGATGCCGCTTCCACGGCCAGCGAGGTGGTTTCCAGATCGCGCATTTCACCCACCATAATGATGTCCGGATCTTCACGCAGGGCACCGCGCAGCGCAGCGGAAAAGCTTTTCGTGTGAATGCCTACTTCCCGGTGATTGATGATACAGCCCTGACTTTTGTGGACGAATTCGATCGGATCCTCAACGGTGATGATATGGTCCTTGCGCAGCCGGTTGGCTTCATCGATAATCGCCGCAAGCGTGGTCGACTTCCCGCTGCCGGTAGGACCCGTTACCAGCACCAGACCGCGCGGCAGCATCGCTAGCTTCGCCACAACGGACGGCATGCCCAGTTGCGCACAGGTGGTGATGGTGTTGGGAATCTCGCGGAAGACGGCGGCCACGCCGTATTTCTGCTGGAAGTAGTTGGCGCGATAGCGCGCGAGACCCGGAATTTCATAGGCAAAATCCACATCGCCCGACTCTTCAAACTGCTTGATCTTATGCTCCGGTGTAATTTCGTACAGAAGGACCTTTAAGGAATCATTATTCAGGACATCGTATTTGATTCGCTCCAGATCACCCCGGATTCTGATGACCGGCTGCTGGCCGGACACCAAATGAAGATCCGATGCCTTGTGATCATGCATCAGCTGAAAAAACGCGTCGATTTTCGCCATGAGAGTCTCCCGTTTCGTCGGTCATTCGTGTGCGGTTCTTGCTTTTTTATCCGGACAGGCCGTAAACCTTATGATGGCGCAAACCGCCATCCTTACAGGCTTGTTGCCCATCGCGTTTGCGAGTATAGAAAAAACACGATCCCTTTGTCAAGCGCAGATTCGGTCACACAGCAGCGTTGAAGATGACAAAGAGCTGCGCAGCACACAGGGATAAACGTGCATAGCATCCGCCCCGGTGCACAACATCAGAGTTTCCAGGGAGGGCCGCGCACGCCTCCCATCGGATGGCTGGATGAATATCCGCATCGTCCATCACGTGCCCCTGAAAAATGCGAAGACGATTATTCCTTCTTCTCGAGGGCTTCTTGTTCATACACCATAAGCAGGATGCCCAGCTTTTCATTATACCCCATAAGGGGCGCGACAATGATCAGCTGACCCTCCGGGTCATCCGAGAAGAATATTTCCGTCTTTTCTAAAAACTCGGCCGGGTACAGAGATGAAAAGGCAAGGCCTTCATGTTTTTTGTTGGTCGCCGCCGTGATGGTTCCGTCCGGTTTCGCGATGAGGATCTGCTTGATTCCCGGCTCCCGGACGTATTGAATCAGATAATCATTGACCTGTCCCATGTTCTCCCGAATCATCTCCTGCCGGATCGTCCAGACCAGGGGAATTGCAGCCAGGCGCAGGAAAGACCTCGTTTTCTCGTGAATCACCTTTTGTGCCTGCCCGGCCATCTCAAGGCGCTGGGCCTCCATTTTCTTTTCCACGCTTCTTACCGCCAGGTCCTTCCACAGGTAAATCCCCAACGATAATATAACCAGTAACGCCACGACAATGATAAACATCCTTCGCCCCTGATCCATCTTGATCCTCCCTGATTGAAACCGTTTTGATGATGATCACCGCCAATTTGTGTCCGCTGAACCTGAACGGCTTTTCATTTGGCCGGTATTCGCCTGTCGCTGATTTATTTCTCTTTATAGCACAAAATGGATTCTCGTTCAGCTGGAATATTTTCACGCGGACGGGTCATGGAGGACAAGCGCAAAGCCGGAACAACTCAAAAACAGGCAACAAGAAGCGGCAGCGATTAAGCACCCCCCGGCAGGGGTGGTTTCACGCAGGCAAATACTTCATAGACATCCGCGCCTTGCCGGTACGGGTGATCGTGAACCCTGAAACCGGTATCGGACAGCGCCTGCTTCCAGACATTGACGGAGAAAAGGCCCAGGCGCCAGTGATCGGTTTCCAGCCGCAACACGCCGTTTTCACGGATCAGATAGACGATGGTCGCTTCGTAATGATCGTCTGTCGGATCCGGATCATAGAGATTTTCCATAAAAACGACATCGATGCTTTTGTTCTCAACCCGGCCGGACGCGGACGTGGCTTCGTTTGAGTTTTGCCGGAACGTTTCGGTGGTGGCATCCGGCGTCACCACCATCAACCCGCCCGGATTGAGATGATCAAAGGCACGGCAAAAAGCGGCGGACAAATCTTTCAGAGAGGTCATGTGAGCGACACCGTCATCGAGCAGGATCGCGTCAAAGGTTCGGGCCAATGAGAACGAGCGCATGTCGCCTTCAACAAATTCACATTCCGGATTGAGCGCGCGGGCCTGATCAAGCATCGCCGGGCTTAAATCGAGCCCCGTGACCCGGTAGTGTTTCTTCAGGTTGAAGACATTTTTCCCGCCGCCGCACGCAACGTTGAGCAGGGTTTCAACCGGTCGTTCGGTGTGCCTCCGGATCAGCGCGGCAACATAGTCACAGTAGCGCGCATATTCGACGGCCGGATCGCCCCACAGGGGCCAAAGCCACGCCAGGTCGGTATAGAGACGGAATCGATCGGCAACGGTTGTCATCAGCGGCTCCCTGTCGCATCGAAGACCCGTGTGATCCGTTTTTCAATAAAACGCGATGGTGATCGAATCTCTGCTCAACGTTTGCTGAGCACCAGACTGCCTACGGAGTAACCGGCGCCGAAGGAACAAATCACTCCGATGTCGCCCGGTTTCAGATCATCATGATAAAGATGAAAAGCAATAATGGACCCTGCCGATGCCGTGTTTCCATACCGGTCAAGAATGTTCGGTATTTTCTCTTCCTCGACATCCTTACCGAGGAGCTGCTTTACGACCATGTTGTTCATGTTGATGTTTGCCTGGTGCAGCCAGAACCGGGTGACATCCCGGGGCTTCAAATGAAGACTGGCCAGGTGGTCACTCATATGTTTGACGGCGACAGGACTCACTTCTTCAAAGACATTGCGTCCGGACTGGTGAAACAGCTTGTCCCACCCGAAAGGATCTGCGTCCGTGGCATACGAAATATGACCGAAATTGGTGCGGATATTGTTTGAAAACCGCGTCAGCGCCCTGGTTCCCAGGATTTCATAGCTGTCAGCAGAACGGCAGGTTTCCGACCGCTCCATAATGATGGCTGTGCTGACATCGCCGAAAATAAAGTGACTGTCCCGGTCACGAAAATTCACCTGGGGCGTAACCAGTTCGGGGTTGATGGCCAAAACACACCTTGTGGAACCGGATACCAGGCTGTCGTAAGCCCGGTGGAGGCCGAAAGTCGCCGCTGAACAAGCAACCAGCATGTCAAATCCAAAACCATCGATCCCCAGTTCGTTTTGGACTTCAATCGCAATCGCAGGGTATGCCCGCTGGGTATAAGCGCAAGAAACAATGACCGCATCAATATCGGCGGCTGTTTTACCGGCGGCGGCCATGGCCTCCCTCGCGGCATAAACGGCGATTTCCGCCTGGTTGCTCAGTTCGTGATCTTTTCTTTCGGGAAATTTGGGGCGCATGCGGTCGATATCCAGAATGCCTTTTCTTGTGTATACGTGCCGCGCTTTGATTCCAGACGTTTTCTCAATGAACCTTACGCTGGAAAGGGGTTTCTCCTCGATAATACCCGCCGCGATATCGGAGGCATGGTCCGTATTGAACTTGTCCGCGTAAGCGTTATAACTTTCAACCAGTTCTTCATTGGTGATGATGTCGGGGGGCGTCCAGATCCCCGAACCGCTGATAACGATCTTTTGAGATGATTCTTTTATCATTTTTTAAATCCTTTATGTTGACATGATGTATTCGATGATGCGGTATATGAATTTCGCTTTTGGATGTCAACACAATATCGATCACAACCCGAATCGTTCCCGTGTCAAATCACCGGAGGAGCGTAATATTTTTCTTCAATTTTCCCCGCACGGTCGTCTCTCAATGCCGGCGGCAGGTTTTCGAGAATATCGGTTGCCGTGATGCCGTCCGCGCCTTTTTGCAGGGCGGCGAGATCTCCGGCATAGCCGTGCAGAAAAACCCCTTTGCGCGCTGCGAGTTCCGGGGACAGTCCCAGTCCGAACATGGCTGCGATACAGCCGGTGAGGACATCCCCGCTGCCGGCCGTTGCCATTCCCGGATTACCGCTGAGATTAAAATAGATCCGGCCGTCCGCCCCGCCCACCAGCGAGTGCGCGCCCTTGAGCACGACGACGGCATTCAGCTTTCGGGAGACTTCGCGAAGCACACCGATTTTATCGGCATTCACCGCGTCCACAGACTTGCCGGACAGGCGCGCCATTTCGCCTGTGTGCGGCGTCAGGATGGTTGGGGCTTTGCGTTTGAGCAGCACATCCACTCGGTCCGCGACGGCCGTGAGTCCGTCGCCGTCAATCAGGAGCGGTTTTTTGATGACTGCGCAAAGCTCCCGAATCAGCTTAGCGGTTTCATCGTTTAAGGAAAGACCGGGACCAATCACCACCATGTCAGCATGATCCGCATGCGCCAGCAGATCCGGTTTAGCCTTGAGTGACAGGCTGCCTGCCGCCGTTTCCCGCTGCGGCAGATAGACAATTTCGCGGCCGGTGGCCGCCACAAAAGGCACGATGCCGGCGGGCGCGGCCAGCCTCGCGTACCCCCCGCCCGATTTCAAAAAGGACATGGCCGCAAAATACGGTGCACCGTAATAATTTTCAGCACCGGCGATAAACAGTACATCCCCCATCGAGCCTTTATAGGCCTGGACGGGGCGGGGCGGTATCGGAATAAAACCGTTGGTCTGCGCCGAAAGAGCGTCACGATCATAAAGAGAAGGCGGAAAAGAAATATGCGACACCAAAAGCGCGCCGCCCTGCTCGTAACCGGGATACAGCAAATTGCCGACCTTCGGGAGACCGAACGTGACGGTGTAATCGGCCATCACCGCAGCCCCCATGATCCTTCCGGTATCTCCGCAAACACCGGAGGGAATATCCAGGCTCATAACCGGCTTCCCGCAGGCATTGATCAGCGCGATCGCATCGGCGGGCAGTCCCTTCACCTCCCGATCCAGACCGGTGCCAAAAATGGCATCCACTACCGCATCGCTATGGAAAACGTCCGGCCTTGCCTCTTCGGCTTTGGTCAGCAAATGGACGTCCAGGGAGAGATTACACGCGATATCATAGTTTGTGCGGGCCGCACCGATGTATTTCTTCGGGGAGGCCACCAGAAATACTTGTACCTTTCCGCCCTGCGAATGAATCAGGCGCGCCAAAGCCAGTCCGTCGCCGCCGTTGTTGCCCGCGCCGCAGAAGATCGCAAACTTTTTGCCGCGGATGCCGATTTCCCTTTGCAGCAGGACAACGGCCGCGAGCGCCGCGTTCTCCATCAGGATCTCCTCGGCAACGCCGAACTTCTCGATGGCGAGACGATCCATTTCACGCATTTGTTCTACAGTGGCCAGCTTCATTGAACTTTACTCCTTGCGGTTTCAAGAATCATTATGAAAATATTATTTGTTAGTATAGAATACCTCTATGGAATTGCCAATAACATTTTTCGGCATCCATTGTAAAGGATACGTCATGACACCGATATCCGAAGTCATTCGCCGGCGCTGTTCGTGCCGGTCCTATGCGGACCGGCCTTTGGAGGAGGACGCCCTGCATCATTTTACGCGGGCGGTTCATGCGCCGCAACGCGGCCCTTTCGGACACACGCCGCGCTTTTCGCTGCTTTCGATCACGTCTTTGTCCCGCGATGACTGGAAGAAACTCGGCACGTACGGTGTGATTAAAAATGCGCGCCTCTATATGGCGGGAATGATCCGGCCGGCTCCGATGGCCGCCTGTGATTTCGGATTTTGCATGGAAAAGCTGATTTTAGAGGCGACAAAACTTGGTTTGGGAACCTGCTGGCTGGGCGGGACGTTTTCGATCGGTGCCTTTGCCAACGCCGCCGGTCTGTGCAAGGAAGAGCAACTGCCCGCCGTCACCCCCGTCGGCTATCCGGCGGACCGCAGAAGTCTCACGGAACGGACCATGCGGCGTTTTGCAGGCTCCAACCGCCGTAAGCCATGGCCTGAGCTTTTTTTTCAAGACAATCTTTTCATGCCGCTTTTATCCGACGAAGCCGGACCCTATGCCGAAGCACTCGAAAACGTCCGGCTGGCGCCTTCGGCCTCCAACAAACAACCCTGGCGAGTGGTCTATGACAAAAAGCTGCAGATCTTTTCCTTCTATATTTCACGCGCCTTCGGTTACCGGCAACTTCGGGAAATATCGTTGCAGGACATCGATATGGGCATTGCCATGTGCCACTTTGATCTGACGGTGAATGAAATGGGGCTTAAAGGATCCTGGCTCAGAGAGGATGCCCCCGCAACCATAAAACCCCTGGAGTATATGGCAAGCTGGCAGGCCGGTGATTGAGTCGTGTCCCGTGACACGCGGGTCGGGGCTAATCCATGATCAGCACTTTTGCGCCGCGAATTTTGCCTTGCTTTAAATCGACGAGTGCGCGGTTGGCGTCGGCAAATGGATATTCCTCTACATCCGGAAGGATCGGGATACGCGAGGCTATTGTCATCAATTCTTCGATATCGCGGCGCGCGACATTGGCCACGCTTTTGATTTCTTTTTCCTGCCACAAATGAAGAGGGTAATCGAGGCGAAGCAACTCGTCTTTGTCTGCTTCCTCCTTACGGATCGCGTTGATGACGAGCCTGCCGTCCGGCGCAAGATTTTCGAGGGCTTCCACAACCGGCCTCCACGCGGGTGTTGTGTCAATGATCGCCGCGAGCTTTCGCGGACTGCGATCCGTCGTGTCCCCCGCCCATCTCGCGCCCAGATCAAGAGCAAAGTTTCGCTCCCTTTCGGAACGGGCAAAAACGAAAATTTCCGAATTCGGATAAAGGTGCCGGGACAACTGCAGCACCAGGTGCGCGGACGCGCCGAAACCTGTGAGGCCCAGCGGATCGCCGTCTCGTAGACCGGCCAACCGAAGCGAACGCCAGCCGATGGCGCCCGCGCATAAAAGCGGCGCGGCCTGTGCGTCGGAAAATACATCCGAAATCGGATAAGCATAATCTTCCGACACGGCAACATATTGAGCGTATCCGCCCGGCACATCCCGGCCGGTGGCCTTGAAATCCGGGCAAAGATTTTCCAGACCCGCAAGACAGCGCAAACATCTTCCGCAGGCATGACCGATCCAGCCGACGCCGACCCGGTCGCCGGGGGCATGACGCCTTGCCCCTGGCCCCAGGCTTTCGACCTCACCGACAATCTGGTGACCTAAAATGAAAGGGAATACAACAGGCGGTGTCCGGCCTTCGATTTCATCGAGTTCCGTATGGCAGACACCGCAGGCGGATACGCGAATCAGGACTTGCCCCGAGACAGGATCAGGGGTCGGAAGATCAACAAAAGAAAGCGGCTGAGGATTTTCACGAATGTCAGTGATGAAATCCAGTACAGCCGCTTTCATGTTTTCTATTTCAGCGCCGCAGGCAGGGGAAGCAAAACGTCAACCGGCTGAATGTATTTGTCCATCACCTCGCGGGTGCCGTTGACTTTGAGCTTGTCGAACAGAAACGCGAATTGACGCTCCAGTTCGGCGCAGATGCCGCCACGGACATCCGCCGGAAGATGCCACAGCTCCAGTTTGAACGGTCCGAATCCTTTCTTGCGGGTTTTATAGATGAACTGTTCTTCCGTGTCTTTTTCCTTCCATTCGCTCTTCATATTGGTTTTCAAATGATCATAGATCTTCGTCCGCAGATCCGCCGGAAACCCTTTGCTGTCGTAAATCATGTTCTGGAAGCCCGTGGCTAGATGAATCTCAGCAGTGCCGGTGGCGGGAAAGCGGTCAAACGCCTCATCCGGCAGTGTCGAGGCACCGTGCTGAACCGCTCCGGACAAACCATAACGCGTGCGGGAGGTTGCGGATAATTTTTCAAGAACATCAAAATCGATTTTAACGTTTGCGACCGAGCCGTCCGCCAGCGGCACGCCGCCGTGCGTCGTGCCGGTCTGAACGCTGATCTTGCTGATGCCTTTGAAGGCATCCCCCCTCTTTTTGAGCTCTTCGAGGTAGCCGTCCATGAAGGCCTGCAATTCCTCCACCGTACTGTTTTTGCCGCCGACTTCGCCGATCTCGCCGCCCACGGATATTGTGATGCCTTCCGGCTCCAGATCACGGATCATGGTGGTCAGCTCCGCCGCAAGCGTATAATTGGTCTGCTGCTGCTCCTTCACGGTTGGTTTGGATAAATCCACCAGCGTGGAGGTATCGATGTCGATGTTGTAGAAACCCGCTTCAATGGCTTCCCAGATTAAATTCTTGACCGTCTGTGTTTCCTTTTCCGCGTCGGCGGTAAATTTTTTGGCGTTGATCTGGAAATGATCGCCCTGCAAAAACACAGGGCCGCGCCAACCGGCTTTCACAGCCGCCGCCGTAATCGCGCAGGTGTATTCAAACGGCCGCTGAACCGTATAGTCAACTTCCGAACGGGCGATTTCAAAGAGCACCGGCCCGACCTTGCCTTTCATGGCGGCACGGAAAACGGCCTGCGCCACATCGTAGGTGATACCGCGAATATTGATGGCGGGAACGGTGAACCCGCCGACTTCCCCGCTGCCCATCGCCTCATAGAGCGTTTGAACCGACGAAGACACGATGCCCATCGCAGCGGCCCCCCGGCGAATGAGAAAACCGGCGGCTTCCTTGGTGCCCGGATCGGGGCTGAAGACAACCGTATAAATCAGATCATCGATCAACCCGCCTGAAAATTTTCCTTCATCCAGCACACGGACCTCATCGCCGTCGACTTCCAGGATGGACGCATACCCTTTTTTCAGCTGACCTTTATTTTTATAAATCATGGCTTCTCCTTTTAATCTTTGGATGACTGCGACAGGATTTGTCCCGCCATGGTGACTTCCGCCGCAGATCCGATATAGATCGGTGAACGCTGGTTGACGTTGGTGACCTTTAAAGCCAGAATATCCTCACGGCCGTCCGTGGCTTTGCCTCCGGCCTGCTCCACGATAAAAGCCATCGGCTGCAGTTCAAACAGCAGCCGCAATTTCCCCTTGGGCGATTTCTTCAGCGCGGGATAGGTGAACACACCGCCCCTTTTAATAATCACCTGATTGATGTCGGGTACAAACCCACCGCTGTAGCGCAGTTTGTAGCCTTCCTGCTCCAGGGTCTCGATAAACTTCAGATGCGCGTCCGTCCAGTCGCAGCGCAGGCCGCCCGGCGAAAAGATCGAGCCCTTTTCCTTCAGACGGATATTTTCCTCGGAGAGCACGTATTCCCCTTCACGATCCAGAACAAACTCATGCGCGCCTTTGCCCGCCGAGTAGATCATCGTGATCAGCGGACCATAGGTGATATAGAGCGCAGCCACCATGGTGTTGCGCCCGCAATCCATCACGGAATGTTTATGGATGCCGATGATCGTTCCGATGGCCAGATTCGTATCCACCAGAGACGAACCGTCGAGCGGATCCGCCGTAACAACGTATTGCTCCTGCCCCTTGCCGATGGTGACGATATCTTCGAGCTCTTCGGAGGCATACTCACGTACAAACCCGGAGTGCTGCAGCTTATTTTTCAGAATATCGTCGGAAATACGGTCCAGCGCCAGCTGTTCTTCACCGTAAATATTTTCAAAACCGGCCAGCTTGCGGTTGGATTCCTGGATTTTGGCGGAGATGTATTTCCCGACGACGGCGATCTGCCAGATGAGCCTGCGCAATTCCACCTCAATGCCGTCCATCCACATGTGGCGCCTTAGATCAACGATGTTTTTGGTGTAATCATTTGTTCCTTCACTCATGACGTTTCGTGCTCCTTACTTTGATCATTTTCCGGCCGTGCCGAACATGTCCGGCACGACTTCATTTCTTTTTTCAGCCAGTATTTTTTCCAGTGCGCCTTTGAGCTCTGTCAGCGAATAGGGCTTGACCATCGCACCGACAAAACCGTATTTCCAATATTCTTCAATCGCCGGGTCATGCACATAGCCGCTGGAAATCACCGCTTTGACCTCCGGATGAACACTCTGCCAGCGCCGGATGGCCGTCTCGCCGCCTTCGTCGCCGCGCATCGTCAAATCCATGATGACCAGGGAAAAAGGCGCGTTCGCTTCTTTGCTTTGGCTGTAAATATCGATGGCCTCATCGTGACTGGTGGCCGTCGCCACTTCATAGCCCAGATGCACAAGCATGCTGCCGGTCACATCCAGAAGGATTTTCTCGTCATCGATGAGCAGGACCTTATGTTTTTCATCGGACGGTTTCTTGCCCGTCATCGCCGGTTTCGGTTCATGGCTTTCCCCGTTGGTCGCCGGAATGTAGACCGTGAAGGTGGTTCCATCCCCCGGCGTGGACTCGACCGTGATCATCCCTTCATGACTTTTCACAATGGAATACACGATGGCCAGGCCCAGTCCCATTCCCTTGAGGCTGCCCATTTGTTTGGTCGTAAAATAGGGGTCAAACAGTTTTTTCATGTGCGCACCGGAAATCCCGGCGCCTTGATCACGGACATACCACTTCACATAACGGCCGCCCCGAAGCGACGGAACCTGCTGAGCCGTTAAGACAACATTGAGCGCACCCACTTCAATGGCGCCGCCCAGCGGCATCGCCTCTGCGGCGTTCGTTACCAGTGAATGAACCACCTGATGCATCTGCCCTTCGTCAATCTGCGCCGACCATAGGCCTTCGGGCAGATTGAAAGCACACTGGATATTTTTGCCGCTGAGGGTAAACTCCGTGGCATCCCGAAGAACCGTTGCGATGGAGACGGTTTTACGCTGCTGCGATCCACTGCGGGAATAGGTTAAAAGTTTCCTGGTCAGGGTTTTCGCCCGCTCGCAGTGCTCCTCCGCCGCGACCAGTCTCTGATACGCAGGACTGTCGGCTGCGACATCCATCCTGGCCATCGCCAGGGAACCGAACACACTCGTCAGGATATTGTTGAAATCATGCGCGATGCCGCCGGCCAGAAGACCGATGGATTCGAGTTTCTGTGCTTTGGCCAGTTCCGCCTCCATAAAACGGCGCACGGTGACGTCGCGGCCCAATGATTCAAAATACTCAATGCGGCCGCTGGAATCACGAACCGCGATGGCTGTAAATTCCAGGATGACTGTCTGGCCGTCTTTTGCAACGCCTTCGACATGGAGATTCCTCAAGACATCCATGCCGGCATCGAGAGCCCCCGTGGCGCGGACCCAGTCTTTCACATAATTCTTATGGAAAACCCGCATCGCCAGCCCGGGGTCCGCAAGATATTCCTCAAGGGAATAACCGAAAATCCTGTGCGCCGCCTCGTTGATATACATCACCTTGCCGCTGTCGGCCTGCACGTGAATAATCACCTCATCGGCATACTGCGTCAGACGTTCATAGACATTTCGAATTTCGCGATTTTCTTCCCTCAGGTGAAGCTGCTCGGTCAGATCCCTGACAAAAGCCGCAATGGCGATGATACTTCCACTGACGTCAAAACAGGGATTGGCATTAATCAGAAGCGCTTTCTTCGGTCCGGACGGCGCATCCATCACGCAGCTCTTGTCGGCCAGGGATTGCCCCGCCTTCATGATCCAACCGAAAACGGGATCCTCCTCGATTCGTTCTTCGTCGATGCACCGGAAACGCCAGCGGGGATCGGAATACTTCCTTCCGATCATCTCCGTTGCCGAGCGGCCGAATATTTTTGCCATCCCGGGATTGACAAAAAGGATGATCCCTTTACCGTCCACAACCATCAGCCCATCCGGAATCATCCCAATCAACTGCTGCAAGGGGGCATGATCCCGTTCCATCCGTGCGATTTTTTCTTCGAGATTGTTTATTTCCAGACGGAGCTTATCTGCCGGGGTTTCTACCATGTGCCCAAAACCTTTCATCATTCTCACGATCCATCCCTGAACGACGGCACGGACTATCCATGTACACTAAAGTTATTAACCAATAATAACCGGCTTGACAAGCAAATATTTAACAAAGATGTCCTGATGAATAAAACCAGTTTATGGCCTATTCGTGTTTTGCTCGTACTTCTCCAGCTTTTTTCGAAGGGTCTTGCGCGTAATGCCTAAACGGCGGGCAGCTTCGCTTTTGTTTCCGCCGCATACGGTCAGCGCATCCAGAATGCTTCTTTTTTCCACTTCCTCAAGCGGCAGATTCGGAGACAAAACAAACGGACGGGCTTCATCTGCGGTCGGATCATCCATCGCCAGAAGCGTCATATCCTCCACATCCAGATATTCGGTGCGCGACAAAACCACTGCCCTTTCGACGGCATTCATCAGTTCCCGGACATTGCCGGGCCAGGCGTAGCGCACAAGTTTCTGCATGGCCTGAGGGGTAAAACCCGCGATGGACTTGAAATTCCTGCGGGAAAACATCGCCAGGAAATGCTGCGCCAGAAGCGGGATATCTTCCGTCCTTTCACGCAGCGGCGGCACATGCAGCGCCACCACGTTGAGCCGGTAGAATAGATCTTCCCGGAAACGCCCCTCCCTGATTTCTTTTTGCAGATCCTTGTTGGACGCGGCAAGCACGCGGACATCGACTTTGAGCACATCCGACCCGCCCACGCGGGTCAGCTCTCTTTCCTGCAAAACCCGCAGGAGTTTCACCTGCATCGCGGAAGACATTTCACTGACCTCATCTAAAAAAATGCTCCCGCCGCCGGCCTGGAGAAATTTTCCTTCCCTTCTGCGGTCCGCGCCGGTAAACGCGCCTTTTTCATGACCGAACAGCTCCGACTCCAGAAGCGTTTCTGTCAGCGCTGCGCAGTTGATTTTAACAAAGGGCGCCGCTTTCCGATGGCTGTTGGCGTGTAGCGCATTGGCGATGACCTCCTTGCCCGTCCCGGACTCCCCGGTGATCAGAATCGTGGCTTCCGTCGCGGCCACCTGCTCCACAATGTCCAGAAGCCTGGCCATTGCGGTGCTCTGACCGATGATGCTCTGCCGGTCGATTCTTTCCCCGAGTTTTTCTTTGAGATATTCATTTTCTTTTTTCAGCGAACTGTGCTCCGTCGCCCGGGCAATTCCGATTTGCAGTTCGTCAAAATCAAGCGGCTTGGTGAGATAATCATACGCACCTTTTTTAAGTGCGCTGACCGCTGTTTCCACCGAAGCGTAAGCCGTCATGAGGATTACCGGAATCGAGGGATTGATCTTACGGACCTGCTCGAGGGCTTCGATCCCGGAAACCTTCACCATCCGGATGTCCATCAGAATCAGATCAAAAGCCCGTCTGCGGATTTCTTCGATCGCGCCCGCACCGTCATCCGCCTCAAAGGTCTGATAACCCCAGCCTCCCAGAAGTTTTTTCAGCATCAGCCGGTGAGCGGCATCATCATCCACAATTAAAATGTCGAGTGCGTTTATCATTGCTTCATCCCTCATTTTTCAGACCGGGGGAAACCCAGCACGACTTTTGTGCCGGCCCCCGCCCGGCTTTCGATTTGAACCCTTCCGCCGTGCGCGTCCATGATTTTCTGCACGACTGCCAGCCCCAGCCCTGTTCCCGCCGGTTTTGACGTGAAATACGGATCGTAGATCCGTGGCATGTTTTCGCTGCTGATCCCCTCGCCCGTGTCGGCAATCACCACTTCGAGATCATCTTTGCGGATTGAGGAGTCGACGGACAGCCGTCCGCCATCCGGCATGGCGGCCAGGGCATTCAAAAGAATATTCAGCAAAACCTGTTTCACGCGATCAGGATCAACGTCGACCGGAGGCAAACCATCCTCCGCCCGCACTTCAATCCCGATGGATTTTTCCCGCGCCTCGGCGGCAATCAGCCGGATGGCGTGGCCCACCAGATCCGCCATGTTCGCCCGCTCAGTTTTCAATTCCAACGGCCGGGCAAATTCAATGAGCTGGCTGATCACGCGGTTGAGCCTTTCGGTCTCGGCGATCATAATGTCCGCGGTTAGCTCATCGTCGGGATGGCCGGAGAGCCTTTCTTTGAAATATACGGCAAAGCCCCGGATGGAACTGAGCGGATTCCTGATTTCGTGCGCCACACCCGCCGCAAGCGATCCGATGGCTCGCAGATGCCGGCTGCGGGCAACTTCCTTTTCCATCCGCCGCATGGCCGTCACATCACGCGCCAGCAGAATTCTGCCTTCGTTTCCATCATCATCCGTGAAGGTCGCCGCGACGACCTCCCAGATGTTCGTTTCACCCCGATGGTCTGTCAACTGCACATCGCGTTCGATTACCCCCGCTCCTTCATGGACATCTTCCAACAACCGCCAAAGGGCCGTCGGCAGCACAACGTCTGCCTGCCTGCCTGCAGCGTCCGGACAGGCGCCTTCAAAAAACTCCTGTGCTTTTTCATTGCAGGCGGCAATGCATCCCTGTGGATCAACCGCAATCAGACCGATCGGTAAATGGTTGACCAGTGCTTCGGAGAAAACCGTGATGCGCGATAAGGAGGAACGCGTCAGCCGATACGCCTGCACCAGAAAAAGCGACACAATGGCCAGCGAGCCGATCAGCGCAAGAATCAGTGCGACAAACAGCGTCCGGAAGGTATCTTCACGCGACGCGCTTTCAATTTTACTCATGTCGAAACCGACAAACACGATCATCGGACTTTGCCCCTCTTCAACCATCGGGACGCGCCACGGAGAAAATCCCCGATAGACCTCAAACGTTCCGGCACCATCGGGATTGGCCGTTTGCCGCCACGCGATTTTTGTGCTGTCGGCAAGCCTGACCGTGCCGAGATCCAATCCGTAATGGAGGCCCAGCATCGCCGGTTCGCTGTCCGCCAGAATCCGCCCGCGAGAATCCGTCACAATCATATAATCGATATCCGGCTGCTGAGCGGTCTCCATCAGAAGCTTCTGAAGATAGAATTCCCCGCCTTCAAAATCTCCGCGATATTGCAAACCCGCTTCAAAAGACCGGATCAACGTCGTGCCCTTTTCGACAAAAAGCATCTGGGCCTGATTTTTCCGCCCCTGAAACTGCGCAAACATCATCACACTCAGGATTCCGGCTAAAACCGCAAGCGCGCTTACGGTCACCCAGACCGAAAGATCAAAGCGGATTTTTTTCTTTTTGATTTCCTTCATCCTTACACTCCGGCATGACCTGGATAGAATAAACCCGTATGGATACGCTAACTGGGTACCTATTATCCACCCTATGGGGATAAAAGGCAAATTCTATTTGCCAGAAATTCGACATTATCCAGTAAATACGATAACATCCTCTCCATGGCACAGGCTTTGCTCTACTATCGGGTAACTGATCAGCAAAATATGTACAAAAAAGGAGAAAAACCATGAAAAAAATGACTCTAACACTCGCAGCCATCGCAGTGGGCCTGCTTTTTACGTCACAGGTGTTTGCGTGGGGTCCCGGCCCGGGAAAGGGCAGGGGTTATGGACCCTGCGGGGAAGCAGGTCTGGAAAGATTAAACTTGACCGGCGAGCAGAAAACGAAGATCGAAGCCCTGCAAGTTTCGACAGATAAACAAATCCGACCGATTCGCGAGCAGATGTTCGACCAGTCCGTCGAGTTGCGCAAACTCTGGCTGCAGGCCAACCCGGATAAAGACCAGATTCTTGCCGCGCAAAAGAAAATGAGGGAATTACGCGACCAGGCGCAGGATAAACAAACGGAATTACGGCTGGAAATCCGCAAAGTCCTCACACCCGAACAGCAGGAAATTCTGACGGGCACGGGCTGGGGAAGAGGTTCGGGATACGGCACACGCGGCGGGAAAAGAGGCCCCGGCCGCGGCCACTCCGGTTGGGGTTCTCCAATGGGGATGTGTCCCTAGCCAGAGCGCACATCCTTCTTTTTGGAAAAGGGGAGCCTTAAGGCTCCCCTTTTCCATTGTAACCTATCCCGTGGTCATGCGGTTGCGGCCGTTTTCTTTGCTTTGGTAGAGCAGCCGATCCGCACGCTTGATCAAAGTATCCACCGTATCGTCCGCGCGCATGTATGTCGCCCCCAGCGAGAGGGTCACCTGCAGCTTCGTCTGACTCAGCATGAGATACGACTCTTCCACAAGCCTGCGCATCCGGTTGCCGATCTCTTCGATACTTTCCCCGGAAACATTTCGAATAATCGCTATAAACTCTTCGCCGCCCCATCGCCCGATCAAATCAAACGGCCTCGCGCTTTTGACCAGTGTTTCGGCGACATATTTCAAAACGCGGTCACCGACATCATGCCCGTAAGTATCGTTGACCTTCTTGAAGTAATCGATGTCCATGAATAAAATGCCAAATGACATGCCGAAGCGCTTTCCCTCCTCAAAACAGCCCACAAGTCCTTTTTCGATGCCATGCCGGTTGGCCAGACGGGTCAGATTGTCCAGAAGGGCCATCTCCTCGAGCTCTTTCGCTCTGAGTTCTATCGATTTGTAGTTGCTGATATCCGTAAAGATTTCGACGCCTCCAATCGGGTTGCCCTGCTCATCGGACAGCGGGGACACGCGCACGGAAACGGGAATGCGATGACCGTTTTTATGGTGCATATATACCTCGGCCTGACGGTCCGATCCGTCTTCCATCGCCGCGTGCAAAGGACACATGGACAGGCACAGGCTGTTTCCCGATTCATCGACATGCGTCAGAATATTATCTGCGCAGGATCTGCCGACCACCTCATCGGCCGAAAATCCTGATATCTTTTCTGCACCCTTGTTCCAGTAACGGATAACGCGATCGCGATCCACAAAATAGACCCCGTCGTAGAGATGATCGAGAACCATTTGGTAAGACTCATTATGCCAGACCATCAAACACCCTCCCCCGCCGTTTTTTCCTTCTACCGGACGCTCCATTTTCTCCGATGATGCCCTACAACAACGCGGCGGTCAACGACAATTTTGAAGCATTGACTTCGTTTTCTCATCCTGTTAACGTCTTTCACGGAGGCATCGCATGGACAAGATCAGGCTTGGAATCAGCACCTGTCTTCTGGGAGAAAATGTCCGTTATGACGGCGGGCATAAACTCGACCGCTTTCTTAGCGACACGCTGGGACAATATGTCGACTATGTGCCGGTCTGTCCGGAAGCAGAATGCGGTCTGGGCGTTCCGCGCGAAGCGATGCGCCTGGAAGGCGCGCCGGATGCCCCCCGTCTGATCACCCATCGCACCAAAGAAGATAAAACAGACAAGATGATCGCCTGGGCTGAAAAACGTCTGGCTGAACTGGAAACGGACGGTCTGTGTGGGTTCATCTTCAAAAGCGATTCACCGTCGAGCGGCATGGAACGCGTCAAAGTGTACGACGAAAAAGGCATGCCCGCCAAAACCGGCGTGGGCATTTTCGCACGGATGTTCATGGATCGATTTCCTTTGCTGCCCGTGGAAGAGGAAGGCCGGCTCCATGACACACTGCTTCGTGAAAATTTCATTGAACGGATTTTTACACTCAGGCGGTGGCGGGAAGCCAGGGCCGTGAAAGCCGGACGCGGGGCGCTGGTGGACTTTCACACCCGCTACAAATATTTGATTTTATCGCACAGCCCGAAACACTATACGGCAATGGGTAAACTCGTCGCGGATCAGAAAAGCCACAACCTTCGCGATCTTTTTTCACAGTACGAATCCCTGCTGATGGAGGCGCTGGCTCTGAAAACCACGCCGAAGAAAAACATCAACGTGCTTGAGCACATGATGGGTTACTTTAAAAATTCGCTATCCGCAGACGAGAAAAAAGAATTGCTGGAAATGCTCGATCAATACCGACTGGGCTATCTGCCGCTGATCGTTCCCGTCACGCTGATCGGCCACTACGTGCGAAAATTCGATCAGCCGTATCTGAAGGATCAGATTTACTTAAACCCGCACCCGCTGGAATTGCAGCTCAGAAATCATGTGTAGGATTAAGTTTAAAATTTAAAGTTTCAAGTTTAAAGTTCAAAGTTCAAAGTTGATGAACTCGTAAAAAGTCCAAGAATCGTCACACCGGCGAAGGCCGGTGTCCAGAACATATTGTAATCACTGGATTCCGGCCTTCGCCGGAATGACGTAAAAGGTGATTTATGACTTTTTACGAGACCATCAAAGTTCAAAGTTCAAAGATCAAAGAGACCAACAGGGGTCGGGGCTCCCCGATCCCTGTTGGTCTCATAACGATTAACGCTTCACACCCGACATCCAGCGCCTCATCCGGAATTCCCGGCATATGCTGGGCAGGCTGCCGGACTTACGCACCTCACGCCCTCCCGCTCTGCTTCAGCGCCTCGATGCGGTCTTCGAGCGGGGGATGGCTCATGAAAAGCAGTTTGAGACCGTGTTTGGAGGGTTTCCCGGCGATGCCGAACGCGGACATCTGCTCCGGCAGAGGCTCCTGCACGCCTTTTTTGAGTTTTTCCAGCGCGGCAATCATGCTGGCCGTACCGGCCAGTTTCGCGCCGCCGGCATCCGCCCGGTACTCTCGCTTGCGGCTGAACCAAAGCACGATGACGCTGGCCAGAATGCCGAAAACGATCTGGGCGACAATGGTCGTGATAAAAAAGCCCAGGCCATGACCCTGTTCATTTTTCAGGATCACGCGGTCCACAAAATGTCCGACCACACGTGAAATGAAGATGACAAACGTGTTGACGACGCCCTGAATCAGCGTCAGCGTAATCATGTCTCCGTTGGACACGTGAGTAATCTCATGGGCCAGAACCGCTTCGACTTCGTTTTTGTTCATATTGCGCAAAAGTCCGGTGCTGACAGCGACCAGCGCGTTGTTCTTATTCATACCGGTGGCAAAGGCGTTAGGCGCGGCAGAGTCGAAAACCGCGACTTCCGGCATACCGATCCCGGCCATCGCGGCCTGCTTTTTTACGGTTTCCACCAGCCACATTTCGGTTTCGGAACGGGGCTGGGTGATCACCTGGGCACCCATGGCCCGCTTGGCCATCCACTTGGACATGGCCAGTGAGATCAATGACCCGCCAAAACCGAACACGGCGGCAAACACCAGCAGGTTCCAGTAATTGAGTCCCACGCCGCTTTCATCCAGAATGCGATCGACGCCCAGCAGCCTCAAAACAATGCCCAAAACGACGAGCACGGCGATATTGGTCAGTAAAAACAACACCACTCTTTTCATTTCTTCATTCCTCCTGTGATGATTCCGGTGGCAAGCCTTAAACCGGCCCTGTAAACACTCTCTATCTTAGTTACACCCTACCGGATGTCAAGTATTTTCGCCTGATTTTCATCAGGGCACTTGAGGCCTTTATTGCCTCTGAAAATACTGATGGATAGCGTCGAATGCCACTTGAACCATCCAGTCGATATCCTTTTCATCGACGACATAAGGCGGCATGAAATAGATGATATTCCCCAGGGGACGAAGCAGCACGCCTTTGGTGAGCGCGATGCGGTAAATGCCGTATCCGACACGTTTTTTCCAGTCAAATGTCTCTTTGGTGCACCGATCCGCCACCAGTTCCAGCGCGCCGATCATGCCGAGCTGGCGGTATTCGCCCACATACGGATGTCCGTCAAACAAGGTTTTGACTTTCGCTAAAAGCATCCGGCTTTTGATTTCGTTTTGCGCCAGAACATCTTCATCTTGAAAAATGCTGAGAGACTCTCTCGCGACCGCGCAGGCCAGCGCATTGCCGGTGTAGCTGTGCGAGTGCAAAAAAGCCTTCAACTCCGTATAGTCCGCGTAGAAGGCCGAATAGATTTCATCGGTCGTCACGACAAGCGACAGGGGCATGTAGCCCGCCGTGATCCCTTTGGACAGACACATCATGTCGGGGCTGACACCCGCGTGTTCGCAGGCGAACATTTTTCCCGTCCGGCCGAAGCCGACGGCGATTTCGTCGGCGATCAGGTGGATGTGATGCCGGGTGCAAAGCTCGCGGAGTTTTTTCAGATACGCGGGAGGGTAGATTTTCATGCCTGCCGCGCACTGCACCATAGGCTCGATGATCACGGCGCAGATTTCGTCCGCGTGCGCCTCGATCAACCGCTCCATCGATTCAAAACATTCGGCCCCGCACGTCTCGCGTTTTTTTTCGTAGGGACAGCGGTAGCAATCCGGCCCGGCGGCCTTCAGCGTGTCGAACATCAGCGGCTTGTAGATTTTACTGTAAAGATCGAGGTCACCGACGGACAAGGCGCCCAGCGTTTCTCCGTGATACGCGTCGGTAATCGCGGCGAATTTTGTTTTCCCCGCCCGTCCCGTCTGCTGATGATAATGAAAACTCATTTTGAGGGCCGCTTCCACCGCGGACGATCCGTTGTCGGTGAAGAAAACTTTATTGAGCCCCACGGGCGTGAGGCGTACAATTTCCTGCGCCAGATCAATGGCCGGCTCGTGAGAAAAATTAGCAAAGATGGCATGTTCGAGTTTTTCGGACTGCTCGCGAAGCGCCCGGTTGATGCGGTCATTGGCGTGCCCGAAAAGATTCACCCACCACGACGACACGGCGTCGAGATAACTTTTCCCCTCCGTGTCATAGACATACGCGCCCTTCCCCCGCGCAAGAATGATCGGCGGAAAATCTTCGTAGTCCTTCATCTGCGAACAGGGATGCCAGATATATTTTAAATCTTTTTTCTGAAGTTCATTCATTACTCATTACTCCTTATCCGGCATGCGCCGGACTTACGATCCTCACGCTCCGATCACACCCAGTTCGCGGCCGATATCCGAGATGCACGAAAGCGCCTGTTTAAGATCCTCACGGTCATGTGTGGCCATCAGATTGATGCGCAGGCGGCTGGTCCCCGGAGGCACGGTCGGCGGACGGATGGCGGAAACAAAGACATTCTGTTTCATCAATGCCTCGCTAAACGTTACAGCCAGATCCGGGCTTCCCAGAACCACGGACACAATCGGCGTGGGATGGTTCGCCACATCGAATCCGGCCTCACGAAGCGATTGACGAAGCCACAACGAATGCGCCAGCAGCGCTTCGCGCCTTTGCGGCTGGGTCCGCACAATGTCGAGCGCCGCAAGCGACACGGCGATCATTGCGGGAGACAGTGCAGTAGAAAAAATAAAACTACGGGCCGTGTTGACCAGGTAATCGATCAGGGCGCGGCTGCCGGCGACAAAGCCGCCCTCGGACGCCAGGGCCTTGCTCAGCGTGCCGATTGAAATATCCACACCGCCTGTCATACCGAAATGATCCGCCACGCCGCCGCCGTGCGCACCCAGCACACCCGTGGCGTGCGCCTCATCGACCATCAGAAGCGCGCCATGCTGCCTGGCGATGCCGGCCAGCGAAGGAAGCGGCGCGATATCGCCATCCACGCTGAAGAGCCCGTCGGTGATGATCAGACGTTTTTTGCCCGGATCGTTTTTGATCCGTCGCTCCAGATCCGCCGGATCGCAATGTTCATAGACGACGATTTTAGCGCCGCTCAAACGGCAGCCGTCGATGATGCTGGCGTGATTGAGGCGGTCTGAATAGATCGTCCAGTCGTGATCGGCAACGGCGGAAATGACACCGACATTGGCCATATAGCCGGTGTTGAAAACGAGCGCCGCCGGAGTTCCTTTGAAGGCCGCGATTTCCTCTTCGAGCTTTTGATGGATTTCATAACTGCCCGTGGTCAGCCGGGAGCCGCCGGAACCCGCACCGTATCGTTCCAGCGCGTCACGGGCGGCCTGCTTGAGACTTTCATCCGCGCACAGGCCCAGATAACTGTTGGACGACAGCATCAGCATGTCGTGATTGGCAATGCGCACGCGCGCGCACTGCGGCGACTGCAGATACTTCATCTGCCGGTAGAGGCCGTCGTCCTTGATCTTGCGAAGTTTTTCGTCAAACATTATTATCTTTCAGACGGTTTCCATCAAAGCCAGAATGTCACCGATGTCGATGGTTCGTTCAAACACGTCGCGAAGGTCTCCCGGGTAACCTTTTTCGGTGTCCACCGCATCTATCGCCGGCAGCGTAAAAACCGCATCCACCCCGGCGAGTTTTTTAATCGTCGCGATATTATCCTGTTCGATCAGCGTCTGCCCGACGCTGTTGATGACGATGCCCTTGACCTTCAGGCCTGCCTGCCGCGCCATTCCGAGCGTCAGCAGCGTGTGGTTGATCGTACCGAGACCCGCGCGTGCGACCAGCAGCACGGGAAAGCCCAGCGAGCCGATCAATTCATACTGCATGGTGCCTTCGTCATTGAGCGGCACGGCCAAACCACCCGCACCTTCGGCAACGATGACATCATAGCGCGCTTTCAGTTCGTCGAGACTTTTAGAAATGACGTCCGGATCGATGCGCCGGCCCGACAGGCGCGCGGCCAGATGCGGCGCGACGGCGTCGGCAAACGAGTAAGGCGTCGCAATTTTCGGGTCTTCGGAAAAACCCGATACAGCGCCAACAAACGCCAGATCGGCAGAGAGCTTTGCGCCGGAAACATCCACCTCCCCGCTCGCCACCGGCTTGAAGTAGGCCGCGTGTTCATTATTTTTCAGCAGCAGATACATCAGCCCGGCCGAAACAACCGTTTTACCGACTTCCGTATCCGTTCCGATGATGTAGATCCCCTTACTCATCCGTCACACTCCGTCACTTTGTCCATTCGGCTCAACCGTCTTATCAAAAGACGAAACCCCGTGCAATCAAAGATTGCTTCACCGCCGGATATCTCACGGATGGAGAGGTCGTTTTTTCCTTGACAGACGCGCTTCGGATCAGTATGGGTATCAAAATTACGATTCACGCTCAAGGGGGAAAACGATTTGATCGTAAAAAAAACAGGCTGGATTCTGCTGATTCTTTTACTCATGGGGATTTTCCCCGTCTATCAGATATTCACACAATCATCACCACAGACTGCCGCCGTAGAAGAAATCGTTTCATCGCCTGCTTTCAAATCCATTGAAAGCAGCATAGAGCCCGGAGAAACACTCTTCTCCATTTTTAAAAAACACGACTTAAACATTGACGAACTGTTCGCCATGAAGCAGGCGTCAGCCAGCGTGCATCGCCTCCGGCAGGTCCATCCGGGTCAACCCTACAGCTTCACGGTCGATGAAAACAATTGCGTCAGCACCTTCACCTATGGCATCAGTGAAAACACTACTTTAAAAATCGAGCGCGGTGAAAATGGCTTCTCGGCAGAAAAATGCGAGATCCCCTTTGAAACGCGTGTGCTGACTCTGGGCGGCCGGATTGATGGAAGCCTCATCGCGGCGCTCGGCCAGGAGCGCGAGGAAATCATGCTGGCCATCCAGGTTTCGGATATTCTTGCCTGGGATATTGACTTCAACACGGATCTGCGGACAGGCGATACGTTCAGGATTATCGTGGAAGGCCTGTACCTCAACGGCGATTTCAGGAAGTACGGAAAGATCCTAGCCGTTGAATTTGTCAATGACAGCCGCCGGCATGTTGCCTACCGGTTCGAACAGGATGGCAGAACGGATTATTTCGACGAGGAAGGAAAATCGCTCAGAAAAGCTTTTTTAAAAGCCCCGTTGAGTTTCCGCAGGATCAGTTCCTCTTTTTCTCCCTCGCGCAGGCACCCGATCCTGAAAATCAACCGTCCGCACCACGGCATCGACTACGTCGCGCCAACCGGCACACCGGTGAGCGCAACCGCGGACGGCAGAGTATCATTTATCGGCTCTAGAGGCGACTACGGCAAGCTGATCATTCTTTCGCACCGCAATGGTCTGCAGACCTATTACGGACATCTCTCAAGGTTCGCCGCGGGAATGCGTTCAGGCAAACAGGTTCAGCAGGGCGATCTGGTGGGCTACGTCGGCGCAACGGGCCTGGCCACCGGGCCGCACCTGCATTACGAAATGCGTCAAAACGGTGTTGCGATCAACCCGGTGCGCTTCAAGGCGATCGCGGGCGAACCCGTCGTGGCCTCGCGAATGCCCCAATTCCAGCAGGTCACAGCGGCGCTCGACCAGACGTTCTCCTCGGCGGTTTTCTACGAAACCGGGGACCCGGAAAGCCGGCAAAACGCCAGAACGCTGGCCATGCGTATCGAACAGATGAACCTTCTGAACTGATTCCCGCCGACCGGATCCGCGGTCTCTTTTTATGAATTGACAGGCTTCTCATATTTCCCTATAGTGGCATCGAAGTGCATGTACTGTAAAATCCGTTTTTCCGTACGGTTGATTTTTTTCAATCCAGCACGATGAAACAATTCCAGAGAATAAACTCGGAGGGATGACCATGACGGCAGAGCGCTCGATACACATTTCAAAATATGACATGGACAGACTCGTCGAGCTGATCGATGGATTGCGCAGAACGCCCAAAGCCAATCAGACCCATTTGGATTTACTGGAAAAGGAATTGTATCGGGGCGTGCTGGTGGATCCGCAGGACGTTCCCAAAGACGTCATCACGATGAATTCCAAAGTCAGCGTGAAGGATGTCGAATCAGGTGAGGTAACAACCTATACGCTTGTGTACCCGTCCGCGGCGAATATTTCAGAAAACAAGCTCTCGATCCTTGCCCCCCTGGGCACGGCGCTGCTGGGCTATCGCAAGGGCGACATCATTGAATGGCCCGTTCCGTCCGGCATCAGGAAAGTAAAAGTGGATGACATCATCTATCAGCCGGAAGCGGCGGGAGATTACCATCTATGAACGGACAAACCCATTGGATGCTCCATGAAGCACAAGGCAGGATGAAAAAAGACATCCCATGGAACTGATCGATCACCTCAAGCGCAGGGCGCTGGCGGGAAAGAAAATCAGCGGTGATAATGCCCGCGAGCTTTTCATTGAAGGTTCCGATGCCCCTTATCGCGTTTTTGCGGCCGCCTCCGAAATCCGCGAGTATTTCAAAGGAAAAGAAATTATTCTTTGCGGTATCAGCAACGCCAAATCAGGCCGCTGCGCCGAGGACTGTAAATTCTGCGCGCAGTCTTCTCATTATGAGACTCAAGTCGCCTCCTATCCGCTCAAACCGGCAAAGCAGATTCTCGCCGAGGCAGCCCTGGCCAAAAAAGACGGGGCGGAATTTTTCGGTATCGTCACCAGCGGAAAGCGGGTGACGGTCAAAAAAGAGTGGCTGGAAATATTTAAGGCCATCGAAGGCATGCAGAATATCGGCATCCATCCCTGCGCATCGCTGGGAATCATCGATACTGAAAAAGCCCGCGCACTCAAGTCGGCGGGGCTTTATCGATACCATCACAATCTGGAAACGTCGCGCAGTTTTTTTAAAAACATCTGCACCACGCACAACTACGAGGAAGATGTCGAAACCATCCGCGCCGCGAAAGACGCGGGATTGAGTGTTTGCGCGGGCGCTCTTTTCGGTATGGGAGAAGGCGTCACGCACCGCGTTGAGCTGGCCGAAACCCTGCGTGAACTCGATGTCGATTCGGTCCCGATCAACCTGCTCACCCCCATTGGGGGTACGCCGCTGGACCATCTGCAACCGCTCCCGCCGATGGAAATCCTCATGACCATTGCCGTGTACCGCTTCCTGCTGCCGGACCGGGACATCAAGCTGTGCGGCGGCAAGGAGAAGAACCTCCGGCAACTGCTGCCGCTGGCCATTGTGGCAGGCGCCAATTCCCTGATGACCGGAAATTATCTGACCACCGCCGGCCGAGACAGCAAACTGGATCACGAAATGATTCTGGATCTGGGGCTGATTCCAACGCGGGAGATAGACCTTTGCCGCTGCGGGATGGAAGGGGAAAACGCCTGCATGGCCGGGGCGGGCATTCACACCGATCCTGCGAAACAATGCCTCGCGAAAAAACGACCGACTCGCAGATAGTCTTTTATTCCGCCTCGGTGTCTGCGATGGTGATTTCAGCGGAAACCTCCGGCAGTGCCTCCACCGATTTCAATTTCTGGGTCAGTGTCCGTGTCTTTTTCTGCGCGTCGTCCACCGAGACCGCCGCCTGATCCAGCCTTTTTCGCACCGCATCGAGCGAATCGCCGAACCGGCCAAACGCCGCCTTCACCTCGCCTAACACCTTCCAGACCTCACTGGAACGCTTCTGAATCGCGAGGGTTCGGAAACCCATCTGCAAACTGTTGAGAAACGCGGCAAACGTGGAAGGACCGGTGACCACGATGTGATATTCGCGCTGCAGGTGAGCGACCAACGCGCTGCGGCGGATGACTTCTGCGTAAAGCCCCTCGGACGGCAGAAACATGATGCCGAAATCCGTGGTTTTGGGCGGCGCCAGATATTTTTGTGAAATGTCTCTGGCAGCCTTTTTGATGCTCGCATCGAGCTGCCTGACCGCGTCTTCCGCTGAGGGCGCATCCCCCCGATCCTGGGCTTCCACAAGCCGGGAATAGTCTTCCATCGGAAATTTCGCATCCACCGGGATCAGCACAGAATCCGAAGACGAATCGCCCTGGCCGGGCAGTTTGATGGCGAATTCGACAAAGTCGCCGCCGCTTTCATGGATCTTCACATTCCTGAGATACTGTTCAGGGGCAAGAATCTCTTCGAGCAGCGCGCCGAGCTGGACTTCGCCCCAGGTGCCGCGCGATTTGACATTGGTAAGCACCCTTTTGAGATCGCCCACGCCCGTGGCCAGCGTGCGCATGTCGCCGAGCCCCTGATGGACCTGCTCTAGCCGCTCGGAAACCTGCTTGAAGGAATCCGCGAGGCGCTTATCGAGCGTGCTTTGCAGTTTTTCATCGACGGTTTCACGCATGCGGTCGAGCTGGCGGGCATTGTCCTCCTGAATCTGCTTGAGCTTCGCGTCGATGATCAGGCGGATGTCCTCCATCTTTTTTTCATTGGTCGCGGTAAGATTTGTCAGTTGCCTGGCAAAACTCTCCAGTTGATCGTTTTGGAGTTTTCCGGTTTCGGCGATGCTCTTTTGAACCATCTCGCCGAAGGATTTGAGCGCGCCGGCCAGCTCCGTTCTCTCCTGCTGCGAGGAAGACTGGGTCTCGGTGCGTGAACGCGCGATTTCATCACGCATCGAACGGTCGGTTCGCTCCTGCGCATCCTTGAGTGCCGCCAACCGCTCGGCAAAAGGCCCAAGGTCGACAAAACCCCGTTTCAACTGCCAGACAAGCAGCGCGGCGATCAAAACCAGTCCCGCCAGTATGATGTAGAAATCAATTCCCATGCGATCCTTCCACCCGAACCTGTTACCCGTCACATCCTTTAGAACGCCCTTTGGAAATCTCTGTCGCGCAGAATCGTCACGAATGCGTGATCCACCAGCCGGTAGGAACGGGCCTCCAGCGCGGCGGCATCCGTAGCCGTCGTTGCGGGCATTGAAACGCTCATCTCTTTATCCAGCTTCGCTTCGCCGTCTCGAAACACCAGTACCCTGAATTTGAATTCCTGATCGGTCAAGGAAGTCAGGATCAGCTGAAATTCCGCAACGCCTTTCGGCGGGCGGTATCCTGCAACCCCCCACCAGTAATGAACTCCGTAGGAAGGATCATGAACATAATCCACCAGCTGCACGCCGACATGCCCGAAGGATTTCTTAAAACAGGTCCAGAAATAGCTTTCCAGTTTTTCATTGCCTTCGTAGAAGAACTTCTTATCGCCGCTGGAATACCCCCAGGCCGTGGTATTTCCGGCCTGATTCTGAAAATTGGACAAAACGGCCTTCTTGCCTTTGTAGCGGCTGAATTCTCCTGCGGAAAATGCCGGTTTGTATTGATCGTTTTTAATCAGAATTTTCGTGCCGGAAGCGCCGCAGCCGGTCAGAAAAAGGCCGATCACCCCTGCGACCAGAATGCTTTTGAAAACACGATTGGCTCTCATCAGACAAAGACCTCCTTTGTGAAAAATATCGCCCGAATGCAGGCGAGGACAAGCCCGGAAACTATAATGTCCGGAGGTCCTGCGTGTCAAGAAAAAACCATTTACGTGAAGCCTTTTGGGGTCAGACCTGTGATGACAAACGAGGCGGGAGAGGATTTCATGTTGTCCTACGAAAATTTCGTAAAATCCGGTTTTCGTTTCTCAAAAAACGCGCTGAAGGCCTCCCCGGCTTCCGGTGACGAAAGCATATCGCTGAAAAAGCTGTTTTCCAGCAGGATTCGGGATTTCACCATTTCTGCCTGAGCTGATTTCATAAGCTGCTTGGTCGTACGCAGCGACGACGCGGGAAGCGCGGAAAGTTTGGCCGCCTGCCCGCAGGCAAATTCCAAAAGCTCATCGTGGGGCAGCACGCGGTTGACCAGGCCCATCTCATGGGCTTCGTACGCGGAAAAGAATTCACCGAGGAATAATTTTTCCGCGGCGCGCTGATACCCGACAATCTGCGGAAGCAGCAGGCTGGAGGAAAACTCCGGACACAGGCCCAGCGGCGAGAAAGGCATGGAGAACTTCGCCTCTTCGGAGGCGTAAATCAGATCGCAGTGCAAAAGCATCGTTGTGCCGATGCCGATGGCCGCGCCGGCCACCGCCGCGATAACGGGCTTGGTCAAGGCGATGAGGCTGGCCATGAACTGCGCCACCGGCAGGTCGCCGACATTCGCGCGCGCCTTGTGGTTCGCGAAATCGACCAGGTCATTGCCCGCCGTGAAAATGTCCGGCCGGCCGCAGAACAAAACCACGCGCATCGCCGGATCGTCCTGCCCGTCCTTGAGCGCGTCGGCCATCATCTGATACATTCCGGAGGTAATCGAGTTTTTCTTTTCGGGACGATTGAATTCAATCGTCAGAATGCCGTTTTCCTTCTTCGTGAGAATATGCATGGACCCTCTAAAATTCGTTTTGCCTTGCCGGAACCAAATGTCGGATCCGGCAAGGCAATCCGCTCAAAGCATTAATCTTCAAAATACTCGCTTTTCATCGTCACCGTCAGGCCGTCGCCGGACAACAGGCGCGCGGCCAAACCCTCGATCTTGGGCAGTTCATAGCCGAAGAAATAACGGCAGGTAACCAGTTTGCCGTTGTAGAAATTCACATCGTTGGCGCCGACATTCCCCGCGAGCGCTTTTTTCGCCGTGTCGGCCTGCAACAGCCACTGCCACGCAATCGCGATGATACCGAAAAACTCCAGGTAGAGCGTGGCATCGGCCAGAAACATCTCCGGTCCTTCCTTGGCGGCAATGCCAAACAGATGGGCCGTCACCTTTTCCAGTTTAGCCAGCGCGGCTTCGAGATCGGATGCAAAAGGCTTCAGCTCCGTGTCCGCTTGTGCCGTCTGGATCGCTTTGCGGACTTCAGCCAGGTACAGCTGCGCGGCCTTGCCCTTTTTCATCATCATCTTGCGGCCTAAAAGGTCCTGACCCTGAATGCCGGTTGTGCCCTCGTGGATCGGGTGGATCCGGACATCGCGGTAGAACTGCTCGAGGGGGAACTCGTCGCAATACCCGTAGCCGCCCAGAATCTGAACGCCGGCGCTGCATGACAGGATGCCCATTTCCGACGGGTACGTCTTGGCGACCGGCGTCAGCAGTTCGAGGAGCAGGTTGTAATTTTCATGATCCTCACCCTCCGACACCTTTTCCATATCGTGGTACCGGCAGCACTGCATGAGAAGCGACAGGGAGCCCTCGACAATCGCCTTCTGGAAAAGCAGCATGCGCTTGATGTCGGCATGCTCGATGATGGGTACCTGGGGCGCGGAGGGGTCCTTCGATGAGAGTTTGCGTCCCTGGGGACGTTCTTTCGCGTATTCCAGAGAAGCATAATAGGCGGCGGAAGAAATGCAGGCCGCGCCCAGCCCCACGTCGATTCTGGCGCCGTTCATCATCTGAAACATATAGCCCAGCCCCCTGTTGGGTTCACCCACCAGCCAGCCGCGGCAATCGTCATTTTCACCGAAAGCAAGCTGGGTAATGGGTCCGCCACGGTAGCCGAGCTTGTGATAGATGCCGGCGCAGTTGACGTCGTTGTGCGCAAGCCCGCCTCCGGCTTCGATGCGCATTTTGGGAATGATGAACAAGGAGATGCCCTTGACCCCCACCGGCGCGCCTTTGATCCGGCCGATCGCCAGATGAATGATATTGTCCGCACCGTCGTGCTCGCCTGCGGAAATAAAAATCTTCTGACCTTTCATCTTGTAATATCCCTGATCGGTCGGCTCTCCCGTCAGCGTGATATCGGTAAGCGAACTTCCCGCCTGCGGCTCCGTGAGCGCCATGGTGCCCTGCCACTCACCGGCCATCATTTTAGGCAGGTACAGGTCTTTCATCTCCTGCGTGCCGTACGAAGCAATCAGGCCGGCCGCACCGGTGGTCAGACCGTGATAGATGGAACCGGAATAATTCGCAGCCGCGAAGATCGCCGTCGGCACCATCATGCCGATCATTTCCGGCAGCTGCTGTCCTCCGTCTTCACAATTGAAGGTCGCACCGATCCAGCCGCCGGCGCCGCACTCCTGCATGATCGTCCGCACCCGGGGGTGAACCCTGACTTCACCATTGATATATTCAGGCTGATCCCGGTCCATTTCGTGGAGAACCGGTTTAAAAAGGTCTTTCCCCATTTTCATTGCCGTGTCCAAAACCATGTCAAACACTTCACGGCTGTGATCGGCATACCGGGGATACTGAAGAAGGGATTCCGCATCAAACATCTCGTAGAGTAAAAACTTTAAATTCCTGTCGCTGATAAATTTTTCGGCCATATTTCTTCCTCTTTTTCCGGACTGCGTCCGGGGCAGCCCATTTCAGGTCGTCATAAAAAATGCCGCCAGGTTTATGAAAAAACCCGGCGGCACATGAAGTTACAGGTTGCACTCTGCCGTCTTTGTGACCGGGAAAGTGTTTTTGCAAGGCATTAGCACTGCAGGTTTTCGATCACCGTCGCCACGCCCAGCCCGCCGCCGCAGCAGGAGCTGAAGCAGCCGTATTTTTTTCCGGAGCGGATCAACTCGCGCATCGTGAAGATACAGATGCGCCCGCCGGAGGCGCCGTTGGGGTGACCGAAGGAAATGGCGCCGCCGTTGGGATTCCATTTTTCCCAATCGACCTTATCACCGGTCTGTTTTTCGAGTTCCGCGGCCACCGCCAGATTCTGGACGGCGAAGGCTTCATTGCACTCAATGACATCCAGCTGACTCATCTTCAGGCCGGCACGCTTGAGGGCCTGGGGAACCGCGTAAGCCGGCGCAATGCCCATGATCTTGGGATCAACGCCGTAATCACCGCCGGACAGCCACTTCGCCATCGGCTTGTAGCCTAACTGCTCGGCTTTTTCCCTGGTCATCATCAGCACGAAAGCCGCGCCGTCGTTGCGGCCGGAAGCATTGCCGGCGGTAACCGTTCCGTCTTTCGTGAAGGCGGGCGGCAGTTTCGCCAGGCCCTCCAGAGTGGTTTCGGGGCGGAGAAATTCGTCCACCTTGAACTCCAGCGGGGGATTCTTTTTACCCTGCGGAACCATGACCGGAACGATGTCCTGGGCGCAGAAACCGGAGTCAACGGCTTTTTTGGAGCGCTGCTGGCTGCGGTAGGAAAATTCATCCTGAGCTTCGCGCGAAATATTGTACATCTTCTGGAGGGCTTCCGCCGTGAAACCCATGTTCATGGTGGCGGCATCCCGGGAGGGGGCGCACGAATAGGCAATCGGCATCGGGGGAATCATGCGGAACGGTTCCGTGGTCATCGGGAAACGGCACGGCGCCTGGCTGTATGACTCAAAGCCGCCTGCGATCATGATGTCGGCCTGACCGGCCAGAATTCTCCAGGCGGCGTGATTGATCGCATCAATCGCCGAACCGCACTGCATTTCGACGTAAGAGGCAGCCGTGCTCTCCGGAAGGCCGGAAGCCAGCACAGCCCAGCGGGCCGCATTGACGGCCGTGTTCGGACCGATGGCCGAGCCCATGAAAACGGAATCCACCACACCACCCTTTTCAATAATCTGGGATCTTTCGACCAGACCTTTCAGGGTCATGCCGGCGAGTTCCTCGCCCAGAATGTTGCGCATGGTTTTTCCCAGCGTGCCGAAGGCCGTTCTCATGCAATCCACAAATACTACTTCTCTGTTCATAAATCCTCCTGTGTTTTCTAAGTTTTTTGACGATAAAATCGTTTATGCGCTTAATGGGGAACGTCTTTCACCTAAACGGTCGTTTTAATTATTTTGGAGCGATATCATACCTGAACGGCCTCGTCAAGGACGAAGGTGGGAATCAGAAGTCGGAGATCAGAAGTTTTTTTGTAAAGGGAGATTTAGGGGGATACAGAGTACTTCCCCCTTTTCTAAAGGGGGATTGAGGGGGATTATTGAAGTTGGTTACAATCTCCCCTAACCCCTCTTTTACCCTGAAGGGCACGCGAAAAAAGAGGGGAACATGCGGTGCGCCTGTGTGAGGCGCAAAAAAATCCCCGGAAGGTTTGCGCCCTTCCGGGGATAAATTAACTTTGGAACAACAACTTGCTGAAGCCTAGAAGGTCAGGGTCAGCTTGTTGATGATCAGGTAGTTGTTCTCAAGATCCTTGGTCTCACCAATACCAGCCGCGACACCCTTGTAGTAATTACCGGTGAACAGGTAACCGGCGCCCAGCATGTAGGACAGGTTGTTGGTGATTTTGTAGGTCGCGGTCACATCCACTTCCCAGCCGTAGTCACGATCCACATGAGCAACGGTAAGGGTCTTGTCCGCATGGGCATAAGCTACCGCCAGCCCGATATCGAGTTTCTCGATCGGACGGACACCGGCGCGAACCTTCGCGAAGTAGGCGTTGCTCAGCACGCCGACTGCCGTCGTGCCGTCGTAGGCCGCCTGTGCGCCTGCCCAGTAGTTCAGGTCGTTGTTGAACAGGATCAAAGTGGGATTCCAGTCAAGACCGCCACTCAGCAATCCGCCTTCCATTTTGTCAGCCGTTCCGGGATCGTTTCCGGATACATAGGCCAGGGTACCACCGACATAGAACATGCCTAAATCGGCAACCGCGTCAACATACGCGCTCAAATTGTTGATGTCGATATCATCGCCAAGCCCCGCTGCCTGAGGAATCGGGGGAAGTAAATAATAGGGCGCATCGTCCCATTTGATCTTGCCGTATGCCCAGTACACCTGAGCCTCGAGGGCCACGGGGCCAACCTTGGCTTTCACGTACGGGGTCAAAACGCCGACGTTCATCACGTAACCGCCGTCATCGAACAGAGGACCAAACCCACTACCCTGCATTGCACCTCTGTTGCCCGCTTCGCGGATGTACTTGCCCAGCAAGCCGACCTGTCCGGTCTTCCAGGCAAACACAGCAAAAGCGGTGTAGAAGCTGGAATCCCTGTCGGAAGCCAGTGTGTCGTTGATTCTTGTGTAGCTTCTTTCATTGTTCTTTCCGGTCTGGAGTCCGACAATGACCGGGCCCTGTTTGATGGTGTACGTCACTTTACCGGTCGGCAGCGAGCTGTCGCCGAATTTGGTTCCCCAGGCGCCGTCGATCATGTAACCGGCGGAGAACATGCCGATGGGGGATACGTAGGTCAGATAAGCCAGATCGATCGCGATGTTTTCGTTTTCAGCGCGGGTACCGGCGGACAGGATGTCATTTGTCGTTTCCAGGGGCACATCGGATCTTGCGGCGCCCCAGGCTCTTTCCATAATGTCCATGCGGGTGGTCAGCATGAGCCCCGGAGAAACGGTGAACACGGTGTTCAGGCGCAGTCTCTGGAAATAGAACGCTGTGCTGGGATTACCTTCATCTTTGACTAACCCGGTTTTGTCCATGTACAGACCACCGGCAACAAATTCGCCGCTGAATTTCACGTCGACCTGCGCAAAGGACGTCGTGCTGAAGGCTACAATCAGCCCCAGTGACAACAAAACTAACCAAAATCTCTTCATTTCTTCCTCCTAAAATATAGATGGGAGTTAAAAATTTTCCGCCTTTTTTCCCGAAACGGGCATTCCGATGAGAAAAGGCGCCTCTTGTTTCGCACACCCCTGACGATCAAAGACCCGTCACAGGATATACGGCGCGAAAGCTAACAGAGACCTGCCGGACTTGTCAAGATATTTTTTCCCGTCAGCCACCACCGCTTTCGCTTGCCCGCCATTTACAGCAATATAAGTGCCAGATTCACCCTTTGCGGCAACATCCCCCGGCCTTCCCGGCCGCAGGTTGGCCGCTTTTCGCTTGAGCCCTTTTTTCTCCTTCAGCCGTTTAAACGATATATAATCGTAATTATTTATATTTTACAAAAATCGCCGTGCATCATCCACCTGAATGATCCGGCAACTGGAATGACAATCCGACATGAAACGGCAACACCTGCCATCCTTAAAATTGGATCTCCACTGAAAAATCAGTCGCTTCATGTATGGATTTTTTCACACACCAGCCACTGAAAGCTCTCAACATCGCCTGAAAAAGTGGGGGAAAAGACACAGGGGAATTGGTGGATGGTGAATAGTGAATAAAAGAGGTCAGAAGTCAACGATCAGAGATCAGAGGGTTCAGTAAGACCTCCGACTTCTGATCACTTCGCCCATCGCCCAGTGTCAATATTGCTGTGTCATTTCGAAGGAGTCGAGACGACTGAGAAATCCAGGATTTCTCCCTACGGTCGAAATGACAAACGGGGGTGGGTCGAAATGACACGACTTGCTTAAAGCAAATGTTGCCAGTTTACGGTTGCCCTTTCCTTGATCCTTGATCCTTGATCCTTGAACCTCCGACCTCCGACCTCCGACCTCCGACCTCTGATCTTTTTAGGTGGGAAATCGATGAAGATTCTGATATTGGTTTACGGCACGTTGAAATGATTACGATCAAACAGGACGATGGATGAAGATACCCCAGCTCAAAGCCGGAGAGCGACTCGACATTGTTTTAGAAAATGAGCTCCATCAAAGCAACGCCCATTACCTGAAAGCCGCGTTGTATGACGTCGAAAAGGATATGTTCACCATTTCACAGACGTCTCCGGCGCTGGGACGGCATTTTCTGAACCGCCGGCTTAGGGTGACCTATCTGGTGCGCATGGGAAACCGCGTCTTGCGCTTCGGCTTTGCAGGCCGGCTGGTGGATCTGATTTCCGACTATGAGATCGCATCGGGAAAAACGGTGGAAGCGCTCCGGATTAAAAAGGACGGCCAGGCGGAACCTGCCGATTTCCGCATGTATTTCCGCGTCAAGCCTCCGTCGGCGTCAGATGTCTGCCTCTTTTGGGAGGAGGAAAAAGTCAGCCTTCTGGATATTTCCATCGGGGGGGCAAAGTTCAGCTACCCGAAAAGCTACCGTTTTCAAACGGGAGAAACCGTTACATTCAGACTTCTGATCGACAAAGCGGTCTTTGACGTGGAAGCCCGCGTGCGCACTGTACGGGAACCGCAGGCCGACGCGGCAAACAAACATATCCAGTTCGTCAGTGTGGAGTTTCATCATGGCGATCCCAAAATGGAAGCGACGCTCGGCAAGGCGATCATGGATATCGAACGGGCCTTGCTGAGCGACGGGAAGATGTAAAGTAAGTAAGGCTGTAGGCTGTAGGCTATGGGCTATGGGCTATAGGCTATGGGCGATGGGATGATCTGGAAAGGGCGGGTTGCCCCGCCGTGATGAATACAGCATAACATTTTCGGAGGTAGAAAATATGTCGAAATCAAAGGATGCAAAAAAGGACACCAAGAAAAAACCGGCCAAATCCGTCAAAGAAAAGAAAGAGGCCAAAAAACTGAAAAAAGCGGGGAAGGAATAAAAAAAATAGGAGAGAGGCAATGGGCGATGGGCAATAGGTTTTTACTCCTATAGCCTATAGCCCATAGCCTGCTTCTATAACACTTCAGGATGATGATTTTATGAAAATTAAATGTCTCGGCGCGGCACAGACGGTCACCGGCTCGTGCTTCGTGATTGAAACGGGAAAAGTCCGGTTCGCCGTGGATTGCGGCATGCACCAGGGATCGACCCAGGTGGAAAAACGCAACTGGAACATCGACCCGTACAACCCGGCACACATGGATTTCTTCGTGATCACACACGCGCATATCGACCATTCGGGCCTGCTGCCGCGCATGGCAAAACAGGGTTTTTCGGGGCCGATCTATGCCACCGAGCCCACAGGCGACCTGCTGGAAATTCTGCTTTTGGACAGCGCCCATATTCAGGAGACGGAAGCGGCCGGCAGAAACAAGCGAATGCAGCGCGCCGGAATGAAAGCGGACGCCGTCGCGCTGTACACGAAAAAAGACGCGGAAGCGACGCTGCCGATGATTCAGTCCCGGCCGTACAATGAAATCTTCAGCCCGGCTCAAGGCATCCGGGTCCGGTTCCTGGACGCGGGGCACATCCTGGGCGCGGCGATTGTGGAGCTTTTCATCGAAGAGGAAGGCTCCACGACCAAACTGGTCTTTTCCGGCGACATCGGCCGCCCGAATCAGCTGTTGATGAAAGACCCGACGTCTCTTAGCGATGCGGACTTTTTGTTCATGGAATCAACCTACGGCAACCGCAACCATAAAGGCGAGCAAGACAGCATCGACGAACTGGCGGAAGCCATCGCCTACAGCTACAAAAACGGCGAAAAGGTGGTGATTCCCGCCTTTGCCGTGGAAAGAACCCAGGAAATCCTTTATTCTCTGCACCTGCTTTCCAAAGACGGCCGACTGCCCAAAGACATGCCGGTTTATCTCGACTCTCCGCTGGCCATCAAGGCGACGGAAATCTTCCGGCGGCACAGCGCCTATCTGGACGCGGAAACCCAGGCCCTGCTCAAAAAGGGGGAAAACCCGCTAAAGCTTCCGCAGCTGAAGTTCACACCGACCACGGAAGAATCCATCCGGATCAATGAACGGCAGGAACCGGCCATCGTCATTTCCGCAAGCGGCATGGCCAACGCGGGCCGCATCCTGCACCACCTGCGGCACAACCTGTGGCGGCCGGGCGCCAGTGTCGTTTTTGTCGGCTTTCAGGCCCAGGGGACCAACGGGCGCAAGATCGTGGACGGCGCGGACAAGATCCGCATTTTCAACGAGGACATCGCCGTCGGAGCCAGGGTGTTCACCATCAACGGATTTTCCGCGCACGCCGGACAGTCGCAGCTCGTCGACTGGCTGACCTCTTTTCAGAATAAAAAAATGCAGGTGTTTCTGGTCCATGGAGAAAATTCCGCGCAGGAGACACTGGCCGCGCTCATCCGGGAAAAATTCGGTTTTGCGGTCACGATCCCCGAATATCTGGAAGAAATCCAGCTGAAACTCGACGGCCGGATCGAGGAATTCAAAGCACCCCGTGTTGAGGAACCTCCAGTCGATGCAACCCTGCTGCTCGATGACCTGCAAAAAAAGTTAGACGAAATCCAAAGCAGGCGGAAAAGCATTTCAGCCCTGCCGCCTTCCGAGCAGGCTGAGTTGGCCCAAATGTTGCGCCAGGCGACATTGAGCCTTGAGGAAATTCAGCCAAGGCTGAAAGGTTAAAGGCTAATCGGTTTTATGGATTTTGTAATATGGCGGAGAGAGGGGGATTCGAACCCCCGTGGGAGCTTGTGGCCCCCAAATCGATTTCGAGTCGATCCCGTTACGACCACTTCGGTACCTCTCCGCATGATGTGATAAGACGCGCTGTGATTCGCTTTCTGATATCTTTTTTTCCCGTCCCTGCTTTTTAGAAATATTTCCCGCCGTGCGGCTTCCTCTTTTTTTTGTGTGATATGCTTCATAGCACAATAATTTCAAAGGGCGACGATGTTTTGTTGATTCTACCTGACCTCTTGAATGTTCAGAATATCTTCTCTTGAGATCAACTGTTTTGCCGATATCTTCGTCTAATTCACTTTGCAGAATGTAAACGTAGTGCATTGGCTTAAATTGCAAAAGATCCCGATAAAATAATGATGGCGGAGAGAGGGGGATTCGAACCCCCGGTACACCTTTGGGGCGTACACACGATTTCCAGTCGTGCTCCTTCGGCCACTCAGACATCTCTCCGTTATTCACCTGCCGAATCGGCTCTTACCCTCTTTTCCTTAAAAAATCTACTCAAAATATCCGCGCACTCATCCTTTAATATTCCTTCCGTCACGATGACCTGATGATTCAGGCGGGGATCGCTCAAAATGTTGTATAGCGAGCCCGCAGCGCCGGCCTTTGGGTCACGCGTGCCGAAGACGACACGCGCCAGTCTCGCCTGGAGAATGGCGCCCGCGCACATCACGCAGGGTTCGAGCGTCACGTAGAGCGTCGCGCCGGTGAGACGGTAGTTGCCGGTTTTTTCGGCGGCCCGGCGGATGGCCAGCATTTCAGCATGTGCGGACGGATCCTGGCGGGAGATCGGCGCGTTGTGAGCCTGCGCCAGGATTTGAGCGTTTTGCACCAGGACCGCGCCAACCGGCACTTCATCGTGACTGAATCCTGCATTGGCTTCCTGAAGTGCGATTTTCATAAAGTCTGTATCGGCAAGCATCGCTGGGTCTCGCTTTCTTTGTGATGTGTCACATTCGGGTTATCATAGAGTTGATTTTGAAGCAAATGCCGTATATGATTCCCGGCAAGAGAGACACTTATGAATTCCAGGAATGTTTTTTTGTGGCCCGTCATCATATCGCTTATCGGTCATGTGGCGTTGATTTCAATCAGCAGCGTCATTGATTTGCGAACGAATGTCAGAGCCGCTGAAATCTTTAATGTGCAGCTTACCGAACCCGACGAGGTGACGGATCCCGGCGTCAATCAAATCAGCCGGAACGAAGATCCGCCTCTGGAGGAGGGAAAAGCGGCCCGGGTTGAAGAAAATGAGAGGGAGGACACCGTTGACCTGGGCAATGCCGACATCAAATACGCTCAGTATCTGGGAGGCGTCAAAAGGAAGATTCAGCGCCTCTGGGTCTATCCGGCCGCCGCTTATGAGCGCCGTGAGGAAGGCACATCCGTCGTCCGAATTTCCGTGGACGCAGACGGGACGCTCGGGCAGATCACGCTTATGTCCTCGTCCGGCTCAGCGCATCTCGACGAGGCCACACTCGTCACAGTAAAATCCGCGGCGCCGTTTTCGCCTCTTCCGCAAAGCTACAACCTGACGCGTCTGCACATCATGGCATCCTTTCGCTACCGGATGTCGGACTGACATGAGCAAACCACCCTTTCTGAAAACACTCAAAAAAGCGCAAAGATATCTTTGGGGCGTTGTGATCTTATACCTTGTTTTCCTGGCGGCGCAGGCCTCGGCCACGACGGTTGTAGACGGTGTCGGACGCAGGGTTGACGTGCCGGACCACCCCTCGCGCATCATTTCGCTCGCGCCGGGAATTACCGAAATCCTTTTTGCATTGGAACTCGACGAACGGATCGTCGGCGTGACGAGTTTTTGTGACTGGCCTCAAAAAGCCAGACAGAAAACGAGCATTGGAGGATTCACCAATCCTTCGCTGGAAACCATGCTCTGGCTGAAACCGGATCTCATTATCGCCACCGCCGACGGAAACCGGCCGGAAACCGTCCGCCAGCTCGAAAAGATCGGCATGACCGTTTACGTGACGCACCCGTCCGATACCGAAGGCATTTTAAAAAGCCTGCTTCAAATCGGGGAGATGACCGGCCGGAGGCAGGCCGCGCGCGAATTGGCCGATGCGCTTCAGCGTCGCCTCGATGCGGTGACCCTGCAGGTTCAGGGCAAAAAAAAGCCGCGGGTATTTTTTCAGATCGGGATGGATCCAGTGATCTCCGTCAACGGGGAAACCCTGATTTCCGACGTGATTCATCAGGCAGGCGGTGTAAATGTGGCGGCCCGGCAAAAGGCGCGGTATCCCAGGTACAGCGCCGAGGGCGTGATGGCCGGCGCGCCGGATGTTCTGCTGTTCGCGCCGATGGCCTCGGACAGGGAGTTTAAGAAAGTCAAGACCTACTGGCAGCAGTTTCCCGGGATTCCGGCGGTAAAAAATAACCGGATTCATCCCGTGGATACGGACCTGATCGGACGGGCTTCGCTCAGGATTGTGGACGCGATTGAAAAGACGGCGCGCCTGCTGCATCCGGAAATGAAGGAGTGAGGAGTGAGGGTTCGCCCGGCATGCGTCGGGCGCCCGGCGTATGCCGGGCGAATCCCCCTGTCTTAGCCATCATTCCAACACCTTACATTTTTCTGTTGAACGCAGGACGCAGATTGTCAAAATTTGGGTTGATTCCTGTCGATTTATCCATTAAGAGTCTCTCGCAGGTCTATATAAAAAATATGGCCGGGTCCCGTACAACGAAGACTTGTGAACCCCGTCAGGTCCGGAAGGAAGCAGCGGCAGCAAATCCCTTCGTGTGTTGCGGTAAACCCGGTCACCAGTTATGATAACGGTGGCTCTCCGGCAACAAAACCCACGAAACGAGGTTCCCTTGGAATACCAGGTTCTGGCCAGAAAATTTCGCCCGCAAACCTTTGACGACGTCGCCGGTCAGGAACACGTGGTCCGGACGCTGGCCAACGCGATCGGACAGGGACGGATCGGACACGCATTTCTGTTTGCGGGTCCCCGGGGCGTCGGCAAAACGTCGATTGCGCGTATCCTGGCCAAATCCCTCAACTGCGAGACAGGCCCGACCGCCACCCCCTGCAATGTCTGCCCGAACTGCCGGGAAATTACGGAAGGCACGTCCATGGACGTGCGCGAAATCGACGGGGCGTCCAATCGCGGCATCGACGAAATCCGCGAGCTTCGGGAAAATGTTAAATTCGCGCCCGCCGCCTCCAAATACAAAATCTTCATCATCGATGAAGTCCACATGCTGACGCGAGAGGCCTTCAACGCGCTTTTAAAAACACTCGAAGAACCTCCCGGCCATGTCATTTTTATTTTCGCCACCACTGAAAATCACAAGGTACCGGCCACGATTCTTTCGCGCTGTCAGTGCTATGACTTCCGACGGATCTCCCTGGGACAGATCGCCGCCAATCTGGGCCGCCTGGCGGCCGCCGAAGGCATCACCTGCAGCCCGGCGGCGCTTTCCTGGATTGCCGAAGCCGGCGACGGCTCCATGCGCGACGCCCAGAGCATATTCGATCAGGTGATTTCCTATGCGGGACTTTCCATTTCCGACGATGATGTGGAAGAAATCCTGGGACTTTCCGACCGCAGGTACCTGTATCGCCTCTCCGAAGCCGTCCTTAGGCGAGATGCCGCCACCTGCCTGATGATTCTGGAAGAAGCCTACCTGGCGGGCATCGACATGAAACATTTCTATTCGATGCTTTTAAAGCATTTCCGCAATCTGCTGCTGGTCAAAATCACCGCCGACGGAAGCTCTTCTTTCGATATCGCGCCGGAACAGGCCGAAAAGCTTAAAGCCCAGGCAAAGGAGGTTTCCCGCGAGACTCTCCGGCGTTATCTGGACATTCTGCTTTCTGAAGCCGACAGCCTGCGCCGCAGTCAGGAAGTGCGGATGAAAATCGAAACCATTCTGGTCAGGATGGCCTATCTGGAACCGGTTTTACCAGTGGGCGACATTCTGGCCGCGCTCGAATCGCTAGAACATAAACTTCAGCGCGAAACACCAACCTCGCAGGGCGGGGAGTCACCCACCCGGATCGTAAGGCCGCCCCGGGAACCCATGCCGGCGCCCCGGGCCGAAGAACCGGCCGCGCTGGCCCGGCCGGAAGAGATCCCGGCCGGCACGGAGGCCAATCCCGTGAAAAATTCCGTGCCGGGCGAAGATCTGAAAAAATTCATCAAAAGACACAACGCGCGCCTGGGAGCAAAAATCGACGCGGCCTTGTCCTGGCGTTTTGAAAACGGCTGTTTGACACTCGCCTTCCCCGATGATTATATTTTTCTCGAAAGCGTCATGGAAAAATCCCAAAAGGAAGAGCTCGAAAGAATAGCCGGGGAATACTATTCACAAAAAGTCTCTGTGACCGTCCAGACCGTCGCGGAATCCAGGCCCCGTGCAAGCAGCGGCAACGGACGCGGCGAGAAAGCAGGAAACCTCAATGAAATCAAGCGTGAAGCAATGAATTCTCCGCTTTTACAGAAGGTGCTCGACGAATTTGACGGCGCAGAACTCATAGAGATCAAACCCATCACGGATAAAAAACAAGGGGGATAAACAAGTGCAAAATATCGGCAACATCATGAAACAGGCCAAAAAGATGCAGGAAAAAATCGGCCAGATGCAGCAGGAGCTGGAGACGCGGACGGTTGAAGCCCAGGCGGGCGGCGGAATGGTGCGCGTCCTGGTGAATGGAAAATTCGAACTGGTTTCGCTTTCCATTGAAAAGGAAGTCGTCAATCCCGAGGATATCGATATGCTTCAGGATCTGATCGCCGCCGCGGTCAACGAAGGCATCCGGAAGGCACAGGAAATGGCATCGGCCGAAATGGCGAAGATCACAGGCGGCCTGGGCATTCCCGGTCTGGGCATGTAAGGCTGCCCATGAAATCCTACGCACAACCCATTTCGCGCCTGATCGCGGAACTGGCCAAGCTTCCGGGAATCGGCGAAAAAACGGCGGCCCGGCTGGCCAATTATATTTTGCGCGCCACCCCCGACGATGTCGAAAAGCTCGCCGAAAGCCTGGTGGAAGTCAAACGAAAAATCCGCCTGTGCCGGATCTGCCTCAATCCTACCGAGGAAGAGGTCTGCCATATTTGCAGCAATGGCAGCCGTGATCAGCATGTCATTTGCGTGGTGGAAGAACCAGACGCGCTGGCGGCTATTGAAGACAGCGGTGTGTATCATGGAATGTACCACGTATTGCACGGCGCGCTGGCGCCGCTCGACGGCATCGGGCCCGAACATCTGCGTCTGGGCGAACTTGCGCGGCGTGTCGCGGACGGCCGGATCACCGAATTGATACTGGCCACCAACCCCAACGTACACGGTGAAGCCACAGCGCTTCTGATCACCCGAATGTTCAAGGATTCTAATCTCAAGATGACGCGCATCGCCATGGGTGTGCCGATGGGCGGCGATTTGAAGTATGTGGATAAAATGACCATCTCCAAGTCATTGGAGTTCCGCCGGGGCATGTAACCTTATGCAGGACAAAACCATGCGCGAAATCGACGCTCAACAAGTCACGGCAACCGTCAGGAAGCTGTTTATCGAGGCCAATACCACCTTGGGGCAAGACGTACTTTCAGCCCTGAAACGTGCAATCACGAAGGAAGAATCGGCCATCGGCCGACAGGTTCTGGAAAAAATTCTGCAAAACGCCGCAATCGCACGCGAAGGCTCGCTGCCGCTCTGCCAGGACACCGGCCTTGCGGTTTTGTTTGTCGAAATCGGGCAGGACGTCCGCATCGTCGGCGGCGATTTACGCGGCACCATCGAAGAGGGTGTCCGCCAGGCATACGCGGACGGCTTCTTGCGCAAATCCGTCTGTGATCCGCTGACCAGGGAAAACACGAAAGACAATACGCCGGCCGTGATCCACCTGGACATGGTGCCCGGTAATCAGTTGAAAATCATCGCCATGCCCAAGGGCGGCGGCAGTGAAAATATGAGCCGCGCCAAAATGCTCACGCCTTCGGCGGGGATCGACGGCATTAAAAAGTTTGTTTTGGAAACCGTGGAAAAAGCCGGCGCCAACCCCTGCCCGCCCATTGTCGTGGGCATTGGCATCGGCGGATCGCTCGAACACGCCTGCCTTCTGGCCAAAAAAGCCCTCTTGAGAGAAACAGGCAGCCCGCATCCGGCAGATCCGCGCCTGGCGCAATTGGAGGAGGAACTCTGCGGTCAGATTAACGCATTGGGCATCGGCCCCGCGGGTCTGGGCGGCAAAGTGACCGCACTGGCCGTTCATGCCGAAATGGCACCCTGCCATATCGCCTCTTTGCCTGTGGCGGTCAATATCCAGTGTCATGTGGCCCGGCATCAGGAAGCAATCATATGAATGATAAAAGCAAGATGAGCGCAAACGAGGTTCTTTCCATCCGGACGCCTCTGAAAGCCGATGTGTGCGCCTCGCTTCGCTCAGGCGATATGGTGCTGCTTACAGGCTCGGTTTACACAGCGCGCGATGTGGCCCATCGGCGTCTTTATGAAGCGCTGAAAAAGGGGCTCCCTCTGCCGATAGATTTGTCGACCGCCACCATATTTTACGCCGCGCCTTCGCCCACGCCCACAGGCAGGATTATCGGCTCCATCGGCCCTACGACCAGCTACCGGATGGATGTGTTTACACCCGCGCTCATCGAACACGGGCTTCGGGGAATGATCGGCAAGGGCAGCCGGTCGCCGGAAGTCGTAGAGGCAATCAAACAATACGGCGCGGTTTATTTCGGTGCGATCGGCGGCATCGCCGCCCTTACAGCCCAATGCGTGAAAAGAATCGAACGGGTGGCCTATGATGATCTGGGCCCGGAAGCTATCCGCCGGCTGACGGTGGTCGATCTGCCGCTGGTTGTCATCAATGACACCCTGGGAAACGATTTGTATCTGTCTGAACAAAGCAGATGGCGTATCATTCCGGAATAACGGTTGTTGTATTTTTTTGGCGAAAAAACATTGACTCCATAATATTTCTATAATATGAATGCGAGTCATTTTCATAATATAATGAAGGAGATTCTGATAGATGATCGAAGTAAGATGGCATGGCCGGGGCGGTCAGGGAGCGGTAACGTCGGTGGAATTACTGGCGGTATCCGCGATTGCCGCGGGGAAATTCGCCCAGGGGTTCCCCAGTTTCGGCCCGGAAAGAAGAGGAGCGCCTGTCGCCGCGTTTACCCGTATTGACGACAAGAAAATCAACGTCCGATCAGGCATTTATGATCCGGATGTGGTCCTGGTGCTCGATTCCAGTCTGATCGGCCTGGTTCCTGTCACAGACGGGCTGAAACCGGGCGGGAAGCTGATTGTCAACACGCACAAAACCCCCGACGAGATCCGCAAAGCGCTCAATTACGCAGGGACATTGGCCCTCGTGGACGGCACAGGCATTGCGCGCAAGGAAATGGGCGTGCCCATTGCCAACACCACGATGATCGGTGCGCTTTTAAAGGTCACCGGCGTGATGGATCTTGACGCGATGAAGGAAGCAGTAGAGCACCGGTTTGGCAGAATCGCTCAGAAGAACATCAACGCGATGAAACGGGCCTACGACGAAATAACCATAAGCAATTAAGAGGAAAATTCATATGGCATTGAAAACATGGAGGGAACTTCCCATCGGCTGTGTAGTGACCGAACCGGGGAGCGCCAGTGAGTACCACACGGGCAGCTGGCGGTCGCAGCGGCCTATCTGGGATGACGCCAAATGCATCAAGTGCGGCATCTGTTATGTGTATTGTCCGGAAGGCTGCGTGCAGCAGACTGAGGATGGTTTCTTTAAAGCGAACATGGACTATTGCAAGGGATGCGGCATTTGTGCCCACGAATGCTGGCCCCGCGCAATCAAGATGGTAGAGGAGGAATAAACATGGCCAAGCGCGTAGGATTGGAAGTAACCGTCGCCGTGGCCGAAGCCGTGGCGCTATGCCGAATTGACATGGCGGGCGTTTATCCCATCACCCCCCAGTCGCACATCGCGGAACACCTCTCCAACATGGTGGCCGACGGCTTGCTGGATGCGGAATTTGTAACCGTGGAATCCGAACACTCGGCCATGAGCGCGGTCATAGGCGCATCCGGCGCCGGCGCACGCGCCTATACGGCAACCGCCTCCCAGGGCCTTTTATTGATGAACGAACTTCTGCCCATCGCCTCGGCGATGCGTCTGCCGATCTGCATGGCCGTCGCCAACCGGGCGGTCTCCGGCCCGTTGAACATTTTGAACGATCATTCAGATATTATGCCTCAGCGCGACACCGGCTGGATCTCCCTTTTTGCGGAAAACAGCCAGGAAGCCGTCGATCTTTCCATTCAGGCTTTCCGGATCGCGGAAGATCAGGATGTCATGCTGCCGGTTAATGTCAACATCGATGGATTTCAGCTGACACACATGGTGGAACCCGTGGAGATGCCCACGCAGGAAGAAGTAGATCAATTCCTGCCCCCTTTTGTGCCGCACGCGACACTGCATCCCTCAAAGCCCGTTACGATGGGAGCCTTTTCCATGGCCGATTACTTCACCGAAATCATGAAGGCCAAAGACGAGGCCATCAGAAATTCTAAAAAGGTCATTCTGGACGTTTGGGAAGAATGGGGCCGACTGTTCGGACGCAGCTACAAACCGGTGGAATCCTATAAAGCAGATGATGCGGAAACACTCATCCTGACAATGGGCTCCATGGGCGAAACCGCCCAGCTGGCCATTGATGAACTCCGCGACAAAGGCGTCAAGGCGGGGCTTATTAAACTGCGACTCTGGCGGCCCTTCCCGTTTGCGGAAATCAAGGCCGCAGTGAAAAACACGAAAAAACTGATTGTCACCGACCGCGCCGTATCCTTCGGCGGTCCCGGCGGTCCCGTTTTTTCGGAAATCAAGTCGGCGCTCTACGCCGAAACGACGCGCCCCGCGATCTACAATTATATTTACGGACTGGGCGGACGCGACATCACCGTGCATGATTTTGTCGGCATGTTTGAGAAAGTTCTGGCGGATACGGAAAACTCATCAGCGGACACGTATGAATTTTGGGGAGTGAGAGAATGATGAATATCGTAGAGAATTTTGATTTATTTGCCCCGCGGCTGATCAATAAGCAGGAACTGCTTTCCTCAGGCCACCGCGCCTGTTCCGGCTGCGCCGAGGTGCTGGCCGTGCGGCTGATGTGCAAGGCGCTCGGCGAAAACACCGTCATCGCCTCCGCGACCGGCTGTATGGAAATCGTCTCGAGCATGTTTCCTACCACCGCCTGGCGTGTGCCCTGGATTCATGTCGCGTTTGAAAACGCGGCGGCCGTGGCATCCGGTGTGGAAGCGGGCCTCAAGGCACTGCGGAAAAAGGGAAAGATCGACGACCGCTATATTAAGGTCGTCGGCATGGCCGGCGACGGCGGCACCATGGACATCGGCTTCCAGGCGCTCTCCGGCGCGATGGAACGCGGACACGACATGATGTATGTCTGTTTCGACAACGAAGCCTACATGAACACCGGCATCCAGCGCTCCAGCGGCACGCCGATGGGCGCATCTACTACAACCGCTCCGGCAGGAAAGATCAGCTCCGGACAGAAAACCTGGAAGAAAAACATGCCGGACATTATGGTCGCTCACAATGTGCCCTATGTGGCGACCGTCTGCCCCAGCTACCCGCTGGACTTCATCCGTAAAATCGAAAAAGCCAAAAGCATCAAGGGGCCTTCCTATATCCACTGCTTCTCCGTGTGCCCGACCGGCTGGCGCTCCCCTTCGCATACAGCAATTTCCATGGGCCGCCTGGCGGTTGAAACCGGCGTCTTCCCGCTTTTTGAAGTGGAAAACGGTCACTACCGGGTTTCTCCGGACATGCCCAAAATACTCAAACCGATCCGGGACTACTTCAAACCGCAGGGGCGCTTCCGCCACCTGACGGCTGAAGAAATCGACCTGATCCAGGAACGGGTGATCATCGAGCACAAAAAGCTCATGGAAAAAGCCAAATATCTGAAAACAGGGAACGAATAAAAACCCGTAAAGAATACCGAGGTGAGGCAAGCATGAAAAAAACCGCGAATTTTACAGCAAAAACCAAGGCAATTGTCAAAAAACACGGGGGCGACAGAAGCGCGCTCATCGCCGTGTTGCAGGATATTCAGGAAACATTCAATTATCTCCCCAAAGAGGCTATGAACACGGTCAGCACCATGATGGGAATCCCGGCCAGTCGTGTTTACGAAGTCGCTACTTTTTACAACGCCTTCAGCCTGAATCCGCGAGGGAAACACATTGTGAAAATCTGTGTGGGCACAGCCTGTCACGTCCGCGGTGCATCGGCCATACAGGACAAATTCGAGCAGAAGCTGCTTATAAAACCGGGCGAAACGAATCAGGATCAGCAGTTCACTCTGGAACTAGTCAATTGTGTGGGTGCCTGCGCGCTCGGTCCCGTAGTCGTCATCGATACGGAATATCACGGGCAGATGACGATGAATAAGGTGGATAAAATCATCAATGAGATAAACAAAGAGGGGGCGCAGCAATGACAAAAATTACGACTGCTCAGGCCTTGCGCCAGGTTCAGGAAGATCTGAAGAAAAATTTTGATCCGACCAAGAAGCTCGTTACCATCTGCGCCGGCACCGGCTGCCGCGGGTACGGCTGCATCAAAGTTAAAGAAGAACTCGAAGCGGAAATGAAAAAGCAGAACATGGACGTGGAAGTCCGCGCCACCGGCTGTTTCGGTTTCTGTGAAAAAGGCCCTCTGGTGATCATCCATCCGGAAAAAATATTCTATCAGCAGGTCAAGATAAAAGACGTGCCGGATATTGTCTCCAAAACCGTAGCCAACGGAGAAGTTCTGGAAAAACTGCTCTACCGCGATCCGGAAACGAAGGAAACCGTGCTCAAGGAAGAGGACGTTCCTTTTTACAAAAAACAGCTCCGCCTGGTTTTCGGCCAAAACGGCATGATCGATCCCACACGGATTGAGGACTACCTGATCATCGGCGGTTATACGGCGCTGGCCAAGACCCTGTCTGAGATGAGCCCGGAGGGTGTCATCAGCGAAGTGAAAAAAGCCGGCCTGCGGGGACGCGGCGGCGGCGGTTTCGCGGCGGGTATTAAATGGGAAGGATCGCGCAGAGCGCATGGCTCGCCCAAATATGTCATCGCCAACGGCGACGAAGGCGATCCCGGCGCTTACATGGATCGCAGCCTCATGGAAGGCAATCCCCACAGCATCATCGAAGGAATGATCATCGGTGCATACGCGATCGGCGCTTCCGAAGGCTATATCTACGTGAGAAACGAATATCCCCTGGCCGTGCTGCACCTGACCATGGCGATTTCGGCCGCCAAGGAGGCGGGGCTTCTGGGCAAAAACATCCTGGGGACGGACTTTTCGTTTGATATCCATATCAACAAAGGCGGCGGCGCTTTCGTCTGCGGAGAATCCTCCGCTTTGTTTGCCTCCATCGAAGGCCGCGCCGGCGAGCCGCGCGCCAAATACGTCCACGCGGTGGAAAAAGGTTTGTGGGATAAGCCCACAGTTCTCAACAACGTGGAAACATGGGCCAACGTACCGCTTATCATCAGCCGCGGCGCTGACTGGTATAACACCATCGGCACGGAAGGCTCCAAGGGCACGAAAATCTTCTCGCTCGTCGGAAAAATCAACAACACGGGCCTCATTGAAGTCCCGATGGGCATGACGCTTCGCGAAATCATCCACGATATGGGCGGCGGCATTCCCAATGGCCGCAAGTTCAAAGCCGTGCAGACCGGCGGCCCTTCCGGCGGATGCATTCCGGAGAATCTGCTCGATCTGCCGGTCGATTTCGACAAGCTCTATGAGGTCGGTTCCATGATGGGTTCCGGAGGCATGATCGTCATGGATGATAAATCCTGCATGGTCGATGTCGCCAGATACTTCCTGAACTTCCTTCAGGAAGAATCATGCGGTAAGTGCGTTCCCTGCCGCGAAGGCGTCCGACGCATGAGAGAAATACTCGACGACATCTGCGCGGGGAAGGGAAGGGAAGGCGACGTGGATCTTCTCGAGCATATTTCCACCGGCGTCGCGGACGGATCGCTTTGCGCGCTGGGCGGCTCGGCTCCCAACCCGGTGCTGAGCACCATTAAATATTTCCGCGATGAATACGAAGCCCACATCAAAGACCACCGCTGCCCGGCAGGCGTCTGCAAGGCACTCATCACCTACAGCATCGATGCTGAGAAATGCACCGGCTGTATGCTGTGCAGCAGGGTATGCTCCGTAGGGGCCATCCACGGCGAAAAGAAAAGGGCTCATGTCATTGACGACGACACGTGCACACGCTGCGGCGCGTGTATCGAAAGCTGTAAATTTGATGCAATTCTTGTGAAATAAGGGGTAGATGAAACCATGATAAATATGATCATTGACGGAAAAAACGTAACAGCGCCCAAAGACACTATGCTTCTGGAGGCCATCCGCGGCGCGGGGATTTCGGTACCCACCCTGTGCGCGCATGAATCCGTATCGCGCTCCGGCGCCTGTCGCCTGTGCGTGGTGGAAATTAAAAAGGGCAACCGGACGCGAATTGTCACATCCTGCCTGTATGGCGTGGAAGAAGGGCTGATCGTCAACACGAAAAGCGACCGCGTAAAAAACGTACGGCGGCTGGTCATGGAGCTTCTGCTCGCACGCTGCCCCGAATCCGACCTGCTTCAGAAAATGGCCAAGGAGATGGGCATTGAGGCCCAGCCCCGATTTACGCCGGATACCGACAAGGGCACCTGTATTTTATGCCGTTCGTGCGTTCGGGTCTGCGAAGAGGTCGTGGGTGTCAGCGCCATCGGGCTTTTTGCCCGCGGCTCTCGCAAGACGGTGGGAACGCCATTTATGGAACAATCCGACGCCTGCATCGGTTGCGGCGCGTGCGTCTATGTCTGCCCCACGAACCACATCGTCATGACATCGACCGGCGAAAAGCGGAAAATCTGGGGGCGCAATTTCAAAATGCAGGCCTGTTCCAAATGCGGCAAGTTTTTCGCCCCGGTAGATCAATTAAAGTTCATCAGCAAAAAAACCGGAACCTCCATGGAGGATCTTGCCGTCTGCACAGAATGCAGATAGACGTGTTGCCATTGAATCGTCCGGAGATTTCCGCTTCATGAAAAAAAAGCGGCCCTTCGGGACTATGAAATCCATCCGGAAAGGGGCATCCTGAACGCCCCTTTCCGGATTTTTTTATTTATATGCATACAGGATTTTCAAGACTTTTTTTGCCCGGCTTTAGACTCGACAGTCTCTAGCACGGATCGACAAACGTATGACCTGCCTCATCGGGTTTTCTTGCCGGTACCGATTTGAGACCCTGCAGAATCCATTTCCGGGTATCGGCCGGATCGATGACCGCGTCGATTTCAAGATAAGCGCCCATGTTGATGGCTTTACCCCGTTGATACATGTCGGCGACCAGTTTTTCGTAGAGCGCTTCTCTTTCCTGCGGATCCGCAATGGCCTCGAGTTCCTTTTTGAAACCGGCCTTGACCGCCCCTTCGAGGCCCATCGCCCCGAATTCTCCAGTCGGCCATGCGGCGGTGAAGAATGATTCGTGGAATCCTCCTCTGGCCATCGCCATGGCGCCCAGCCCGTACCCCCTGCGCAGAAAGACTGTGAAATAGGGAACCGTGATGTGCGAGCCGACAACGAACATGCGGCAGACATGGCGAACCTGCGCCCTTTTTTCGATTTCCGGTCCGACCATAAATCCCGGGGTATCGCACAAAGAAAGAATCGGCAGGCCGTGCGCGTTGCAGATCTGCATTAAACGCGCCACCTTGTCCGCGCCCTCCGCCTCAATCGCCCCCGCCATGTGCATCGGGTTGTTGGCGATGAAACCGAGCGGACGGCCCTCGATCCGCATAAATCCGGTGACCATTCCCGGCCCGAATTTGGGTTTGAGCTCCAGAAATGATCCCGTATCAGCCAGCGTTTTGATCACATTTCTGACATTGTAAGCGCGTTTCCGGTTTTCGGGAATCAGGTTGCGCAAGCGAAGCTGATCGGCGGCTTCCCATCCGGGAGTGGTTCCCTGGAAATAGGAAAGGTACTGCCTGGCGACAGCGACCGCTTCCTGATCATCGGCCACTTCGATATCCACGACGCCGCTTTGCGTTTGAACGTCGATCGGTCCGACCTCTTCGGGTTTGAAAACGCCGAGTCCGCCGCCTTCGATCATTACGGGTCCGCCCATGCCGATATTGGAATCGCTTGTCGCAATGATGACATCGCAGCAGCCCAGCAGGGCGGCATTCCCCGCAAAACAGGGACCTGTCACGATGCCGATCATGGGAACCGCGCCGCTTAGCCTGGCAAATGAACCGAAAGTGGACAGGTCCAGGCCTGCGATCATGACCCCCATGGCATCCACATCTCCGGGCCTGCCGCCTCCGCCTTCCGCGAAGAAAACCAGCGGCAGTCTCTGCTCGTGCGCCAGCTTCAGCATGCGATCGATTTTTTTATGATTGAAAAATCCCTGGGTGCCGGCCAAAACGGTATAGTCATAAGCCATGAACATACAGCGGGCTTTATCGTCAGCAAACCAGGAACGGTTGACCGAGCCGATCCCTGTGATCAGACCGTCCGTCGGAGTCTTCAAGATGAGATCCTCTTCGGAACGCCGCCCGCGCTGCGCGGCAATCGCCAGAGCGCCATATTCAATGAAACTCCCTTCATCGCACAGCTCGGTGATGTACGCGCGAGCCGTACGCTGGTTTTTCTGCTGCCTTCGCGCCACCGCGTCGGGACGGTTCTCGTCAAGGCAAAATGCATGTCGGCGTATCACCTCGGCCAGGTCGGGTCGAATCGGATCGGCAGTGGCCGCTTTGTCATCGGAAGGCGATATTTTTTCGTTGTCGGATGTCATCGTTTCTTTATGTTTCATAGTAAAAAAACTCCAGGGTATTTCCTTGTTATTCTGATTGAGAAAAGATGCTCCATGCCAATGCAGTGCAAAATTTCTACTATATTTACATCGATTATTCAATGGATACGACCGGCCCGCCGGAAAGCAGCCATTGCATGATCGGATGCGGTTTCAATAATCAGATCGGGATTTGCTTTCCCGGCCGCTTGCAGCGCCCCGGCACACCCCGATCCATCCCTTACCGGATACCAAATTTTTCGAAGATAAAATCCGTGTCCTCCCCGATGCGGGCGGAGACTTTTTTGACTCGAAGCGGCGTTTTCGACATCTTCCCGGTTACAGGAAGCTTGAGTCCTCCGCAGGACGGATCATCCACCTTAAAGAAGGTGTTTCGCACCTTCCAGTGTTCCACCTCCATGACTTCCATGGGACGCAGCATGCGGGTAGTCACCGGAAGACCGCCGCCGCGCCACTTTGAACGAGCGGCCTTGAGGCAGAAAGCCTGAAATTTCGTAAATATTTCATTAAAGGTCATGTTGGCCACGGCCTTTTCAATTTCACGGTTGAGCGTCTTGGCCCTTTCGATATCGTCGGTAATCCGGTCCAGAAGCGTTTTCCAGTCCTCCTCGATATGCCACAGCCCCAGAATCCGAAGAGCCGCCCTGAAATCCTGGTCCCGGAAACAGGCAATGGCCACGTAACCGTCTTTGCATTTGAAGAATCCGTACGGGCAAAGCCCGTAATCGAGCGTCCCGTAACGGGGACGCGGTTTTTTCCAGATATATCCGACGGTTGGCGGAAACCCCACGCAAGATGAATAGGAATCGGCTGTGGCCACATCGATCATTTGCCCCTGACCGGTTCGCCCTTTAAAGAAAAGGGCCATCAGGCTGCTGCACACAGCCGACACGGCGCTCGTGTATCCGGCCGTGTAGAAGCCTGCCCTGGTCGGCCAGTTGTAGGGTTCCGGATCATCGGGCAGGCCGCCGATAAGGCCTGCCATTCCTGATTCGGCCTGACTGGTGAGATCCGACCACGGCTGGGACGCCATTTCTTTTGCCTGACGAGTGTACTGGCCGTAGGGCGTGATTGCCAGATATATCAGAGACGGATTGATTTCCTTGAGCTGCCGGTAGCCGATTCCCAGACGGTCCATCAGACCGGGCTCAAAGGTTTCAATGAGCATATCCGCCTTTTTCACAAGCGCAATAAACTTTTTTTTGTCCTCTTCGTTTTGAATGTCCAGGATGACGTTGTGCTTGTTTCTGCTCTCCATGAGATAGGGAATCCCGGTGCCTTCGACGGTTTTTCCGTAAGGTGTCATCAGGCGCGACGGATCGCCATCCGGAGGTTCTATCCTGATCACAAAAGCCCCCGCCTCGGCAAGAAGGCTCGAAGCGATAGTACCGGTAAAATTGGCATAGCTCAAGTCAAGGACAACCGTGTCGCTGAGCGCCTCCGGTTTTCCCTGCGGCGACATGATTTCGGAGATGACTTTGCTCCATTCCGAAATCCGCTTCGCGGCTTGCTTGTTTTGCATATGCCGTGAATATACTTTTTCCTTACTCGACATCGCTTTCACCACCATAGTTGAATAATTTGTCTTCCTCAATATTGTAATACACCGGGGGCCGCTGTCCCACGCGGTAATCCCACCCCCCGACAACCTGCTCTTTTTCGAGTTTCAGAATATCTTCTTCCGATAGCCCCAAACGGGTTTTCAGGATGTAGCGATTATGATATCCGATCGGCCGTGTCAGCCATTTGACCCTTCCCGGTGTTTCACTCATCATCGCCGCGGAACCGGCCATGACCAGTTTTTGATACATCGGATCGTCAAATTCCACGACGGAACCGCGTTCTTTCCGCCACGGATCTGTGCTGATCTGGACATCATCCTGGACTTCACCCAGAGGAAAACGGCAGGACTTTCTAAGCTCGCGAAGTTCATCGGCTGAAGTTGAAGCCATCCAATCGGACACAATCCGGTTTAATTCTGAGGCGTTTTCGGGTTTACACCGGTCCAGGGATCCGGCGAAACGACTGTCCTTCATCAGATCCTCTCTGTTGAGGACCCTGCCTAAAGCGGCGAACTGCTCATCCGTGCCGATGGAAAGGGCGAAAAAGGCACCATCCGATGTCTTGAAAATGCCCGATGGAGATGCGGTGGGATCCTGATTGCCCGTGCGGCCGATTTCTTCGCCGGTGACACTGCTGTAAGTGAAATGAAACAGGGAACGCATCAGAATTTCCGCCTGGCAGATATCCAGATACTGCCCTTCGCCCGTTTTCTCCCGATAGTTGAGCGCCATCATGATCAGCATGGCGGCGAAAAATCCCGGATAGAAATCCCCGTAGAAATCCGGGACCTTGAAATAATGTTCCGTATCGGGATATCCGGTGCTGCTGATGACGCCACTGGCTCCCTGGGCCAGCAAATCCCATCCGGGGAAAAAGCGAAAGGGTCCGGACTGTCCGAACGTGCTCAGGCTCGCATAAATAATTTTCGGATTGACGGCCCGTGTCTGGGTATAGCCGATTCCCCAGGCTTCGACAGTTCCGCTGGCGAAGTTTTCAATCACGATGTCGGACTGTTCGGCAAGCTTCAGGATAAGGTCCTTTCCCCGGGGATACTTCACGTCGATTCCGACAAAATACTTGCTGTGATTGATGAAGTGCCACATGGGGTTTGAGTGCTTCCAGTATTTCCCCCAGTAGGTGGCGCTGCGCCAGTAGTCCCCCTGGTAGGGCACTTCGACCTTGATCACTTCAGCGCCATGTTCGGCCAGGACGTTGGCTGCCTTGGGACCGAAAATCATGTGCGACAAATCGAGCACCCGGATGCCTTTTAACGCTTCCGACTTTTTTTCCACCTTGGTGCGGTCGAAGGCGTCGGCCATGTATGAAAAATAATCATTGTTCATAGAACTAGACTCCCATGTAAGCTTTCTTGATCAATTCGCTTTTAAGCAGATCCTTGCTCTTCCCATCCAGAACGATTTCTCCATCCTGCATGACGTATCCCCTGTTGCTGATTTCAAGGGCGATCTGAGCATTCTGCTCGGCGAGAAATACGGTGATGCCCTGTTTCGGCAGGATTTCGATTGCACTGTATATCTGCTGTTGAAACGCAGGGCTCAATCCAAGTGACGGTTCGTCGATCATCAGGAGCTTCGGCCGCGCCATCAATCCCCGGGCGATCACCAGCATCTGCTGCTCGCCGCCGCTCATCAGGCTGGCCCGCTGGGCACTCCGTTCCGCGAGCCTGGGAAACATTTTCGACACCTGCTCGTACATCTCGTGGCGCCCGCTCCAGGCTTTCCGGGTACTTGCCCCCATGAAAAGATTTTCTTTCACCGACAGATAAGGAAAGATTTTCCTTCCTTCGGGTATCTGAGAAATGCCCATACGCACGACGTCCTGGGGCGGCAGCTTCTCGATCGATTTTCCGAGAAACTCGATGGTGCCCGCTGTTCCATGGAGGATGGCTGAAATCGTATTGAGCAGTGTGGTCTTGCCTGCTCCGTTTGAACCCAGAAGCGAAACCAGTTCTCCTTCTTTTATGGTCAGGTTCACGCGGTGCAAAACCGGAATGACGCCGTAAGAGACGTCCAGATTTTTAATGGTAAGCATGTCAGTGTTTACCCCCTAAATAAGCCTCAATAATATGCGGATCTTTAACAATCTGCTCGGGCGGACCCTCGGCGATCTTTTTCCCGTACTGTAAGACGACAATGCGCTGGGCGGCCTTCATGATGATTTTCATGACATGTTCGATCCACAGGATGGTAATGCCGAATTGTTCCTGTGCGCTCCAGATCATCTCGAGGGCCCGTTCCGATTCCACGGGATTGAGACCCGCCATGGCTTCATCGAGCAGGAGCAGTTTTGGCGTCGTCGCCAGCGCCCGGGCCAGTTCGAGCATTCTGAGCTCATAGAGATTGAGATTGCTGGCCAGTTCATCGCGTTTGGAAAAAAGACCGACAAATTCCAGATAGTAAGACGCTTCGAGTCCCGCGTCGCCTAAACTCATGTTGGTCCGCTTCTTGCCGTTTAAAACACTCGTCACGACAGACGCCAGCGCCGTCATGGCATAAAAGGGCTGCGGAATCTGATAGGTTCTCGATACGCCCAGTTTGCAAATCTTGTCCGATGTCATCCCGGTGATTTGAGTTCCCTCAAAATGGATCGATCCGTCAGAGGGCTGATAAAGTCCGCAGATGATATTCATCATCGTTGTTTTTCCCGCGCCGTTGGGACCGATCAGCCCGACAACTTCATTTTTGCCCACGGAAAAGCTGACATCATCGAGCGCCCGAAGGCCGCCGAAACTAATACCTACATTCTTGATTTCTATCACGTCTTGAGCATCTCCTTTACATATGAGAACGAACCTTTGCCCGTCTGTACACGGCGGTGACGAATGGCCTCATCTCTTCTTATTCACGGCGTACATGCATCTTGGGATAGTAATCCCGGGGATGTCTTTTCTTGTAGAGCCCCCAGAGCCCCTCCCCGCGGGGCAAAAGATAAATCATCGCAACCAGGACCAGCGGAAACACCCAGTGGCTGATGTGGCCAAAGCTCCGCAGGGCTTCTTCGATGATGGACACCGCATAGGCGCCGGGAACCGCACCGAAGACGGAGGCGCGTCCTCCGATGATCACGATGAAGAGCACCTTCAGCATGAACTCGAGCGGCAGGTACGTCACACCGGCGAAGGATCGGAAGGTATGGACAATAAACCATCCTACAATGCCGGTGAGAATGGAGGGAACCACATAGTAGATCACCTTATAAAAGCTGACATTGATGCCCATCATCCGCGCCACATTTTCATTTTCATTGATCGCCGCCAGTGAAACGCCGAACCGGGATTTGGTGATCTTATGGGCCCCCAACAGGTACAGGAGCATTAAAAACAGCGACAGATAATAATAGGACAGGTAATTCCACTTGACCCGGCCCAGATCGAAAAGGGGACTCATCCCGAAAAGACCCACCTCGCCTCTGAAGATATCACCGAACTGGTAGGTCAAATCAAGAAAGGCCAGGGGCAAAATCAGGGTGATGAGTGAAAAATAAAGCCCGCGGGCGATCCAGGTGATCGGACTGAGCATCAGGGCAACCGACCCGCAGACAAAAATGGTCCCCAGAAGCGTGAAGAAAGGGTTCCAGCCGAAAGAAAGGTTCAAAAGCGCCGCCGTGTACCCCCCGATTCCCAGGTAAAACTGGGGTCCGAAATTCACCCGGGCCGTTCCAAGAATCTGCAGGCTCAAGGGGATGGCGAGGGCGGCCAGGAGATTGGCCGTGGTGAGCATCGTCAGCAGATGCGGGTATGAAAAAAAGAACAACGGCAATATCAGCAGAAACGCCACACCGAAAGTCGGATTCCGCCAGTAGCGGGGCTCTATGCACCACTCATATTTCTGCGTTCCCCATCTGAGCAAAACGCGATCCCGTTTCAGATCAACACTTACCATATCGTTTCTCCCTCCACTATTCCGCCCCGTTTAACAATGAGGAATACAAGTGTTACAAAGAGCGCCGCGAAACTCATGAATCGTGGAGCCAGTAAAAAGCTTGTCGAAAAATGCACAAAGGCAATCAGGTACGAGGCAATGATGTTGCCTTTGAGATTGCCCAGCCCTCCCAGAATGGCGATCAACAGCGCCGTAATCAGAAGCGGTTGACCCATGTGCGGATCAATACTCCAGAAGGGCGCGATCATGATCACGCACAGGGAAGGCGGGATCACAGCCAGAATCATGGCGAGGTAATACATGTTGTTCACGGAGGCCCCCATAAGCCTGGCGGCGTTTAAATCCTGACTCATCGCCCTGATAATCAGGCCGATTCTGGTTTTCATGAACATGAAAATAAAGAGCGCCGTCACGACAATGCCGACGATCGCCGCGGCGATCATCTGATAGGACACATTGACGACACCGATGGTCGCAACCCCCTGAAACAACGTCGTCGGAAGGTTGACTCCCGCCGTCACGGGATACAACCAGTTCACGAAATGACTGGCGGCAAGAAACAGAAGAATGGAAACCACCAGAAGGTTCTCCTCTTCATCCAGATATCTTTGAAAGACCCCCTTGTAAAAGACGACGACAGCGATGAATATCTGTAAAAGCAGCATGAGGATGATGCTTGGAATCAGCCCCAGGTTCATATCGGACAGGAAGAACCACAAACCATAGGCGGCCAATACAAAAGTGATGCCGTATCCGAGGTGAAAAATGCGCAATACGCCGCAAATCAATGAAAAACCTATGGAAATCAGAAGATAGATCGATCCCCATATAACCGTGTAGATCAGAATGTTCTCAATTACAGCAACCATGTCATAATCTCTCATTGGGGGGGCGCCCGTTGAGGGCGCCCCCTGTTGTTTATTTCCGCTGCTACTTCGTACCGGGGCAAACGGATCGGGAGCTTACTTTCTCAATTTCGCCGGTGACATGAATTTTCCGGTGGCGATGTTTTTGGGATAAATCGGCACCATTTTCCCGTCCTGCCATTGAACGATGGGCGTCACGTATGCCGGATAGGGGAGATTATGATGGTTCTTGGCATCCCATCCGATGGTTCCGAGAACCGCCGTTTCTTTCACATTTTCAAGCTCATGGATGACTTTTTCAATGTCCTTGGTGTCGCCTGCCTGCTGAAGGGCTTTCCTGTAGCCGAAAAGCGTGTCATATGTGGTGTGTGATCCGAAAATAGGCCCCACCTTGTATTTCTCAATCATGTTGTCCATGAAGGGAATTGTTTTTTCAGTGATGGGAACCTTGACAAAGGACGAACCGATGCTTCCGCCGGCGATCATGCCGTCGGTCATTTTCCAGGCCATCGGCATGCCGGCAATTCCGCCCCAGAAGAACCATGGGATGTCGCGGGCGCTGGATTGAGCCCACTGCTTGATAAAGGAAGCCTGATCGATATATCCCATGACGCCGTCGATGGCATCGGCGCCTGATTTCGTGATATCATCAAACAGGGTGCTGAACACTTTCTGATCCAGTGATATCGTCGCTTCATAGACGACGTCAAAACCCTTGCTCTTATAAATATCCTTGAGGCTGGGTGAAACTCCCGGGATACCCCGACGGATGGGCTGGGTCCATGCCATGTCTTCATACAGCAAGGCGATTTTCTTTGAGCCGATGTAATTTTTATGGAAATCGGGCAGAATTTGTCCACCAAGAATCTGGAGGTAATGGGTGGCTACGAAATAATAGGTATGGAAGGCGAATTTGTACCGGTCATAGTTATCCCGCACAAGATGCCAGATATCGTCGGTTCCGCCAATGGTGCAAAACATGATGTGCGGGAATTCACGGAAAAGCTCAGCGCCGATCTGGGCTCCCGCCACGCCCATTTCAACCTTCTCAGCCACAACCACGGCATCCACCCGGTTGTGCATAACCAGTTTCTTATACACCTCGATGCCTTTGGGGATTTCTCCCTTGGTGTCTTCCGAAATCAACTCCACCGGACGCCCCAGAATGCCTCCGGACGCGTTCATCTCTTCAACCGCCAGCTTTGCCGCCGCCTGAGCGCTCAGCGAGAAAGGTGCTGAGAGATTACCCATAAAGCCGATCTTGATTGGTTTACCCTTCTGTGCCATCGCCGGTGAAATCCCCAGCGTCAGGCCAAGAACAACTGCGAGAACGATGAAAAAAATGCGTGCTTTGTTCATGTGATCCTCCTTTTTAAATGACGATAAACTTCAAATTCTTAGCAACCATTGTGCCATGAGAAAACAAGCAAGCAACTACTTGTTATTCAAAGTATTTCTCATTAAAAAAGCACAACGCTTTCAAAAAAACACAACGATATATCGTTAACAAACTAAATATGATATTATTTTTGTAGAAATGGCGAAGGCAGGGCCGAATCAGTCGGCATCAGTATCTCCGGTCAGATAGCTCGCTTTTCGCGATATACCCAGCTTCTTCATTCGCGAAAAGAGTGTATTGGGATGAATGTCGAGAATTTCTGCTGCGCCACCCTGACCCGTTACCTTGCCGCCCGTTGCCCTGAGAACTTCCAGAATATGGTTTAGCTCGTTTTCCCTGAGGCTCATATGGGCATCATGAGATAAAGAATGCCTGCTGGCCAGTTCCGGCACCCGATAAAAGGGGCCGTTGCTCAATATCACCCCTCTCTCGATGACATTTTCAAGCTCCCTGACGTTTCCCGGCCAGTCATAGGACATGAGTTTTTCCATTTCCGGCGGTGAAATTTTGTCCAGGGGCTTATTGCACTTATTCGCGTAGAGCCCCAGAAAATACCGGGCGAGAAGCGGCACGTCTTCTTTTCTGTCCCGGAGACTGGGAACATGAATGGGAAACACATTGAGGCGATAATAGAGATCCCTGCGGAAACGGCCCTTTTTTACTTCCTGTTCCAGATTCCGGTTCGTGGCGGCCAGAAGACGAAAATCCGACTGAATGATGACGTCGCCGCCGACCCGCACGAATTCCCGGCTTTGCAAAACCCGCAGGAGCTTGACCTGGATATCCATGGAAATATCCCCGATTTCGTCGAGGAAGATAGTTCCCCCGTTGGCAAGCTCGAATCGCCCGATGTGGCGCGCCGTCGCTCCGGTAAAAGCCCCCTTTTCATGGCCAAAAAGTTCACTGGAAATCAGACTCTCAGAAAGAGCGCTACAGTCGACCCGGATAAAAGGCTTCTCCGCCCGGTGGCTGTGATGATGGATCGATCGGGCTACCAGCTCCTTGCCGACGCCTGTCTCGCCCAGAATCAAAACCGTCGCATCCGTCTGGGCAACCTGTTCTGCCTGGCTGAACACTTTCTTGATGGCCGGACTTTGACCCACGAAATCCTCGAAATGAATGGTTTCGAGGTATTCTTTCTCATAATGCTCTTTTTCAAGTTGCTGTTTTTCATACAGGTTTTGCAGGGCTTCCCAAGCTTCCGCGTTATCCATGGCAATAGCGGCCTGGGTGGCAAAGTAGTTGAGAATTTCCAGATCCGACTCCTTAAAAGCGCTGCGAAACAGCCGGTTGTCGTGATACAAAACGCCGGTTACTTTATTGCGCATTTTAAGAGGAACGCAGATACAAGACCGAATGGCGCCTCCGCCGGTGGCTTGATCGGAATTCCGGTGGTCGAGTTCCATGATGTGTCCCTTGCCTGTCCTGGCCGTTTTTTCGATCAGCCTCATGGACCTGTCAAAATGGGGCACGGTGACATCTTCAGACGTGAGATTTTTCGCAGCCTTTAGAATGACTGTCTCGGCTCTTTCCCCTTCCAGAACGAAAATGGCACCCCGCTCGGCGCCGGTTATCCTGTTGATGGCGGAAATGATGCGCCTGGAAAGCTCCCTGTAATCCCGTATTGTGGTCAGCTCCTGGCTTAACCGCAATATTTCATCGAGCAGGTTTCTCCCGTAGCGCAGATCCTTCACAAGCGGCCTGATGTCGCCGGGAACCAGAACCTCGTTGAAAGCATAGAGCGTCCGTGCCGCCGGTTCGGCGTACTCGATGTATTCTTTCTCGCTGCCCATCCGCAGATATTCCCTGGCCACCTCCAGCTTCGACTTGGCCAGTTCAATCTGATGCCCGCAGGTTTCCAGGTCTGCCATGGATTGCTTGAGGGTTTGCAGAATGTCCCTGCTTGAATGGCCCGAATTCCGCATCATCAGCGCCTTATGCCGGAAGGCAACGCCCTTCATGAAAAGATTACCGCTCTCGAGGGAATAGCGTATTTCATCGTCCAGGGACAAACCCTCCATCCGCGGGAACGATCCGTCTTCCATGTCCTTGCAGATCATCATCCACAAAGCGGTAAACTTCACGGTCATTTGGGACTGCACACTGAGATCACAATATTCCTTCAGGTTTGATATCGCCTTGGCAGGGTCACCCGCCTGGTGATGCGCGTAGCTCAGCAAAGCCAGCGCTCCCAGCCGGGCATAAATGCTTTTGCTTTTCTTGATTTCATCCCAGGATTCTTCAATGCACGAAATGGCATCCTCGGGGCGGTGCAGCTCCAGCAGCAAATGTCCGAGGGATACTCCTGCCAAGCCGGCCATGGACAAGTTGCCAATGCTGCGGCTGCGGACTCGAATGGCATCGAGCATACCCAGGCCCTGCGAATACAAACCGGTATGGCCAAGACAGACGCCCGCCGTCAGAGCGGCCAACAGGGGCAGCCGGTTCTTTGGAAACTGGTCTTCCACTTCGGGTACGAGAGTTTCGTAAATTCGGACAACCTCTTTATAGCGGCCAGACCAGTAATGAAAAAAAATACCGAAAATCGTCGCTGATTTCTGGATGGCCGGGTCATCGATTGTTCGGGCCAACTCCCATCCCTGCCTGAAGTGGCTTAACGCAGAACTGTACCGGGAGGAAAGCCACTGGCTTTTTCCCAGATGCATTTCAAGAAAACCGATCGAACCCGAATCGCCGCAGGATTCGGCGCGGCGGATCGCTTCCCGGAGGATCGCGATGACGCGGTTCGGATTATCACTGTCCGTGGAAACCTTCGCATACTCAAGGGTCGCTTCAATGAAGAGACGGTCTGCTTCAGGCGTCGCAAGTTGCCTGAGGTCATCGATGGCCTTGTCGTAATAAAGCCTCGCTTCCTCATCCCTGAACTGCCTGCGGTGAATGTTGCCGTTTTCAATCAGAAGGCGGCATCCGGCATCATCATTGGAAATATGCAGCAGATGCCGGGCAACCTGTCTTGTTTTTTTTGAGTCTTCGGAGAGATCTCCGAGAAGCAGCCTGGATATATTCCGATGAAGGGATTCTCTGTCGGCGGGCGGGATGGCCGACACCAGCTTGTTTTGTTCTGCAGCATCAATGAAGGAAAAATCCGTCAGGTTATTCCGGGAAAGCCAGCCTTTTTCAACACCGGATTCCAATGCGGCAAAAATGACCGACGCCTTCTTCCCCGTCAGTTCCTGCAACCAATCGATGTTGAATTCACCCTCAAACAGAGCGGCCCGGGACAAAACAAACAGGCGCCCTTGAAAATCCTCTTCAGAGAGATGACCGTTTATAATCATTGATTCCCTCATTGCCTGCAGCACTCAAACGACTGCATTCAACCAAAAATACCTGCGGTTCTTTCGTAAACCCCCGCTTGGCAAATTCCTAAACGGCTGTACAGAAAAGGGGCCGTCTGATCGGGTTGATCTTTGCTTTCTTCCCCTGCATCACGATTTCTCGTCTGCAGCACACGATTTGACACTATGGCACAGGCTCCAATTCCTTACATCAACCGGATAGCAGATTCTTCGCCACCCGGTTTGAAGCACATTATCATATCATCGGCGCAATTCCAAGACTTCCCTGGAAGCCGTTTTTACCCATCCTCCCTATGACGCTTATTTCTGAATGAACCCAACCCGGGTAATAAAATACGACATGGGGGTTATTTTACGATATATCGTTACCTCTTTTCAGAAAGCACGATGCCCTGGATCGTGCCAAAAGGCTCTATATAATTAACGCTTGTTTCAATATTTCACTCATGGCATAGTGATTGCACAGTACACTACTTTATCATAAATATTTCATACATATAACCGCAATTAATGTATTTTGCGATGCTATGTATAAGGAGACTCAATCAATGACCATAGATTCACTGGTGAACATTTTTCAGGGGGTGGCGACGCTTGCGGAATCCTTTTCACACAACCCCACTGTCGCCTTCGTTCGTATCGGTCTGATCTTCCTGGGATTTCTTTTGATCTACCTGGGTAAAAAAGGCATTCTGGAGCCGCTTCTGATGGTTCCGATGGGATTGGGCATGGCGACGGTCAATGCGGCCATTATGTTCTTCGATCCCTTGAATCTGCACGGCGGCATGGGCACGCTCTTTGTGGAAGCGCAGGCCGGCGCCACGGCGGACGCCGTGAAAAATGCCGCGGAAGTCATGATGATGCTGCAGATCAACTGGCTCCAGCCGATCTATACGTTCACCTTCAGCAACGGTTTGATCGCCTGCCTGATTTTCATGGGCATCGGGTCCCTGCTGGATGTGGGCTACGTCATGGCCAAACCTTTCCAGAGCATGACCATCGCGCTTTTCGCAGAACTGGGAACGATTGTCGTGTTCCCCGTCGCCCAGCTTTTCGGTTACTCGCCGCAGCAGGCAGCCGCCATCGCCGTAGTTGGAGGGGCGGACGGGCCGATGGTCTTGTTCACCTCGCTGAGGCTGGCCCCCGAACTCTTTGTACCGATTGCGATCATCGCCTATCTCTACCTGGGGTTCGCCTACGGCGCCTACCCCTATCTCATCCGGGCCATGGTGCCGAAGAAACTCCTCGCGATCAAACCGCCGCCGGCCAGGAAAAAAAGGGAAATCACCTCCGGCGAAAAAATGCTCTTCGCGGTCGTTGCCTGTGTTTTCCTGTCGTTTCTGCTGCCTGTTGCCGCCCCGCTGATCTTTTCCTTGTTTTTCGGTGTGGTCATCCGGGAATCAGGCGTGAAGGAGTTCGTTGATCTTCTTCAGGGTCCGGTCCTGTACCTGTCGACCATGTTTCTGGGGCTGATGCTGGGCGTGCTTTGCGACGTCAATACCATCATGGATCCGAAAGTGCTGCCGCTTCTGCTTTTGGGAATTCTGGCGCTTCTGATTTCGGGTATCGGCGGTATTTTCGGGGGGTATTTCATGTATGTGGTAACGCGGGGCAAGTTCAACCCCGCCGTCGGCATTGCGGGCGTGAGCTGCACGCCCACCACCTCCAAAGTCGCGCAGAAGGTGGTTTCGAAAGCCAACCGAACCGCCATCATTCTGCCGGACGCCCTCGGCGCGAATGTCAGCGGCGTGATCACAACGGCGATCATCGCCGGAATATTCTGCAGCCTGCTGGCCAGATAATAAAGGAGAAGCAACATGACTGGATGGAATGAGGCTTTACTAACCTACGGGTTAACGATCATCATCTCGTTTTCCGTGGCGGGCATTATCTCTCTTGTGGTGAAGCTGCTGGAGACGTTCTCAAAAAACAAAAGCTGATCCAAAACGGCGCGCGAGTTGTTTTTTACGGAAGGACGCCGTTTGCTCATGATGGTATCCGTCCGGCAGACAGGCATTCATAAAAGATTTCAACAGGGTGCTTCGATATGAGTAAGGCATCCTGTTGAAAGCCTCTTCGCCATCCCATTTTTGTGAACCCGGAAACCGCCTCGCATCATGCGTCCTCAATTCTGAGGCACAATTGTTTTTTGACACATTCCTTAAAAGTATGGTAAGTTTTCTTCCTAATGCCTGTAAAGGCAAAGTAGTCAAAGGCAAGGAAGGCGCACAACATCAATAAAGTATTCGGCCATACAGCAGGACTCGGCGCCGCTCAGATCAAATCCATCGAACGCCTTTATCGGCGGGGCACCCCTCCGGAAAACATCATCAGCCATGATCTCGCGCGGGAGGTGGCCTTGCTGTCTTTTACGATCAACCGCCAGATCGGCCTGCTGATCGGGCGAAAAGGAGAAATCCATTTTGTCATCTGCGGGGACCAAAAGAGCATTTTCATTCCGGATCTCGACCGATTCCGCGCGGCCTCCACACGCTTTAAAGGTCTGCGCCTGATTCACACGCATCTGGCCGGCGAGGATCTCTCCGAAGAAGACTTGACGGACATGTCTCACCTGAGGCTGGATCTGGCGGGCGCGCTTGAGGTGCGTCCCGACGGCTCGCCGGGAAAAATCACCTGGGCGCATCTGATTCCGGAAAATCCTCAGGGCGACTACTGGCTGATCCACGAACCCCTGGAACCACACCGGCTTTCCGTCAACTTTCTGGCCTTCATCGGCGCGCTGGAAGACGAATTCGCCAGGCAACAAAAAACCCGCCGGATCGACGCGGCGGAAAAGGCCGTTATCGTGCGCGTGGAAAGCCATTCGCCAGACGAAGCTGAAGCATCCCTCGACGAACTGCGCCAACTGGCGAAAACCTGCGGCGTCGAGGTCTTTGACGCTCAGATTCAGTATCGCCCGCAGCCGGATCCGAAATATCTGGTGGGCCGGGGCAGACTTTCGGCCATCGATCTGCGTGCTACGCAAATCGGCGCGAATCTGCTGATCTTCGACCACGAACTTACCGCGGCGCAGGTTCGGTCCATCAGCGATTTCACCGGTCTTAAAATCCTCGACCGCACACAGGTGATCCTCGATATTTTCGCGAGGCGCGCCCACAGTCGTGAAGGCAAAATTCAGGTGGAACTCGCTCAGCTCAAATATCTTTTGCCGCGTCTGACGCACAAGGACCTATCACTGTCACGTCTGGCCGGCGGCATCGGTGGCGTGGGACCCGGCGAAACCAAACTGGAAATCGATCGTCGCCGCATCCGCGAGCGCATCCACCGGCTGGAAAAGGACCTCAAAGGCATCACGAAATCACAAGGGCAGCGACGGGGAAGGCGCACAAAATCAGGCCTGCCGGTCATCTCCATTGTGGGATATACCAATGCGGGGAAATCCACCCTGCTCAATACCCTGACTAAGAGCGCCTCTGTGGCGGAAGACAAACTCTTTGCCACCCTCGACACGAAAAGCGCCAGGCTGCGTTTTCCGCGGGACACAGAAGCTGTCATCACCGACACGGTCGGCTTCATCCGCCACCTGCCCCGGGAACTCTTCAGTGCTTTTCGCGCCACGCTCGACGAGCTTCAGGAAGCGGATCTGCTCTTGCACGTCATCGATATCAGCCACCCCCGGTTTGAAGAACAGATCGCCGCGGTGGAAACCATCCTCGACGATCTCGACATTTCCGGGAAACCCGCCATCCGGGTTTTCAACAAGGCGGATCGTTTTGAAGACAAGGAAGCGCTAAACGCGCTTTGCCGCCGCTTCAACGCGGTGGCCGCCTCGGCGCTGGACAAAACCACGCTTCGCGGTCTGCTGGAAAAAATCGAAGCGGCGCTGCCCACAACAGACTTTTCGGGACGGGGAAATTATGATAGTGAACAACCAGACGAAAGGTGTGAAGAGGAGAATAACTGTCATCCGGGGGGGGAATCATGAAATATCTGAGAATTGCCGCTGTTTTAATTGCGCTTTTATTTTCGACCACCAGCATAGCCGCCGAAAAGCTGATCACGATTATTCATACCAATGATCTGCATTCGCATTTCCAGGGCTTTGCACCGGAAATCGACTATCAGCCTTTCAGCGTCAACGCGGATGCGACGCTGGGCGGCTGGTCGCGCATCGCGACGCTGATCGCCAACACCAAAAAGGAAAAATCCAACCCGGTCCTGGTGGTCGATGCAGGCGACTTCACCATGGGGTCCTTGTTTCATATGCTCAATCGTGAAGAAGCGTTTGAGCTTAGACTGCTGGCCGCGATGGGCTATGATGCGGTCACGCTGGGCAACCACGAGTTTGATCTCAAACCCGCGGGGCTGGCGGAAACCCTGCGGGCAGCCAAGGCCAAAGACGGACTGCCGCAAATCGTTTTCGCAAGCGCGTTTTTTGACCGCAGCAAACCCGTATTGGCGGATCTCGAAGACGCGTTTTCAGAAGCCGGCATCAAGCCCTACATCGTACTGGAACGCGACGGATTGAGAATCGGCATTTTCGGCATCATCGGCAAAGACGCCGTCGAAGTGTCGCCTTTCGCCAAACCCCTGATCTTCCGCGATCCCGTTGAAACGGCTCGCATGATGGTCGGTGCGCTCCGCAACAAAGAAAGGGCGGACATCGTCATCTGCCTGTCCCACGGTGGACTTCGGGATAATCCAAAAAAATCGGAAGATGCAATTCTGGCCGCAAAAGTCCCCGGTATCGATGTGATTGTCAGCGGCCATACACACACCCGGCTCGACACACCGATCGTCATCAACGGCACCATCATCGTTCAGGCCTGGTGCTACGGTCAGCAGGTCGGCATTCTGGATATTGCCTGGAATGATGGCATCGTCACGCTGAAAGACTACAAACCGGTTGTTGTGAACAGCGCCATTGCCGGAGATCAAAAGATCCAGGCGATGATTGATGATTTCAAAAAACAAGTCGACGCGAAAGTACTGGCCGATCTGGAACTTTCCTATGACAAAGTCATCACGCATACAAAATGGGATCTGACGAACACGGCTGAAGAATCACCGCTGGGCAATCTGCTGGCAGACGCGATCCGCTGGTCCGTGAACGCCGCTGATTCGGACCCGAACGATCCGGCAAGCATCGTCCGGGTGGCTGTGGAATCCAACGGCGTCATCCGTGACGATCTGATCGCGGGAAAAACCGGCAGGATCACCGTGGGCGATTTATTCCGCACCATTCCACTGGGCATCGGCGTCGATGACTCCATGGGATACCCGCTGATCAGTTTTTATCTGTACGGCTATGAGCTCAAAAGGGCGCTGGAAATCCTGACGAGCGTCCGGCCGCTGAAAAGCGACGACTACTTCCTGCAGATCTCCGGCCTGCGCTTCGAGTACAATCCCCGCAGGATGGTCTTCGACCGCGTCACCGGCATCGAGATGGGCTCGGAAGAGGAGGGCTTCGAGACGCTCGACTACAGCAAGTCCAACCGGCAACTCTACCGTGTGGCTGCAAACATCTACAATGCCACCTTTTTAAAAATCGTGGGAAGCTTCACCTATTCCATCCTGGATATCGCACCGAAAGATAAAAACGGCCGGCCCATCGAAAAGCTCTCAGAGGCGCTGGTAGACGTAAACCCGACGAAACCCGGCATTCAGGAACTCAAACAGTGGAAAGCCGTCATCGAATACGTCCGGTCTTTCCCGGACACAACCGGAGACGGACTGCCGGACGTCCCCGAAAAATATTCAGGCAAACTCGGGCGGATTGTCGAAAATCCGAGCCTCAATCCGATACATCTTTTGGCCAACGCGACATTCCCGACGATCATGGCCGCTATCATTTTCGGCCTGATTCTGTCCTTCGTCCTTGTGGTGATCGTCTTCATTGCAGCGAGAATCAAGGCAAAGAGAGGTTCAAGGTAAAGGACAAAATGGTTTTCCGGAGCCCATGGCCTACAAACTGGAGTTTTTTATGAGCAAAGATTACATTGAAATCCGCTGGCACGGACGGGGCGGTCAGGGCGCGATCACCGCGGCAAAAATTGTGGCGGGCGCCGCTTTTGTTTCCGGCTACGCGGGCGTGGTCATGGCGCCGACGTTCGGCACGGAGCGCCGGGGCGCACCGGTGATGACGTCACTGAAAATATCCAGAACGAAAATCTATGATTTATCCCCCATTGAAACGCCGGATATCGTCGTCGTCCTCGATCATCTGCTGCTCAAAGAGGCGGACGTCACGCACGGCCTCAAGCCCGGCGGGATTATCGTTTTGAACACACCGATGGCTTTTGAATTCTACCATTTTAAGGACTACAAACTGGCCACCGCGGACATTACAGCCATATCCGTCGAAGCCGGGCTTCCTCACGGCATGGTCAACACAGGGATTATCGGATCCCTGGAAAAAGCAACAAACCTGCTGGGAATCGACATCCTGATTCGCGGCATTGAAGAGGAATTTCGCACAAGAGGCCCTAAAAAGAATTCACTGGCGGCCAAAATCGCCTTTGAACGAACGGTGGCGGGAGGTTGAACATGGGTACCCGGAAGTATCGAAGAAAAACGTCGCACAGTGAACACGGGCCGGGCGACGGTGGCCGAACCGGTTCCTGGCGGGTGGAAAGGCCGGTCCTGAATGAAAGCCTGTGCATCCCCTGCAAAAGGAATAAAGAGGCCTGCTTCATCTGTTGGCTGTTCTGTCCGGAAATTGTGATCTCCCGGACGATCCCGCCCACGATCAACCTGGAATACTGCAAGGGTTGCGGCATCTGCGCCGAGGAATGTCCGACCAGGGCCATCACCATGGCGGACGAGGCCGACTTCTCACACGAAGATAAGGATTCATCATGCACATGATCGAAAACGGAAACGTTGCAGCCGCGCTCGGTGTTAGACGCTGTCGCGTCAATGTCATCGCGGCCTATCCCATCACCCCGCAGACGCCGCTGACGGAAAGGCTCTCCGAGTATGTTGAAGCAGGCGAGATGAAGGCCGAATACATTCCCGTCGAAAGCGAACATTCCGCCCTGGCGGTCTGCATCGCCGCATCATCCGCCGGGTCCAGGGTTTTTACCGCCACCAGCGCCAACGGGCTGCTCTACATGCACGAGCAGGTTCAGTGGGCGTCGGGCGCGAGACTGCCCATCGTCATGTGCGTGGTCAACCGGGCGGTCGGCGCCCCCTGGAATGTCTGGAACGACCAGCAGGATTCGATCTCCCAGCGCGACACCGGCTGGATCCAGATATATTGCTCAGATCACCAGCAGATCATTGACACCGTGATCAAGGCCTACTGGATTGCGGAAAAAGTCAGCATCCCGATCATGGTCTGCTATGACGGATATATTCTTTCTCACACCTACATGCCGTTTGACCTGCCGGATCAGGATAAAGTCGACGCGTTCCTGCCGCCGTTTAAGCCCGACTATGCTCTGAATCCGGATGAACCGGCCAGCCTCAATACCGTGACCCTGCCGGATGTCAGGGTCGATGTCCGAGGCGAACTCGCCCACGGCTACATGGAAATCCGCTACCTGCTGCAGGAAGAACTCAGAAAAACACTGGCTGTCGCCGCCGAGGCGGAAAAACGTTTTGGCGATATCTTCGGCAGGGAAGGCGACCCGTATCTCGAATCCTACCGCACAAGCGACGCGGACTATATCGCCGTGGGACTCGGATCGCTCACCTATCAGCTACGCGTATCCGTAGACGCATTGAGAAAAGAAGGCATCAAGGTGGGTATTCTGGGGGTTCGCTTCTATCGACCTTTCCCGGATGAAGCCGTCGCCTCCGCCCTGAAAGGAAAAAAGGCTGTCATCGTTTTTGAAAAGGCATTGAGCTATGGTTATGAAGGGGCACTGGCCTCGGATTTGAAATCCGCGCTCTATGAACACCTCGCAGGGACGGGCGCCCTTCCCGCGGTGCAAAATTATATTTTGGGAATCGGTGGACGAGAAATTCACACGGATCATTTAACACAGGCCCTCCGGGCGGCAATACAAGGATCCATTTCCAAAGAGCCGGTCTGGATCGGGCTTAAGCTATAGGAGATCTCCATGCAGGGCAAAACAACCATTTTAACTCTACCGGCCGAAGAATTCGTCCATCCGGGAACACGGGCATGCACCGGCTGCGGCCTGGCCATCGCCTACCGCGTGGGCCTCAAAGCCCTGGGGAAAGACACCATTCTTGTGGTCCCGCCAAGCTGCCTGACTGTACTGCAGGGGCTTTTTCCGGTGGCCTCGACCAAGCTCCCCTGCCTGAATGTCACGTTTGCGTCCACCGCCGCAGCCGCCACCGGAATCCTGGCCGCCCTCAATGACCAGGGCCGTGATCATATCACGGTTGCCGCCTGGGCGGGCGACGGCGGAACCGGCGACATCGGCCTGCAGGCATTGTCGGGCGCGGCGGAGCGCGGTGACGATTTCATCTATTTCTGCTACGACAACGAAGGCTACATGAATACCGGCGTGCAGCGTTCAGGCACCACGCCCATCGGAGCCATTACCGCCAATACGCCTTTTAAGGGAAAGCTTCAGCAAAAAAAGGACATCCCGGCCATCATGGCGGCGCACAACCTGAGCTACGTGGCCGCTTGTTCTGCAGCCTACCCACTGGACCTCTACGATAAGATCAAAAGCTGTCTGAGCCTGCCGGGTACCAAGTACTTTCATATCCATATCCCCTGCCCGCCCGGCTGGGGCTACGACCCACGATACGGGATCAAGATCGGAAGGCTGGCCGTTGAAACCGGTTATTACGATCTCTACGAAATCGTCAACGGCAAGTTTAGATTGACAGCCGCCTCCGAAAAGCTGCTGGAAAAACGAAAACTGGTACCGGTGAGCGAGTATTTCCGTGCGCAGTCCCGCTTCCGGGTTCTCACTGACGATCAGATCGCCGGCATCCAGCAACAGATTGATCAGAAATGGGAGGGATATTATCGGCAAGACGATTGACGGGATTCCTTCTGTTGATCCATTGCCGCGGTCCGAGCTGCCTGTCACGCAAAGAAAAGCCCCCTCAAGCATTGCAGGCCTTGAGGGGGCATATCAAACAGATCATGTTTTTTTTGAGTAGCGGCGGTTATACGTTTAAAGTTACAAGTTTAAAGTTTTCCCATTTGTTGCCTGGCTTCCTGATAGAGCCTCATGATGCAAAGGAAGATCGCCAGGAA